>NZ_JAQFEN010000029.1:315-626 GCF_027689445.1 Gemmiger qucibialis | reverse complement strand
TCTATCACAGCATTGTCCAGACAGTTTCCCTTGCGGCTCATGCTCTGGCGAACACCTTTCTCCCGGAGCATCTGTTGGTATTGTTTGTGTTGGTACTGCCAGCCCTGGTCAGAATGGAGAATCAGGTTTGTTTCGGCCGGGATCTTTGCAAACGCCTCGTCCAGCATGGTGGTTACCATGCTGAGTGCAGGACGATCCGATATGGTGTAACTGACCAGATCGCTGCTGCACAGATCAAGGATGGGAGAGAGATAGAGCTTCTCTCCAAACAAACTGAACTCTGTCACATCGGTGACCCACTTCTGGTTCGG
>NZ_JAQFEN010000029.1:0-305 GCF_027689445.1 Gemmiger qucibialis | reverse complement strand
CTCTGTCACATCGGTGACCCACTTCTGGTTCGGCTTTTCGGCGCGGAAGTCCCGGTTTAACAGATTTGGCGCAATTTTGCCCACTTCTCCCTTATAAGAGCGGTACTTCTTCATCCTGACACGGCAAACTAAGCCCAACTCTTTCATAAGCCGCTGGACAGTCTTGTGGTTCAGGAGAAAATTGCGCTTGCGAAGTTCTGCCGTGATCCGGCGATAGCCGTACCGGCCCCTGTTTTCGTGGTAAATCGTTGTGATTTTTTCCTTAACAGATGCATATTTGTCTTCTTTCTGCATCTGCTTCAAAT
>NZ_JAQFEN010000028.1:0-1102 GCF_027689445.1 Gemmiger qucibialis | reverse complement strand
GAGCTGGAAGCGCTAAATTGGAGCTTCCAGCTCTTGCTATATATATACAACATGATTTCGGGCATGTCAAGAGCAGACGTCAAAACGTCCTTCTCATCATGCATATAGATTCTGTTATTCTGGGAGTCGTCCCTCATACATAATGCTGAGTTCGCCGTAGACCTGTCCCCAGTTCCGAATGCTCATAGTCCATTTTTAGTGGCTTCGAAAGTTGCCAGATACAGGGCTTTCAGGAGCGCTGTATCACTTGGAAATACGCTTCTCTGACGGTTGAGCTTACAGTAGGTAGAATTCAGACTTTCGATAGCATTTGTCGTGTAAATAACCTTTCTGACATCCGGTGAGAACTTAAAAATCGGTGTTATTGCATCCCAGTTATCATACCAGCGTTTCATGGAATTTGGGTATTTTGCGGTCCATTTTTCAGTAACTCGATCCAGAGCCAGTCTAGCCTTCTCTTCATCGGAAGCATGGTAAATCGTTTTTAGGTCAGAAGCGAACGCTTTTCTGTCCTTATCTGGAACATATTTTAGCGTGTTTCTTACCTGATGTACAATACATCTCTGATACTCTGTTTTTGGAAATGCAGCGGCAATTGCCTCTTTAATGCCACTAAGACCGTCAGCGCAGATAATCAGGATATCCTTTACACCACGATTCTTCAGCTCATTCAGAACAGACAGCCAGTACTTTGAACTTTCATTATCACCGACAGTGATTGAAAGAACCTCTTTTTTCCCTTCTGTGTTGATGCCAAGAATGACGTAGGCAGCCAGCTTTCTGATCACTCCATTATCGCGTACGGAATAATGGATGGCATCTATATAGAGGATCGGATATACCTCATCCAGCGGTCGATTTTGCCAGTCTTCGATCTGAGTGTAACGTCTGAAATAAAGCCTTCTGATGTTTCAAAACCGTAGAAATCTTCGATGGTTTCGGATATTTGACGGGTCGTCATCCCTTTTGCATACATGGAAATAATCTTCTGATCGATATCAGAAATATCCTTCTGACGTTTCTTTACAATCTGTGGCTCAAATATTGATTTACGATCCTGCGGAACATCGATATCCATGCTGCCATAGCTGCTGTTTACACG
>NZ_JAQFEN010000027.1:0-2062 GCF_027689445.1 Gemmiger qucibialis | reverse complement strand
TCCTGCGGAACATCGATATCCATGCTGCCATAGCTGCTGTTTACACGCTTTGATTTATATACCCTTCATCATACTCTTAATTCTCATAATCGTTTCTCCTCTCTGAAACATGTTTTGTTTTTCCTCTGCTTCACTATACAATACCGTTGTAAAAACCAATGTCCAAAGTAGGAAAAATTCGAGTAAATTCCGACACTTATTTTATGCAGTTCTATCTTTATGAGATTTCATCAACATCATAATACTTAAAATCCCGGAAGCAGGCACTTCCTCCTGTTTCCTCTGCCGCATAGCAGAACAGACCAAACCGGCAACCAGTAAAATGATCCAGTTTGAAGTACAGCTTATGCACGGTTCCGATGGGTAGCCAGTCTCCCTTATTTACCCGGTAATAGCAGCGTGCTTCATCCTTCATGTTACAGAAATCCGCTTCAAGACGAAAATCCATCTGGTGTGATTCAACAACAGTTCTTTCCGTCATATCCAATATACCATCTTCTTTTTTATCCAGCATAAGGACTTCATATTTTCCATGATGTTTTGTAATGCCAACTGCAGCATAACAGCTCTGCAACGCACACAAACCTGCGACATCGCCCTCTTTCAATGCAGAAGCATCAACAGTAACCTCAGCTGCGCAGGACGGATAACTCATCCTTTGCGTAAGCGTATTTACTGCCTGTGTAAGCTCTGTACAAACTTCCCGTGTTGTAATTGTATAGGTTCCCTGCAATGCATCCAGATGATAGTACCGTGGATCTGGATCATGATTAAACTGCCAGCGCGGAAGCAGCCCATTACAGAAATCATCACTTCCCACTAATGGCTGATAAATATATCCTGGTCTGGTACTGTGAACCTCTATTTCTTCCGGCACATGTCCGTTCTGTCCAAAAAACGGAAAATGATCCTTCCAGGTAACCGGAACCAGAATAGGAATCCGTCCAACTGCTCCGGAATCCTGAAACAGCATTGCATACCACTTTCCATCCGGCGTATCCACGATTCCTCCCTGTGCCACGCCCTGTCCACAATATCCACGATCATCACAAAGTACATCTCCACCCGTGAATTCTCCTTCCAGAGAATCACTGTAAAAGCATGCTTCCGTCCGCATCCAGCGGTCTCTCAGGGAATGAATCAGAAAAATATAATAATAGCCGTTTATTTTTTGAATATGAGAACCCTCATAGCCTAGCTCCGGGTTCTTATGATCACTGACTAAAAGACGATGTAATCCGTCCTTCTTTGGTGCAGTCAAATCTTCATTCAATTCTGTAATCCAGATTTCATCATTTCCATATACAATATAGTTTCTGCCATCCTCATCAAATAATAAAGAGCCGTCATGATAAAAGCCTTCTATCAGCTGCTTTTTCCATGGACCATCTATTTTTTCCGAAGTATACAAATAAGTCTTACGAGTATCATTTGCCACAAAGCAGATATAAAATCGGCCTTCATGATAGCGCAGGGAAGCTGCCCACATGCCCTGTCCGTAAATATTCTGACCGCTTTTCAGTTGCTGCGCATCCGTATGATCCAACGTCTCATAGACATAAGTCGCATGCTCCCAGTGCACCAGATCAAAAGACTGCAGAATCTCACAGCCCGGCATAAAGTGCATGGTTGTGGATACCATATAATAGGTGTCTTCTACGCGGATCACGTCCGGATCTGGATAATCCAATCTTGTTATAGGATTTACATTCATTGTTTATTCCTTTCTGTTTTATCTCCATATTCTTTCTTTGTTCTATTCTATTTTTACTATTTTATCTTTGTTTCTTATCCGTCTGCCTTTTCAACTCTTCTCTGCCCCATTTCACTATTGCTAATATCACAATCTCACAGTAAAATATAATAATCGAAAACGATCCTGCACCATGTTATTCATCAGAAATTTCCGGTTTGCACAGATTTACCGGGAATAAGCAGAAGGAGACCAGCATGAAGGAAAACCGGAGAGACTATGAAGAAAAGTCTGTAAATAATAATCTTCTATGATAATGATCGAGCTGGAAGCGCTAAATTGGAGCTTCCAGCTCTTGCTATATATATA
>NZ_JAQFEN010000026.1:0-3206 GCF_027689445.1 Gemmiger qucibialis | reverse complement strand
GCGCATTATCCGAGATATTCAATTATCCGAGGAGAATCTTAAAAAGTGCCGATATGAAAGGCTTTCAGAGATATTTCCCCGGATAATGTTTTACTCATATGCTACAGTTAAAACCACCAAAGAAACAGGAGGTTTTAACATGAATCAACAGACAAATGAAAACAATTCAACATCATGCAGCTATCAGGAACTGAATCCGGAAATGGATGCCTTCCTGCAGGGTTATCTTGAAGAGGGACGTCGCAAGGGTTTGCAGGAAAGTACCATACATCTTCACGACAAGATTGGCCACTACTTTTTATTCGCTATGACAGAGACAGGCTGTTTGAAACCGCAGGAAATGAATGCACAAAATGTAGGTATCGCCTGCCTGAAAATCAGCAGCAGATGGTATCTCTCGCATATCCGCACATTCCTTCGGTATGCGTATCAATCCGGCAATACAGACAGGGATTACAGTGGTATCGTCCCTCTTTTCAAAATACCGCAACCTTATCCGTCTGTTTACACGGCAGAGGAAATCCAAAAAATTGAAAACAGCGTTGATCAGAGTTCTCCACACGGAAAGCGGGATTATGCAGCATTGCTCCTTGCAACACGGCTGGGGATCCGGAGTGGGGACATTTCATCCATGACGCTTGAATGCCTAGATTTTGAAAGGGATCTAATCCGGCTTACACAGCACAAAACAGGCGTTTTCATTGAATTCCCAATGGTTTCTGACGTAAAGGTTGCACTGGAGCGGTATTTACAGGAAGAACGTACTGCCTATGACAGTCCATATGTATTTCTCCGCATTGTTCCTCCCTACGGCCATATCTCCGTGCAGGCAATCGCTAAGATTGCCAGGACAGCCATTGCCGTAGCCGGGATTGAACCGGGCGGGCGCAAACAGGGGGCACATGCCTTTCGGTCATCCCTTGCCAGTTCCATGATCAATGACAACATCCCTTATGAAGCGGTAAGAAAAATCCTTGGACATACAGACCAGAATGCCATCCGTTCTTATGCCAGATTAGATATGGAGCAACTCCGTGGGTATGCCCTCCCGGTCATGGAAGCGACCGGTATATTTGCCGAATTCTTAGAGGGGAGGTGGAGTCTGTCATGAAAGAGTTCCGAAGCATTTTTAAACAAGATTTTGCAGACTACATCGAAACCAATCAAGGGACAATCAGCAACGATACCTTGCGGAACACACGCAGCGTATTGCTTACGTTCGATTCCCTGTTGGCAAAAGAAAACACTGGAGAAATCTCGGAAGCGATTGTAAACCAATGGATCAAGAGACTCCATCAGGTCAATGCACCCAAGACCGTCAGTGACAAGGTGAGTTATCTCCGTAAATTTTTAAGATATCTTCAGTACAAGGGATACGTTGTTTTTATGCCAGACTGTCCAAAAACATCAGACAGCTACATGCCATATGTTTTTTCGGAGGAAGAAATACAGATACTTTTATCCAGTGCCGACCAATGGTGTGACAGGCATAAAAACTCAAAAACCCGACAGGCGGATATGGAGTTCTGTATGTTGCTGAGGATGCTCCTTGGGTGCGGATTCCGTTTAGGCGAGCCACTGACTGCCAAGGTAAAGGATGTCAATTTTTCCAGCGGAATCATACTGATTCGCCATGCCAAAAATAATAAACAGCGAGCTATCCCGATGAATGAAACCCTGACAGAGATGCTGGAAAGATACTGCATTGCAATGGGCATTAAAGCAGAACCCGAAAGTTATCTGTTCCCTTCACCCGTAAAAGAAGGGGCTGCGGCCAGCAAAGGGATTTTTGATTTACGGTTTCGGAATCTGTTAATGGAAACCGGCCTGTATGTGCCTGGGAAAGCTCATTCCAGAGGTCAGTGCCTTCACTGCTTCCGCCATTATTTTGCTATCCACTCGTTTGCGCAAGCGGAAAAGAACGGACGCTCTACGGACGACTCTGTTCCGTTCCTGTCTGTCTATCTTGGACATCATGACATGGACGAAACAGAGAAATACTTAAAATTTAACGGCGACATGTTCCCTGAGTACATGGGGCTGTTTGAGGATTATGCTACTGGCGTGTTCACGGAGGCAGCATATGAGGAAAAATAAACTCCCCGAATTTACACTCCTGTTGGAACAATTTTTTACAGAATACATGCCGTTCTCATCAGGGCTTTCACCCAATACCATCCGCTCCTATAAGCATTCCTTCCGGCTCCTGTTTCAGTATATTTATCAGGTTCAGAAGAAGAATGCCGATGAAATCCTGTTCCGGGACTTGGATTATGAGACGATTGACGGATTTTTAAAATGGATAGAAACGGAACGGGGCTGTTCAGCATCCACAAGGAATCTCCGGCTTTCGGCGCTCGCTTCTTTTTCTTTCTACGCACAAAACAGAAATTTTGAAGCTGCAACTGTATTTGCCAATGCCGTTAGGAGGACTCCCGTTAAAAAGGAAGCTATCCAACCAAGAATTACCTTTTCCCTTGATGAAGTCTCAGTCCTGCTTCACCTTCCCAATCCCCAAAAACGTCTGGGATTCCGGGATCAGGTGCTTTTAAACTTGATGTACGCCAGTGGAGCAAGGGCACAGGAAATCTGTGACCTTAAGGTTAGAGACTTTTTTGTAGAGAAAAACCTGTATAAGCTTACGATTACAGGAAAAGGGAACAAAACACGCCGAATTGTGATTGCCAAACCCAGTGGGATTCTTTTGAAACGGTATCTGGAAGAAACTGGACGTGCTGGACAGTTGGAAACTTATATCTTTTCCAGCCAGACACATCCACAGATGACCATTTCCTGTGTTGAAGAGATTTACAAAAAATATATCGCCCTTGCAAGAGCAGGACATCCCGGAATGTTTCTGGAAAAACGCTATACCCCACATACCATGAGACATACAACCGCCACACATATGTTAGAAGCAGGAGTTCCGATCGTGGCGATTAAAAATTTTCTCGGCCATTCATCTATTTCTACCACTGAGCGATATGCTGAGCTTTCGCAGGGAACTGTGAATAGACATATCAGGGATTGGAATGAAAAATGGTTTTCGCATCAAAAAGAAGAACCTGCTGAGCGTAAAAAAGAAAATGTGTTGCCGGACTTCCTGAAATAATTGTTACATTATCCGAGGAAATATCTCTGAAAGCCTTTCATATCGGTACTTTTTAAGATTCTCCTCGGATAATTGAATATCTCGGATAATGCGC
>NZ_JAQFEN010000025.1:0-3993 GCF_027689445.1 Gemmiger qucibialis | reverse complement strand
AAGCACCGCTCCGGCGGCTGCGGCACGGCATCTGCGTTGCCAAAATGCTCGATAATATCGGGTTGCGGTACCCGCATCGTGCTTCGGGGGCAAAAGCCCCTCGCACTCTGCGACCGCTGCCCCTGCTTCGGTTCGCTGTTTCCGCCACTGGCGGCGCTCACCTTTGCAGCATCCAGTATTATCTGCACTTTTGGCTTAGCAGCTGCCGCACCTCGCTCGCCGTATCGGCACTTAGAATTATGCGGTATTGCCCTAACTTCCACGTTTACAGCACAATGCGGAAACTTACACTGTGGTCTTCCTCGCCAGAAACATGGTAAGGCTCTTCCACATCGGTGCCCCAGCTGTCAATGCCGCCAACGCCGCGCACTGCGCCCAGCACCATCACACTGGTGCGGCCGGTCGCGGGCAGCTCCGTAATGTGCTGCGCCGCCTCGATCTCCTGCGCCGTGTTGGGCAGCGCGCTGAACGCAAATGGTGCATCCACCTGCTGCAAGGTCAGCGTGGCAGTCGTGTGGCCGCAGGCATCCCGCTGTTCCAGCATGGCCTGCCGCGTCTGCATGTGCATGCCGCAGTCCTGCGGAACCAGATGTGGCTCCACATGCGGGGTTTCCTCATGGCAGCCGAACACACCGCCCTTATAGCGGTCCGGGTAGGTTTCGCCGGAAAGCCCGGTCCACACCGTGCGGGTCACCGGGCCAAAGGTTTCAAATTTCACACCAAAACAGGGCAGCTCCGGCGCACCGGCTACGCCGTGGTAAACGGCATCCACCCGCAATGCGCTCTGTGCTTCCACAGTGTAGACCAGCTCTGCGCTGGCCCCCGGCACAGTGGGAATGCCAAACTGGAACTGCACCTTTACGCAGTCGGGACCTGCTTCCAGCACCTTCATGCCGCTATATGTTACAAACACATCCGCCGCCATCCAGGCCGCCGCGCGCAGCGGGAAGCCGCATCCGCGGTCATTGTCGGTGGAGGCCCGCCAGAACGCCGGGCGCGGTGCGCGCCACAGCCATTCGGTGCCGTTCACCTTCAGCGATGCCGGACCAGCCCCCGCAATGGAGAAAAGCATCTCAAAGTTTTTGCCCTTTACGCCCAGGTTGCCGTCGCCCTGGGTCACCACCAGGGGGTAGGCGCGGCGGCTCTGCCAGGCTTCGGCCAGCGTACGGTCTGCCTGTGCTGCCGCAGCAGCGTTGACGGTATCCTGCGCCGCACGGTCCGCCGGGCTGGCGTACCAGTAACGCACATCCTGCATGGCGGGCTTCTCTGCGCCATCGGCGTATACAATGCCGTTGCCGCTGAAGTTATAATCCGTCGTCCGCTCGCCAAAATCGCCGCCATAGCCCAGTACCTTGCGGCCCATGACGTCTGTATGCCAGATGGCCTGGTCCATGTAGTCCCAGATAAAGCCGCCCTGGTACTGCGGGTATTCTTCCGCCAGCTTCACATAGCTTTCCATTCCGCCCAGAGAGTTGCCCATATCGTGCATGTATTCGCACAGGATGAACGGCTTTTCCGGCTTGGATTCCAGATATTCCCGGATTTCCCACGGCTTGGCGTACATCCGGCTTTCCATATCGGTAATGGCCGCAAACGCGCGGTTATGCACCACACCTTCATAATGCACCAGACGGCTGGGGTCCTTGGCGTGGAAAAACTGCGTCATGGCCAGAATATCCTCGCCCGCATAGCTTTCGTTGCCGCAGGACCAGATCAGCACAGCGGCGTGGTTTTTGTCGCGCTCCAGCATGCTGCGGGCACGGTCCACCACACAGTCTTTCCATTCCGGCAGGCCGCCCGGCACATTCCAGCTGGGTTCGATCGCGCCCAGCTTCTGCCAGCTGCCGTGGCTTTCCAGGTTGGTTTCATCGATCATGTAAATGCCGTTTTTGTCGCACAGATCATACCACAGGCTCTGATCCGGGTAATGGCAGGTGCGCACAGCGTTGATGTTGTTGGCTTTCAGCACGGCCATGGCGGCGTTCATATCATCCGCATCAATAGCGCGGCCCTTTTCGGGGTTCCATTCGTGGCGGTTTACACCGTTGAACACCACACGCTCCCCATTCAGGCACATGATGCCGTCCTTCATCTCAAAGCGGCGGAAACCGATGTCATAGGGCACCACTTCCTGCACGGTGCCCTGTGCATCTTTCAGCGTCAGCTCTGCATGGTACAGCACCGGGGTCTTGTGGCTCCACGGCTGAATCCCCTCCAACTCAATCGTGTCCCCCGTCACAGGGCCTTCATACAGGGCATAGCCCTCCGGGTCGGTCAGGCGCAAAGTCACACTGACCCCTTCGGTCTCTCCATCCAGCTTCAGCTCCGGGGTCAGCAGACCAGTGGTGTTGTCCTCGCTCAGGTCCGCTTTCAGCCAGATGTCCGCCAGATGCACCGCCGGTTTGGCGTACAGGTATACCGGGCGGAACATGCCGGAGAAGCGGAAAAAGTCCTGGTCCTCGATCCATGCTGCACTGCTGCGCTTGTACACTTCCACGCAGATGCGGTTGCCGGTTTCTTTGATGTACGGCGTCAGGTCAAATTCCGAGGGGGTAAAGCTGTCCTCGGCATAGCCCACGAACTTGCCATTGCACCACAGGTACATGGCCTGTTCCACACCCTGGAAGCTGATGCATACCCGCTGCCCGCGCAGCCCGGCATCCAGATCAAATTCCCGCGCATAGCTGCCAACGGGATCATCGTTCAAATCCACCTGCGGCGGCCGCAGCGCACTGCGTCCATCCCACGGGTACAGCGTGTTGGTGTATTGCAGCTGACCATAGCCCTGGGTCTCCATATGGCCCGGCACACGGATGGTACCAAAGCCCGAAAGATCCGCTCCTTCGCGCCAGAAATCCGCCGGGCGCTGGGCCGGGCAGCTGCTCCATACAAAGCGCCACATGCCGTCCAGCGGCTGGCGCAGGCTGCTGTGGCGCTGCGCGGCTTCCTGCACAGTACGGTAGCATACATGGTCCGAATGGGCATCCAGCCGGTTCACGGCAAACACAGTCGGGTCACTTAACCAGTTCAGTTCCGGTGTCATGATAATATTGCTCCTTTTATTTCTGCCTAAGGTGTATCTGAAAACAAAGAAAATGACGGATATTTCGCAAACACAAGCAGGATTTTAAGGCAAAGAGCCGCAGGAATCCTTTGTGGATTCCAAGGGCAATACCGCATAATTCTAAGTGCCGATACGGCGAGCGAGGTGCGGCAGATGCCAAGCCAAAAGCGCAGATAATACTGGATGCTGCAAAGGTGAGCACCGCCAGTGGCGGAAACAGCGAACCGAAGCAGGGGCAGCGGTCGCAGAGTGCGAGGGGCTTTTGCCCCCGAAGCACGATGCGGGTACCGCAACCCGACATTATCGAGCATTTTGGCAACGCAGCTGCCGTGCCGCAGCTGCCGGAGCGGTGCTTAAGCCGCAAGGCGGGAATTGTGCGGTGTTGCCCAAGGCTTTTTTAACGCATAATCCCGCTGCGTTTGTAGAAATAGACGATATTTTCGACTTTTTCAGATACCCCCTAAGGGATATCTGAAACAGACTGAATGCTCGACTTTCCAGACACACCTTAAGTACAGAGTTAATTTTTATCCGTTTCGCATTGCCGCAAAACGATTTTGATACTTGCATCCGCCGCCGCAATGTGGTAATATGATTAAAGCGTAATCTTTCGTTCCATCTGCAATGCTTTTTACAGCGGCTTTGCACCTGCTTTTGTACGTTCTACTGCCAGTCTAACACACAAAATGTACCCGGTCAACAACGGTTTGTTTTCTGTACAAAAAGCTGGTTTTTTCTCCATCCGGAACATGTCAGCATGGCGTTTTCTCAATATATGCGATCATAGCTCAGCTGGATAGAGCACTGGCCTCCGACAACTGCGATACGGCAGGTTTTAGGCTCGTTTTTGCTCGATGCAGCGTGATTTGTACTTGCAAAACTGCGGTGGTCAACGGTAGTCAGACCACGAATTGACCACTATTGGAAAT
>NZ_JAQFEN010000024.1:5104-5403 GCF_027689445.1 Gemmiger qucibialis | reverse complement strand
GCCGGGAGCGCGGGTTTTCGGCGCGGCTCCGGGAAGGGATCGGGGCGGTGCTGGATTTCCTGGATCGGCACTTGCCAGAGCAGTTCCGTCCTCTGGTCGAAAAGGCGCGTGAGCTGCTACCTGTGCCAGAGGTGCAGCAGCCGGAAAGAGATCAGGAACGGGGCCATACCTGGGGCGGTATGGAGCTGTAAAAGAAGCCTGTCCGGGGGCCTTGCAAGAGCCACCCGGACAGGCTATAATATCAACAGAAAATAGGGAAAAAATATATTGATAATATATGCCCCCTATGGGGGGGGGGG
>NZ_JAQFEN010000024.1:0-5094 GCF_027689445.1 Gemmiger qucibialis | reverse complement strand
ATAATATATGCCCCCTATGGGGGGGGGGGACAAGCTGAAATGGGTTTGTCGTAAAATAGGGAAAAAATATATTGATAATATATGCCCCCCTATGGCCTTTAGGCCAGGGAAAATATAATAAAATATTCTCTCTCTGACAGGGAGAAAGTCGGAGGGGGTTATGGGGGTGAGCGGCGGGGTGTGGGAATGTGGTAAACCTGAAAGGTTTTCCATCATTTCCATGCCCCAGAGCGAGGGGGAAAAGGGGGAGGTGACTTTCTCTTTAAGGCCCCGAAGGGGCCGCTCTTTGGCTTCCCCTTTTCCCCCTATGGGTTTGCAGAATGTACGAAAAGAGGTGTAAGGAGTGGCGGATCAGCAAGAAGCCCTGGAACGGCTGCGGGAACTTTACAGGGAAAAGAACGAGCATTTAGAGAAGTTTTTGGAGCCGGTGGAGCCGTATGAGTTTTATCGTGAGATCTTCCCAGAAGGATCTTTCGAGAGGAAGGGCCATTTTGAGGACAGGAAGGGAAACGGAATTGCGGTGACGGTGCCGAAAGGTGAGGTTGACAAGGCAACGGGGATTGCCTTGCAGATCGAGGGGGACGGTAAAGCGAAACGCTGTACCATCACTGACGAGCTGGACGAGCTGCGGGAGCTGCAAGATACCGATTTCACGATTATGTCCCCGATCTCCTATTTTGGGCTGCGGCGGTGCGGCAAAAATGCCAGGTATCTCTATGCCTTGGTTTTTGACCTGGACGGGGTGGGTATGCCCCAGCTCCGGGACACGCTGCACCAGATGAACAAGGATATTCTGCCCCAGGCAACCTTTGTTGTAAACAGCGGGACAGGGCTTCACCTGTATTATGTGCTGAAAGAGCCGGTGCCTATGTACCCGTACAACCAAAAATGCTTGAAAGAGCTGAAATATTCCCTTACCCGGCAGATTTGGAATAAGTTTACCTCCACCATCAAAGAGCCGCAAATGCAGGGGATTTTGCAGGGCTTTCGGGTGGTCGGCTCCGGCTCGAAGCTGGGACGGGAGTACCCTGTGAGGGCGTTCCGGCTCGGCGGGCCGGTGGAGCTGGCGCGGTTGCTTGATTATATCCCGGACAGCAACGGGGAACAGCAGCGGCTTGAGGGGCTTATGAGAAAGAGCCGCCTGTCGCTGGCCGAGGCGAAAGAGAAGTACCCGGATTGGTATGAGCGGAGGATCGTCAAGAAGGAGCGGCGGGGCCGCTGGACGGTCAAGCGTGACCTTTACGACTGGTGGCTACACCGGATCGCCGATGAAATCCGGGTGGGCCATCGTTTCTATGGCATTATGACGCTGGCGATTTATGCAAAAAAATGCGGGATAGACGAGGACGAGCTGCGCCGGGACGCTTTTGCGCTGCTCCGGCCCTACGATGATATGAGTGTTGAGGATATAAACCGCTTTACAAAAGATGATGTGGTGTGCGCCCTGGAAATGTTCAATGAGGACTATGTGACATTCCCCAGGGACGATATAGCGAAGCTCTCCGGCCTGACTATGCCTGTCAATAAGCGGAACTGGCGCAAACAGGAACAGCATTTGAAGATAGCCAGGGCAACGCGGGACATAGTTCATAGTAATTGGCGTGAGGGGAATGGCCGCCCGTCGGCCCAGGCGCGGGTTTATGAATGGCGGCAGCAGCACCCGGAGGGGCGCAAGGCCGACTGTCACCGGGAAACTGGCCTTGATCCGAAAACCGTCCGTAAGTGGTGGGATTGCCCGCCGCCAGCGGTGCGCTTTGAAAATGGGCATATAACGGTGCGGGTGTCCCCTTCCCAGGAGTTGAGCGATTGGATCCTGGACGCACTGCACGATGGGGGCCAGGAATAAGGCCCAGAAAGGCCCCTGTTACGCTTTAGAAGCCGTTTTCAGCCCTCCGAGGGTAAATATACCGGCCCCCTCTCTACTGCGCCCGGAAAGCCGCATAAATCAAGGCTTTTTTGTCCTCTAAATGCGAACATACCAGGGTAGAAGTTTAAGGGCCAGTGCTTGGGTAAACGGTCAGAAACATATATTGACATTGTAAATAAAAAGTTATACAATGGATATAATGAGAGTGAAAGGAGTTGCTACCTATGGCAAATACAAATATTAACATTCGTATGGACGCAGACTTGAAGCGGCAGTTTGAGGCGTTCTGTGCTGATATGGGAATGACGATGACAACGGCGTTCAATGTTTTTGCGCGTAAGGCTGTGAGGGAGTATAGAATACCCTTTGAAATTAGCGGCGATGTGCCGAACGCGGAAACTGTTGAAGCAATCAAGGAAGTAAAGAGAATGAAAGCCGATCCGAGCCTCGGCAAGACCTATTCCAATGTCGATCAGATGATGGAGGAGCTGCTTGCTGATGTATAACATAAGACCAACCACAAAGTTTCAGAAGGATTTGAAGCGCGTGAAAAAGCGCGGCTTTGATATTTCTTTGCTGACGGATATTATTAAAAAGTTGGCTGCGGGGGAGCCGTTGCCAGAGAAGAACAGGGATCACCAACTTTCCGGGGATTATGCTGGGTGTCGTGAGTGCCACATTACGCCGGATTGGTTGCTGATCTACGAAGTGGACGGGGACGAGCTGATTTTATATCTCACCCGGACGGGATCGCATAGCGATTTATTTTAGGGGAAGGAGGAAAGGTCTATGAGCTGGGATAAAGAGAGGATCGCGCAGTTGCAGCTCCCCGATCCGGCAGACGATGATCCGCACTCTCGGCTGCTCCTGGAAGGGGACGGCATACACGCAGGGCAGGGTTTTACCGCCTTGTTTCCTGATGGCTGGCACGAGATTACCCTTGAAGTAGCCTGGGAGCCAACAGGCCCCGGCTGCTGGTACATATCTACGCCTGGGTTTGAGGGCGTGTGTCCTGTGGGCCTGTTCGTGAAAGTATGAAAACAATCCGGCAGATAGCGGACGAGATAGGGGTATCAAAGACAGCAGTAAATAAACAAATCGCAAACCTGGGTTTGCGATCAGGTTTGCGAAAAAACGGAAACCAGTTTGCGATTGATGAACACCAGGAAGCCTTGATAAAACAGGCTTTTTCTGAAAAATCGCAAACCGAAATCGAAAACCAAACGCAAACTAAAACGCAAACCGAAAACCACGAAGTTTCCGATTTGGTTTGCGTTTTACAGGCCACCATCGACACACTGCAAGGGCAGCTTGAAGTAAAAGACAGGCAGATTGAAAAGCTGACGGAGGCTCTGGTTGCCGCCCAGCAGACAGCAGCGGCGGCCCAGGCCCTTCACGCGGGGACAATCCAGCAGCAGCTTCTTACCGGGGAGGCCGGAGCGGATCAGCAGGGCCAGGAGCCGGAGCAAAAGCGCGGGTGGTTTAGTAAACTGTTTGGAAAGTAGAAAGCAACTTAAAGTTGCTCAATAATTGGTGGTAGCAACCAAGAAGTTATTGCTAAAATGATGATCAGAAAGGAGGAACAAATATGAGTATAGCGGCACCAATGCTGGTTATTTCTTTGATCATCTATGCAGGTCTTTTCGGGCTATTTATCTATCTGGTTATCTTGATTATTCGAGCTTTGAAGAAATATATTAGGTCTAAAGATGTAAGAGCTGAAAAGAGCGTCCTTAAGCAAAATTTAGGTGAAGTATTGAAAGACTTGCGGACTAAAAATAAGATGACCCAAGAATTTGTAGCAGAAACAATAGGGGTTAGTCGGCAAGCAGTATCTAAGTGGGAAAGCGGAGAATGTGATCCGAGTACCTCTAATTTGATTGCGCTGGCAAAGTTGTACGGAACGACGGTTGAGGAAATTTTGCAGAGCATAAAGCAGTAATTTGACAGTGTGGCCGAAGTCCCAGCCGGAGCCGCCCGAAAGCAGCGGGAAACCGTAGCGGTTGGCAGCTCCGGCAATCCCCCGCGGGAGCGCGCAAAAGCACTTTCATACTGCCAGCCCCGAAGGGGCGACGGTGTGAAAGTGCTTTTGCGTTACTTTCTCACAAGAAAGTAACAAAGAGGTTGTGGACTGCGGCCAGTTATGGTAAAATAGGAGTAGTAGGATATAGGCTTTTGCAGGAAAGGGACGGGTGATTTTATAGGCACAACCATTTCGGGAATGACGGGCCGGGGAAGTATCCGGCACAACAACAGGAGCTTTTCAGCGGCGAATGTAGACCGAAGCAGGTCGGGGCAGAATGTCACCTTTTGCAACGAGGATTTGAAAAAGGTGTACCACGAACTTTTCGATGAAGCCCTGGCCGCCTACAATGCCAAAAAGAAAAAGACCAGGGACAAGATACCAGACTACTATGAGCATATCCGGCAGAGCAAGCAGGAGAAGCTATTTCACGAGGCTATCTTTCAGATCGGCAACTTGACGGACTGCGGGTGCGGCTCCCCTGGAGGGGAACGGGCGGCGGCAGCTCTCAAAGAATTTGCAGAGTCCTTCCAGGAGCGCAATCCTCATCTGCGGGTGTTCAATATGGTGCTGCACATGGACGAGGCCACGCCCCACCTCCATGTGGACTTCGTGCCGGTGGCAACGGAGCAGAGCCGGGGCCTCTCAACGAGGGTATCAATGAAACAAGCGTTAAAGCAGCAAGGATTTGAGGGGCTTGGCCGGAAGCAGACGGAATGGAAAGCCTGGATGGAACGGGAGAAAGAAGCCCTAACAGAAATCGCCCAGGCGCATGAGTTTGAGATTATCAGCCTGGGCGGTGGCCGGCCTCATATGGAGCTGCCAGAGTACAGAGCAGCGGCCCAGCGGCTTGAAGCTGTCCAGGAACAGGTGATAGCGGCAGAGCAGGAGATCGCGGCCTTGGAAAAGCAGAGAAAGGCCCTGCAAGGGAATGTGAAGCTGCTGAAAGCGGTGGAGAAGGTCAAGCCCGATCTGGACGCAATACAGCCGGAAAAGACGCTGACAGGGGCCGTCAAGGGCGTGACGGTGGAGCAGGTGAAGGAGCTGAAGGCGGCGGTGATCCGGGGCGCGGCGGCAGAGCAGAAGGTGCGGGAGCTGAAGGTAGAAAACCAACAGCTTCAGCAGAAAATCCCCTCGACGAAAGAAAAGCTGAAGGAGGCCCAGGAGCGGCAGCGGCTTGAAAATGAAAACCGGCAGCTCAAAG
>NZ_JAQFEN010000023.1:0-20075 GCF_027689445.1 Gemmiger qucibialis | reverse complement strand
GACTCTTAATCAGTGGGTCCTGGGTTCGAGTCCCCGATGGTGCACCATACCAAGCAAATCCGAACGTACTTCTTTTTGAGGGTGCGTTCGGATTTGTTTTTTATCTGCAGTCTATGAATATGAAATAGAAAGAGCCTTGCAGCGGGAAATTTCTCGCTGCAAGGCTTTTGCTGTTTCAGAAAGCATTCTGTATTTACGAAAAGCTGGATCTGTCCAGAACATGATTATTACGCCACTCCACCACGAAGGTGGCTCCGCCTCCGGGCGTGTCCCGTACACGCAGGATCGCTCCGTGCAAGGAGGCAATTTGACTGGCAACGGCCAAGCCAAGGCCGAAATGCGTTTTGTCGGTCCGACTGCGGTCTCCTCGGGCAAACCGATCAAAGATACGGTGTTTTTCTGCGTCGGGGACCCCGGGGCCGTGATCCACTACTGCGATGTGCAGACCACCGGAAGGCGGCAGCTCCGCAAGAATTTCCACGGGAGTGCCAGCAGGGGAATACTCAAATGCGTTGTTTAACAAGACGGCGAACAGCTGCTCCAGCCGTTGTGCATCTGCGTGCAGGGCGGGCAAGGGATTGTCTGGCAGGTGGAGCGTGAGGGAGTGGCCGTGGTCACGCGCTACCGGGACAAATCTTTCATAGAGTTCCACCAAAAAAGTGTCAGTACTGATTTTCGCCAGGGAGGTACGCAGTACCCCTGCATCACCGCCGGCCAAAATCAGCAAATCCTCTGTCAGACGGGAAAGCCTGTCCACCTCCGATGCGGCATGGCTTAAAAATTGAGGAGCCAGATGGGCTGTTTCGGGAGCCTGCGCCGCTTGCAGACTTGCCTTCAGCACAGTCAGTGGGCTGCGCAGTTCATGGCCCGCAGCTGCTACAAATTCCCGCTGTTTCTGCATTGCCTGGGCGGTTGGGCGCAGGGCACGATCCACCATCCAATGGGAGAGAAATGCCAGTATCAAGGCACCCGCAGCCCACAGGGCTGTATATTGCCAGACCATGGCCCAAAGGCGGTCATGCAAGGGGCCCATATCCCGGATAATGTACAGAAGAACCGCACTTGACATCTGTTCACTGGGCAACAGCATTGCGGTACAGGTGTAGGAGCCGCTGAGTTGTGCGCCGTTCAAGGAAAAGTTTACCTTTTGCCGGTGCAGTCTGTCCGGATTCAGCCCGGCAGAGACTGCCTGTTCTCTGGCCAGCGCCACCAGTGTGGTGCGCGCATCGGCAGGTGTCCACCCACCGGAGAATACAAGGGGGTGACCATTGTCCTCCATATACAGAACCAAGCGGCCAGCGGCTTCCTGACTCGCCAGCCAACTGTCACGAACCAGATTGTTCTCGGTTACAGCATCTTCAATTGCCGAGACGGTATTGGCAAACACGAGGTCCGCTCCGGAAACTGCTTCGATTTGGGCCATGCGGCAGGTCGCCGTCAGCGCTGCCGCCAGCACAGCAGCGGTGAGTATACTGAACAGAATTGTCAGGCGGCGTCGGAGGTGTTTAAGCATGAGCGTTTTCCTCACCATCAGGCAAAAAGCGGTAGCCTGCGCCTCGTACCGTCCGTAAGACTGCCCGGCTGCCGACGGCAGTCAGACGCCGCCGGATGAAACAGATATAACTATCCAGACTGCAATCCTCAATCTCGGCCGCCGATCCCCACACGCTGCCCAACAGGACTGCCCTTGCCCGAAGCAGGCCGGGCGCACGACAAAATGCCGCCAGCAGGTCACATTCCCGGCGGCTGAGCGTCACAGTGGAGGAAGGCCCCGTCAAAGTCAACTGGGCGGTATCTAGGACAAGATCGCCACAGGCAATCCGGTGGGCGGTCTCATGCAGATCCGCCGGCCGGCGGACCAGCGCACGCAGCCGGGCCAGCAGTTCACGGTTATCAAACGGTTTTGCCAGATAATCGTCAGCACCGGCATCCAGACCTTCCACACGGTCACCGATCTGCCCCAAAGCAGTGAGCATAAGAACGGGGATGGATATGCCGTCGGCCCGGGCACTTTTGAGCAGCGTAAGGCCGTCCAATTCTGGCAGCATCCTGTCCAGGATGCAGGCATCATAGTATCCGGTTTTGAGAAGATGCAAACCATCGGCACCTGTATGGCAGCAATCGGAGGCAAATCCTGCTGCCTGTAATGTGGGCTGTAAAACTTGACAAAGCGCCTTGTCGTCTTCAATCAGTAAGATTCGCATGGGTATTTCCTTCCCGCCATAACCGTCGTTTCTATCAATCCAGTATACCTCTATTATATGAACATTCTTAGTCTACACAGCCAGTCTGAAAAAAACCTGAAAACACTTTTCAGGTTTTTTCCAGATTGTTTTGCTACAATGCCGGTATTCCAAAATCCACACAATTGTCGGGAGGCAACCATGAAATCTGTACATACGATTCTATCCTCGCTTCTGGCAGGCATGATGATGTTTTCTCTTGCCGCCTGCACCGCATCCGGCACAGGTGCATCCGGCTCCGATTCCAGCGCCGTCCAGACGGACGCGGTCCCCCAGGGACGCTGGGTGGAACGGCAGGCTGACGGAATTTCCTCCGGATTGGTACTCGGCGCGGCGCCTGCCGCACTGGCAGATGGCAGTCTTGTACTGTATGCCCGGGATGAGAGTACCGATATGCCGGTCACTGTCCGTCTCACCTCCACGGATAATGGTGCCAGCTGGCAGTCTGAGACTCTGGACTGGGCCGAAAAAACAGGCACGCTGGCACGCTGGGCTGCCCGCCAGGACGGCACCGTGGCGTTTACAACCACCGACTCCACCCTGTGGGTCGTACAATCGGACGGCAACCCGGTTCAGCTGGACCTGGGCGTGGACGGGGGGAATTTCTATCTCAACCAGATGGGGTTCCTGCCCGATGGAACCCTGGTGGCTGTCCCGTCAGGCGGACCGGGTGTTTCTCTGCCGGGAAATATTCTGTTTTATGATGTGGATGCCCAAAAGGTAAAAAGCTGGGTACAGGTAAGCAGCGGGAACCAGAGCTGGATGGGGGCGGGAGCCGATGCATCCGGTGAAAACTACTATTTCGGCGACAATGACATTGCAGGGATCCTGCCGGCCGGTGATGAAAGCGGTTCGTTCCTCTATTATTTCTCTTCCAACGGAGATCTTTGCCGGGCGGATCAGGACGGCACCACCCAGACGGTGCAGACAGGATTTCTGTCGGACCCGTACAGCGCCCAGGCTGCCATGGGAACGGATGGCTCCATCTGTTATGCCGATAGGACCGGCATCTACCGGCAGGCACAGGGAGGCAGCCTGCGTGAGCAGGTGGTGGACGGCACCGGCACGGCGCTGTCTCTTTCCAGCAATTACATTTCTCAGCTGTGCTGCGCCCCGGACGGCAGCTATCTGGCCATTGTCAGTGACGGCTCCATGCAGACAAAGCTGTACCGGTATTCCTTTGATCCGACGCTCTCGGCCCCGGCCAACACGCTGGAAGTCTGGAGCCTGGAGGAAAATGCTACCGTCCGTGCTGCGATACAAACCTTTACCCAGCAAAATCCCGATTGTGCAGTAGAGTATGAAGTGGCCCTGCAGGAAGGCGCCGGACTGACGAAAGACGATGCCCTGCGGACGCTGAACACCGAGCTTCTGGCGGGGGAAGGCCCGGATCTGTTGATTCTGGATGGTGCGGATCTGGAATCCTTCTCCGGCAGTGGCTTGCTGTTGGATCTGTCCGGGATGGTGGATACGGGCAGTCTCTATGATTTTGTGACCGATCGTTATACCGATGCGGACGGAAAACTCTTTACGCTGCCCGCTCGCTTTACGGTTCCGGTCATGCATGGCGCAGCCGGCACACTGGATGGCGTCTCCACCCTGGACGATGTGGCGGCCTTGGTACAGCAATATGCACCGCGCCCGGCGGAAGCAAGCTGGGCACCGCTGGACGAGTCCCAGCGGTATGCCCTGGGCTTTGACAGCGTGGACAGCCTGGTGCAGTTCGCCCTGCAGACCTCCCAGCCTGCGCTGTTCACGGCGGACGGCCTGGATGAAGCGAAGCTGCGCGATCTGATGGCGTTTCTCCAGACGGTGGGAGAGGACTACAACATGGCGGACTACCCCGAGCAGGATACCATGAGCGGTACGGCAGGCAATTTCGGTGGTCTGGATACCATCGTCTGGTACGCGGGAATGTCGGAATATGCCCAGACATCCCGAGCTGTATTCGGCTACGGCAGCATGACGACCCCCTCCTGGCTGGGGGCCACCGACTCGGAACAGCGTGCTTCCGGACAGACCATTCTGCAGCCGGGACTTTGCCAGGGCGTTTACCTGCCTTCCTGCTTTGCGGCGGTTTCCGCCAACAGCGATCAGACGGACTATGCGGGGGCCTTCCTGAAAGCCTTGTTCAGTGACGAGGTGCAGGGCAGTTTCCAGGAGGACGGCATGCCGGTGACGAAGGCAGGCATGCAGATCTCACTGGATCGCAATATGCCGGCCATGCAGGATAACGGTTATACCGGCGGCTTTGAAGAGCTGCTGGCGCAGCTTTCCACCCCTGTGGTGGTGGACGAAGCCCTGCAGGACAGCCTGATTGCCCACACCAAGGCGCTGCTGTCCGGCAGTGAAACGATGGATCAGGCGGTGGAAGGCGTAGTCAGTGATCTATCGCTGCGGTTTGCGGAACAGGGATAAGCCATGAAAAAATCTGCGAGCAATCTCCCCGCCTTGCCGCCCCACAGGCATACATGGCGGCATACCATGCCCAGATCCCGCCGCAATTCAGATGGCCCGGCCGCTATCCTGTTCCTGCTGCCCAGCCTTCTGGGGACCGCAGCCTTTATGTTGGTCCCCTTTGCAGAAACGGTCCGGCGCAGCTTTTGCGATGCATTGGGAAAAAAGTTTGTGGGTCTTGCCAATTATCAGTCTGTGCTGGAAAACACAGCCTTTCAACTGGCAGCTCGCAATACGGTACGGTTTCTCAGCACCTGTGTGCCGATCCTTCTGTTGTGCAGCCTGTTTCTGGCCCTGGGCGTGCAGGCTGTGGCCAAGCAGCGGAATGGTAAGAATACCTGGCGCGGCAAAGTATTCCGCACCAGTTTCCTCCTTCCCATGGCGATCCACGTGGCAAGCATCGTGATTTTGTGGAAGGTATTGTTTGCCAAAAATGGTCTGGTGAATGGGCTGATTTGCTCTTTGGGAGGGCACGCAGTGGATTTTATGGGCACGGAGGCTGCCTTTTGGGTATTGGTGTTCACCTACGTCTGGAAAAATGCCGGTTATGACATGATCCTTTGGCTGGCAGGACTGGACGGGATTTCCGCTGACCTGTATGAAGCTGCTTCCGTGGACGGTGCCAATGCCTGGCAGAAGTTTTTTTACATCACACTGCCCAACTTGCTGCCCACCTTGACTTTGGTAAGTGTGCTGAGTCTGCTCAACAGTTTCAAAGCCTTCCGCGAGGCTTTCCTGGTGGGAGGAAACTACCCCCACGAAAGTATGTATCTGTTGCAGCATCTGTTCAACAACTGGTTTCTGTCCCTGGATCTGCCCCGCCTGACCGCGGCCGCTGTGCTCATGGCGCTGGCCCTTTCCGGCCTGATCCTGGCCTTGCAGCGGATCTGGACCCGGGACAAATAATTCCCTAAAGGAGGATTGGTTATGAAGGAATTTTCTGTTTTTGTGATTACTGCAGCTGCCTGCGTATTCTTTCTGACTGGCTGTGGGGCTGCTTCCGACAGCACCTCTTCTGTGGAGCCGGATGCGCCTCACACAGAGAGCACGGCTCAACCGACGGCCACGCCAATCATCACCCCGGCACCGGATGCGGAATCCTCCGAGGCTGTGGAAAAATCCCTTTTTGACCCTGCGTCGGCAGATTACACCGGGTCTGTGGTGGAGATGACGGATACAGGCTTTACTCTTTCTCCGACTGTTGTCGAGCGCCTGGGTGCGAATGCCAGCGTAGGCGTTATGGCTGAAGCAGGAGCCTCCTCCTGGTTTTCCGTGATGTGTACCGATGATACCCGGTATATTGCCATTTATGCAGACGGAAATGGCAGTTCCCGTCAGGCGGAGGGTTCCGCCGATATGGTGCAGGCAAAGGCCTTTGTGTATATCACCGGCATCAATACGGACAGCGGTTTCACGGCGGATACCGTTGCCATTCTGAACCCGTGAAACCCGCAGTGACCCGTGCGCTGCTCACGGTTTCGCTGGGATGGATGGCCTTGAGCGTTTGGTGGCCGCTGTGGTTTCTCTTCTTTGGGGCGCTGACCCCGGCGGATGAACTGGCGGCAACCATCGGCCCGGCTTTGCACGACGGCGCAGCCCAGGCGGTGCGGTGGCAACTTCTGCCCAGTTGGCCTACCCTGCAGCCCATGGTGGAACTGCTCCTGGATACCCCTGCGTTTTTTGCCATGTTCTGGAACAGCTGCATCCAGGTGTTTCCCCAGCTCCTGGGGCAGCTCATCTTCTGTACCCCTGCGGCCTGGGCCTTGTCCCGGTTACGGTTTCGTGGCCGCCGGATTTGTATGAACCTGTACATGATCCTGATGCTGCTGCCTTTTCAGGTTACGATGGTACCCAACTATCTGGTACTCAATAAGCTGGGGCTGCTGGATACGCACTGGGCTTTGATTCTGCCTGGCTGCTTTTCCGCCTTTACAGTATTCATTATGGCACGAGGATTCGACGCAGTTCCCATGGTTTTGCTGGAGGCTGCGGCTTTGGATGGTGCCGGCCCGTTTCGTACATTCTGGCACGTCGGACTGCCTTTGGGAATGCCAGGCATACTTTCCGCGATGGTTCTGGCATTTCTGGAAGGGTGGAACGCCATCGAGCAGCCCATGACATTTTTGAAAGATCCGTCCCGATGGCCGCTGTCCCTCTATCTGGCCTCTTTCAACGATGCCAATGGTCAGACGTTGGCCACCGCCATGGCAGCTAGCCTTATTATGTTGGCACCTGCTGTACTGATTTTCCGCTTTGGGCAACAATACCTGGAACTGGGAATTCAGGCAAGCGGCTTAAAAGAATAATACAAGGATTGCAAGGACATATTTCCATGAAGTTTCGATTTCCGCTCTATCGTATTCGCACCGCGTTCGACGCGTGGAAGAACAGCGATCCCAAGCAAGCTGAGCGCCTCGGTACGGTAGTTAAATTCTTTGCCGTTATGCTCATCCTTACGCTTACAGCTCGGGGGATCGCCGGAGCCAGTATGCCCAGAGTGACTTTGGGACAGGCAAGCGCAGGCTCGATCACCCAAAGCAGTACGGCATCAGGAACCATTTCTGTGCAGGGAGGTACACCTCTTACTGCCCCGGAAGGTTTGTTGGTGGCACAGGTAACGGCTACAACAGGGCAGGCCCTTTCAAAAGGAGATGCCATTGCCCGATTTGATGAGGTCTCCCTGGAGCAGGCATTGGCAACCAAACAGGCCCAAGTAAAACAGCTGGAAGTCTCCGCCATGCAACTCTCCGATCCGGACAAAGCAGATAGTTTTGCACTCCAGCAAGCCCAACAGCAACTGGAACGAGCCTATTCCGATGCACAGAAAACATGGCAGGACGGTGAAGATGCGATTGAAAAAGCGCGGCAGCAGCGGGATGCGGCCCAAAATGCACTGAATGCCCTGCAGAACCAGCCTGTTGCTACTCCCGAAAGTGCAGAGGCGGAGCGGCAACAGAAAATAGCCGATGCACAAGTTGTGCTGGATGCTGCTGAGTCGGCCCTTGCCGCGGCACAGGAAAGTGCGACAGCCGCCAACAAAGCCGCGGAGGATACCGCCCAGAGCTATGAGGATGCCCGCAACAGCGCCGCACATAATTATAACCAGTCCTCTGAGGACATTGAAAAGACGAATGCGTCCAACCAGGCACAAGCCGCTGTGACGCAAGCTCAACTGGACATTGCTCGCGCGGAATTGTCGGCTTTGCAGGAACTGGAGGCGGCGGACGGCATTTTTTCAGCTCCTATGGATGGAACACTCACGCAGCTGAATCTTGTGGCAGGGCAAAACAGTTCATCTGTGGCAGGTCTTCTTGCAGATCAGAACGCTGCCAGTGTACTGACCTTTTCTTTGGAGCAGGAGTCGGCTCGCCTTGCCACGGTGGGAACACAGGTCACTGTGAAGCAAGGAAGTCAATCTATGCAGACAACCATTACGGCTTTGTCCGAACCATCGGAAGATGGAAGTATACAAATTACCGCCATGTTAAACTCCGGCGAATGGAAAGCGGGAAGTGCTACTGTGGAAATCAAACTGAACGCAGGGCAGTACGAACAATGCCTTCCAGCCACCGCAATTCAAACAGACAGCTCTGGTATGTTTGTCTATTTGGTGGAAGAGCAATCCACGCTGTTGGGTACACAGAATGTACTGATCCGACTTCCGGTAACGGTTGAGGCACAGGGCGATGGTATGGCAGCGGTTTCCGGCAGCATCAGCGGACAGGTAGTCACCGGCGCGGACAAACCGCTCTCAGAAGGTGCCTGGGTTCGGGTGGCATCATGAAAAAATGGATATTCACGATATTGGGGTGGGCGTTGATCGCATTCGCAGTTGGGGGACTGTTTACTTTAGCGGCAAATCTTCCCGCAAAGGGATATGAGCTGCGGTTTAAAGAGCCGGTCTCTGTCTTACAAGCTAACTCACTCAGCAAGGCAGCAGAAGATCTCGGCCTCAATCTCGCACTCTGGAAAGAAGAGTCAGAAACGATTACGACGGATTTGGGACGAAGTTCTGTGGCACAACGCATTTCCGTTTGTGGCAGCCCGACCCTCTGCTTCCCGGCGGCCTATCTGTACGGGAGTGCACCCGGGGCAGAACAGTGGGATGGATGTGCAATCAGTGTCGGCTTGGCAGATGCCCTGTTTGGAAGTCGTGAAGTGACAGGATTGGAGCTGATGGTGGATGACGGAAAACGTCGTATCACCGGTGTGGTGGAAGGAAAAGAATGTTTTCTGATTTGCCCGGATGTGACTACCTCGGATGCTGGTTATACAGCCGCGTCCCTAGAAATCAAGAGCGGAAACAACCCCCGCGGAACAATGCAGAATCTTCTGCAAAGTGCCGGACTTTCGGAAAACGACACGGTGTTGCTGCCAACAGGCACATTGCGTCAGATCATAAATGCTGTCGCCTGGATACCATTGGGGGTTGCTGCACTGCTATTCCTGCATCAGCTGTGGAGACTGGCCCCTCTTGGAAAAATGGGGCGTCAGGTGACTGGATTTGCTCTGCTTCTGATGGCAGCACTGGCACTGCCGCATCTTTTGGCCGCTTTGCCTCGCTGGTTGGTTCCCAGCCGATGGTCGGATATGAATTTCTGGATGGATTTGGGCAATCTTGTTCAGCAAAGCCTGGTGGCGTTTGTATCATTGACAAATTCGATTCGGGATCATCTGATTTGTACCCAAATACTTGCGTTCGGCGGCTGCCTGCTGGGACTGTTGGCAGGGGCACTACTACTGGAACTGAAAAAATTGCATTGAAAATCGTTGTCATCATCCATAAAAGGAGGCGGATTTGATTCTCCAACAAGGAGAGACATTATAGGTCGCTGCGAATAATCTCCTCAAATTCCTCCCAGTCTACCTCCCCCAACTGGTACTTACTCAACGCCATCTGCGCCTGCTTGCGCCAGGCGTTGTAGTCATCTCGCATTTTCTGATTGCTGGGGGCACGAGAGCAGCGCATCTGGTAGCGGTTGCGCATCTTGTTGTAGAGTTCCTTGGCCTTGTTGCCCTTCAGCTCCTCGGCATAGGCCATCTTGGCGGCAATATCCTTACAGGTGGCGCCGGTTTCCGGGTCCAGTACCCGCTCGCAATACTTGGCGCGGCTGGAGAAGGGAACAAACAGCCGGTGGCAGCTTTCACAGACGGCGACCGGCAGGTCCTGGGCGCACATCTGAACAAATTCCAAAAAGAGTAACGCGGGCAGCGTATCGCTCGCGTAGAACGTGGCGGCAGAAATGCCGCCTTTTTTGTTGTCTGTGGGCGGTTTGTAGCGGGTCTGGATATGGATGTCGTCCTCCAGCTCGTGATATTTCTGGTAGGTCGAATCGCCATTTTCGGCCAGTTCCACCAGCAGCTCCGAAGGGCGCTGGCCATGCTCTGTTCTGGGGCGGCCGTCCTCGTCTACCAGTGTAGCCTCGATCAGTTGGTGAAGATCTGTTTTGCCGTCCACCAACTTCTGCAGCAGCGCCACAAAGGATTCCAATACCGACAACGCTGTCCGGCACAGAGAGGCATCCCCGGTATCACGCTGGATAAAGATCTTCATCTGGTCTGTGTACTCCGGAAAGTTCCGGCAGAACCCTTCCATGATGTCGCTGGTCATGGCCAACTCGCCGAGGTGATACATTCTGGCGCGCAATTCATCAAACGTATACGAACTGTCATTTTTTCCAGTATGTATAAATTGCAACACGCTATGTTGGGTAGCTTTCAGCTCCCGCTCATTGCGACGGAAGGTGGCCAGCGTGTAGCCCTCCACAAGATCAAACAGAGCAGGGGAAACCTGCCGCACGGCGGCGGCAAAGTCATGGTAAACGGAAGCCACCTGGTAATATACGCAGGTGTCGGGGGCTGCCAAACTCTGCTGCATGGTCTGATCTTCCGGGAAGTTTACGCCCCGGAATTTTTCCAGCAATGCGCGGCCCCGCTCCAGATAGGGGGCTGCATCCAGGTCCAGGACACCGAACACCAGAGAGCCCAGCGGATATGTGTGCTGGGGCGTGTCATAGCCCTGGATATATTCGGTGCGGCCTTCAAAGAAAAGGTACGTCTGGTAGTTCAAAATTCGTCACCATCCTGTGTTGGAGCATAGTGGGCGTAAAATGGCTCTGTGTTTTTCTGTGTTTCAGAAACAGCCGAGAAAAGCGTGTGAATCATCTAACATGAAAACAGTCTAACACATCTTGAAACGGACTGCAAGGCATTGTATGCTGTATGTGTCGGAAGAATCTATGATGAAATAGTCGAACATTTTCCGAGGACAAAAACAACCGGAAAAGAGGGATGCCAGAAGCCAAAAACCGCCACCCACCCATAACCCAAGGAGGTGCCATCTGAACCATGAACTCGTTCCCGCAGAGGAAAACCTGAACCGTATCGACAGCTTTCTGATGATCCCGTCCAGCCTTCTCTCGGAAGAACCTTACCGGGGACTTCCCGGCGAAAGCAAGCTGCTGTACGGCCATTTGCTGGGGCTGCTGCGGTTATCAGCCCAGGATACCACCGGGCACTGGAAAGCCGACGGCAGGCCCTGTGTGAGCCTCTCAAGGGCCAGTGCCGGACGGCTGCTGCACTGCCAGCGGGAAAAAGCCGCCGGATTGTTCGCCGCCCTGGAACGCTGCGGTTTGCTGGAGCCGGTGCCAGGGCAGTCAAACGGGAAGGCACGGCGGTATTATCTCAATCTGCCCCGGCCCAAGGAACCCAACGAGCTGTAACCACCCGTCGGAAAATCCGGCCTGACCTGTCGGAAAAAAGGACAGGCAGTTGACGGTTTTCCCGACACTGACCCGCAGGAAAAACCGACACGATAAAGATAGAATGAACTATCTAACTAAAAGAGAAATAGAGAAAGAATTCCACACCCCGCGTTTTGCAAAAGATGGCCGAGGGCTGTGGTGCCTGGCTTCCAGAGGCAACCGCAGACACGGTAACCGTTGCGACGGCGGCCAAACCGGGAAGGATGGTACACCGATTTTGGTTGGCAGCCGTATCCCCATCCCTCCCGCCGCAGCGGGCCCACTGACACTTTGCCGGCAGCGCCGGAAAGTGTCATAGTGGGTCAGATGCTTTGCAAAGCATCTGCGTACCCCATCCGTAGCAGAACCGTACCCAGGAAAGGAGTCGCCTATCAGCAAAATCCATCGGACCGTGGTGCGCAATGAGCGCTACCGTAAAAATGCTATTTCGGTGCGGGAACGGCACAACGAACGAAAGAACGAAGTGTACTCCAACCCGGATGTGCTGCTGGAATACAGCCGCAACAATGTGACCTTTAAGCCCTGCGAGGCAGCTACTTACGCCCAGCAATTTGACCGGATGGTGGAGGAAGGCGTCGTTTCCACCCGAGGGCTGAAACCGGACGCCTACGTCTTTGACGAGCTGGTGTTTGATGTGAACACCGACTATTTTGAGTCCCACGGTGGCTATGAGTATGCCAAGCAATTCTACGCCGAGGTGTACGAGCTGGCCAAGGAGATCGCGGGCGGGGAACAGTACATCATCTCCGCGGTCATGCACGCCGACGAGCGCAATCGGGAAGCCAGTGACCGGCTGGGAAGGGATGTGTTCCACTATCACCTCCACGTTGTTTACCTGCCGGTGGTGGAAAAGCAGATCCGCTGGTCCAAGCGGTGCAAGGACCCGGCGCTGCGGGGCACTGTGCGGGAAACGATCATGCAGGTGAGTCACAGCAAAAAGTGGCCGATGGTCCCCATGACCGACGAGCAGGGACAGCCTGTGCTAAAAAAGAATGGGAAGCCCCGGTTGGTGAGTTCCTACAGCCTGCTGCAAACGCAATTCTTCGAGCACATGCGGCAGGCGGGCTTCACCGACTTTGAGCGCGGCGTACAGGGCAGCGATGCCGAACACCTGAATGTGCTGGAGTATAAGGTCCAGAAGGACCGTCAGACAGTGGCAGAACTGTCTGACCAGACCAAACAGCTGCAAGGTCAGCAGAAGGAGCTTATCTCCCAGGTGAAGAACATTTCCAGCTCGATCCGCGATGTGGCGGACATTGAGCAGCGGGCCAAAACCAAAGGTGTACTGGAAAAGCGGGTGGAATTACCGGTGCAGGATTTTCAGACGCTATGTGAGATGGCAAAGGCCAGCGGCAAGCTGCAGGCGGAAAACCGCAGTCTGTGGATGCAGCTGCAGCAAAGCACGGTGAGAGGACAGGAACTGCGCCAGCGCCTCCATCGCTGTGAGGAACAGCTGGATGCGGTGCTCACCGAGACCCGTCCCTACCGGGAAGCCATGCGGGTGGCACCGGAGCAGGTGCAGGCGTTTGTGTTGGGCATCTGCCGCCGTCAACAGGAAGAAAAGGGGCTGAACCGTCAGCAGCGCCGCCAGCGGGCCAAGGGTCAGGACCGATGACAGAAACACGCAGTAAGGCAGCAGGGGACAGCCCTGCAGAAAGGAGCCGCTACGGAAGAACGGCAGGAGAAGACAACAGTACAGGCAGCGGTGTCCGCTAAGAACCGGGAGGACGGCGTACCCCAGCAGGAGCTGGAACGTTTCGCCCGGTTCCTGCTGCCCAAAATCCAGGCATTTTACCAGTCGGAAGAGGGACAACGGCTGTTCGAGGAGTGGAAGAAAAATCGCCGGTAAAAGAAAGGCTCGATGGCAAAAAAACGTTGCCTTATGGCAACGCTTTTGCTTTAGGAAAACAGATGGTGAATGTCGTTTCGTGGTCAGGGGAGCTTTGTGCCTGAATGGTACCGCCCATAGCAACAACCAGTTCCTTGGTTATGGAAAGGCCAAGGCCGTTTCCAGGGGTTGTTCGGGAAGGATCGCATTGATATAACCGGTCAAAAACGTGAGGAAGATCGTCGGCAGAAATGCCTGTGCCATTGTCGGAAATACGGATCATTGCCTGTCGGGCGTCAGGGACCAGACAGAAACGAAACTGCGTGCCGTGGCTGTGCCGGAGCACATTCTCACAAAGGTTGTTTACAATACGCTTGTAGGCGTTTTTATCCAGATCTGCCAGCCAGGTTTCTTCCGGGATCTCAATCGTATAGGAAAAACCGCTGCTTTCCAGCGGGCCGATCCATTCGGCAACATATTGCCGTGAAATCTCACAGAGATCCAGCGGCTCTATCTGCAGTTTCTGTTCGCCTGCATCCAGTTTGACCCATTCGAAGAGCTTTTCCACAAAGGAACGCAGGGCACCGGCCCGTTCATAGGCGGTCTGCAGATATTCTTCCTTCTCCTGGCCCACCACAAGTCCGTTTTCTACGGCTTCCAAATAGCCTGTCAGGGAGGCAAGTGGTGTCTTGATGTCATGGGAAAGATTGGTGATCAGCTGTTTATAGGCCTGCTCGTGGCGCTTCTGTTGGATAGCGCTCTGCTGGTTTTGCTGTACGATCTTGTTGATGCCGTAGCCAATGGATCGAATCGCTTGAGGACCGCGGGTTACGATCCTGCGGTTCAGGTTTCCGGCTCCGATATCTTCCAGGGCTTTCTGGATTTCCAGAAGCTCCCGGTGCCAGAGAAAAAGCGTTGCAGCAAGCCAAAGGGCCAGCGCCACACACAAAATACAAATCACGGACAGCATAGATATTCTCCCTTATGCCTTTTCATTGAAGCGATAGCCCACGCCATACACCGTCAGTACATAAAAGGGGTGCTCGGGATCAGGCTCAATCTTTTTGCGCAGCTTGCTGATGATCGACATAATATTGCCGTCATCCTGGTAATAAGGCTCTTTCCAGATATTCTGATAGATTTGCTGTTTGGTAAAGATGCGTCCCTTGTGCTGGGCCAGAAAGAGGAGAATGTCAAATTCTCTGGCGGTCAGAGATACCGGCTTTCCTTGTACTTCCACCGAATGAGCTGACGGGTCGATGATCATATCGTGAAAACGAAGGCGCTGATTTTCTTCGTGGTGGGGATTGAACTTCGTATACCGGCGCACCAGAGAGTTCACGCGGGCCGTCAATTCTGCCAGGCCGAAGGGCTTTGTCAGATAGTCATCTGCACCGTTCTGCAGTCCGGCAACCTTATCTTCTTCCTGATCTTTGGCGGTAAGCATCAGGACCGGTACGTTGCTCACAGCCCGAACCTTTTCCAGAACGCTGTATCCATCCATGCCGGGAAGCATGATGTCAAGAATGACCAGAACACAGTCACTCTGATTCTGATAGAAGAAGGAAAGCGCATCCTCCCCACGCAGAAAAGTATATACGGGAACTTGCTCCGTTTCGATACATTTCTTCACCAGTTTGCACAGTGCTTCGTCATCGTCGATCGTCAGAATATATTTCATGGGTCCGTCCTCAGTTTGGAAGTTCGTAAACACAGCCATAGGAGGCTATTGTATATATTGTATCACGTTCCGGGCTTTGAGAAAATTTCGGAATCGGCCTTTTCTCTGTTTTGAGGGAAAAACAAGATTTCGTTAAGATTCTGATAAGGCGAAAGTAAGATTTTGAGCGTATACTGAACACAAGTTCCAAGAATTCTCCCTCACCAGAACAAGGAAAAGAGGTTTACCATGAAAGAATCCTATGCCATTGAAACCCGGCACCTGACCAAAAGATACGGTGAACAGGTCGCTGTCAACGATGTCTGCCTGCACGTTCCCAAAGGCCATATTTATGGCCTGCTGGGACGGAATGGCGCCGGGAAAACCAGCATCATGAAGTTGATTTTACAGCTGATGCCGGCTACCTCCGGCGAAACGCTGCTGTTCGGAGAGCAGGTGAAGCGCAGAGAACGCGGTGTCTTTCAGCGTATTGGTGCCATCATCGAAACACCTGGTTTCTATCCCAATCTGACAGGGACCGAAAATCTGGAAATTTTCGCCAAGCTGCGGGGAACGATCCGCCCTGACGCAGTGGAGCACGCCCTGCAGGTGGTGGGATTGCCCTATAAGGACAAAAAGCTCTTTGGGGAGTATTCGCTGGGCATGAAACAGCGGTTGGGGATTGCCAACGCCATTATGCATGACCCGGAACTGCTGATCCTGGATGAGCCTACCAATGGCCTGGACCCCATCGGGATTGCGGAGGTACGGGCCTTTATCCGCTCCCTCAGCGAAAAAGAGGGAAAGACCATCCTGGTTTCAAGCCATATCCTTTCGGAAATTTCCATGCTGGCCGATGATATCGGCATTCTGGACCATGGTGTTTTGCTGGAAGAGGAAACGATGGAGGAACTGAAAAAGAAAAACCAGAAATATATTCTGCTGCAGGTGTCCGATACAGCGGCAACGGCCCGCATTCTGGAACAGCAGATGGCTCTGCAGGTCGGGGAATACTCCATTCAGGATACAACCAGCGTCAAAATTTTTAAAACCACCATCGACCGGGAGGCACTTGTGCGGGAACTCACGTTGCAGGGCGTGGGGCTTTCGGGACTGGCGGAAAAAGACGATACGCTGGAAGACTATTTCAAGAAAATCACGGGAGGCGAGGGCATTGCTTAATGTGGTGCGCGTCGAGTTTTCCAAACTGCGGCGCTGGAAACTTTTACGGGTCTTGCCGTTGCTCTCTCTGGTGCTGCCGGCGATTACCTTCTCCTACTTTGCCACCCATCCTGATTATCTGACGGATATGGGTTTATACAAGCAGGCGCTGTTTTCCTTTAATATTTTTCTGATTCTGCCTGCCATCCTGGGCGTTTTGGCATCTATGCTGGTATATAATGAGCAGCGCTGTGACGTCTTGAAACAACTGTGGATCATCCCTGTGAGCAAGGGAGGATATCTCTTTGCCAAGTGGGTGGTCGTTCTGACGGTTTCCCTTGCTTTTATGATGCTGGCGGTGGCATTTACCTTTGCATTCGGGCTGGCCTTCGGGTTCCTTTCCTGGAACGGGGAAATGATGGCATTCGTTCTGTATAAGGGAATCGAAGCTGCAGTTCTGGAAGCGGTGGCGGTTATCCCGATTCTGGCGCTGGCGGTATCGCACAAGGGGTACCTACTGCCTTGCTGCGCAGCGATTATCTATGCTTTTCTGGGCTTTATCGTGGCTCAGACGAACCCGTACCTGATTCCCTCTGCTTGTGCCATCCTTTGTATTTCAAGAGATCTGCCCAATATAATAATGCCCTGTGCCTATCAGCCGTTTTTTGCCGTACTCTGTTTTGGAGGATGGGCGGTGGCGTCTGGAATCTACGCCTATCATGGTCTTTCGGAAAAGTGAGGAAAACACAATGCAGGTTATGATTTGGACAGAATTGAAAAAACTTCGCCGTTCCCGTATGCTGCTTGTGGCACTGTTTGGACTCTGCATGGTACTGGTCATTGTGACAGCCCAGGGCTTTTTCGCCGGAGGAAATGAAGCGTATGGCATGGAACCGGAATGGTATCTGACCGGGGTACAGTCCCTGGGAACGATGTATGCGTTGCCGGGCATCATCGCGCTGTTTGGCAGTTATATCATTTGCCGGGAGAGCCAGGAAGATGTGCTGAAGTCACTTTTGCTCATTCCGGTCAATATGGGCAAGATGGTAGTGGCCAAGGTCATGGTGATTCTGGTTTTCAGCGTGGGAACTTATTTTGTGCTGTTTCTGGCGGCCTTTGCCGTGGAGATGGCTTTTCATGCCCAGGTCCTTACGGCAGCGATTTTTTGGCACTATCTCAAAATCTATTTGGTGGATGGAATTTGCGTTTTCTTCGCAGTGTTGCCTATTATCTGCTTCATTACCGAAAAAAAGCTGGATTACTGGCTCAGCCTTCTGGCAGCGGAAGTTTACTCCCTTATCACGATCTTTGTGGGAAACCTGGGAACCATATCCAAACTGTATCCGCTGGTGGCTGCGTTCACGCTTTCCGGGTATTACGAATCCACCCCGGCGGAAATCCTGCTCAGTGTGATTTCGATGGCGTTGTGCGGTACGATATCCGGCATCCTGATTTATCGGCTGAGCAAAAGGGACGCTTTGCAGTAAAGTTGTGGCATCAGGTGCTTTCGGAAGCCTAAGTGGACAATACTTCTTGCAATAAATCCAAAATTCGATTATACTTGAATTAACGAATTTTGCAGGAGGTCTTTCCATGGATGTATCCGTAGGCACCCGTCTGCGCGTGCTGCGCAAGGATGCGGGGCTGACCCAGGCCCAGCTGGCGGCGCTGGCAGGAACCAACCAGGCCGCCATCAACCGATACGAAACTGACCGGGCGGCGGCACCCTACCGCATCCTGGTGTGGTATGCTACCTATTTTAATGTATCGCTGGACTATATCTTCGGCCTGTGTGAAGACCCCCGCGGGCGGTATGTCTGTGTCACGCCGGAGGGGGCGCAGGAGGTAGTACAGCGCAAACCGGATTGGGGCGAGTTCGTGGAAGCCTGCTTCACACCGGGCAGTGAGCTGAACCGCCATCTGAAACAGATGATCCTCAATATGGGAGAAGAAGAAAAGCACAAATAAGGAGGTGCACGCCATGAATGCCGTAATCTATGCCCGTTACAGCAGCGACAACCAGCGGGAGGAATCCATCGAAGGCCAGCTGCGGGAATGCAAGGAGTATGCCGACCAGAACGGCATCACCGTGGTGCGGACCTACATTGACAGGGCACTGTCTGCCAAAACCGACAGCCGCCCGCAGTTCCAGCAGATGATCCACGACAGCGCCACCCATACCTTTGAGGCGGTGCTTGTGTGGAAGCTGGATCGCTTTTCCCGCAACCGGTACGATTCGGCCCATTATAAACGCATCCTCAAAAACAACCGGGTCCATGTGGTGTCGGTGACGGAACCTATCTCCAACACGCCGGAAGGTATCATGCTGGAAAGTCTGCTGGAAGGCATGGCCGAGTACTATTCGGCGGAGCTGGCGGAGAAGGTCAGCCGCGGTCACAAGGAGAACGCCCTAAAGGCCAAGTTCAACGGCGGCCCGGTGCCGCTGGGCTACCGCATTGACAGTGAGCATCGCTACCAGATCGATCCGGCCACCGCGCCGGTGGTGCAGGAAGCGTTCCAGCGGTATGCGGCGGGGGAAAGCATCCGCAGTATCATCGAGTCGCTGAACGCCCGCGGCATCCGCAACAGCCGGGGCAATCCGTTCACCAAGAACAGCTTCCAGACACTGCTCAAAAATCGCCGGTATCTGGGCGAATACCGCTATAAGGATACCGTCATACCGGATGCTATCCCGGCCATCATCGATCCGGATTGCTTCGATGCGGTGCAGCGAAGGTGCGAAATTCACCGTCAGGCACCGGCCCACAACAAGGCGGATGTCCACTATCTGTTGACTACCAAGCTGTTCTGTGGCAAGTGCGGCACCATGATGGCGGGGGAGAGCGGTAGAAGCCATACGGGCACGGTCCACTGTTACTATAAGTGCGGCACCCGAAAACGCAGCGGCAAGGAGGTTTGCAGCCTGAAGCCGGTGCGCAAGGAACCGCTGGAACAGTTTGTGGTGCAGACGGCGCTGGAGAAGGTGCTGAATGACCGGGTCATCGACCTGCTGGCGGACAAGCTGCTGGAATACCAGAGCAAGGAAAACACCCGCCTGCCGGTTTTGCAGGCGGAGCTAAAAGAGGTGAAGCGCCGCATAGACAATCTGGTGGCGGCCATCGAGCAGGGCATCCTGACGCCCGCCACCAAGGCGCGGATGGAGGAGCTGGAACAGCAGCGTGAAGCGCTGGAAACCGGCATCCTGCAGGAGCGGATCGAAAAGCCGCCCATCACCCGGGAACAGATTCTATTCTGGTTCGATCAGTTCCGCCACGGCGACCCGGCGGATATCGCCTTTCAGGAAAAGGTCATCGATTGCTTTGTCAACTCCATCTATCTGTTCGATGACCGTATCGTGGTGAATTTCAACTATCAGGAGAGCGGAAGAAAAGTCTCCCTCGAAGAAGTACTTAGTTCGTTTTTGGATGGGAATGGTGCACCAAAGAATGCCTTACACGAAAGTGTAGGGCGTTTTTTTGTTGCTCTATTTTAAGAAGGCACGATCTGGTGCACCGTTAGGGATACTCGAACAGGGCGGCGGCACGCAGTGCCGTAAGGAACGCCACAGTGCGGCGTTCCTTAGCCCGCGGGAGTGTGTGAAACTTTTTCTGTAAATAGCTAATAACAGCAAGGTCTTCTATGGTAAAATATAAATCATAGGAGGCCTTTATTATAGCAAGAAGAGAAAAGAAACCTGTACACAAAGTAGTAATGACAGAAGGAAAGCGAAACATCATTCAGCAACTTCTTCAGGAGTATGATATTGAAACCGCTGAAGATATCCAGGATGCGCTTAAGGATCTGCTTGGCGGCACCATCAAAGAGATGATGGAAGCAGAAATGGATGATCATCTTGGCTACCAGAAATCTGAACGATCTGATAGCGATGATTACCGCAATGTATATAAATCAAAACGTGTAAACAGCAGCTATGGCAGCATGGATATCGATGTTCCGCAGGA
>NZ_JAQFEN010000022.1:0-20483 GCF_027689445.1 Gemmiger qucibialis | reverse complement strand
TATATATATAGCAAGAGCTGGAAGCTCCAATTTAGCGCTTCCAGCTCAATCATTATCATAGAAGATTACTATTTACAGACTTTTCTTCATAGTCTCGCCCGCGGGCACTTTACTTTTTACGCACCGTTTGCTATGGAATAACGGTTCATGGTCTGCCAACTATTTTTATATACTACAAATTACTCCTCTGCCAACTCCACCACCAATTTGGCTTCGGTGGCGGCGATGGCAAGCTGGAGTTTATTCTCCAGGTTCGTCTTTTGCAGCATATTGATGACGTGGTACTTCACGGTGGATGGCTCGATGCCGAGTTCTTTTGCAATCTCGTTATAGGACAGCCCGCGCACAAGACAGCGCAGGACCTTCATCTCTCCTTTGGTGAACTCGGCGCTCATGGCAGTGCCGATCTCCACGCTGGGCGGTGCATCGGGGAAGATATGCTCCCCCGCCATCGTGCGGCGCACGACCTGCATCAGGGTCCCTTCATCGCCGTCCTTATACCACAGGCTGTCCGCGCCCACGGCTTTTGCGCGTGCCAAGACCTGTGTGTCAATAAGCGAGGTCGCCACCACGATCTTGATTTCCGGGTGCGCTTCTCGCATCTTTTTGGCGGCGGCCAGGCCGTTTTCGCGGTGTTCTGTCTGCACATCCATCAGCACAAGGTCGATGTCCTCGGTATCGCACAGGATTGGAGCCTCTGCAGCGCCGGGGATAGACACAGCAAGCTGATACCCGTCCTCGTTCTGAATATAGCTTTCAAGCAGGCTCCGTACCAGTTTTTGGTCCTCAATGACCATAACGCGTATCATTAGTGCTCTCCTTATCGGGCAGGGTGACTTCCAGAACAAATACAGGCAGGGAATGTACGGTTACTGTACCCCCTGCTTTTTCAATACGGCGGCGGAGCGAGGAAAGCCCGCCGCCTTCCTTTATCTCCGCTTTGGGTGGTGCGCCGTTGTTCGTGATGCAAAGGTGCCATGCCTGTGGCCGATGCTCGGAATCGGCGTACAATTCCGTGGCGCCCGCATGCCGCACACCGTTGGAGGTACACTCCCGCAGGATCAGTGCGTAGAGCTCGCGGGTGGCGCGTGCCGCAGGGTACGCACCGCGCAGCTGTACGGCTGCACCCAGAACAGCCGCCCGCCTTTGCATATAGCTCAGCGGGTCCTCTGCAGCATTCTCCTGCCGGGCGCGGCATAGCAGGGAGATGGAGCTTTCCCACTTCGCAGCTTCGCTCCTGAGCCGGGCGAGGTCATGCTCATGCCGCAGTGCGCGCCGTGCGGCAAGCAGGGTATGGCCGATGTCGTCATGCACCCGCATCTTCATTTTCAGGATTTCTTCCTCCCGCACAATGTCGGGCATATTGTCATATAAGCGCTTTGCGCGGCGGTTCGCATCGGCAAGGCGCTCGTTTTCCTGCTGCAGTGCAGCATGCAATGTAGCCAGCTGGGTGACATCGGTGGCCATCACCTCGGTGTACGGTATACCGTATTTGTCCTGAACAGGGCGCACCGTGAAATGATATACCGTTCCGTCCGGGAATTCGTAGATGCGGGCGGCCTCATCGCGTAGCCGCACACCGCCGCCGGGACTGCGCAGCGCCTGCTCCAGATCCGTAAGGGTCTGCAGATCCCGGCCACAGAGGACTGCGGCGATTTCCTGCATCCTGTGATTGATCAGACGCAGCAGACCATTGCGGTCAAAGTAGCAGATGGCCGCCGGCAGCGTGTCAAAGCCTTCCTTGACGGCGTTGCGGGAGATTCGGGGAATCATAGGCCGCCTCCTTTTGCCGGAAACATCGTGAAATACAAAAGCCCGTCATCATCCCGTTCAAGCTGCATCTGCGGCAGGCCGGGCAGCGTAGCGGGCGCGTCGGTGCATTGAACGCTGCAGCGCAGCCCCCAGCCCTGCGCCGTATGCTCGGCGCAGAAAAGGATCTCCTGCAATCCCGGCAGGGTCGCTTCTATGATGGCTTCAAAGGCGTCATAGATTGCCACGGCGGATGCAGGGGAAATCTTTGCTGTGTCGGCAATCTGTACGGCGCAGCGTATATCACTCAGGCGCAGGCTCTCGGCCGATTCAAACAGGCTCAGCCGCAGCTCCGTGGTGTCGATGTCCTCCGCCTTGTCGCAGACAAAAACAAGGTTGCTGCGCCGCTTGATATAGGTTCCCAAAATGACAATGTGCTTCAGCAGCCGCCGGGCGGTATCGACATCGTCCGTGGCCTTGAGCGCGATCAGATATTCCTGTATCCGTGCCAGCTGGCGGGCTGTGACGGTCTCGATCTTGTCATACAGCCGGTTCTGCTCGCTCAGCTTCAGCCATTGTGCCTTCTGGGCTGTTTCCGCCTGTATGACGTCCCCGATGTCATGCAATTCCTCCTGCGTGAGACGTAACTCCTCAAGCAGAGCCACCAGTTCGGTGATGTCCTCCTGCCAGAAAATATACCCTTTCCGGATCGGGTGGCCGTGAAGCTGGGTCGTTGCATCCAACTGGACACTGCCGGTGAGCGCCTGACGCATCTGCTCCTCATGGAGCGGCGCTGCCTGCATGGAGCATTGCACAGGCACAAACGCCCGGTCCGTGATCAGACCCTTGGCCATAGATACCTCAAACAGCGTGGCATACCCCATATTGGATTGGATAAGCCCGCACCGGATGCACGCCTCAAAGGACGCTGTAAAGGTCAGACATTGCACCACGGTCATATCACCGGCGATCGCATGCATCCACGGCACATTTAAAATATGCTTGTACAGTAAAGCATAGAGGGTGGCAAAAAAAATCGGCACAAGCGGCAGCCAGAGGATGCGCTTTGTATGCGGAATACGGCAGCGCCGTACAAGGTACACCACCGTGAACACGGCACAGGAAAATATCCACAGCAGACAGAGGTAATATACGAACCGATAGGTGTAATCGGGGCTGCCCAGTACCTCCTGCCCGGGTGGGAACGCAAACACAAGCTGATGACAGTCGTTTGTCAGCACCAGGCTGAACAGTACCACAGGGAATACAAAAATCACGTACCGGTACTTGTACAGCGGGCGGACTGCCCCTGATCCAAAAAGAAAAGCGTATAAAGTGCAAGGGTCGGGATCAGCAGCATCGGGATATAGTACGCATACCACAATCGCCGCAGCATCTCCGGCGTCTGGGCAAAGTCATAGCGGATCAGGCGGATATCCAGCCAGAACAGCATCAGGGCGGCAGCACCCAGCAGGCAGCGGCGGGTCTGTGCGTGCAGGATACGCCACCAGACCGATACCGCCCAGGAAAAGATCAGAATATTATACAGCACCGTGCGCCAAAAGCCGGAATACGGCATATAAAACGCCCGCATCAGGACAGCGCAGAGAATCACCCCTGCAACCGCAGCGGCTAAACACAGATTGCCAAGCCGTACCTTTGTCATAGTGCCTGTCCTTTCCAAAGGGTAGAGCATCCGTCTGTTTCTTTCCAGTATCATTATGACGCAATCTGCACTTTTTTGCAATAGTACTGAAAAAAGCAGAAAAAAGTACAAAAAACTATCCAAATGGTGGGGGCAGAAATCGTCCGATTCCTGTATGATGAAATTGACAAATCGTATTCTTTGCAGGAAAGGAGGGCTACGCCGTGCGGAGGATCGTTTTGGATGCGCAATACTCTGTGATGACGAGCGCATTGACAATGGCACTGAAACAGGGCGGGCCGGACTTCCAGGTGCAAAACGCTGGTCCTAAGACAAAGGATATTGTAAAGCTATGCCGTTCCTGCAGGGCGGATGTCCTGCTGCTGGAGGTCTGCCCGCATCCGCCGCGCACCCTGCAGGACAGACTGCTGCTGGCAAACGACCTGCGGGATGTCTGCCCGCACTGCAAAACGGTACTGCTTGTGGATGAGGCCGAATATCCCGAGCTGGCCACCGCCGTGTGCCTGGCAAAAAAGGACCATATTGTCGATGATTTCGTCTACGCTTCCGTCTCGCCTGCCTATCTGAGCGCTATGATGGACACTTTATGACCAAAAGGAGGACAGCTATGAAAAAAGTACAACGAACGCTCGCTGCCGTATTGGCAGCCATGATGCTTATGGCTTTGGCCGGTTGCTCCAAGGGGGATGTGACCAAAGAGGTCAATTCCGGTTTATCCGACCTGAAAGCGCAGGCCGCCGAACCCGCCGTTGAACCCCAGACGGAGACCCCGGCAGAGCCCAAGACCGACGCGACATCCGAGCCTGCATCCGAACCTGCATCGGAGCCTGCTGCAGAGCCGGAGCCGGAAGCCACCGCCGAACCAGCCCCTGCTTCCGCTCCTGCGGACAATCCCGATTATCCATCGGCCGCTGGCCTGAACACCCAGACCCTGGAGGCATTCGGTTCGGACTATACGCTGGTGCTCAACGTGACCTGCCCCGACCAGGGCTGGTACAAGTCCGTTTCGCCCCGTTTCGCGGATATCAAGCTGTTCCCGACCGATGACCCCAGCCATATCTTCTCCGGAGACCCGCGCATAACCTTTGAACTGAAAAGCGGTCTGGATAAGATCAACTATTATTACGACGACTTTGAAAACGTGGAGGAGCTTGCCCCGCGCACCATCGGCGGCGTGGAGATGGCCGGACGCACCTACAAAAACGTAGGTATGTTGTGGACGGAATACTACGGCGAGATGCCCACCGGTGGTTGGCTGGCCATCAAGATCTCCGGCGTAGACATTGACCCCGGCACCGAGGGCGACACCATTCTGAACAGCGTTACCTTTGGCTAAGGCAATCGCTGACACACACTACCCGCAACGAAAAGGCAGGTGAACCGACCATGAAAAAACTGCTATCCCTGACGGCGGCGGCCCTGCTGCTGATCACAACGGGCTGCGGGCGCAGCAATGCCCCGCCTGCCTCGGCATCTTCCGGCACCCCGTCGGTTTCCGCCCCGATAACGGAACCGACAGTCGAGTCGTCCGACGATACGACCCCGACCGTTCAAAAGGACGAAGCCGCTGTCAAGCCGCAAAGCAGCCGGAGGCTGGATGATTCCCGCATTATCCCGCTGTACAGCGAGCGCTTTACCTACACCGACCCCAACGGCATCGAGGACACCTATTTTTATGAAGTACCGCAGATCGATGATGACACCGAGGACGCCAAGCACATCAACGAGATGATCAACTACCGATACGGCTATCTGGTAGAGCGTGCCCAGGATGCCCGTTCCCGCAATGATTTCATCGACACCGGCTTCATCATCTGGGTCAGCAACTGGAACGGCCCCGTGCTGAGCCTGCAGGTGACCAGTTCCGACACGTTGTTCAACCACGATGTGGGCAGCTACCATTACAACTTTGCCACAGGGCAGGAGCTTACCAATCTGGATTTGCTCGAATACATGGGCTACACCGACAGCGCAAAGACCCTGAACGCGCTGCAGCGCGCCACAGCACAGCATTTCGATGTCCATTTCGGCGGCTATGACCCCGAATATACCGCCATGCTGTACAAGATGCGCGCGCAAAGCCTGAGCGAGCTTGACAATGTATTTACCTACTACTCCATATTTCCCCATTTTTCAAACGGTTTTGTCGTGACCGTACCGATGTACACCCCCGCCGGGTCGGGAATGTACTGGACAGATGTTCAGGTTGACCCCAACAAGCGGCAGGCCAGCGGCCAGGTGCTGCACGGCCAGGACGAATGGTTTACCTGCGATGTGACCGCCACCGGCAAGGTAACGGTGCGCGCCCTGACCGACTATGTAAGCTCCGACGGCGCAGTTACCTACCAAGACATGAAGGAATGGTACGAGCTGGGCGACCAAACCGAGTTTACGGTAAACGGCTGCTACGGCAACTATGTAAAGATGCTCATGACCAGTGTCGGCCAGGATTATGCCCCCTATGTGTTCCTGCTGACCGAGGACGGCAATGTCGAGTACATCGACGTCATCAGCGGCGCACAGTGCGGCACCATGGCCAACGGCGGCCCGCTGTACGGCGTCAACGAGATCGTCAAGTTTGAGATCGGCACCGCTTACGATGCGGATTTCGAGGCCGAGTATACAACGGTGTACGCTGTCTCCCGCAACAATGAAAAATTCAACCTGGTCGAGGCCATGCACAATGCCGACCCGATGGAACTTTCCAGCCTGATCGGCTCGTATGTAAGTGACTACACCGGTACCTGGTTTGAAATTTGCGAGGATCAGCCGAACTTCTACATCGGCGAATACCGAAACGAAAACCGAGAGCCCGCCACATGGGACAGCGGCATCACCTACCTTGGTATGGATCACCGCGGCTGGATCTGCAGCATTTCGCTGTACCGCATGGATCTAGGGCGCGCACAGCGCGAAACCGTGGCCATGATGCCCACCGATTACGGCGGCTTTTACGTAAGGCATATCGGCGGGGAATCCCTGCTGAACCTGCCAAAGGACGAATCCGTTTGGTTTGAAATGACAAACGAATAAAAAAATCTGAAACGATTATCTTGTAAAGGAGGCAGACACTATGGCAACCTGTACGCAATGTGGTGCCGAGTTAAAGCCCGGTACTAAATTCTGCGAGAATTGCGGTGCAAAAGTATCCGTACCGCAGCCTGCCGCACAGCCCGCAGCTGTGCCCCCGCCCCCGGTTCAGCCGACCCAGGCTGCACCGCCGCCCCCACAGCCTGTACAGACGCCCCCGCAGCCGCAGGCAAGCGGCGGCAATCCCTATGCAGGCAGCGCACCTGCCGCCCCGCAGCCCCGGACGAACGCAGCGAATCCTTACGCAGGCAATGCGCCCGGCACACCGCCGCAGACCGGCGCAGGCGCACCGCTTTACGCCGGGAAAACGCCCCCGTCCGCGTCCGCACCGCCTGTCACGCCGCCGCCACCCGGCGGCACGGGCGGCAACCCTTACGGCAATGTGGCCCCCGGCGGCAAGCCCAAGCGCCCCCGCGCACCAATGTCCCCCAAGCGGATGATCCTGATCGCCATCCCGGTGATATTCCTGCTTATGATCATCGTAACAATGATTAGCGGCTCTATCCGCACCGGCAAGCCGAACGCCGGTGACCCGAATCAGGGCACCTGGGAAGCAGCCTACGCCGAGATCGGCGGCTCCGTGACGCAGGTCGAGGATGCCTTCGGCAGCGGGTTCCTGATGAACCTGAATGATAAGGGCAAGTGCGTTGTAACGGTGGACGGCACCAAGTCCTATGGCAAGTGGACGCTGAACGGCGGGGTCTTCCAGCTGGATTGCGGCGGCCTGAGCTGCACCGGCACCCTGCAAGACGAAATCCTGACCCTGAACGATGTGCAGGGACAGGGCGTGACGATCTACTTCGTCAAGTCCGGCAGCACCATGCAGCAGCCTCTGGATGGTGACAGCATGACCCAGGGCACCACCGCAGGCAGCGATACCGATGTGGGCATCTATGTGCTGGAATCCGCCTCCGACAGCGAGTACACCCTCTCCAAGGAGGAGCTTGCCCTCGTCGATATGGAGGACTTCTACATTGAGCTGCGCGCGGACGGCACCGGCGAAACCTACATGGAGGATTTTGTCACCTTCCAATGGAAGGACGGCAGCTTCTACGCGCTGACCGACCCCGATACCCCGGCCATGACCTACACCCGCGAGGGTGACCTGCTGACCATTGAGTTTGACGGTATGACCATGGTCTTTAAGCGCAGCGACACCAAGCCTGAAATCGACCCCGCTTTGCTGGAAGGCGGCGAGGACGAATATGACGGCGACGGCTGGATCGACGGCCCGGATGAGCCTGACCCGCCCTACACCTACGACGACGGCAACACCTACGATGATTTGGGCAACACCAACTGGTACGGCTGGTTCCGGATGGAAAACTACAAGAATGTACCGAACCGTGATTACTTTGACACCGACACCTACGATTGCTGGGGCTACATCGGTGAGAGCGATGACGGCAGCCACTACTTTGAGGTTTACCGTGACGGTATGCCCGATGACCCGGTCATCACGATGTGGGTCAATGTCTATGATGACCATATCGAGCCTATCCTGGACGGCTACGACTGGGTGCTTGACCAGAACATAACCGAGAGCGATGCGTATAAGTTCAACCTGTACCCGTATAACGACAGCATCTCGCTGTTCATGTATGACTACGAGGGCGACGACGGTACGGCCTGTGCGGTCAGCTTCTACATGAGGCTGGACGGCACCGAGTGGAACGAGGAGCTCGAAGAGCTGCCGCCCCGCTATGAGGAGTACAAGGCCGCCTTGGCCAACAAATAACGAACTGATTTATCTGTACAAAATGGGGCGGGCCCTGCCCGCCCCTGATATAGGAGGATCATTATGGGACTTATCAGAGCTGCAATGGGCGCTGCTGGCGGCGTTATGGCCGACCAGTGGAAGGAATACTTTTATTGTGAAGCCATGCCAGCTGACCTGTTGGCTACCCGCGGCTGGAAACGCCAGAGCGGACGCAGCGCCAACACCAAAGGCAATGATAACATTATCTCCAACGGCTCCATCGTGGCCGTTGCCGACGGCCAGTGTGCCATGATCGTGGAGCAGGGCAAGGTCGTGGATATGTGCGCCGAGCCGGGTGAGTACACCTACGATACCGGCAGCGCGCCGACGCTGTTCAGCGGCGATTTGTCCGAGTCCATCGGCGCAGTGTTCCAGAACATCGGCAAGCGCTTTACCTTCGGCGGCGAGGCCCCGATGGATCAGCGCATCTATTACTTCAACACCAAGGAGCTGGTGGGCAACAAATACGGCACGCCCAGCCCGGTGCCCTTCCGCGTGGTGGATCAGCGCGCCGGCATCGACATCGACATTGCCATCCGCTGCTTCGGCGAGTACAGCTACCGCATCACCAACCCCATTTTGTTCTACACCAATGTCTGCGGCAATGCGGAGGAAGGCTACACCCGCGATGAGATCGACGGGCAGCTGAAATCCGAGCTGATGACCGCCCTGCAGCCCGCCTTTGCCAAGATCAGCGATATGGGCATCCGCTATTCCGCACTGCCTGGCCACACGATGGAGCTTGCCGAGGCCCTCAACGATGTGCTGAGCGCCAAGTGGGGCAAGCTGCGCGGCATCGAGATCGTATCCTTCGGCGTTTCCAGCGTGAAGGCCAGCGAGGAAGACGAGCAGATGCTCAAGGAAATGCAGCGCAACGCAGCCTTTATGGACCCGACCCGCGCCGCTGCGCATCTTGTCGGCGCACAGGCCAGTGCCATGCAGACCGCGGCCGGTAATCAGGGCGCAGGCCCCGCCATGGCCTTTATGGGCATGAATATGGCCGGTGCGGCGGGCGGTATGAACGCCCAGAACCTGTACCAGATGGGTGCCCAGCAGCAGGCCGCCGCACAGCCCGCCCCGGCCTCTGCCCCCGCAGGCTGGACCTGCAGCTGCGGCCAGACCGGCAACACCGGCAAATTCTGCGCAAACTGCGGCAGCCCCAAGCCGGCCCCGGCACCCGCCAAGTGCAGCCAGTGCGGCTGGACCCCGGATGACCCGGCCCATCCACCCAAGTTCTGCCCGGAGTGTGGTAAGCCGTTTGGCCAGTGATGCACAAAAAAATCGCTGCGGTGCTTTGCGCCGCAGCCGCTTTTCTGACAATGTCCGGCTGTAAAAAAGCGCCGCCCGGCACACTGACCGGTATCAGCATCAGTTATTCCGGTATGTGCTATGACGACACCTATGGGTTCAGCATAAGAAATGACCCGGCTGACGGCTGTCTTTTCAGCTGCAATTACAAGGATGATGAATGGGTGGAGCTGGAAAACATCCCTGTTGAGGACACCCATTGGCAAGAAGCCCTGGCTCTGGCAGAAAAGCTGGGGCTGGAAAGCCTGCCAGACGAAAAGAAAAATTCTCCCGGCTTATTCATCACCGATGAAACGTTAGATAGCGTTTGCCTGATTTACAAGGCCCCGGATGACGAGATCATCTACCGTTATCTGGATGCCGATGGCAATACGCGCAGCACCCTGCGTGATTTTTTTGAAGATCTGGCAGGGCAGCTGCAAACCGAAGGAAAGAGAGGTGACGCATAATGGCAACGCAGCTTACCAACTACCAATGCCCTGCCTGTACCGGTCCGCTTCACTTTGATGGTGCCAGCGGAAAGCTGGTGTGTGACTTCTGCGGCAGCAGCTACGATACTGCTGAGATCGAAGCGCTCTATGCTGAAAAAGAAGCCGCTGCCGAAACCGCGGCACAGAATAAACAAGCACCGCCGCCAGACTCCGTCTGGAGCGAAAACGAGGCCGCCGGACTGCGCAGCTATTCCTGCCCGTCCTGCGGCGCAGAGCTGATCTGTGACGAGACGACCGCCGCGACAAGCTGCCCGTACTGCGGCAATCCAACGGTCATCGCGGGGCAGTTCAGCGGCATGCAGCGGCCTGAGCTTGTCCTGCCGTTTGTGCTGGATAAGAACGCCGCCAAGGCCGCACTGAAAAAATACTATCGCGGGAAGAGATTCCTGCCCAATGCCTTCTCTTCGCAGAATCATATCGAGGAGATCAAGGGCGTGTATGTCCCGTTCTGGCTGTTCGATGCCAACGCCTCCGGTTCGGGCCAATATGAAGCCACGACCAGCTCCAGCCACCGCAACGGCGATTATGTCATCACCACGACCAGGCACTATGATGTCCGCCGCGCCGGTACCACGCAGTTTATGGGCGTGCCGGTGGACGGCTCGACCAAGATGCCCAACGGCCACATTGACGCCATTGAGCCTTATGACTACCGCGCGTTTCAGCCCTTCTCGACCGCGTACCTGCCGGGCTATATGGCAGACAAATACGACGAGGACGCCGACACCTGCCAGGCCCGCGCCCACAGCCGGATGCGGAATTCGGTCAGCAGCGAGCTTTCGGCCAGCATTACCGGCTACAACAGCGTAAGCACCCTGAGCGAGAACATCCATATTGATTACACCGCCAAGCACTATGCGCTGCTGCCGGTCTGGATGCTGCACACCAAATGGCAGGGCAAGGATTATCTGTTCGCTATGAATGGGCAGACCGGCAAGCTGGTCGGCGATCTGCCGGTTGATAAGCGAAAGGTGGCTGCCTGGTTTGCAGGCATCAGTGTTCCGCTGATGATCCTGCTTGCCATCCTGCTTTGAAAGGGGGAAACAGAGTATGAAAAAGAAACTGTTTTCTCTGCTTACGGCACTGGTGCTGTGCTTGCTCTGCGCCGTACCGGCGTTTGCCGAAATGCCGCTGGTGATGGACACCTACGAGCTGTTCAAACCCGAAGCGACCGCTGAATTGGAACAAAAGGCGCAGGACGCCAGTGCCGGACACGGTGTCAACGTCTACCTGCTGACGGTGTCTGACATCGGCGGGCAGAACGTGCGCGAGTTTGCCAAGGATTGGTACCGCGACTATGACCTTGGCTACGGCGAGGGCAAAAGCGGTATCCTGTTCCTGATTGCGCTGGATTCCCGCGATTATGTCACGATCACCTACGGCGGCGGTGTCACGGCCTTTACCGATTACCGCATTGCACAGATCGAGGATAAGATCGTGCCGATGCTCTCGGACGGAACGTATTACAAGGCCTCCGAAACCTACATAGAAATGTGCGCGGACACGCTTGATTTCTATGCCGAAAAGGGTGCGCCGCTGGACAGCGGCAACGACCCCGCCAAGGGTTGGATCAAGTGGGTGTTTGTGTTTGTCATTCCGCTGGCTGTAGCGTGTATTGTCTGCGGCATCTTCTATGCGCAGATGAAAACTGCCAACGAGCAGACCCATGCCAACGCCTACATGCCCGCCGAAGGCTTGGCTCTGTCCGTGGTGGAGGACACCTACACCCACACCACCGAGACCGAAAAATACGACCCCGTCAAGAACGACAGCTCGAGCAGCTCGAGCGGCTCGAGTACCGACAGCGACGGCTTCGGCGGCAGTTCCGGCGGAAAATTCTAAGAGTATTCATTTTGACAACAGCGGCGGCTTTCTTTGCGAAAGCCGCCGCTGGCCTTTTATCGGAATTTTCCGTTATGGCTTTGGGAAATGTTCTGCTGTTTAGGGGTGCTGTAAACATTCTCGATTTCTGTATCTACGATTTTTTCCGCAAGCGAGATTGCCGTATCATCAACACGGCTTTCGCGGTATAGCGTCCGTTCTCATTCGATGGCGATGATTGGCCGCAAGGCAATACGCTGTTGGTGAACAGCATCAACATCTTCCGGCTGAATCGTATGCCGCAAAGCGCTTGACCTTTTTGCCGGAGAGCAGTATACTTTTTATGCGGTTAGCCATACTTAACCGCAGGGAGGTACTATATCATGCAAGATGCGTTCTGGGGAATCTTGATTCCTTTTCTGGGCACAAGTCTTGGGGCGGGCTGTGTGTTCTTTTTGAAAAAGTCTTTGAGCGATGGCATCCAGCGTGCCCTCACCGGCTTTGCAGCCGGAGTGATGGTGGCGGCATCGGTATGGAGTCTGCTGATCCCGGCCATGGAGCAGGCTGCAGATCTGGGCAGGCTGGCGTTTTTCCCTGCAGCGGTGGGCTTCTGGCTGGGCATCCTGTTTTTGCTGCTGCTGGATCATCTTATTCCGCATCTGCACCAGAATAGTTTGCAGGCCGAAGGACCAAAAAGCCAACTCCAACGCACCACGATGATGGTTCTGGCAGTGACGCTGCACAACATCCCGGAGGGCATGGCGGTGGGGGTGGTCTATGCTGGCTATCTTGCCGGGACTGCTCAGATCACTGCAGCCGGAGCGTTGGCACTTTCCCTTGGGATCGCCATCCAGAACTTCCCAGAGGGGGCCATCATCTCCATGCCCCTGCGGGCAGAAGGAATGCCAAAACGCCGGGCGTTCTGGGACGGAGTACTATCTGGCATCGTAGAGCCCATTGGGGCAGTGCTGACGATTCTGGCAGCAGGCATCGTGGTGCCTGCTTTGCCCTATCTGCTCAGCTTTGCTGCCGGAGCCATGCTGTATGTGGTGGTGGAGGAACTGATCCCGGAAATGTCGCAGGGACAGCACTCAAACGTTGGCACGATGTTTTTTGCGGTAGGCTTCAGCGTGATGATGGTGCTGGATGTGGCGCTGGGGTGACGATTTTGGGGGCCGAAAGCGAAATCTCTTTCGGAATCTCCGAAAATGCCTAAACTTCTTGACAGAGGTAACAGCAGGGCGTATTATTTTTGCAGAAGGACCGCTGATGAGCGGTTTTTTACGAGGTTGAAAGTTAGCTTTATCTAACTTATAGCTCTGCTCTGCACGAAGAAGCACGTCTCTTCCATTTGCGGGCAGAAAAAACAGAAGGAACGTATCACGATGAAAATCTACACATTTGGCGCAGAGGATGCCCCGGTGCTGTTGCTGCTACCGGGTACCTGCTGCCATTGGAAAAGCAATTTCGGTGCAGTGATTCCGCTTCTGGCAGACAGCTTCCGGGTGCTGTGTGTCAGCTACGATGGCTTTGACGAAACCGAACAGACCGAATTTCCCACCATGCTGGAGGAAACCAAAAAGATCGAAGCCTACCTCAAGAACCACTGCGGTGGTCACATCCGGGCAGCCTACGGCTGCTCTCTAGGCGGCTCCTTCGTGGGGCTGCTGGCGGCACGGCAGAACATCCACATGGACTACGGCATTCTGGGCAGCTCCGACCTGGATCAGGCATCGCCGCTGGCGGCAAGCTTGCAGACAAATCTTCTGCTGCCGTTGATCTACCCTGTGGTTCGGGACGGAAAGTTTAAGGCAAAATTTCTCCAAAAGCAGCTGGAAAAACATGCCAAAGAGTCGGGGGATTATGTCAAGGCCTTTCTGAAAATGTTCGGCGATGCCCGCCCCTATGTGACCATGCAGAGCTGCAAAAACCAGTTCTACTCCGATCTTATCACTCCGCTGCCGGATAATATCCATGTACCCGGCACCCAGATCCATATCTTCTACGCCCTGAAAATGGGCAAAAAATACCGTGCCCGGTATCAGCAGCATTTTGTACATCCGGTTCTTCATGAGCAGAACTTGCAGCACGAGGAGCTGCTGGCCTGCCACCCGGAACAGTGGGCGCATCTGGTAAAAAGCATTGCATTATGAACGGGAAACAGAAAGAGGGTGGAGTTATGTCCTTTTTTGAAAACACCCGCAAGCCTGCAGGCCTTGGCGGGAAGATCATGGTTGCCATGATGAACTTTGGACACAGCGCAATGGCAGAATGGGGGCTGCACTTTTTGCAGCCTGCCCCGGATGCCATGGTGCTGGACTGCGGCTGCGGCGGTGGGGCGAACATCAAAAAGCTGCTGAAACTGTGTCCCAAGGGCAAGGTGCAGGGCATCGACTATTCGGCAGTCAGTGTAGAAAAAGCGCGAAAGGTCAATGCAGGTGCCATTGCGGAAGGGAGGTGCAATGTGCAGCAGGCAAGCGTGGCAGAGCTGCCGTTTGAAGCGGAGCAGTTTGATGTGGCAACCGCATTTGAAACGGTCTATTTCTGGCCGGAGCTTGCGCAGAATTTCAGAGAGGTCTATCGGGTGCTGAAGCCCGGCGGGACTTTTTTCATCTGTAACGAAGCAAACGGCGAAACAGCAAAAGACGACAAATGGACGCAAATCATTAACGGTATGACCATCTATACGGATGCTGATCTGAAAGTGTATCTGGAACAAGCGGGATTTTGTAAGATTCAGAGCCACAAAAACAAAAAGGGATGGCTGTGCGTTACAGCACAGAAATAAGGTGCGATCATGTCGAAAAAAGCAACGGAATTTCAAAGAAAAGCAATGAGCCGGATGTACCGGGGCAAGGAGATCTTTAAGCCTTTGAACACCGGCTGGATCGACAAGAATGTTGCCTGCGTGCGCGAATGGGTGGCGAACATCTTCTTCTACCGCAAAGGCGATACGACCATTATGGTCGATGCGGGATATAACTACGACCGGCTGGCAGAGAAGATGAATTGGCTGGGGATCGATCCGCATTCCATCCGGCACATCCTTATCACCCATCAGGACACCGACCATGTGGGCGCAGTATGCCGAAGCTGCCGTTTATCAGAAAGTGAGAGAACCCGATATGAAATATAAAATCGAGAGAAACACTGTGCAGGAAACGCTGATTCTCCCGTTGTATTCCCGGAAGCTGTGTTCGGAACTGTACCCAAACCTCTATCGGGACGAAACGGCGGTACGCCTGATTGATCAGATCGACTACGACTTTTCAGTGGCAGAGAAAAATTCCCGCAGCCTGATGCAGCGCTTCGGTGCGCTGGAGGTGGCCATGCGGCAGAATGACCTTGCGTGGGAGGTGCGGGATTATCTGAAAAACCACCCCTGCGCGGCGGTGGTCAATCTGGGCTGCGGGCTGGACAACACCGGCAGAGCCTGCGACAACGGCAGATGCAAAATCTACAATCTGGACTTCCCGGATGTTATTGCCTTGCGGCAGCAGCTGCTGCCCGCCGGGGAGCGGGAGCAAAACATCCCCTGCGACCTGAAAGACCCCGCATGGTTTGACAAAATCAATGCATCCGGCGGGGCGGTGTTCTTTGCCTCCGGGGTGTTCTATTACTTCCTGACCCAGCAGGTCCGGGAACTGGTGCAGGGGATGGCAGATGCTTTCCCCGGCGGGGTTCTGGTCTTTGATGCGGCCAATCGGACAGCGGTGAAGATGATCGCAAAAACATGGCTCAAGACGGCTAAGATCAAGGATGTGGGGGCGTATTTTGCCGTTTCGGATGCGAAAAGCGAGCTTTCCCCGTGGGACAGCCGTTTGCAGGTGTCCAGCCGGGGCTATATGCTGGGTTACAGCGACCTGAAAGACCCTTCCGTCAACGGCTTTTTCCGATTTCTGGCTAAGGTCGGGGACAACGGGATGAAAATGCAGATCGTGAAGATCAGATTTGGAGGCAAGCTATGAAAATTCTGGTATATGGTGCAGGCGTTCTGGGGTGCAATCTGGCAAGAAATCTGCTGCGCGCAGGAAAGGATGTCACCCTGCTTGCGCGGGGAAACTGGGCAGCGGAGATCAAGCAGAACGGCCTGCGGATCAAGGATAAATTTTCGCCCCGCACCTCGGTCAGCCGTATTCCGGTGGTGACCGAACTTGCACCGGATGCAACGTACGATGTGATCTTTGTGGTTCTGCGTTATACGCAGCTGGATTCCGTTCTGGACATGCTGCGGGCGAACCGGACGAAAAACATCGTTTTTGTGGGCAACAACGTACAGGCAAGAGCACTGGCGGCGGCACTGCCAGGGAAGAATGTCCTGTTTGCCTTTGCACTTTCTGCCGGGCATCGGGAGTCGGATCGGGTCGTTTCCATCGACCTGAAAAAGATCACCATCGGACAGCTGCCGGGTGCAATCTCCAATAAACAGCTGATCGGGCGCATCTTCCACGGCACAAAATACAAGGTTGTTTACGAGCCGAACATGGAGGATTATCTGCTCTGCCATGCCGCGTTTGTGATGCCGGCGGCTTTCGCCTGCTATAAGACGGACGGCGACCTGAAAAAGCTCAGGGGTGACACCGCCTACCTGAACCGTCTGCTGGATGCCAACATTGAGGGATACCGTGCCATCAGAAATGCCGGGCACACCATTCTGCCCAAGGAGGATGCAGACTTTGAAGGGGAAAAATACCGCAGGACCTGCCTGCGCTTTTTCAAGCTGATGTGCGCCACCTCGCTGGGCAAGCTTTGCGCCTCCGACCACGCAATGAACGCTATCGACGAAATGAGCGCACTGAACCGGGATCTCAGGAAATTTTTCGATGAGCATGGCGCAGCCTACCCGGTATGGCAGGCACTGGAAGCGGAAGCCGGGAGGTATCTGCAATGAAGTACACCGGAATGCCCTTTGGGATGTGGGCGCTGTTTGCTGGCTCCTTTCAAAAGCAGCTGACCGCTGTGCTGGGCTATGATGCAGCTACCGCAAGAGCTATCACGAAAAAGGCAAAGCCGCAATACCGGCAGATCATCCGCAGGCTGCCGGAGTTCGAAAAAGCTGACCGTTTCAAAATGAATCTGGTCAACTGCGCGATGATCGGCGCGTTCATCCTCTCCATGCCGCAGCGCCCGGAGGTGGACAGGCTGACGGATTACTACGCAAAATCCATGATGACAGCGCCCATGCAGTGGTTCTGCCGCAAGAGCGGAAAAAGCAAATTCACCGCAAAGGATATTGCCGCCATGAAAGCCACCGCCGCCCTGAAAGCCGCCGACCGCAACCCCTACTCGTGGAACATGGAGTTTTACGAGTACCCGGATGGCAGCGGCTACGAGGGACGCTTTACCAGGTGCGGTATCTGTGTGCTGATGAAGGAGCTGGGACTGTACGACCTGACCCCTGCTTTGTGCCATCTGGACTACACCATGAGCGAGGCGGGCGGCGTGACGAATTTTGTGCGGCAGTACACCCTTGCCTCCGGCGGACCCTGCTGTGACTGCGGGTACAAAAAGAAAGGGTAACGGACGATGAAGAGGAAAGAAACGTATCTTTCCCGTGATTTCCGGGAGACTGTGGCACTGCGCTTTCCCGCGCAGGCGAAGCAGCTGAACGCCGCTTTCGATATTCTACACACGCAAAATTCTGCTTGTGTTTGCGAAATATCCGTCATCTTCTTTGTTTTCAGATACACCTTAGGGCTTCCGCAAGCCCCCGGCTTAGCCGGGGGGGGGCCTGACTATTATGTATAAGCAGGCTGAAGCGGAACAAAACAATGCCAAACCCCGTGATTGCGGATAGAGAAAAAATTCAGTGCAGATTTTGGGGTAGAGGGTAAAAGCGGCAATATGGAGCAGATACTGATACCGCCCATAAAAAACATAAGGCAACACCGCACAATTCCCGCCTTGCGGCTTAATCACCGCTCCGGCAGCTGCGGCATGGCATCTGCGTTGCCAAAATGCTCGATAATGTCGGGTTGCGGTACCCGCATCGTGCTTCGGGGGCAAAAGCCCCTCGCACTCTGCGACCGCTGCCCCTGCTTCGGTTCGCTGTTTCCGTCACTGGCGGCGCTCACCTTTGCAGCATCCAGTATTATCTGCGCTTTTGGCTTAGCAGCTGCCGCACCTCGCTCGCCGTATCGGCACTTAGAATTATGCGGTATTGCCATAAAAGAAAAACCTTGAAGCAGAAGCTTCAAGGTTTATTTGGCTGCCCCAGTCCGACTTGAACGGACGACACCCTGATTAACAGTCAGGTGCTCTAACCAACTGAGCTATGGGGCAATATTTTATTTTTCGCTGTAAGCACGCTTGCTTGATTCAGCTTTTATAGTATAGCAACTGGGCAAGAGAATGTCAAGCATAAATTTCAAAAAAATCAAAATTTTTTAAAAACCTGTCGGGAAGTTTTTTCGGGGGCTGACAGGGTTTTGCATTTTATGCGCGGGTGGGGTGGTATCATCATAACACGCAAAGAGAACAGCGGCCGCTGCCTTTGGCCAGGGCGGCGGAGCTGTTCACAGCATGGTGCGGCGATACAAGCCGCCAGCCGGGCAAAGGGACAGCAGGGGCGCACTGCCGGGTACCAACGTACATATCCGCCATTGGCGGCAGGCAGGAGCAGGGGCGTCAAAGCAGGAACAGAACCCGGCGGGGCATGGTGGAGAGAATCCATAATAGCCGCCAGCCATGCAGCGCGGACAGGCATTGGGCTTGAACAGAGAGGGTGATCCCCGCAGGCGGATAAGGCGGGCTGTGCGGGGCTTCCGCTGTGGGCGGAATGGGAAGGAGGCTGACACAATGAAAGAGCGTGTACGTTTTGCTGTGGGAGCAGCTTCGATGGTATTGGCGGCGTGCTGCCTGATGGGCGCGCTGTTTACGGCGTGGCTGCGCTGCGCAGCCGGGGCGGTGACCCAGGCGGCAGGCTGGGCGGTGATGCAGCAGCTGGATTTGAAGGAACAACCGTGGGCGGCTGGTACCGGCCTGCAGGCGGGTGGTACGCCGCACCGGGTAACGCTGGCGGTGGAGCCGGGCAGCTTACGGGGCAATGAGGGACTGCTGGATCAGGCTGCCTTGGGCGCACCGCCCGGAACGGAAATAGAACAGCCCGGAGATAAGAGTCAATGAAGCGGGCGGGGATCAGTCTGGCGCTGGTGGTGATGCTTCTGCTGGGGGCAGCAGCCCCGGTTCAGGCCCAGGCAGAGGAAACCGGGCTGGCGGCGGAGGCGGAAAGCTTTTACCGGTCGGTTCTGGCAGCGAAAGACCGCGAAACACTGCAAACCTATCTGGACTGCTTTTCGGACCAGCGCCGGGTGGAACTGCGGGCAGAGCTCCCCGCAACGCTGCGGCAGGGGCTGGATACCGTTTTGCAGCAGATGAAACTGCCATCCATCACCCCGGTAGAGGAGAACACGCAGCAAAAAGAGACCGGCTGGCAGCTGGATGCCAGCACAACCTGGGACGATGCCGCGGGCAGCTACACCCTGCGCTTGGAAACCAGCAGCGAAGCGGGCGGGGCAGACGCGGTGATCCGCTATACCCTGGCATCGGAGCTGGATGCCGGCAGTGCGCGGCTGCAATACTGGGCGGTGGACAAGACCCCGCAGGGGTGGAGCCAGACGATGCAGAACTGCCCCAAAGTGGCTGCGGCGCTGGATAACGGGGTGTTGACGGCTTCCGGGTTTGATTTTACAACAGGCAAAAAGCTGGTGGTCCAGCTTGCCGGGCTGCAGCCAGCGCGCGGCAGCAGCTTTGGCGGGCAGGGCATTCCGGTGGGGGAAGGAGGGGTTCTGCAAACTGTACATGAAACCGATTATATGGTGCGATACCCGGCGGTTGGGATGGACCTGCCGCTGAATGCACCGTGCTTCCCGGTAGACCAAACGATACAGGACGGGCAGGCAGTGAACTTTGGCTACATGCTGCGCCCGCCGCACGGGGATAGCAGCGCCCTGCCGGACGGCACAAACAATGCGTGGTGCAACGCAGCCTATACGGTAACGGATGCCAATGGCCAGGTGATGGGGTGCTTCCGCGTGGGGGCCGGGCAGCCCATTGGCGCCGGGCGGTGGGATGCGCCGCTGCCGCAAATCTGCCCCCAAAGCGATACCCAATATACGGTGACACTGACCCTGACGGCGGTACAGGATGCGGCAGGTTCCGGCCCAAGCGGAACCGCGCAGGCTGCGTGCAGCAGCACAGCCCAGGTATTTGTGCAGCCGTAATCATTTGCAACAGACAAAAGCCCGCACGGCAAAGCAAGCTGCTGTGCGGGCTTTGCGCTGTATTGCACGGGAAATTATGGTCAGGGCCTGTTTTTGGCGGCAAAAATATGCTACAATAAACACCAAAGCTTTATTTTTATGGATACGGCAAAAGCCAGCAGGGAGGTGTACGGCAATGCCAAACCGAGAAGGCGGATACGGCGGCTACCAGAGCAGCCAGCCGCAGCAGAACATAATGCCCAGGAAAGTGAACGCGCCCGGCAGCGGCAAGGTACGGCGCGGGGTGGATCCGGCGGGCCTTGGGGCACAGCGCCCCCCGCAGCGGCCCACCCGCCCGGCGCAGCAGCCACCGGAGCCGCCGCGCCGCCGTACAGCGG
>NZ_JAQFEN010000021.1:0-24038 GCF_027689445.1 Gemmiger qucibialis | reverse complement strand
TATCTCGGATAATGCGCCCTATCCGAGTTCTGGGATAGGGCGCACTTATACACCGTTGCCGGTGTCGTGCGCCCTGCCGGGGCTGTTGCGTACTTCGTCCGCGATGGGGCGCTACGCTCCCCAAACCCCTTGTGCGCTCTGCGCAGCCAGACACCCGCTTTGCGTTTGTCCGGCTCCACAGAGACTGTTATCCCCTCACTGAAAGGAGGTGTTCCCCATAGATTTCTGTCATATCCCCGTCAGTATCATCAAGCGCAGTGCGGGCCGTTCTGCTGTTGCCGCAGCTGCTTACCGCAGCGGAACCAAGCTGACAAATGAATGGGATGGAATGACCCACGACTACACCCGGAAAGGCGGCATTGTCCATGCGGAGATCATGCTGCCTGCCCACGCCCCGCCAGAGTTTGCAGACCGCTCCACCCTCTGGAACAGCGTGGAGCAAATCGAGAAAGCAAGGGACAGCCAGCTTGCCCGTGAGATCGAGGCAGCTCTGCCCCGCGAACTGTCCATAGAACAGCAGCTTGCCCTTGTCCGGTCCTATGTGAAGGACAACTTTGTAGACAAAGGAATGTGCGCCGACTTTGCTATCCATGACAAGGGAACCGGCAACCCTCATGTCCATATCATGCTGACGCTCCGGCCTTTGAAAGAAAATGGACAGTGGGGCGCAAAGTGCCGCAAGGCATACGACCTGGACGAAAACGGCCAGCGTATCCCGGACGGGAAAGGCGGCTGGAAGAACCACCGGGAGGACACCACCGACTGGAACGACAAAGGGAATGTGGAGATTTGGCGGGCGGCATGGGCGGCCTGCACCAACCGGGCATTGGAGGCTGCCGGTCAGCCCGCCCTGGTAGATCACCGCAGCTACAAGCGGCAGGGCATTGATAAGATTCCCTCTGTCCATATGGGGCCAGCCGCCAGCCAAATGGAAAAGCGCGGTATCCGCACCGACAAGGGCGAAGTAAACCGGCAGATCGCCGCCGACAACAAGCTGCTGAAAGAAATCAAAGCCCGCATTACTCGGCTTTATCGCTGGTCGAAAGCCGAAGCGGAAAAACCACAAACACAGCAAAGCAGCTTGACCGCCTTGTGGGAGGCCCAGCAGCAGTTGAACGCTCCCCGCACCCGCACCGGCAAAATCCGGGCTTTGCAGGAAAGCGCTGCACTATTCAGCTTTTTGCAGGCAAACGGCATCCAGTCTATGCAGCAGCTTCATGAAAAAATCGCTGATATGAACAGCCGTTACTATGACCTGCGCGGAAAGATTGTCAAGGCCGAGCGCCGGATCACTACCCTTACCGAGCGCGGGGAGATGTGGGAACAGTACAACCAGTACAAGTCCATCCACAAGCAGCTTGCCAAAGTAAAGCCGGAAAAACGGGAACAGTTTGAACAGCGCCACAGCCGGGAACTGATTCTGTATGACGCAGCGGCCCGGTATCTGAAAGAACTGAAAGACAGCGGCGAGGCAATCACCCCAAAGGCATGGCAGCTGGAAATTGACCAGCTGGCCGCTGGAAAGCAGACGGACACGCTTGCCATGAAAGCCCTGCGGGAGGATTTGAAAGCAGTGGAACGGCTCCGCAAAACCGCCGAGCAGCTGTCCAGACAGGAACGGGACAAGTCTCACGACCGTGGGTCGGATCGGTAAAGGATACTGCGTTTTGGCGTACCCCTGTCAAGTGCGTCGCATTTCACGACATACTTTTGCACACAGAAAAACCGCCGTACAGGTTTCCCCATACGGCGGCAGACTGTTTATTTGCCGAACAAGTCGCTGTGTGTGCCGGTGCGGGCCAGCGTCAGCACCAGAACATCATCTTCTATGCGGTAGACAAGCAGCCAGTCCGGGAGAATGTGACATTCCCGATGGCCTGCCCAATCGCCGGATAGGTCATGGTCACGGTTCTTATCCGGCAGCGGTTCGCCCATCGCCAGCAACGCTACGACCTGCTCCAGCACCTCGATCTTCAAGCCACGCTTGATGGCTCGTTTGTAGTCTTTTTTGAAACTGGTCGTGTACTTGACGGTATATTTGGTTTCTTTCATCTTTTCAGGTCAGCAAACAACTCGTCAAGGTCATTGTAACCCTTTACAGACGGGTCTTTTGCAATCCTTTCCGCTTCCAGCATGGCAGCAACCGTTTCTTTGTTCGGCTGTTCCAGCCTTACCTCAAAGGGAATGCCGCCTTCACGAAGCGACTGGCGCACAAAGATGTTAAACGCCGTAGTCAGGTTCATGCCAAGTTCAGTAAACAGTGCGTCCGCTTGCGCTTTCAAATCTGCGTCCATGCGGATACTGATGTTTGTGGTATTTCCAGCCATACGATCAACCCCTTTCTGCTGGCAATTATAGTATATGCCATTTGCACGAAGAAAACAATGCTTTGCACGAATATTTAACAATAAATTCATTCAAGGAGGATACCTGCTTTATGAAAGAAATCATTTATGAAGAACAACAAGTCTGAACCTATCCCCGTCATGGATTACCGCCAGTACCGCAGAGTGCGGAGGCTGGTGCATGAGTGCTGTAACTACATCGACGGAAACTGTATCGCCCTGGACGATGGGGAGAAATGTGTCTGTGTCCAGTCCATTTCCTATTCCCTGTTGTGCAGGTGGTTTCGGACGGCGGTATTGCTGCAGGATAAGGAACTGGAAACGGCGCTGTTCCACCGGATGAATGCGAAGAAATGCGCCGTATGCGGGGCGCTGTTTACCCCCGGTTCCAACCGGGCCAAATACTGCCCGGAATGTGCCGCACGCATGAAGCGGATCAACGCCGCAAAGCGCAAGCGGAAACAACGGGAGAAATGTCACGCTTTAGGGGCTGAAAAACCCTTGTAAATCAAGGATTTTTTCGAGGGTGTCAAAGGCAGGCTGATAGATTTATCCTCCGACCCCTAAAACGGCCTTAAAATGCGTACAGAATCCCAAGAGAAACCCCAAGGAGGAACCCTATGTCAGACAACCGAAAATATTATTACCTGAAACTCAAAGAAAACTATTTTGACGATGATTCCATCGTGCTGCTGGAAAGTATGCAGGATGGTGTGCTGTATTCCAACATTCTGCTCAAGCTGTATCTGAAATCGCTGAAACATGGCGGGCGGCTCCAGCTTGACGAGGACATCCCTTACACGGCGCAGATGATCGCCACCATCACCCGCCAGCAGATCGGCACTGTGGAGAGAGCCTTGCAGATCTTTTTGAAGCTGGGCCTTGTGGAAGTGCTGGACAGCGGCACATTCTACATGAGCAACATCGAACTTTTAATCGGCCAGTCCTCTACCGAGGCTGAGCGAAAGCGGGCTGCGAGGCTCCAAAATAAGGCTCTTTCTGCGCCCCGGACAAACGGCGGACATTTGTCCGACATTCGTCCACCAGAGATAGAGATAGAGTTAGAGAAAGAGATAGAGATAAAGAGAGAGATAGAGAAGGGACACCCCGCCCACGCCTATGGCCGTTACCAGAATGTTTTCCTGACGGACGGGGAACTGGCAGACTTACAGGCCAGCTTTCCCACTGTATGGGGCCAGTACATCGAAAAGCTGTCCGAGTACATGGCTTCTACCGGCAAGCGGTATCAGAGCCATGCTGCCACCATCCGGCGCTGGGCCGGTGAGGATGCGAAGAAAGCAGCCCCGCCCACCCGCAACCGGGATTACAGCGTAAAGGAGGATGAAACCGTATGATTGAGATTACCGCAGAAATCCGGGCGCTGATCGACAAGGCAGCCGCCGGTGTGGAACTGGCCGGGGACGAGTACATAGACCCGGCAGACGGCCTCATTCACTGTAAGAAATGCGGCGGCCAGAGGCAGACCGTTGTGCCATGCTTTGGGAAATCCGGCTACTTTATGCCGCGCTGCATCTGCCAGTGCCAGCGGGAGGCTGAGGAGCAGCGCAAGGCTGCTGAAGAACGGCAGCGCCGCATGGAGCGTATCAAACGCCGGAAGGCCCAGGGCCTGCAAGACCGCTATCTGTACGACTACACCTTTGCCAACGACAACGGCCAAAACCCATTGATGGACAAGGCCCGCGCCTATGTGGAGAACTGGAAAGAGGCATATAAAAACAACACCGGCCTGCTGTTGTTCGGGGATGTGGGAACCGGCAAGTCCTTTTTCGCCGGTTGTATTGCCAACGCCCTGCTTGACCGGGATGTGCCGGTGCTGATGACGAACTTCCCCACCATTCTGAACCGCCTGACCGGGATGTTCTCTGAGGACAGGTCAGAGTTTATTGCCAGCTTTGACGAGTATGACCTGCTTATCATTGACGATCTGGGTGTAGAGCGCAGTACCGAATATGCCATGGAGCAGATGTTTTTCGTCATTGACAGCCGCTACCGCAGCCGCAGACCTATGATTATCACAACAAACTTGAAACTGTCCGAGCTGAAGAATCCGCCTGATCTGGCCCACGCCCGTATCTATGACCGTATTTTGGAACGGTGTGCGCCGATCCTCTTTGACGGGAAGAATTTCCGGGAAGAAAATGCCGGTGCTACCCGACAGACAGCAAAAGACATTGTAAACAGTAAGCACGACTGATTTTTTACCGGGCGGCACAGACCCGTTCGGAGAAAGGAGCGCCATGAACAAAGAACCCCGTACTATGCAGGTGGCAGACGCCGTTACTGCGTCCAGAGCGCCGGAAAACACGCCGGCGATGGTAAAGAAAATCGGCAAGACAACCTACAAGGTTCATGTCCATTTCAGCAATACCAGCACAGAAACCATGAGCGATAAAATCAAGCGTATGCTCAAAAATGAAATTCAGCAGATGTGACAGACTGATAAACGAAGCCGCCTTGTGCTAAACTGATGATGGTACGCACCAAAATTTTTGTCAAGGAGGACACGAAAATGCTTTACACAGAAAAAGAGAAGCATGAAATTGAACGAGTAAAGGAGGTCTTTGCGGAACATCTGCGGCAAAGCCCTGATTTTGAACTGCTCTGGTCGGACAAGGTAGGCTATGTCTGGCTGGCGATTGGCGTCAATCCAGTCTATGTGGATACCGGTATCAGAATCGAATCAGCCGCCGATCTCTGCGGCAGGTGTTTGGATGATGTTGCTACGGATGTTTTATATATGACAGGCAACGATCATGCACTGGAAGCAGCCGATCCGCTGGAATTGGCCGAAATCAAGCGGCGCTGGGAGCCATATATCAACCAGCTGCCAGACTATGCGTATCTCTGCAAAGACCTGCTGAACGGAAAAATGTAATCTATCAAACGAGGTGTCAGGAGCCATACGGTGCTTCTGGCACCTTTTTTGTAGATTTTTGTGAATTTGATGAAAAAGTCCTTGACAATTTGTCTCCGGCAAGACCGCTAAGTCGATTTTGATTTCCTGCGGCGCTCGTCTGGCTCCTTTTGATATTCAGGAGGTCAGAGATGTGACTGCCTATGACGAGTTGCAGTTGGATACTCTCGGAGATAAGAAAACGGCGCTCTTTCTGATTATGTCAGATACGGATGCGACGTTTAATTTTTTGATCTCCATGATTTACACACAGCTGTTCAACTTGTTGTGCGAGAAAGCAGATGATGTGTACGGCGGCAGACTGCCGGTTCATGTGCGCTGCTTGATTGATGAGATGGCAAACATCGGTCAGATTCCCAATCTGGAAAAACTGGTAGCGACAATCCGAAGCCGTGAAATATCGGCTTGCCTTGTTCTCCAGGCACAATCACAGCTGAAAGCCATTTATAAAGACAATGCCGATACCATCATCGGCAACATGGATTCCCGAATTTTCCTGGGTGGTTCTGAGCCAACCACGCTCAAAGAACTGAATCAGGCATTGGGAAAAGAAACTATCGACACCTACAACACCTCCAACACCAGAGGTAACAGCCCGTCTTACGGCTTGAATTATCAGAAGTTAGGCAAAGACCTTGCGAGCGTAGATGAGCTTGCGGTTCTGGATGGCAGCAAGTGTATTTTGCAGTTGCGTGGTGTCAGACCGTTTCTTTCTGACAAGTACGATCTGACGCAGCACCCCAATTATAAGTACACATCAGACTTTGATAAGAGAAATGAGTTCAACATTGAGCAGTTTCTGAGTCGAAGGTTGAAGCTCAAGGCAGGTGATGAGTTTGTGGTAGTCGATGCGGATTAAGGAGGTTTCTGTTTGGAAAATCTGAAAACGGTATCTGCCCTGGTTAAGAACATCTTGGAACACGACCACAAGGCAAGAAATACCGACAATCATTTGTACCTGATGGTACTGGAACACTATTCCGGTCTGCGTGGCATCGACATTCATGCCATGACGGTTCCTGTGTTTTTGAAGGAACTGGATAGACGCAGCTTTCCGGGGTTTGAAACTGTCCGCAGAAGCAGACAGAAAGTGCAGGCAACCTACCCTGACCTTGCTCCCAGTGAAGCCGTAGGCAAGCGCAGAGCAAAAAATGAGGTTGTATATCGAGAATTTGCAGAAAGCGAGGTGTAAAAAAAATGACTTGGTGGATCACGGATACCTCTATTGGGCAGCGATTGAAGTTCGTTAGACGATTTCGCCGCCTTACCCAGAAAGAGCTTGGACTCCTGATGGGGTATTCCGAGAAAACAGCGGATGTCCGTATTGCTCAGTATGAGAAAAACGCTCGAACCCCTAATGCAGAAACCACAGCGAAACTCGCAGAGGTTCTGAAGGTTTCACCTGTCGTTTTTTCACCGACAATCTGTGCTTCTCGTGAAGATTTGTTGCAGTCAATGTATTGGCTGTTTCTTATGAAAGGTGGTGGTGATATATATGATTGTGAAACTGAATATGCAAGAAGCAGAATGGAACAGAAACTTGGCGTGATAACCGTCGAGGAGTTCCTTGAAAAGATTCTCGTAAACTAAGCCTTCCGTCCGGTTTTGATGCCGGTAGTACGGAGGGCTTTTTCTATTCTCAAAACAATTTCAAATTTTAGGAGGAAAATATTATGGCATTTTTCAATAGCGCAGTAACCGTTCTTCAGACTCTCGTTATCGCTCTGGGCGCAGGTCTTGGCATCTGGGGTGCAATCAATCTGCTTGAGGGCTACGGCAACGATAACCCCGGCGCAAATGCTCATGTGCCATAAAGTAACACACAAGAATTTGATAGACAGCAGCCCATTATTCCGATATTGCCTTACGCACGCATCTTGTAACTTTTTCGTTAAGACTATTGACTCTGATACCTCGAAAGAGATATAATATAGTTGCTACTTAGCAAGCCTAAGTAGCGAAACTAAAGAGAGGCGACGATATGAATAACAAATATGTCCAGCAATTCAAAAAAGGCTCTCTGGAAATGATACTCTTATGCCTAATCGGACGCAAGGAAACTTATGGATATGAAATTATAACCGAATTGAACAATAGTGCGTCTGTTTTGGGATATGCGAAAGAGGGAACCATTTACCCTATTCTGTATCGTTTACAGGAAGCAGAACTAATCAAATGCCGATTGGCTCCGGCTGCGGCAAATGGCGGCTCAAAAAAGTATTATTCTTTAACTGATAAAGGCAGGAATGTACTTGATGAACTAATCTTATTTTGGTCAAGCTATGAAAACTGCGTAAACGGCTTTATAGAAAGTTATCAACAAGCGAGGGTGTCCAAATGAAAGAACAATATATCAAACAGGTTGAAAAGGAACTATCTTTACCACGCAAAATGAAAAAAGAGGTTGTGCGTGACTTGAATGAAGTTTTTGCGTCTGCTATGGAGCATGGAGAAACAGAGCAACAGGTTATCCAACGTTTGGGCACACCAAAAGAATTTGCAGACAGCACCGCAGAACAGTTTGGCATTGATAACACCACATTGAAAAAAAGGAACGGTATCATTTCTACTCTTGTTGCGCTTGTTATCGCGGTTGCTGCCTTTTCGGTATATGCTGTTGCACAATCAGGAAAAGTACCAGAAGGAGCAATCGGACAGGCAGACGCGACAACAAATATACAGATTGAGGGCGCATTTGCCTTTGATGTTTCACAAATCCTTTTGACTATTGGGTTTGTAGCAACGGCTATTGCTGTTTTGTTAATTATTAGAACCATACACAAAAACAGGAGGTAACCAATGAAGAAGTATATTTCTGTATTCGCAATCATGCTTATGATTTTTTTGGCTGCGTGTTCTAATCAAAATATCTCATCTGCACCAACCAGCAATGAGAGCAATACACAATCTAACAGTGTTACAAAATTGGAAGAGGGCGTTTGGCCTGCGAATGAGTACACGGAGGGGCTTCCTGTTCCGCCTGGTACGGTTGCATGGGCTACACTTGATACAGAACATGGGAATTGCAGTATCAACCTTACCGGCGTTAGCGAAAACGACTATAACGAGTACATGGAGATTTTGAACCAAGAAGGCTTTTCCGTAATTGAAAATGTGTCAGAGGAAATCGAGGGAGAAAACTATGTTTCTATCGGAACACTTTTGTCAAATGAAGAAAAGTGGATAAGCATCAGCTATGTTCCAGACAGTTTCGGTATCTACATTTCTTTTGTCAACAACTGAATGAACATAACGAAATAGCAAAGCCAGTCGAGCCAGTCAACGGTTAAGATGAACGGCGCATACGCGCCGCCGTTGACAGCCCCGCCCGCCTTTGCTGGCAGGCAATCAAGGGGTGGACAGCAAGGAGTGCTGCCCGCCCCGTACTATTATTCAGAGAGGGGGAATTTCCATGACCGAGATTGAAGCCTATCAAGAGTATATCCGGTGCAAGCACAACGCCTTTTGTAAAGCCGTTATTCGGTATGCCGCCATCGGGAAAATCATACGGCTGCGGCAGAAATGGGAACGGGAAATTTCCCTTGACTATCTGACAAATGAGAAGTTTGTCCAGTTTGCCGAGCCGGAGCCGGACGAAGAACACCCCTTTATCGTCTGCGGCCAGACCGTCCTGCTCTGCAACGTCACCCTTGCCGCTGCACTCTCGACTTTGCCGGAACAAGCGCAGGAAGAAATCTTCCGCTACTATTTCCTGCACCAGCCGCAGCGCGTGATCGGTGCGTACTTTGGTCAAACACGCAGCACAGCGGGGCGGCATATCCAACTTGCCTTGCAGCGGTTACGGGAGGAAATGGAGGTGAGCCGCCATGAGTAGGCTACTTCCCTATGAAACCATTGTCAAAGCCCATGAAGGCGACCCGGAAGCCGTGGACGCAGTTCTTTCCCACTATGCCGGATATATCCGATACTTTTCCAAAATGAACGGGCAAGTCAATGCCGAAGTTGAGGACTATGTGAAAGAACGGTTGATTGCCTGTCTGCTCAAATTCCAATTTGACTACCCGCCGGACGAGCCATAAAAACTGAATACTTGCCGCCCACCGGCGGCCATCGAAAGCAGTAAGTCTTGAAAAAGATTTACTGCTTTTTTCTATTCTATTTCCGGCCATTTTGCCCCTTGCCGGTTGCAGTAGTGAGTGAAAAGAAAAATTCTCTACCCCGCCAGTTGCCAAAAAGCTGTTGCCCGGATTACAGGAGCAAAAGGAAATTTGAGAAAATCCCCGTCCAGCGGGTAGATGACGGTCTTTGAAATGTATCTTTAGCGGAAAGGAAAAAAGACCACCTACAGCGGGCAGCAAAGCCCTTTTCGAGCGTTATATTAGCGGAAAATGAGAAGCCCCCATATGCGCCGGGGTTTGCAGTTACGGAGAGCAAGATTCTACCGCAGTACCAAAATTCGCTTATCGCTCATTTTGCCCCTGCGGGAATCTTGTTGGGGAGTGCCTTCCCCAAACCCTGCTTATGCGGCTTACGCCGCTGGAAAATCCCTCAAAATAATTTTTCGGATTTTTCAAAAACAGTTCCGCTTTACACCCTGTTTTTCTCCTATTAGTGAGAGGACACCACGCACAGCCGAAGGAGGTTTTACCATGCGAAAACGATATAACACGCCGCACCGCAGCCGGGTAGTCAAGACACGCATGACCGAGGAAGAATACGCCGAGTTTGCGGAAAGGCTTTCTGCTTACAACATGAGCCAAGCCGAGTTTATCCGGCAAGCCATAACCGGGGCAGCCATACGCCCCATCATAACCGTTTCCCCCGTCAATGACGAGTTGCTTGCCGCTGTCGGGAAGCTGACCGCCGAATACGGCAGGATCGGCGGCAACTTAAACCAGATAGCCCGGACGCTGAACGAGTGGCACAGCCCCTACCCGCAGCTTGCCGGGGAGGTACGGGCGGCGGTTTCCGACCTTGCTGCCCTAAAGTTTGAAGTCTTGCAGAAAGTGGGTGACGCTGTTGGCAACATTCAAACATATCAGCTCTAAAAATGCGGACTATGGCGCAGCGGAAGCCTATCTCACATTTGAGCATGACGAGTTTACCATGAAGCCCACCCTTGATGAAAACGGGCGGCTGATACCGAGGGAGGATTACCGCATTTCTTCCCTCAACTGTGGGGGCGAGGATTTCGCTGTTGCCTGTATGCGGGCTAATCTCCGCTATGAGAAAAACCAAAAACGGGAAGATGTGAAAAGCCACCACTATATCATCAGCTTTGACCCACGGGACGGGACAGACAACGGCTTGACCGTAGACCGGGCGCAGGAGCTGGGCGAGCAGTTCTGTAAAGAGCATTTCCCCGGACACCAAGCCTTAGTCTGCACCCACCCGGACGGGCATAACCACAGCGGGAATATCCATGTGCATATCGTCATCAACTCCCTGCGGATTTACGAAGTCCCGCTTCTGCCCTACATGGACAGACCAGCCGACACGCTGGAGGGCTGCAAGCACCGCTGCACCAACGCCGCTATGGAATATTTCAAGAGCGAAGTCATGGAAATGTGCCACCGGGAGGGGCTTTACCAAATCGACCTCTTGAACGGCAGCAAGGAACGGATAACCGAACGGGAATACTGGGCGGCAAAGAAAGGGCAGCTTGCCCTTGACAAAGAGAACGCCGCCAGAGAAGCCGCCGGACAGCCGACCAAGCCCACCAAGTTTGAAACGGACAAGGCGAAGCTGCGCCGGACGATACGGCAGGCACTTTCCCAAGCTGGCAGCTTTGACGAGTTTTCTTCCCTTTTGCTGCGGGAGGGTGTGACCGTCAAGGAGAGCCGGGGGCGGCTTTCCTACCTCACGCCGGACAGGACAAAGCCTATCACAGCCCGAAAGCTGGGGGACGATTTTGACAAGGCTGCTGTCCTTGCCCTGCTCACGCAGAACGCCCACAGAGCTGCCGAACAGACCAAAGCCATACCCGAATACCCTGCCGCAGTTAAAAAGCCGTTACAAGGGGAAAAAGCTGCAAAAACCACCCCGGCAGACAACACCTTGCAGCGCATGGTTGACCGGGAAGCCAAGCGAGCCGAGGGCAAGGGCGTGGGCTATGACCGCTGGGCGGCAAAGCACAACCTAAAGCAAATGGCAGCTACCGTTACCGCCTATCAGCAGTACGGCTTTTCCTCCCCGGAGGAACTGGACGAAGCCTGTTCTGCCGCCTATGCCGCCATGCAGGAAAGCCTTGCGTGGTTGAAGCAGGTGGAAAAGACGCTGAACGGGAAAAAGGAGCTGCAACGGCAGGTGCTTGCCTATTCCAAGACCCGCCCTGTCCGGGACGGGCTGAAACAGCAGAAAAACGCCAAAGCAAAAGCAGCCTACCGTCAGAAGCATGAAAGTGACTTTATCATAGCAGACGCAGCCGCCCGCTATTTCAGGGAGAACGGCATTTCCAAGCTGCCGAGCTATAAATCCCTGCAAGCAGAGATTGAAAGCCTTATCAAAGAGAAAAACAGCGGCTACAACGATTACCGGGCAAAACGGGAGGAGTACCGCCGCTTGCAGACTGTCAAGGGCAATATCGACCAGATTTTACGCCGGAGCGAGCCGCAGCGCAGAAAGGAGCAGAGCCATGAACGGTAATATCCCCCGCATGGACTACCGCCAGTACCGGGCAGCCCGCCGCCTTGTGCATGAGTGCTGCAACTATGACAGCGGGAACTGCCTGCTGTTGGAGGACGGCGAGCCTTGCGTGTGTGTACAGAGTATCAGCTATTCGCTGCTCTGCCGCTGGTTTACCGCCGCTGTCCTGCCCCTTGATGAAGCACTGGAAGCCGCCCTCTTGCGCCGGGGAAGCCGGAAACGCTGCGCTGTCTGCGGGGCGTTCTTCTTCCCAAAATCCAACCGGGGGAAATACTGCCCGGACTGCGCCGGACGCATGAAGCGGATAAACGCCGCCAAACGGAAGCGGAAACAAAGGGAGAAATGTCACGCTTTAGGGCATTTCAAACCCGCATAAATCAAGGCTTTTTTGGAGGGTGTCAAAGGGTGCGTGATACATTTATCCTTTTCCCTTAAAAACGCCCCCTAAAAGCGTAACAGAACCCACAGACAGACACCACAAGGAGGTGAACCCTATCGCTGATTATATGACCGCAGGAACGGAGCTGCCCGCTTACCTGCCTTACCCCCGTTTCCTGCTGGAAACAGACCTATCCCACACCGCAAGAGAGTTATATGCGCTGCTGTTAGACCGTTCCACCCTTTCGCAGAAGAACGGCTGGCAGGACAGCGAGGGACGGACATACATTGTCTACCCCATAGCAGAGATAGCGGAAATGCTGGATAAAGGCTGCACCACCATAAAGGGCGCACTGAACGAACTGGACGCTGCCGGGCTGCTGGAACGCAGACGGACGGGCTTTTCTGCCGCCAACCGTCTGTATGTGAAAGTGCCGCCTATCCCAGTGGTACAGTTTTCCGACCAACTGACGGACGGAAAACCGCCCCTCATAAGGGCGGGAAACCGACCAACTGACAGCCGGAAAACTGACCTTATGACGGTCGGAAAACCGTCCCCTAACCAAACTAATATAAACAACCTAATAGAGAGCCAAACAAAAGGAGCGAGTGAGGGGCAGCCCCCCGCCGCTTATGGCAGATATAAAAATGTATTTCTTTCTGACACAGAACTTTTGGAGCTGGAACAGGACTTCCCCGGCAAGTGGGAGTATTACCTTGACCGCCTTTCCTGCCACATCGCTTCCACCGGGAAGCAGTACCAGAGCCATGCAGCCACCATTTACAAGTGGGCGCAGGAGGACGCTGCCAAAGAGAAGCCAAAGAAAGGCATACCGGACTATTCATTCAAGGAGGGAGAAAGCCTATGACCGATACAATCCACAACACCATACTGCCTATGACCGACACCACAGCCGAGCCGGAGGATTACACCGGGGAGGACGGGCTTTTATACTGCGGCAAATGCCGGAAACCCAAAGAAGCCTATTTCCCGGAGGGCAAGACCTTTTTCGGGCGTGACCGCCACCCGTCAGAGTGCGACTGCCAGCGGGCAGCCCGTAAGGAACGGGAAGCCGCCGAGAAGCGGCGCAGCCACCTTGAAACGGTGGAACGGCTGAAACGGCAGGGCTTTACAGACAAGACCATGCAGGACTGGACATTTGCCAACGATAACGGCAGCTGCCCGCAGATGAAGAACGCCGCCGGATATGTGGCACGCTGGGAACAGATAAAGGACGGGAACTACGGGCTGCTCTTGTGGGGCAGGGTAGGCACTGGGAAAAGCTATTTTGCCGGGTGTATTGCAAACGCCCTCATGGAGCAGGAAGTCCCGGTGTGCATGACAAACTTTGCAGCAATATTAAACGACCTTGCCGCCAGCTTTGCGGGCAGGAACGAATATATTTCCCGCCTTTGCAGCTTCCCCCTGCTCATCATTGACGATTTTGGAATGGAGCGTGGCACAGAATACGGTCTGGAACAGGTCTACAATGTGATTGACAGCCGCTACCGGAGCAGGAAGCCGCTGATTGTGACGACCAACCTCACGCTGGAGGAATTGCAGCACCCGGAGGACACCGCCCACGCCCGGATTTATGACCGCCTGCTTGAAATGTGTTCCCCTCTCTGCTTTACCGGGGAGAATTTGAGGAAAGCCGCCGCACAGGGAAAAATGGAACAGCTGAAACGGCTGCTTGCCGGAAAGGAGATTTGCCTATGACCGACACCCAGAGAAACAAACGCCCTGCCCGCCGCCCGGACTGCGTGACCGAAACGAGGATAGGCAACACAATCCTTGTGGTGTCTGGCTTTTTCAAGGAGGGGGCGACCGACACCGCCGCTGACAAGATGATGAAAGTGCTGGAAGCAGAAGCCGCCGCCGGATATTTGACCTGTGATAAGCCTGATTGAAAAACCGTCATTTTTACCGACCGTAAAGAAGCAGATTTGACGCTTTTGCCGCTATACAGACAGCCGCCCCATGTGGTACAATCAAGGTACGGAATAGTGGGGCTGGCTGTCGGAAACGGAGGAATTTATGTTAAGACAGACCACCCAGCAACTCATTACCGCCCTTTACCCAAGACTGTCCCATGAGGACGAGCTGCAAGGCGAGAGCAATTCCATTTCCAACCAAAAGAGGATTTTGGAAACCTATGCCAAACAGAATGGATTTTCTAATCTGCGCTGGTACACCGACGACGGTTATTCCGGTGCGAACTTTCAAAGACCCGGATTTCAAGCCATGCTTGCAGACATTGAAGCAGGGAAAGTCGGGACAGTTATCGTCAAGGATATGTCGAGGTTAGGGCGAAACTACTTACAGGTGGGAATGTACACAGAAATGATTTTCCCACAGAAAGGTGTCCGCTTCATCGCTATCAATGACGGAGTGGACAGCGCACAGGGGGAAAATGATTTTGCCCCGCTGCGGAACATTTTTAACGAATGGCTGGTGAGAGATACGAGCAAGAAAATCAAGGCAGTAAAACGCTCTAAGGGCATGAGCGGAAAGCCCATCACAAGCAAGCCCGTCTATGGCTACCTCATGGACGAGGACGAAAACTTTATCATTGACGAGGAAGCCGCCCCGGTGGTACGGCAGATTTACAGCCTTTGCCTTGCCGGGAACGGTCCGACCAAGATAGCCCGTATGCTGACCGAGCAGCAAATCCCCACGCCGGGGACGCTGGAATACCGCAGGACGGGCAGCACCCGCCGCTACCACCCCGGCTATGAGTGCAAGTGGGCGACCAATACCGTGGTTCATCTGCTGGAAAACCGGGAATATACGGGCTGTCTGGTAAACTTTAAGACCGAGAAGCCGTCCTACAAGCTGAAACACAGCATAGAAAATCCCCCGGAAAAGCAGGCGGTTTTTGAGAACCACCATGAGCCTATCATTGACCGGGAAACGTGGGAACGGGTGCAGGAGTTACGCAAGCAGCGCAAACGCCCCAACCGTTATGACGAAGTGGGCTTGTTCTCCGGCATACTCTTTTGTGCCGACTGCGGCAGCGTCATGTACCAGCAGCGATACCAGACGGACAAGCGCAAGCAGGACTGTTATATCTGCGGAAGCTACAAGAAACGCACCGCCGACTGCACAGCGCACTTTATCCGCACTGACCTCTTGACCGCTGGCGTACTCTCCAATCTGCGGAAAGTTACCAGCTATGCGGCAAAGCATGAAGCCCGGTTTATGAAGCTTTTAATCGAGCAGAATGAGGACGGGGACAGACGCAGGAACGCCGCCAAGAAAAAGGAGCTGGAAGCCGCCGAGAAACGCATAGCCGAGTTATCCGCTATCTTCAAGCGGCTGTATGAGGACAGCGTGACCGGGCGCATATCAGACGAACGTTTCACAGAGCTGTCGGCAGACTATGAAGCAGAACAACGGGAGCTGAAAGAAAGAGCCGCTGCTATCCAAGCGGAGCTTTCCAAAGCACAGGAAGCCACCGTGAACGCAGAAAAGTTTATGAATGTTGTCCGGCGGCATACCAGCTTTGAAGAACTTACCCCTACTCTGCTGCGGGAGTTTGTAGAGAAAATCGTTGTGCATGAGTGCAGCTATGACGAGAACAAGACCCGTAGGCAGGACATTGAGATTTATTATTCTTTTGTTGGCAAGGTGGACTTGCCCGAATAACCGCCCGACCTATCCGACACAAGAGCTAAGTGCCGGATAGGAACGGCAAAATTTTTTACACTTCTATTACTTCTTTATCGCACATCAGTAAAGTCCCAGGGCATGAAGCAGCTCATGGCTGGCGGCGGTGTTGCCCTCATCGGCACCACCCTTGTACCTCTGCTCTCCGGACTGTTCGGTTAATCACAAAACAAGGAGGTAATCGCCTTTGGACAGCATACTCCAACAGATCACAGACTGGCTGAAAGAAATGCTCGTTTCAGCTATTATGGGAAATCTGTCGGGGATGTTTGAGTCCGTCAACAACCAGGTTGGCGAGATAGCAACCTCCGTTGGCATGACCCCGGCGAATTTTTCGCCGGGTGTCTTTGCCATGGTACGAAACATCTCCGAGTCAGTGATTATCCCAATCGCAGGCTTGATTCTGACCTTCATTGCCTGTTATGAGCTAATTCAGATGATTATTGACCACAACAATCTGGCAAATTTTGAAACCTGGATCTTCTTCAAATGGGTGTTCAAGACTTTTGTTGCGGTCATGTTAATCACAAACACATTCAATATCACGATGGCTGTGTTTGATGTGACACAGCACGTTATAAACGCAAGCGCCGGTATCATATCCGGAAATACTGCCATAGATGCTTCGGCATTGGAAACAATGGAAGAAACGCTGATGGCAATGGATTTGGGTCCTTTGCTCGGCTTGTTCCTGCAATCCTTTATCGTGCAGGTCACGATGTCCGCTTTGGCAATCATCATCTTTGTGATCGTCTACGGTCGAATGATTGAAATTTATCTGATGGTCAGCCTTGCCCCGATTCCGCTTTCCACTTTTGGAAACAGAGAACAGAGCAATATCGGACAGAATTATCTGCGTTCGCTGTTTGCAATCGGATTCCAGGGATTCCTGATTATGATCTGCGTGGGCATTTATGCGGTGCTGATTCAGTCTATCGCATTCAGTGATGACATCATCGGTTCTATCTGGGGTGTTATGGGCTACACCGTCCTTTTGTGCTTCACCCTGTTTAAGACTGGTTCGCTTGCGAAGGGTGTATTCAGCGCTCACTAAGGGAAGGAGGAAATTGTTTGGCAGCGTATATTCCCGTACCTCGTGACCTGACGAGGGTAAAAACAAAAGTGTTCTTCAATCTGACGAAACGGCAGTTACTTTGCTTTGGTGCGGCGGCGCTCATCGGAGTGCCGATTTTCTTTCTGGTCAAAGCAACCGGAAATGTGAGCCTTGCAGCACTGTCCATGATGATCGTCATGTTACCGTTGTTCTTTCTGGCAATGTATGAAAAGGATAGTCAGCCGTTGGAAGTGGTTGTAGAACACTTCATTCAGACCAAATTCGTTCGTCCCAAGGTTCGCCCTTATCAGACGGACAACTATTATGACGCTTTGATGCGTCAGTACAAACTGGAAAAGGAGGTTGAACGAATTGTTTTTCAAAAAGAAGCCACAGGCAAGAAACATCAAAATGCCTGCAAATCTGAATCGGAAGCAGCAGCGAGAAATTAAAGCTGTTGTGGAACGGGCAAAGAAGGACAACGGTATTCCGCAGACTGCACAGCAGTCCATTCCCTTTCAGAGAATGTTCCCGGATGGCATCTGCCGTGTCACTGACAGTTATTACACCAAGACCATTCAGTTTCAGGACATCAACTATCAGCTGGCACAGCAGGAAGATAAGACTGCCATCTTCGATGAGTGGTGCAGTTTCCTGAATTTCTTTGACAGCTCCATTCACTTTGAGCTTTCCTTTATGAACCTGAGTACCGATGCTGAAAGCTTTGAAAAGAGTATCCGTATCCCGTTCAAGAAGGACAGCTTCAATCCCGTCCGTGCCGAGTATAGCCAGATGCTGAAAAAGCAGTTGGCGCAGGGCAACAACGGCTTGACCAAAACCAAGTACCTGACATTCGGCATTGAAGCCGAATCCATGCGGCAGGCAAAGCCGAGACTCAACCATATCGAAAACGATCTGCTCAATAACTTTCGGCGTTTGGGTGTCATTGCCACTACCATGAACGGCAAAGAGCGGCTGCATCTGATGCACTCTATGTTCCACATGGGTGATAATGATAAGTTCTTCTTCGATTGGAAGTATCTTGTGGAATCCGGGCTGTCCGTAAAGGACTTCATTGCTCCGACGGCGTTTGCCTTTAAGACCAACCGCACCTTCCAGATGGGCAGTATCTTCGGTTCGATGTCTTATCTGGCAATTACGGCATCAGACCTGTCTGATCGTATGCTGGCGGATTTTCTGGATATGGAATCCACGCAGATCGTGACCATGCACATCCAGTCGGTTGACCAGACTGCGGCGATTAAGACCATCAAGAGAATCATCACCGAGCTTGACCGTTCCAAAATCGAGGAACAGAAAAAGGCTGTGCGTTCTGGCTATGACATGGACATTATCCCATCTGACCTTGCTACCTATGGTAAAGATGCGAAGTCACTTCTGAAAGAATTGCAGAGCCAGAATGAGCGAATGTTCATGGTGACATTTCTGGTGCTGAACACCGGGCGCACCGAGCAGGAACTGGAGAACAATGTGTTCCAGGCACAGAGCATCGCCCAGAAGCATAACTGCAATCTGCGTCGTTTGGATTTTCAGCAGGAATCCGGACTGATGAGCAGCCTGCCTTTGGCACAAAACCTGATTGAGATTCGTCGTGGCCTGACTACCAGTTCCACGGCTATTTTTGTGCCTTTCACCACGCAGGAGCTGTTCCAGAATGGTGGAGAAACGCTCTATTACGGGCTGAATGCTCTGTCGAACAACCTTATCATGGTGGACAGAAAGAAGCTCAAGAACCCCAACGGACTGATTCTGGGTACTCCCGGTTCCGGTAAATCCTTTTCCGCAAAGCGTGAAATCACCAATGCGTTCCTGGTTACGGATGACGATATTATCATCTGCGACCCCGAAGCGGAATATGCGGCTCTGGTTCACAAGTTCAATGGTCAGGTGGTAAAAATCAGCTCCTCCAGTACCAACTATATCAACCCTATGGACATCAACCTGAACTACTCTGAGGATGACAACCCGGTAGCACTGAAAGCTGATTTTATCCTGTCCCTCTGTGAGTTGATTATGGGCAGTAAGGATGGCTTGCAGCCTATCGAAAAGACGGTTATCGACCGTTGTGTGCATCAGATTTACCAGAGATATTTCGACAATCCTGCCCCTGAGAATATGCCGATCCTTGAGGATTTGTATGATGCCCTTCTGAAACAGGACGAAAAGGAAGCCCACCATGTAGCGACCGCCTTGGAAATCTATGTTAAGGGTTCTCTGAAACTGTTTAACAACAGAACCAATGTGGATATTCAGAATCGTCTGGTGTGCTTCGACATTAAGGAGCTGGGCAATCAGCTGAAAAAAATCGGTATGCTGATCGTTCAGGATCAGGTCTGGGGGCGTGTAACTGCCAACCGTTCTGCCGGTAAATCGACCAGATATTATATTGACGAGTTCCATCTGCTTCTGAAGGAAGAACAGACGGCAACCTATTCCGTAGAAATCTGGAAGCGATTCCGTAAATGGGGCGGCTTGCCGACCGGTATTACTCAGAATGTCAAAGACCTGCTTCGTTCCCCGGAGATTGCCAACATCCTCGAAAACTCTGATTTCATCTATATGCTGAATCAGGCAAGCGATGACCGAAGTATTCTGGCACAGCGGTTGAACATTTCGCCGCATCAGCTGTCCTATGTAACCAACTCCGGTGAGGGCGAAGGACTTCTGTTCTATGGCAATGTGATTCTGCCGTTCATTGACCGATTCCCGACAGATCTGGAACTGTATCGCATTATGACCACGAAGTTAAACGAGGTGGCACAGGAAAAGGAGGCGTAATGTATGGCGAAAAGACCTACACGACTCCGTTTTACCGAAGATGACCTTGCAGATTCTCATGTGAAGAAAGCTGCCGACCGTGCAGATAAGGCGGTTGATAGGGCTGAAAAAGCGGCAGACAAATTGGCTTCTAAAAAGGCAAAGCCGAAGCTAAAGCTGGAAACAGATGCAGCCGGTTCCCGTAAAGCAAAGCTCCGTTTTGAAAAAGCGGAGTTTACGGAAATCGAGCGCCCATCTGTGGCAAAGCACATGGCAAGCCGTGGTGCCGCAGTCACGCTCACATCCAAAGCACATCGGGCGGTGTCAGAATATGAGGATGATAATATCGGCGTTCAGGCTGTGCAGGAAACGACCAAGGCTGTTGAATCCACTGTCTATACCGTCGATCATGCCGTTTACAGTCACAAGCTGAAAGCCTACGACAAGGCGGAAAAGCTGGTTGAGAAGTCAGATAAAGCAAATGTAAATGCCCTGTATGAGAAGTTCAAAAAGGACAACCCCGATGCCGGTTCCAATCCCTTTTCCCGTTGGCAACAGAAAAGGGCAATCAAGAAAGAATATGCTGCCGCCAAAGCCGGTAAGAATACCGCTTCGACAACGGCTTCTGCATCTAAGGGTGCAGGCAAGGCAACGGGCAAAGCAGCTCAGGGAGCCAAGAACATCACAGAAAGAGTAACGGAGTTCTGCACCACACACTCTAAAACGATTCTGTTTGTTTTGATTGCCGGACTGCTTTTTATGATACTCTCAGGGATGTTCTCGTCTTGTTCGGCTATGTTCCAAGGCGGCACACAGATCATTCTGGGAACTTCTTTTACTGCAAAAGAGGAAGATATTATTGGTGCGGACAATGATTACAAGGCTTTGGAAGCTGCGCTCCGCAATAAAATCAATAATATCGAGCGTACTCATAGCGGATATGACGAGTACCGGTATGACCTTGATGAAATCAACCACAATCCTTATGAGCTGGCGGCGTATTTGACGGTGAAGTTTGAGGATTACACCAGAGATGAGGTGCAGGCTACCCTGCAATGGCTATTTGAGCAACAATATGAGCTGACCCTGACGGAAGTAGTAGAGATTCGTACACGAACAACATCTTCTACTGATCCCGAAACGGGAGAGACAACAACAGAGGAAGAAGATTACGAATATTATATTCTGAATGTGAAGCTCAGAAATAAGGGCTTGAACAGTGTGATTTCAAATTCCGGCTTGTCGGAAGATGATATGGAGCGATATAGAATTTTGCTTCAGACAAGGGGCAACAGACCGGATATTTTCGGAAATGACATTTACGCCACCCCTGGCGGCGAGTACACCGATTATGATATTCCGGGCGAAGCGCTGACAGACACAAGATTTGCCAATATGATTCGGGAAGCTGAAAAATATCTGGGATACCCGTATGTGTGGGGCGGCAGCAGCCCGTCTACCTCCTTTGACTGCTCCGGATTTGTTTCCTATGTAATCAATCACTGCGGAAACGGTTGGAGTGTTGGTCGTTTGACCGCAAACGGTTTGATGGGCGTATGCGACATTATCCCGAAAAGCTCTGCCAAACCGGGAGATTTGATTTTCTTCCAAGGCACTTATGATACCTCCGGTGCATCACACGTTGGTATCTATGTTGGCAATGGTATGATGATCCACTGCGGAAACCCCATTTCCTACGCTTCTATCGAATCGAATTACTGGCAACAGCATTTTTACTGCTTCGGCAGAATCAGAAACTAAAGGAGGGATGGCGATTGAGTGCCAAGTTAGACAGAATAGGTGCAGACCTTGAAAAAGCCCGTAAGAAACGGGCAGAATGGGATGCTAAGGTGAAAGACCTGGAACGCAGATACCGTGAGGAGGAAAATTCCGAAATCCATGAGATGGTTCATGCTGCGAACCTGAATCCCGAACAGCTTTCCGAGCTGCTCCGTATGTTTGCTGCGGATATGGCTCCGAAGCCTGATACGATCAATACTATGAATGAGGAGGAAACGCAGAATGAGATTTAAGAAAATTGGAGCCGCATTGCTGGCGTGTGCAATGTGTTTTGGCGTGTTTTCTACAACGGCATTTGCCTATGTAGATGAAAGCGTAGCGACTGAAGAACCTGCGGTCGAAGAAAAAGTTCCCGAAACAGAGCCGGAGGAGCCGATGCTACCGCTTACTCCCGACGGCAATCTGACTTTGGTTGATGACGCTGGCTCGCCTACGAAAAGCGGAAAGCAGTTCATTACCGCTGTAACCAAAAACGGAAACTACTTCTATATCATCATTGACCGTGATGATAAGGGCGAGGAAACCGTGCATTTTCTGAATCAGGTGGATGAAGCCGACCTGCTCAAGCTGATGGACGAGGAAGAAGTTGCAGAGTTCACCAAGCCGGTTGAGGAAACAAAGCCGGAAGTAGTTGAAACAGTTCCTGAAATTACAGAACCGACACCGGAGGAAAAGCCGAAATCCACAAATATGCTCCCGGCGATTCTTACTCTGATTGTGCTTGCCTGTGGTGGTGGATTCTTCGTATTTAAGAAAGTCCAGGAAAAGAAGAAGGCACAGGAAGCGGCAAAGCCTGACCCAGATGCTGATTATGTGGACGATGACGAGGACTATGGGTACGATCCGGAGTTTGAGGACGACGATGAAGATAGCTCCGTCGATGAAGATGATAATGAACCTGTGTAAACAGGATAGGCTTGATGCCTGGGGCAGCCTTCGGGTTGCCTTTACATAGTTTCCGCTTTCAAAAAATAAAAAAATTTGCGTTTTTGAAAGTGACATCTTGCATATACTATTAGCAGACAGTATAATAAGTACAGCGAAGCGGTTTCGAGAAATGAAAAAACTTCAATTTTTGAAAGCGGGTGACTATATGAAAACAATCACGAGAGCAAAATATCTCGATAGAATCATTGAACTGAATGGTACTCCTGACATCAAGATCATCACGGGCATTCGTCGATCTGGTAAGTCCAAATTGATGCAGGCGTATATTGCGTATCTGAAAAGCAATTTTGAAAACATCAATATTATCTTCATCGACTTCATGGATTTGGCGTATGAAGAAATCAAGGAATACCATGCCTTACACGCCTATGTGGAAGAACATTATCAGGAAGGAAAAACGAACTACCTGTTTGTAGACGAGGTTCAGATGTGTCCCAAGTTTGAGTTGGCAATCAATAGCCTGTACTCTAAGGGAAAATACGACATCTATGTAACAGGCTCTAATGCTTTCCTGTTGAGTGCAGATCTGGCAACTCTGTTTACCGGACGCTATATTGAAATTCATGTGTTTCCTTTCAGCTTCCAGGAATATTGCCAGTATTATGATGATATTAGTGACAAAGATAAGCTCTTTGATGAGTACGCTATCAAGGGCGGTTTAGCAGGTTCCTATGCTTATAGAACCGAAAAAGACAGAACAAACTATATCAAAGAGGTCTACGAAACGATTGTTACAAGGGATTTGGTACAGAAATATACTCTCCCGGACACTTTGGTTTTACAACGTCTGAGCGAGTTCCTTATGGATAATATCAGCAACCTGACTTCTCCGAATAAGGTCAGTCAGCTACTGACAGCAAATGAGACTCCAACCAATCATGTAACCGTCGGCAAGTACATTAAGTATTTGTGCAATGCTTTTGTATTTTATGATATTAAGAGATATGACATCCGAGGTAAGAAATACCTTGAAAGCTCTGAAAAGTTCTATTTGTGTGACAGCGGTATTCGATATGCAATACTGGGAAGCAGAAATATAGACTATGGCAGAGTATATGAAAACGTTGTTTGTATCGAGCTTCTTCGCCGTGGATATGATGTCTATGTCGGCAAGCTCTATCAAAAGGAAATCGACTTTGTTGCTCAGAGAGGTAGCGAAAAGATTTATATTCAGGTCAGCGACAACATTTCCGGGCAGGAAACATTTGAGAGAGAATGCTCTCCTCTGCTTCAGATTCGAGACGCTTATCCGAAAATGATTATTGCCAGAACCAAACATCCCCAATATAGCTATGAAGGAATCGAAATTCACGATATAGCCGATTGGTTGCTACAAGAATAAGCAAGGTGAAATATCTCCGTCATTCTCTTTTGAAATGATGGAGATATTTTTATTATGACGGAGATTGTAGAACAGAAAATTGTATCAGGTTGCAAAAATCCTTTCCGAACTTTTTACATAGCAGTCATGCACTACTGAAGTGACCCCCAAAAGTTAGACAATATTTTGAAGTAAAAATTGCT
>NZ_JAQFEN010000020.1:0-27335 GCF_027689445.1 Gemmiger qucibialis | reverse complement strand
TTGTTAGATAGTATATCATACTGTCTAACAAATGGGGTGCAGTCCACTACGGTGTGTGGCTGCTTATTTTTTTGTGAAAGGAGCAGATGCAAATGAAATTAGTTTTGGCTGAAAAGCCTTCGGTTGCACAGAGTATTGCCAAAGTGTTAGGTGCTGCCAAGCGTGAGGATGGCTACTTAGAGGGAAACGGATATGTGGTCAGCTGGTGTGTAGGGCATTTGGTGGAGCTGGCACAGCCGGAAGTCTATGATGCGAAGTACAGCAAATGGGCTTATGCAGACCTTCCTATCTTCCCGATGGACTGGCAGTATGAGGTTTCTGCCGGTACGAAAAAACAGTTTGGGATTCTGAAAAAGCTCATGGCCAGAGAAGATGTTGCGAGTCTTGTGTGTGCAACAGATGCCGGTCGTGAGGGCGAGCTGATCTTTCGGTTGGTGTACCACAAAGCCGGGTGCAGAAAGCCGTTTGAGCGGCTTTGGATTTCCTCGATGGAAGATGTAGCAATCAAGGAGGGCTTTGAAAATCTCAGGTCTGGAACGGAATATGATGCTTTGTATGAAGCAGCACTGTGTCGAGAACGAGCCGACTGGATTGTTGGTATTAACGCTACTCGACTTTTTTCGACCCTTTACGGGCAGACCCTGAATGTTGGTCGTGTTATGACCCCTACCCTTGCTATGGCTGTTATGCGAGAAGCTGCCATTTCCGCATTCAAGCCTGAACTGTTCTACACAGTTCAGATTGGATTGGATGGTTTTACGGCTGCAAGCGAACGCTTCAAAACCAAGGCAGCAGCCGAAGCTGTCAAACAAAGCTGTTCGGTGGCAATCGTTCAGAAAGCTGAATGTAAGGAGAAAACAGAAAAGCCGCCTGCGCTCTATGACCTGACCAGTTTACAGAGAGAAGCCAACCGTGTGCTTGGCTACACGGCACAGCAGACCTTGGACTACACGCAGAACCTCTATGAAAAGAAACTGGTCACTTATCCCCGTACCGACAGCAGGTTTCTGACGGAAGATATGGCACATAGCCTGACCGACCTCGTAAAGCTGGCTTTCCACACATTCCCCGTGGAGGATGTGGATAACATACCAGTTCATGCAGAGCAGGTTGTGAATAACAAAAAGGTCACAGATCACCATGCCATCATTCCGACCAGAGAATTGCAGAAATGCAATCTGAGCGAACTTCCCAAGGGTGAACTTGCAATTTTGCAACTGATCTCGAATCGGTTGTGCGTAGCTGTTGGCGATCCGCACCGATACGCAGAGACAGTTATTGAGCTGGACTGTGGCGGTACCGTGTTTTCCACCAAAGGCAAAACTGTTGTGCAGGATGGATGGAAAGCTCTGGTTCAGAAAAATGATTCGACAAAATCCGACGAAAACGTGCAGACACTCCCTTCTGTTTCCGTTGGTGACGAAATGACCGTCAGCGGCACGGAAATCAAGGAAGGGAAAACATCTCCCCCTAAACACTTTACCGAGGATACTCTGCTTTCTGCTATGGAAACTGCCGGTGCGGACGAAATGCCTGATGAGGTGGAGCGCAAAGGTTTGGGAACGCCTGCGACCCGTGCCGGTATCATTGAGAAGCTGGTTCGCATCGGTTTTCTGGAGCGTAAGGGTGATAAGAAAACCAAACACCTGATTCCGACCCACAAGGGTACGGCTCTGGTAACAGTCATGCCGGAACAGATTCAGTCCCCATCCATGACGGCGGATTGGGAAGAAAAATTGTTGCTCATTGAGAAAGGCGAATATGCCAGCGAGGACTTTATGGACGAGATCAAAGATGTGATTGCCGGTCTGATTCAGAACTATGAAGTAATCCGTGATTCCGAGGTTATGATGTCGAAAGAAGCCAATTCTATCGGCAAATGCCCGCTCTGCGGCAGTGCTGTAGAGGACAAAGCCAAGGCATTTTTCTGTTCCAACAGAGCTTGCAAATTTGCCCTCTGGAAAAACAATCGCTACTTTGCGAGCATCGGCAAGAGCATGACTTCTGCCACGGCGCAGAAATTGCTTGGTTCCGGCAAGGTAAAGCTCAAGAATTGCAAGTCCGAAAGAACGGGCAACACCTTTGATGCCACCGTCTTTATGGAGGTATCAGATGATGGCAAAACGAAGTTCAGTATGGAATTTGAAAATATGCCATCGTTCCTTTTTATCATTTCTGTACTCCCATCATTTTTTCTTCGATGGGAATACTGGTGGTGAACGACAGCGACAAAGAATCTTGTCGAATTGAAAATTGACACACGCAAATTCTTCAGTATATGTCCACCTGTGTGGATCATGTACCGTCAGGATTCGCATATGGCAGTGGTAATTCCATTTCGTTTTTCGCGTGGAATTGCCAGAGTTATTCATTCGACAAACTCATAATGCGGTTCTCCGTATAGAGGAAAAGCCTATTAAGTTATAGGCAATGGCTTATAACCGCACTTTGAGAAAAGAGGCCTCAAGGTACTTTTTATCTTTTGAATTTGTTGTATACCTCCAAATGAAAAAAACAAGGAGAGGCTTCCAAGGAAACCTCTCCTTAACTGGTATTAAGGGCTATGTCAGAATCTTTCCGGCAGAATATTTACGACAGGTAACTTACCGATACAGCGGTCCGTACTGCTTGCACGCAGCATAATCCGCAGCCTGCTGATCCTGCGTGCCGAAGCTGGCCCATGCGTGGGGGCGATAGACCTTCTCGGCAGGGACATTGTGCATCGTAACAGGGATGCGCAGCATGCTGGCCAGTGTAATGAGGTCAGCACCCACATGGCCGTAAACGGTCACGCCATGGTTGGCACCCCAGTTTGCCATAACGCTGTACACATCGGTGAACGCACCCTGTCCGGTCAGGCGCGGGCAGAACCACGTAGTCGGCCAGGTCGGGTCGGTGCGTTTGTCGATAGTGTTGTGAATCTCGTCGGGCAGATCAGCCGTCCAACCCTCGGCAATTTGCAGGACGGGGCCAATCCCCTCCACAATGTTGAAGCGCAGCATCGTAACAGGCATCTCTGCCTTGCAGCGGAAATGGCTGGAATATCCACCGCCGCGGAAGTACTCATAGTCCGCACGGCACCAATCGGTGGCGTTCAGGCATGCCTTGATGTCCGCATCGGTCATCTCCCAGAACGGCTTCATCACGTGGTTGCCCTCGGCATCCACGCAGGCACCGGAACCATCCAGAGCTGTCGCGCCGGAATTGATGAGATGAATAAAGCCGTTGGCGGCAACGCCGTCAGGCTTCTGCCCGGTCACACGCTCGCAGGCTTCGGGGCTCCAGTAGGTGCGCACATCATGGAAGCACGGTGCAGAACCGGAAACAAGGCTGCCCAGCATCATGGCAATACCGTTGCAGGTGTCGTTCTCAGTGGCGAACGGAGTCGGGGCCTTTGGGCCGTTCCAGTCAAAGGTAGAAGCCATGATGGCCTCGGTGAAGTCAGCATTCGGCAGCCAGTCCGTCCACTGGCGCTGACCCTGGAAGCCGCCGACCACAGCGTTGCGGCCCAGCGCTTCCTCATGCCAGCCCATCTCGTCCAGACGCGGATTGCCGTACAGAATGTCGCGGATGATCAGGGTCATCTTGACGATAAACTCCCAATCCTTGTCAGCCGGAACGATCTTCGACTTCGTGATGACGGGTGGCAGATTCTTGCCGAGGTTCTTATCAAAGCCCTCTTTGCAGTTCTCGCGCACCCATGCCAGCGCCTTCTCATATTCATCGTGGTCATAGATGCCGATGGAAATACGGCGCAGAATCTCGACCTCATCCACCCACTCGGCGCGGATGCCGAAATATTTTTGCAGAACACCCGCATCGCAGAAGCTGCCCGCAATGCCCATCGTCACAGCGCCAATATTGACGTAGGCTTTGTTCTTCATCCAGCCTGCGGCAACAGCACCGCGGGCGAAACGCAGAATTTTCTCGGCCACGTCATCGGGAATCGTATCATCGTTGGCTTCCTGCACGTCATGGCCGTAAATGGAGAAAGCAGGCAGACCGCGCTGGGCGTGTGCGGCCAGAACCGCAGCCAGATACACCGCGCCAGGACGCTCGGTGCCGTTGAAGCCCCAAACTGCCTTAATGGTGTTGGGGTCCATGTCGAACGTCTCAGTACCATAGCACCAGCAGGGGGTCACGGACAGTGTGGCCGTAACATTCTGGGTAGAGAACTGCTCTGCCACACGGGCAGCCTCGGCACCGCCACCAATTGTCGTACAGCCAATCACGCACTGCACCGGCGTACCATCGGGGTACTTGAGGTTCTCCGAAATCAGCTTGGCGGCATTTTCTGCCATGCGCATCGTCTGATTTTCCAGGCTTTCACGGACGCCGCCCCAGCGTCCATCGATGACAGGGCGAATACCAATTTTAGGATACAGCATAGTTGCACCTTCCTTATTATAATAGGGGTTTGAAACGATCATAAGCGGCGTTCCATTCCGCATAGTTCTGTGTGCTTGGGGTATATGTTTTAATGACCTCTGTCTCCGCAACCAGCCGGCGTCCTTGTGTGATGGAGTCCAGCAACCCCAAGGCTTTCAACTGAATCATAATGTTGCCGAGCGCCGTAGCTTCCACCGGGCCTGCCTTTACTGTAAGGCCGCAGCAGTCTGCCGTCATCTGGCAAAGCAGACGGTCTTTTGTGCCGCCGCCCAAAACGTGCAGGGTCGTAAATGCTCGACCTGTTACAGCGGAGAGCTGCTCTATCGCATAGCGATATTTCAGAGCAAGGCTCTCATAAATGCAGCGCATTACGGCTCCCACCGTTTCCGGGACGGGCTGGCCGGTTTTGCGGCAAAATTCCTGTATTCTGCCCGGCAGGTCGCCGGGGGCAACAAATTCCGGGGCATCCGGGTCAATAAAACTGCGCAGCGGTTCGGCGGCAAGTGCCTGTTGCTCCAGCTCCGCGAAAGAATATGCCTGCCCGCGGCGCTTGTACTCACGGCGGCTTTCCTGAATCAGCCAAAGACCGATGATGTTTTTCAGGTAGTTGATTTTCCCGTTTGCACCGAGTTCATTGGACAGCCCGCTTTGGCAGCTGTCTGCCGTCAGAATCGGAGAATCCAATTCCGTTCCCAGCAGGCTCCATGTGCCGCAGGAGAGAAATGCCGTGTGTTCGGCATCCTCCTCGGCACACGGCATAGCAGCCGAGGCGCATTGTGTATCATGCCCTGCCACCGCAATGATTTTCGCACCGTTTGCAAGTGTACCTGTCACTGTGCCGCTGGCAACAATGGGTGCGAAGCGGTTTTCCGGCAAGCCGTAGGCGGCCAGCACTTCTCTGCTCCACTGCCCTGTGCGGAGGTCCAGCATCTGGCTGGTGGAAGCAATGCTGCGTTCGCAGACCGGCTCGGCCCCCAACAGAGCCGCAAACAAATCCGGCATAAAAAGGATCTGCGTAGCCTTTTGCAGCAGTTCCGGGTCCTGCTCACGCAGAGCCAGCAGCTGGAACAAAGTATTGATTGCCATGATTTGATTGCCGGTATGGGCATATAATTCTTCTGCGGGCATACGGGCAGCGGCCTGTTCCGGTTTGCCATTCGTTCGGGCATCGCGGTAATGAACAGGGTTTGCCAGCAGATGGCCGTCCGTATCCAGTAAGCCGAAATCCACACCCCATGTATCAAATCCTAAGCTGTCAAATGTACCCGCCTTTTGAATGGCTGTGTGAATTTCCTTCAGCAGTGTTTCCACATCCCAGCAGAGATGACCGTCCTTTTCGATGGGGACATTTTCAAAGCGATGGATTTCCTCGTAGGTGAGGTTTTGGCCATCGTACACGGCCCGAATCGCACGTCCACTGGAAGCGCCAAAGTCGAAGGCCAGCACAGTTGCTGTGTTACTCATTGCACCACGCCCTTCTTCAAAAGTACGTTGGCATAGATTGCGCTTTCCCCGGTGGCGATAATCGCATAGACATGATGTGCGCGCTCATAAAACGCAAAGCGCTCCACCATTTCAATTTTAGCCGGGTCATTGCCGCTCTCGTTCAACTTCTGTTTATAGCTATCCCAGATAGTCGGCTTGCACGGATCGCCATCAACCACTTTCATCAGCGCGACAGGCTTTTCCACATACTGATCCAACGGCAGAAATTGCAGGATGGCCTCCAGCAGTTCTACGGTTCCGTGCCCGTCTGCACGAACCACAATGGCATCTTTGCCAATGCTTTCAGCCGGGAAATTTCCGTCTGCGAGAATGATTTCATCGCCATGTCCCATCTCGCAGAGGACTTTCAGAAGTTCCGGACTAAGGATAGGCGGAATGTTCTTCAGCATACGGTGTCTCCTTATTTGTCCGTCGGCTCACCTTTTTCGCGTCGCTCAAATTTGCGATAGCCGGGGTGTTTGCCGGTAATTTTGTAGTAGGAGCGGAGATTGATGAGCTTATCAATATTCTTGCGGTCAATATCGTAGCTGCCGCCGAGAATGATTGCGTTGATCGTGATTTTTGCCCACAGTTCCAGACTCTCCATGCGGTAATAGGCGGTGATGACATCGCTGCCCACCGTCAGCGCGCCGTGGTTTTCCAGCAGCATAACATCGTGGTCATTGAGATACGGCTCGATTGCGTCCGGCACCTCCGTCGTGCTGGGAGTTCCATACGGAGTCAGCGGCACAGCGCCGATGGCTGCCACATCCTCAATCATGTTGTACATATCCATCGGGCGATGTGCCACTGCAAAGCCGGTGGCTGCCGGCGGATGGGCATGGACAACAGCATTTACATCGGCGCGCTTTTCGTAGCAGCGCAGGTGCATCTTGATTTCGCTGGACGGGCGCAGGTCCTCTGCCCCTTCCAGCACATTGCCCTTTGCATCAATACGCAGCAGCTTGTCCGGCGTGATGAAGCTCTTGCTCATGCCCGTAGGCGTTGCAAGGAAAGTTCCGTCCTCCAACCGAACTGAGACATTGCCATCATTGGCAGCGACCCAGCCAAGCTGCCACATTTTATGGCAGACATCGCAGATTTGGTCTTTGATTTCTTCGATTTGCACAGTTTGTACCTCCTAAAGTGGATTTTGTCCTTTACTTGTATTATACTGTTGCAATTTGCCCTCGTCTTTGCGTATAATGATATTATATTGGACGATATTGATATTTTAGGAGATGCCTGCCATGAAGTTTCTGGCTTCCCATGAAAGCAGTACGCGCGGCACTTTTGACTTTCCCATTGAGCTTTATTATGTAGATAAAATGCACCCACGCTATGAAATGCCGTTTCACTGGCACATGGAATTTGAACTTATGCTGGTTCTGAGCGGGGAGTTTTCTCTGCTGATTGATGGACGCTCTTACCTTTTACACAAGGGGGATGCCGCCATCATTTCAGCCGGGGCCGTTCACGGCGGAACCCCCAGCGACTGCGTTTACGAGTGTGTTGTCTTTGATATGAACCGCTTCCTCGGCAGCGGCTCCGTATGTCAGGCAAAATACAATGCGCTTTTTGAACGCGGCGCACAAATCGAGCCGTATCAACCGGCTGGCTCCGTAACCTGCCAACTGATTGACAGACTCTTTGAGGCAATGGAAAAAGAGCCGGAGGGATATGAATTTGTGACGATTGGTCTGATGTGGCAGTTGTTCGGTCAAATCCTTTTGCAGCATTCGTACACAGTATCCTCTCCCGGAAATAAACGAAATGATCGCAGCACAGCCCAAATGAAAGCGGCCTTAGAGCGCATCCGAAAGAATTACGCCAGCCACATCACCTTGGAAGATCTCGCCTCCACAGCAGAAATGACCCCTGAACACTTTTGCAGGGTCTTTCACAGCATAACCGGGCGCTCCCCTATTGACTATTTGAATTACTACCGGGTAGAATGTGCCGCTGAGCTATTATGCTCCACCGAAGATCCCATCACGGAGATCGCATATAGCTGCGGCTTTAGTGATTCAAGCTACTTTAACCGGATGTTCCGCCGCTATAAAGCTGAAGCTCCGGGCAAATATCGAAAGCTGCATAGCATATAAAATCGCGCCGACAGTGCATTGTCGGCGCGATTTTTTGGTCAATAATTTACATTCTTTCATCAATATATTCCGTTTTCAAAAGTTAGCGAATGTTTAATAATAGAAATAGAAATCTAAATAGGATGGGCGTGAAAAAATGACATATAAAAAGTTTATGAGTCTCTTTTTACTTGCCGGAAGTATCGTCAGCACACTCTGTAGCTGTGCTGCAACGGATTCTTCTGCTGTGGTCGGGTATGTCGATGAGCACCCCATCACTATGGAAGAGTTCAATTACTTCTTATCCCAGCAAAAAAGCTCCGTATGCCAAAGCTATTCTCAGCTTTACGGAATCACATCTTTTGACTCCGCCTTTTGGAATAGTGAATATGGTGATTCTACTCCGCTGGATTCCGCAAGGGCCTCTGCCAAAGAAGCCTGTCTGGAAGCATACGCCACACAAATGCTTGCCGAGAAGACAACTTCTGCTGAGTTCTTGTCGTTTTCCCAACTAAAAGAAAATGCAGAAAATTTCAACACTGCAAGAAAAGAAAGCACGTCAAACGGCGGTATTGTCTACGGCCCTATAGAGTATTCCTTTGATTCTTACTATCACCGTTATCTTTCACAGCTTGAAAACGATATAAAGGAATACTGGATTTCTACCAATGCTGTAAGTGATGCAGATATTGACGCTTTCTATTCTGAAAATCAAAATCTGTTCTCCCTGAATGGTGACGCAGATGTTTCTGCTATTTATTTGTCATATATTCCATCCGACCTCTCTGCTGACAACATCTTTTTGGGCCTTGAGGAAGGTGTTTCTTTAGAGGACATCCAAACACAATACCCTTACGTCACAGACTGGCACACCTATTCTTTTACAAACGAAACAGAAAAGTCCGATCTCTTATCCCATGCAGACATCGTTTCACAGGCATCCAGCATGAATACTGGAGATGTATCAGACCCGTTTTTAGATGGGACTTATCCGTGCATTATTAAAGTCACAAGAAAGGAGGACGCAACCGTTATCCCACTCGCAGAGGTTCGTAATCGTATCACAGATTACTTGTTAAACTCACGGATAAGCACAGAAACCGAGCTGATTCAAAATCGTCTGGTATTTACCGAAACCGATGCCTTTCAAAATACGTCAATCGAATAGGAGACTCAACCATGAAGAGAAAATTTTCCCTGGTCATGAGTGCAGCTATGATTTTAAGCCTCATCGCTCCTATGACCAACGCCTTGGCTGAAGATATTCAAACTCCAGAAACAGCCACTCCCGAAACCGTTGTCACAGAAGATGCCGCGTCCGGCGGAACCACCTATTATGTAGATTCTACAATCGGTGATGACTCCAACTCGGGAACCTCGCCCGAAACGCCTTGGAAAAGCCTCGACAAAGTGACCGCCACCACTTTCTTGCCTGGCGACACCATTCTCCTGAAATCCGGCTCCGTTTGGAATGGCGAATGGTTATGGCCAAAAGGCTCCGGAACCGCAGATGCGCCTATCAAGATCGACAAATACGGCGGTGATGCACTGCCTGTCATCAATGGTATGGGCATTGATCGTGGCATGAACTACTCTGGTGCTGTTCACCTGCGCAACCAAGAATATTGGGAAATTCGCAATCTTGAAGTCACAAACGATGATGACTTCGATGTTGACATCGACCTTTCCCGCCCGCAGGGTGACAACAGTTGGTCGAGTCAGGCCGAAACACGGAATGGCATTTTGATTATCGCCGATGGCGATCTTCTCAATGATGATGACGACGGCATTTTCGATCATATTTATATCGAGAACTGCTATGTACATGACGTAGATGGCCCCAACGATTGGAATGACACTTTTACTGGTGGAATCATCTACAATGTCGTTGGCACGAAAATTCGTCCTAACACTTCTTTCCGTGATATTCGGATTGCCTACAACACGATCCGCAAGGTTGATTTGCTTGGCATTACCGGCTTTGTGCAGATGGCAAAAAGCGGCTATCAGGACGATGTTGACACATACAATCTTTGGATGGAAGACATCTATATCGGCCATAACTATATCGAAGACGTTGCTCAGGGCGGCATCGATTTGTGCGATGCCCGAAATGCCGTCGTTGAATATAATGTTGTTGATGGCTTCCTAAAGCGGTATCCCAATTTCCGTCCTACTGTTGCTCTGTACCCTTGGAAATGTGAGAACTCCGTCTTGCAGTACAATGAAGTTTATAATGGGCCTTCGACGAACGCGGACGGCAGCCCCTATGATATGGATTCTGCACTAAAAAATGTTGTCTACCAGTTCAACTACTCGCACAACAATCCCTGTGGCTGGATGTTGTACATGGGGCGCAATACCAATGATATAATCCGCTACAATATCAGCGATGACGGTGGCGACTTTATCATCAAGTATTTCCTTACCGCCAATGCAACTCCTGCCTACTTTGTAAACAACGTAATCATGTATGATGGTGCCAGAACCACATTCATGCACCGTGATCCTTTCAAATCGCAAACTTATTTCTACAACAATGTTTTCTATAATAAAAGTACCACAACCACCACAACATGGCACGATACCAAACGCTATCTCGGGAATCTCGGTTCTGTCACATTCAGCCATAACTGTTTCTACGAAGCCAGTGGTATCCATTCCCAATATGAACCAGCCGACGACTATAAAGTCACTGAGAATCCCGATATGGTGAATCCCGGACAGACTCCTCAGCAGAACAGCGATGGCATTCTGAGTGGTGCTACAGTTTGGGATGGCTACAAGCTCAATGCAAGTTCTCCGCTGATCGATGCAGGCATCTATGTTCCCCAGATGGGAACCACTGATTTCTATGGCACTCAGCTGTATTGGGGTAATGCTCCTGACATCGGTGTTCACGAGTACCAGCAGGGCGAATATAATAATCCATCCAATTTTGCATTAGGCAAAACTGTAACCTCTAACAATTCCCATGAATCCTTGACTCCCGATTTAATGGTTGACGGCATCTATTCTCAGAATTCTCGCTGGGCCGCCGCCAACTCGGATCTTCCCATCTGGCTGGATATTGATTTTGGCAAGGATACTACCTTTAATAAGGTTGTCCTTACTGAAAATATTGTATCCGGGTGGGCATCTCCCCGAATTGCCTCCTTCAACTTGCAGATTCCTACGGCGGATGGTTATCAAACAATTTACACCTATGACGGCGAAATCGGCGAAGGGAAAGATTTCACGTTCGACACTGTGACTGCATCCCATCTTAGAATGGAAATCACCAGCCTCCGCGCCGACACAAGTACGCATGGCCGTGGCGAAACCGATCCCAGCATCGTTGAATTTGAGGTATACAAAGTTCCCGTAATTCGTGAGCCGCAGAATCTGCTTTTGAATAAGTCCGTTTCCGCCAGCTCTTCGCACCCCTCCTGCCCCGCATCCAAAGTAAATGACGGCGATGCCTCTCAGGGTTCCCGCTGGGCTGCTGCCAACTCGGATCTTCCTGCATGGCTGGAATTCAATCTTGGCTCTGAGCAGACCTTTAACAGCGTAACCATCACAGAAAATATTGTTCCAAATTGGGCATCCGAACGAATTACCGGCTTAGAGTTCCAAGCATGGAATGGTACGGAATACACTACAATCAGTACCTATAGCGGCACGATTGGCACATCCAAAACCATTTCCCTGCCAGAAACGACCAGTTCCAAATTCAAGGTCTTGATTACTGGATTGCAGGAAGACACTACGAAAAATAGCAAGGGGCAAACCGATCCAAGCATCCAAGAAATCGAGCTTTACTACCGCTAATATAACAGAGCCGCTTCAAGCGTATTGCATAAGTGCAACGCTTGAAGCGGCTCTATTTTTATCCTTTAGAATAAGCAACTCCCGCGCTTGTTAGGCGCGGGAGTTAAAGAAGGAGAAAACACGAGTTTGCATAATGCACTCTACTCCACTATGCAAAACGCAAAATGAAAAAGCAGATTAGTGGCATCAGCAATATTTTTCAATTACTTTCTGCATGGCATCCCAGTTTTCTTCCATGCCGGAAGTCAGCTTAAACTGGGTACGGGCGCGATTGAGATTCTGCTGTTCGTAGTTGATGTGGAAGTAGTGGTCTCCCTCCAGATAGTCGGCAAGGAAACGCATTCCGCACTCCATCGTCATCAACTTAGCACCCCACGGCAGGGTCTGCTTTTCCAGCGGGGTGAACGATTTCCCTGCTGCCTGCAAGAAGCCCTTTGTGTAAATTTCGAACAGTTCCATGCTGAAATTCACTTTCGTGAGGTCAGCTTCGTCCTCGGCGCAGTGGTTAGCACCAAAGCGGATGGAATCGCCAAAATCATTGGCAGCAAGACCCGGCATGACCGTGTCAAGGTCGATGACGCAAAGCCCCTCGCCGGTTGTTTTATCGAACAGGATGTTGTTCAGCTTGGTATCGTTGTGAGTAACTCGCAACGGCAGCTTGCCTGCCGCCAACAGATCCACCATAACGTGATACTCTGCTTCGCGGGCGCGGACAAACTCGATCTCGCGCTGCACCTGGGCTACGCGGCCCATGCGGTCCTCAACCACGGCGCGCTGGAAATCAGCGAAGCGCTTGGGCGTGTCGTGGAAGTGCGGGATTGTCTCATGCAGGGTATGAGCCGGATAGTCGGCAAGCTGATGCTGGAAGTTGCCAAATGCAACGGCGCTCTGGTAAAAATCCTCGGCGGACTGCACCTGCTGCAAGCAGACAGTATCCTCCACAAAGTCATAGACACGCCAGCAGCCGCCATCGGCAGCTTGGTAATAAGGCCTTCCCTCTTTGGTAGGCACCACATGGAGCGTGGCACGCGCCGGGTCAGCCCCGCGCTGCTTGGCTTTTTCGCGCAGAAAATCCGTCACACCGCAGATGTTTTCCATAAGACCTGCCGGGTCTTTGAATGTATCGGTATTGATTTTTTGCAGGATGTAGCGTTTTGCCCCCTGCTCTGACGTTACCGTGATGGCATACGTCTGGTTAATATGACCCTCTCCGTAGGGAATCGGTTCTGACACTGGGCCATCCCATTGCCACGCGGTCAAAATTTCTTTCATCACATACATCCTCACTGATAGACTGCCAGCAGCCGTAGAGTTGGTTCTGTGCGAGAAGCTGTAATCTTTATGGTAAGCGTCAGCACTTCCACAGGGGCGAAGCGGCAGATACGTTTATGTCCAACTACCGTAAATTCGGCAACCTTGCTTTCATCTGCCCAAATCTCACCTCTTTCGATGCGCTGCCCTGTCGGCAGATGCTCCCCCAGAACAACACAAGAAACCTTCTGCGGCTTCGGGAATTTCAAAGTAATCGTATCGGATTCTTGTCCGTAGGCAGCCTGCCAATAGGTATCTGCCATACCGTCTACAGCCTGTGTGATGGGGTGCTGCGCAATCGCGGAATCTGCCGTAATTGCCGCCTTTTCTGTTACGTTGCTGGCAAAAATCTGGCGGATTTTAGCACCCAGCTCCGCAAGGCTGGCGCAGTCCGGTGCGGCAATACGGCCATGCGTATCGGGTGGAATGTTCAGCAGCAGACTTGCATTCGCACCAACGGCATCCAGATAGATGTCCAGCAATTCGTCTGCCGTGCGCACGTCAGTGTCCTCCTCCGGATGGTAAAACCAACCCGTTCGGATGGAAGTATCCACCTCGGACGGATACCAGACAAGTTCTCTTGCATTGCGGATGACCTCTCTGCTGCCGATGTCCTCGTCTTGAGAGTCGATTTTACGGGAGAATTCTCCGTCATCCGCCTGCTGCGATTTAGATGCCGTGCGCTCGGCATCCCGCAGCTCAGCGGGAACCACGCTCCACTCTGCTTTCCGGCAATGCCCGGCCTCGTTGCCGCACCAGCGCACATCGGGGCCGCAGACATTCAAAACCGCATTCGGCTGCAATTTACGCAGCACCGCATAGTAGCGTTCCCAATCGTAAATTTGCTTTTTGCCGTTTTTGCCCTCGCCACAGGCACCGTCAAACCAGAAGCAGAAAATGTCTCCGTAGTTTGTTGCAAGCTCGGTCAGCTGGGAAACGAAATAATCATCATACGGTTTTCCCTGCCCATAGCGTGCATCGTAACGATCCCACGGGGAGAGATAGACACCAAACTTGATACCGCCGCGCCGGCAGGCATCCGATACCTCGCGCACAACATCGCCCTGTCCGTTCTTCCACGGGCTGTTTTTTACGCTGTGCTCGGTGTAGGCGCTCGGCCACAGGCAGAAGCCGTCATGGTGCTTACAGGTCAAAATCAGTGCCTTCATACCGGCACTTTTGACTGCGGCGACCCATTGGTCGGCATCCAGCGCATCGGGGTTGAACAGCGCCGGGTCTTCGGTGCCATCGCCCCACTCGCGGTTCGTGAAGGTATTCATGCCGAAATGGGTAAAGGCGTAAAATTCAAGCTGCTGCCATGCCAGCTGGCGCGGGCTGGGCGTGATAGAGGCCGCATAGCGGATCTGTTCTTCGGGTGTTCTCATTCTATTATCCCTCAATGCTGTACCACTTGATCTCATTGGTATCCAGATGCAGATCGAAGCAGCTGCCGTCGCCGGTGTAAACGGTCGTGTCCTGCGGTTCGTAGGTGTTGTTGACCACGCAGTACTTGCCGTTCTTAACGTAGGCATGGACTTCCACATTGTAGTTCGTGCTGAACCATTTGTGCAGGTCGGCTTCATCGTGGGCAGCCCACAGGATGGCGCGGTACAGCACGCGGTTGTTCACAAAGCTGTACGGCAGACCGCTGATATACACACCGCGCCCCTTGCCGTACTCATGCGCAGCCATCTGGACTTCCTTGTCACGCTGAATGAGAATCTCGGTGCCTTCCAGTGCGAAGATGCTCTTTTTGCCCTCGCCGAAGTCCACGTCATGGTCGGGGCAGTCGGCCAGAATGAAGTGGTCGCGGTGCTCGTCCCAGTTGTACTTGTCGTAGTTCAGGGTGAAGCCCGTTTCTTTCTCTACACCAAGCGGCGCGGACAGCTGCAAATAGCGCCCCTGATACTGGTGACCGCCCGGTTCGCCGACACCAATCAGACCGCCGCCGCGGTGGACAAAGCCCTTGACGGCAGCGGAAATATCAGGATCCTCCCAGACCTTGCCGCCGGTGTGGGCGGTGTCGCCGTCACCGACGTTGATAAGGACGTCAATGCTGTCCAGCACCTTCGGGTCAGCCTTGATGTCGTCAAAGCTGATAAACTTCACATCAAACGGCGCACCGGACAACGCTTCGATAACGCCCGCATAGCTGTAATTCTGCTTCTGGTACAGCGCATGGTGAACCATGTGGCAGCCCCACGCGCGCTGTTGCCCCCAGCTGTTCAGCACAGCCACGGTCTTGACGCAGTAGGGGGTCGTGCCCTTGATGTTCTCGTACAGTTCGCGGAACTCGTTGCAGACGCTCTCGACATAGTCGAGGAACTCCGGGAACTCGCAGGCCAGCTTCAGGTAGCCTCCGTAGCCGATGCGGTCAATGGGCTTGCGCAGGATGGCGCGGCGAGCGGTGACCCAGTTCTCCTTGGCTTCGCGCACAGGGTCGCCGCCCTCGTGGAAGGTATCGGGGAAGAAGTAGGGCAGGAATCGTCCCTCGGTGTACTTGACGCCGGGGATGTCGGAAATCAGGCGCAGGGTGCTGCCGTTGCCGACACTGCCGACAATGGCATCCACGCCGGACTGCTGGAACTCGGGCATGAACGGCTCGCAGCCGATCCAGTGGTCGCCCAAGAACATCATCGCTTCCTTACCGTACTCGTGGACGATGTCGGTCATTTCCTTCATCAGACCGGCGACCTCGCGGCGCTGGAACGCCTGGAAGTCCTTGTACTCCTTGGTGGGCACGCGGTACTGGTTGTTGTAGTAGCCCTGATCGATGATAAACTCGGGGCGGAATTTGTAGCCAACTTCCTTCTCAAACTGCTCCAAAATATAGGGAGAAACGGACGCCGAGTAGCCGTACCAGTCCACGTACTTCTCGCGGCGCAGCTCGTCAAACACCAGCGTGAACAGGTGGAAGAAGGTCGTAAAGCGCACGACATTGACATAGGGGTGGCTCTCGAGATATTCGCGCAGACGGCGCATTGTGTAGGCGTGGGTCTTGGGCTGACGTACATCGAACGGAATTTGATGTTCGACATCCTTCCAGTCGTTGATGACCGAGTTGTACATGTGGACGGGGTCCCAAATCAGGTATGCCAAAAAGCTGACCGTGTACTCGTGGTAGGCGGCGGGAGCGTCGATGACAACGCTCTCGGTTGCTGCGTCATAATGCCACGCGGCGGCATCCAACGGCTCGCCCGTCGTGCGGTCGATGACCTCCCACCAGCGGGTGATGTCGTCGCGGTCGTTGACCTTCATCAGCTCACGGCTGATGCCCGTCATCAGGGGGATGGTCAGCGCGCCGTCCTCGGCGGTATAGAACGGGGTCATAATGTAGCACTGCTGGGTTTCATCGGGGTTCGCCTTGGCCCAGGCGTTGTCCTTGCGGGTGGTGTAGTAGGTGGCGTAGATCTTGGCGCCGGTGTCCTTCAGCTCCTGCGGGAACTCGGTGCCGTCGCAGTCGCGGATGGCATCCGCGCCCCAGCGCTTGAGCAGGTCAAGGGTTTCGGGTACTGCGTCCATATCGGTGGGAATCGTTACACGACCTTTGGTATTCATTTCTTGTTTTCCTCCGTCCATTGGTAAGATTGAGTTTGTCCGGCCTGCAAGGTGACCCAGCAATGCGTGTTGCAAAGATACCAGCTTCCGTCCTGTGTTGCTTTTACGGTAAGGCTGTGCTTGCCGTCTGCTGTCCGCTGATAAGAAATCAGCAGACCATTTTCTGCCCGCAAATTCTGAAATGCAACAGGTTCATTTTTCCAGCCCTGCGGGCAGGCCGGTAAAACCTCGATATGATTCTTTTCGGAACGCAACAGCATTTTCTGTACGGCGTGTGCCGCCAGAAAATCCGCTTCCAGCGTAAAGGGGCGATAGTGGAAATCACAAACGCCGCTGTTTTTGTAGTCGCCGTTCAAATGAAATCCGTTCCGGCTCAGGAAATGCTCTGCGAAGCGGTGCAGCTCATACAAAGCTCCATTTCCATTGCTGCGGGCAATCTGCAAAAGTGCCATCCAGCCGAAGGAGAATCCTACCCACTGCCCGCTGCCGAGATGTACAAGATGGTCTACCGTTGCATCTATTACGCTTCGATCCTGCGGGTTTTCATAGCGCAGCATACACAGCGGTTCGATTGCCATAGCGTGGGAAAAATGGCGGTGCGTTTCCTGCAAGGTTTCATTGGGCGAAAGCATCAGCCCGGTTTCTGTATCTACGCTCAACGGAGCAAGTTTGGCCTCCATTGCATGCCAATAGCCGCGGGGGTTGCCAAGCTGGTACTCGATCTGTACCAGAGTGTGGAACAGATAGTGCAGCAGCGCTAGATCGTAGTTGCTGTTAGGAGTCAGCCATGAGGCTGCCTCATCATCGTGAATTTCCGGTGAGGACGAGACCGGTAAAACCAGCTTTCCGTCCGGGCCTTCTTGCAGGAGTTCTTCCAGGCAGGCTGCCGTGGCGGTAAAGTAAGGCTCCACACGGGTGCGCAGAAACTCTTTATCCCCCGTCAGGCGGTAGTATTCATAAAACATCTGGCAGAGCCAGATTTGATTGGTCGGTGACAGAGAATACATCGGCCAGCCGCCGAGCGCACCGCCGTCAATGTCCATGACACTGGGCAGGCACTCCCCTGCTGTGCCGTAAAATGCACGGGCAAACTTTGCCGCCTGCGGGCGCAGCGACCAGAGATAATCAAGAAACACCTTTCCCTGCTCCGGGTGGTTGGCAGTCAGATAGTGACAGTAGGTGAATTGGGTGTTGAGGTCGTTGTGGTAATCACCTTTCCACGGTGGGAGCTGATCGTCATCCGCGCACCATACCCCTTGCAGCGGCATCGGGGCATTGCCCGGCTCGGAACCCGCTGCCAAAAAGTAATTGGCGCGGTACCAAAGCTGTTCGAGTGTTTCATCCGGCAGCTGCAAACTGCTTTTGCCCCAGTATTGCTGCCACCAGCGTTTATGCTGTTGCAGCAGCTTCTCTGCACCCATATCTTCTGCTGCACATAGTTCCAGCTTCGCCAGTTGGCTTGCTTTTTCTACGTTTTCTGCCTGCACGGCGGTATAATACAGCGTTGTGCCGCATTTTTTGCAGAGCAGCGTATAGGCAGTTCTATCATCGACCTTTTGGAAAAAGCCAATCATGCCGTCCTCCGTTTCGAGGTTGGCATCCGGCAGGGCGAGTTGCTGCAAGCTGCCAGGGGACACGCTGTTGCCCGCTTCGGCTGCCTGCGTGCCATTCCCGAAAGAGGGGCGCTCCACCGTAAGGGTTACATCTCGGTATGTTTCCGGCAACATCAGTACACCCACAGGCCGCCCCATACAGAGGCAGGCGCGCAGAATGGTTCTGCCGCTTTGGGAAAAGGATGCCACCGCCGTGCCCAAATCAAGGCTTGCCTGATAGCTGCCCCGCGGCAGTCCATCCAAGAACAAGTGTCCCGCGGGGATTTTTGTAGGTGTCGGGCGGGCGTAGGGCGTATCAAAGATACGGCGTGTTTCTGCCACATCGCCTTTCCGTGCAAGCTCTACCAGTTTTGCATAGGTAAATTCTTTATCGAGTTTTTCCTCCGGGCGGCGACGCAGCCACAGTCCGGCAATGTCCACGGAAATGCGCAGGTGCTCCATCGGTCCCCAAAAAAGAGAACCGAGTATGCCGTTTCCCAGTGGAATTGCTTCATCCCAGCGGGGTATTGGGCCGGTTAAATTGATGTTGCAATGTTTTGGGGGCAGCATATCGGTTCTCCTAACCTATTCGATTTTGTTTAGCCCTTAACGCCGCCGACGCTCAAGCCCTGCACGAGCTGCTTCTGGCCGACGATGAAGAGGATGACGGTGGGAATCAGTGCCAGCACGAGGGCTGCGAACAACGCGCCCCAGTCGGTAGCGTAGCGCTGGATCTCATACAGGTTGGCAAGGCCGACAGGCAGCGTAGCCTTGGTCGGATCGGTAACCATAACGAGAGCCACCGGGTATTCGTTCCATGCAGCCATAGCGGAGATCATGCAGACTGTCACGATGCCGGGTTTGCACATAGGAATGATAATGCTCGTCAGAATGCGGAACGGACCGCAGCCATCAATCATGGCAGCTTCCTCGTAATCGCGCGGGATGCTGCGCAGGAAGCCGGTCAGCAGGAAGATAGCAAACGGGAACTGCATCGTTGCATACAGTACACCCAGCGCCGTCAGGCTGTTGAGCAGGTTCAGCTTGTTCATCTGCAAGAACAGCGGAATCATAATATAAGTGGCCTGAATGAAGATGGCCGCCATGTAGATGTTCAAAATCAGCTTCGCGCCGGGGAACTTATACCGCACAAGGCAGTAAGAACACGGCACAACGCAGATCACAATAATGACCAGTGTTTCCAGCACGACATAAATCGAGTTGCCGATGTTGGCAGCAAGGTTAGATTTTTCATAAGCGCGGACGTAGTTATCCCATGCAAGTCCCTGCGGCCATGCAAAGGGATCCGTCAGAAACTCTGTACTGGTTTTGAACGAAGAAACGACGTTCCACGCCAGAGGGTACAGCATGATAATGGCAACCAAAATCAGGAACAGGCGCGTCACCCACTTGATGACCTTTGCTCTGATTTTGCTTTTTTCATTTTGTGTCATATTACTGACCTCCTTCGGAAGCATCGGTCAATTTGCGGGACAGCATGGACAGCGCCACGGAGATGGCGAGCGTAAAGACCGTGATAGCCATGGCATAGCCAAAGTTGCCGTTGACAAAGCCCTGCGTGTACATATATTGCAGCAGAACGCTGGATGCACCGTTAGGACCGCCCCCAGTCATGACCTGCGAAAGCACAAAACTCAGGTTGATGGTGCCGGAAAGTGCCAGAACAAAGGTGATGCCGATAATATCTTTCATCAGAGGCATCGTAATACTGACGAGCTTGCGCCATGCGCTGGCACCGTCCAGCGTTGCGGACTCGTAGATTTCCGGCGAAATGCCGTCCATAGCCGCGATATGCATGACCATGTAGTAACCGGCAGCCTGCCACAGCAGCGTGAACGCGATACACCAAAGTGCGGTCTTGCTGTCGCCCAGCCAGGAACGCTGCAAGCTCTCCAGCCCGACAGCACCGAGAATCTTATTGACGATGCCCACATTCGGGTGGAACACAAAACTCCAGATAATACCTACAACGGTCAGAGAAACGATGTTCGGGAAATAGAAAATCGTGCGATACAAGACCATTTCTTTCAGCTTGCACTGGTTCAAAACGAATGCCAGCACCAGACTACAGAAAATTGTGATAACGGGAACAACCGCCATCAGCTTTGCTGTGTTTTTAAGTGCTTGAATGAAAGATTTGTCGTGGAACATATAGATATAGTTATCCAGCCACACAAATTTGTTGTTAAGCCCCAGAGAGGTCGCATTGGTAAAAGAAAGATATAATGCCTGCACCGTAGGCCAGATCGTGAACATAAGAGTTAGGATCACGGCAGGCAGAACGCTGATGCAGATAAACAGTACGGGAAGCGGCTGCGCCTTTTTTTGGCGATTTTGGCGGTTTTTCAAACAAGTTTCCCCCTTAAAAAGAACCCTGCCAAGTTCGCATGGCGTTTACTCGGCAGGGTCAATCTTACTTTGGTCAGTGGAAATTCAGCAATTCAGCTTACTTGGAAGCAGCAATCTCCTCGAAAGCAGCCTCGATGCCGTCACGCCACTGCTCGGCAGTCATGTCACCATTCATAACGTCACTGGCAACATTGAAGACGGAATCAGCGATAACAACCTTGCTGGTGTCGGGCATTGCATCCCAACCGAAGACCATGAACGTGCCTTCCTGATAGATGTCGTTCATGTTGTAGACACCATCGGTAACGATGCCCTTGACCATCTCGTTGGCCTTCTTCAGAGCGTAGATGCCGTTGGCTTTTTCTGCGAACAGCTTAACGGAATCCTCAGTGTACAGGAAGCGCAGGAACTCTTTTGCCAGTTCGGGGTTCTTGGCGTTGGCAGGAATCTCAAACTGCTCAACGGAGCTCATAACATAGCGGGCCTCGCCGTCATCCAGAACGGGTGCGCAGGTCAGACCAAACTCAAAGCCGTCAGCACGGGGAGCATCGGCCATTTCGCCTTCCATCCAGTTGCCGTTGGGGATGAACAGAGCCTTGTTCATCATCATGTCAGTCTGGCTCTGGGTATGGTTCAGAGCAACGGTGCCATCCATCAGGTAGCCATCGGTGCCGATCTTTGCCATGTTCTGGAAGACCTTGAGGGCCTCATCAGAGCTGAGGGAGCCGGGCGTGTAGGAGGCGATTGCCTTCATGTTGTCGATGCCGGTGGCAGAAGCCAGTGCGGGCCACAGCATGCTCTCAAGGTAGCCGGGGTAGATACCCTGATAGGTAAACAGTGCGATACCCTTTTCCTTGGCCTTGTCGCCCAGTTCAAAGAAGTCATCCCAGGTCACAGGTGTTTCCCAGCCGTTCTCTTCGAACAGAGTCTTGTTGTAAACCAGACCCATCGGGCTGGCATCAAACGGGGCAATGTAGATTTTGCCATCGCCGTAGGGAGAGCACTTGGCAGAATCCAGCAGACCATCGATAACCTGATCCTTCAGCGGGGTGTCATCATCAATGCCGCCCTCCTCAAAGACATCGGACAGATCCATCAGCGCATGCTCCTTGACCATAGAGGAAATCAGGCCGGTGGAGTCGTTGTCGTTCATCGAGATGAAGTCGGGCACATTACCTGCCACGATTTGCGGGCGGATGATGTCGCCAATCTTCGGGCTGATCTGCATATTGACAGTGACGCCGGGATAGGCATCCTCGAAGCGTTTGATGATTTCGTCCCAGTACGCGGAACCGTAGCCGCCCTCGAACACCGCGATGTTCAGTTCATTGTTCTCAAAGGTCTTCTCACCGGTAGAGGCTTCGCTGGTAGCGGCGGACGTTGCTTCGGAAGAGACGGCCTCGCTGGATGCTGCTGCGCTGGAAGATGCTGCGCTGCCGCAGCCTGCCAGACAGGTAGCTGCCATTGCAGTGGCAAGCATCATGCTGATTGCTTTTTTCATGGTTTTCCTCCTAAAAATTATTCCTTCTTTGTTTGGGATGCGGCTCATCTGTCGTTCCCTGATTGCACTCTTATTATATCGGGCAAACCGGATTTGATAAATGTATTCCCTTTACTTAAAGATGGATTTTATTGACTTTTTCTGTCGTTACCCTTATAATTCAGGTAATGTATGGATAGATTGTAGTCACTTTGCACAAACGGAGGCCTATATATGTCACTAAATGCACAAAAAACGCGTGGGTTTTCCCCCAATGTGTTGCGACGAATCAAGCTTCGCACCCGTCTGTTTGTGACATTTTTGATTATTTCTCTTGTTCCCGTCATCACGATTGGTATTTTTTCTTACCGTGCATACACCCAATCCATGAACGAAAAGGTCAAACAGGCTGCCTTACAAACTATCGAACTACTCAATAATAATATGTCTACCCAGCTTGGCATTTATAGCGACTACATAGGTTCCATCTCCGTATCTGATACTGTACAGAATGGTGTCGCATCTGTCAATAATGGGCACCCCCTTACGAGTGGTATTGTAAGCGGTATTGGTGAAATGATCGTCACAATTCCTTTTCAGAGCACACACCTTAAAAACATCCGCGTCGTTTCCAATGACCGCACAGTCATCTACGATTTGGGCTATGACGATATTACACCTCAGCGTTTTAATGAATTGTTGGATAATATTGAGGCCGCCTCTCCACAGGATAGTCTGCAATACATCCACACTTACCGCGCCAACGATAAAATTGTCATTGGCCGTAAAATCTATGATATGCACCACACCAGCACGCCGCTGGGGTATATCATGCTGTACATTGACGAATCCCAGCTAAGCCGCTACATATTTACCGATGTTTCCTTTGGCGAGGGGTCCAACTTCCTGCTGATTGATGCCGCCGGCAATGTGGTATCTTCTCAGAACGCGGAACTGCTGGGAGAAGATTTGGCCGATGACCCGATTTTCCAGCAGATCACGGCGCTTCGGCAGGCGGGTGAAAACAACTTTTTATGTGAGCTGAACGGCGTAGATACACTGACAATTTTCAAATACAACACAACCTATAATGTGTATCTGGCGGCCACGATTCCGCAGGCCTACATTACCAACGGCACAAGAACCATCAATATGATGCTTATTGCGCTGGCCGCAGTGCTAGTCGTTGTCAGTGTGTTCCTGACACTGCTTGTCTACCGCAGCGTCATGCACCCCATTGATAATATGGTTGCCGCCTGCAATGCGAAAAGCGATGAGGAAATCGGGCTGAAAATCAATGATCCCAGCCCCGACGAACTCGGATTTCTGGCGCGCACCATCGACAACATGGTCAACGAAATTGGTCTGCTGGCGCAGCGCTGGAGCGATGATCAGCGCAAAATGCGCGAGTTGGAATTGCAGACTCTGCAATATCAAATCAACCCGCACTTCCTGTTCAATACCCTGAACACCTTAAAGTGGATTGCCACACTCAATCATGTTACCCCGGTCAGCCATGGTATTGATGCCCTCTCTTCTCTGCTGCAAAGCACCCTTATTAAAAAGGATGAATTGATTCCGTTTGATGATGAGCTGCGCAACCTGAAGAACTACTGCGACATCCAGCAGCTGCGTTACGCAGGGCGCTTTGAGATGGAATATCAAATTGAAGATGCTGCCGGATACTGGACTGTGCCGCGCTTTATTTTGCAGCCGCTTGTAGAGAACTCCATCCTGCACGGCACGGCGGATGAAGATGATTTTGTCACCATCACCGTCCGTGCCACCGTGAGCGAGAATTTGCTTACCATTCATATCTCCGATACCGGCTGCGGTTTTGACCCCAGTGCCATCAAGGAGAAAAATTCTGAGCGCTTCTCCGGCATCGGATTAAGCAACGTAGATGAACGTATGCGTCTACACTACGGAAATGAATACGGCCTTACGATTGAAAGCGCCCCCGGCATCGGCACACAATGTATTCTCCGTATTCCAAATGAAGCCATTCGTTGAGGTAACACAATGTATAATTTATTGCTTGTAGATGACGAACCGCTGATTAAGGTTGCTTTCCAGTCCGCCGTGGAGTGGGGCAAGAACGGCTTTCTTCTGGCGGCAACAGCCAGTAATGGGCAGGAAGCGCTGCACATTGTAGAGACACAGCACATTGATGCGGTTATTACGGACTTGAAAATGCCCGGCATGGATGGGCTTGCACTCATTCATGAATTGAAAAAGCGCAGCTTTACCGGTCCGATTCTGGTGTTGAGCAACTATTCCGATTTTGATTCCGTGCGCACAGCCCTAACGGACGGTGCCTATGACTACTTCCTGAAAATCAATATGAACGGGGAAAGCATCGGCGAGCATCTGGAAAAGATGGCCGATTTGCTTCGTGTCCAGCAGCAACGCCAGACGGAAGAGGACCACCGATCCTTTGCCATTGAAGCGCAGAAAAAGGAGAATGCCCTGATTCACTGCGCTCAATGGGTAACGTCCACTGCTGAGCCCTCCCCTGCGGCTAATCCGTTTTCCATGCTGCCGGAACCGCTGGCCTTTCCCGTCCGGCTGTTTACCGTCACTTTAATTCCCGCAAAAACTCATCCTATGCCCGCGCTGGATGCTGTGACCGACTTAATTACCGAGGTTTTCGATGAAATCAGCGGCAAAGTATTTCTGCACACCCATGAGGATGAAATCTGCGGGTTGATCAGCAATGAAAGCCTTGTAGCCTCCGGGCGTACTCTGGATAAGAAACTTGCCCGCTTGCAACGGCAGGTCACAACATATTTTCTGGATGCGCCAGTCATCATATACCACGACAAGCCCATTTCACTGGCCAAACTCCGCCAAGACTACCAACTGTGCGAGGATTCCAAAGCTCTCGCCTTTTATGTAGGGCGCAGCGCTCCCATAAAGGCAACGGCACACACAGTTACCGCCCAACCCTTCCATGTCTCTCAGGCAGAACTGTCCAAGGCCACCGCAGCAGCAGCGCAAAATGCCGATGAGTTGCAGATGCAGATTGCCGTTCACACCTTCTTTCAGAACTGCGCGGCGCTCTGTATGCCGCCGCAGCGCGTCCGTGAAGCCTGCCATCTGTTGCTGGAGCGTCCCGGCGAGAATATGATTCCGCAGGAGACACTGGAGCAAACCTTTAAGGAAATAGAAAAAGCCCCCACCGCGGAGGCTCTTGAACAACTGCTCTGCTTGATTTTGCAGGAACGCATGGGACTTAGCAAAATTGCCTTGAGCAAATTCAAAAAAGAGGTGCAGGCCGTCATCATCTATGTAAACGCGCATTATATGGACAAACTGACGCTGGACGGCATTGCCGACTATGTAGGGCTGAACCGGGAATATCTGAGCCGCCTGTTCTCCAAAGAAACCGGCACCGGCCTGTTCCAGTACATCAACGAGGTGCGCATGAAACGCGCCGGTGAGATGATCCGCAGTAATAAGCAGGTCTATATCAAGGAAGTAGCTGCCGCCGTAGGTTTTGATGACCCCTACTTTTTCTCGCGAAAATTCAAAGATTTTTATGGGAAAACGCCGAGCGAATATGCGGAGGGATAAAGGTTAAGACAAATGGAACAACCTATGCGATGCAAAACATTGACCGCTATTTATAAAAACGAAATTAACACATTGAAAAAGCTATATGAAATTGATTTTTTGATTCACAAATCCGTCCGTATTCATATAGAGCAATTTACTGTCCGAAAAATTGAAATCGACTTCACGTCTGAGCAATTAGTTGATGATTTAATAGCTGTGCTTACAAAAGTAGAGCGTTTGCTTATGCTTTTTGATGGTTACTTTATGAATCTAATCTCAATTGAGTTTCAAGACTCTGCCGGATGTGTACCTCCCAATCTTAAGGAATGCGCAGAACATTTTATGAGGAGACGATTAGCCTATTTTCATTCTAACAAAATTCTCTTTTCCAGCAACTATTTGCTTGACTTTTCAAAAGTTCTAACACCTGCCCTTTACGAAAAGTGGAAAGGTATTTTGGAAGATCTTGATGTTGCGCATCAGGTATACCTCTATTCCCTATGTGATACGAATCAGCCTGTCGATTTGAGATGTGCTTTTTTGATCGAATTAGCTGAACCAGTCGTTGAAATCGTGAAGGCTAATAGTCCTCTTTTTGAGAGTCTAAATCCAGGAAAACAAGGCACCTCTTTACGTGATTGTCTCCGAGCACTTATAACAACATACGGTTCCGATATTTTTGAGAATGAGATAAATAGTTGCTTTGAAACATTCCTTAAATCATTAGTAAATAGTCGAGTTCGCATCATGCATATAAAGAGGAACTGCTCTGGTTCTTATTTGAACGGGCCAGAATCTGTCTTGTACTCAATTAAAATAAGCTTTTTGTACCGCATCGTTCTTTTCAACCTACTCGGCATAAGTCCATCACTGTATCACGAGAATCTTATTTCAAATATTCAAAGATGGAACTCGTGGAACGATATTATGGATAATCTTTTGTATCGCCTACAAAAATAACGTTTGCTTTTTTCTGTAACATAGCATGTAGACGTTAATACCAATCAGTATAATAAAAAGTCTCCATGCCTCATGAAGTGACCCCCCAAAAGTTAGACAATATTTTGAAGTAAAAATTATTCAAGCAGCCGAAAGGGCTTGCTGTCTGTGAATTGCAGGCGGCAAGCCCTTTAGCTTTGCCTTGATCCTGCGGTTGTTGTAGTAATCCAGATATTCGATCAGTTCCTGTTTGAAGTGTTCCATGGATTGAAATTCTTGCAGATATAACAGTTCACTTTTGAGCAGTCCGAAGAAATTTTCTATCACAGCATTGTCCAGACAGTTTCCCTTGCGGCTCATGCTCTGTCGGATACCCTTCTCGCGGAGCATCCGCTGGTACTGCTTGTGCTGATATTGCCAACCCTGATCAGAGTGGAGAATCAGGCTTGTTCCGGCCGGGATCTTTGCAAACGCCTCGTCAAGCATGGTGGTTACCATGCTGAGTACAGGACGATCCGATATGGTGTAACTGACCAGATCGCTACTGTGCAGATCGAGAATCGGGGACAGATAGAGCTTTTCTCCAAACAGGCTGAACTCCGTCACATCCGTGACCCATTTCTGATTTGGCTTTTCGGCATGGAAATCCCGATTTAGCAGATTTGGTGCGATTTTGCCCACTTCTCCCTTATAAGAGCGATACTTCTTCATTCTGACACGGCAAACTAAGCCCAACTCTTTCATAAGCCGCTGGACAGT
>NZ_JAQFEN010000002.1:0-586506 GCF_027689445.1 Gemmiger qucibialis | reverse complement strand
TTTAAGGTTCCACAAGTTTCAGTATTGTTCAATTTTCAAGGTCCTGCGCTGTTTGAAACAGCTTGTTTATTTTACTTCATCAAGTCCTGTTTGTCAAGTACTTTTTTGAAATTTTCTTAAACAATCTTTTCAATCAGCCGCTGTCTTTCGGACAGCTTTATTAGGATACCACATCAGGTTTGATTTGTCAACAACTTTTTTGAGGTTTTTCCAAATCTTCTGATGCTGCTTTGTCCAGCCAGGCACCCCTATTGGATATCGCCTGTGCTATTCAAAGTGGTGTTATTTTAACACATGCAAGTGTCTTCGTCAAGGGCAAAACGTGCAGAAGTCATACTTTTGTCGAATCGCACAGTTTTTATGGCTCCGAATTGGAAAAACAGCCATCATTTTGTGTTTTCTTATTCGCTTGTCAGCTCTTTGCGCATCCATTTCAAAATCTTTCGTTCGCGGCGCGATATCTGTACCTGGGTAGTACCAAGGATTTGTGCCGTTTTACTTTGGGTTTTGCCCGCATAAAAGCGCAGGCGGATGAGCTGCCGGTCGGATTCATTCAGTCGTTTCAATATTTCCGCCAAACTGATTCGTTCCGCCAATACTTCTTCCGGTGAATCCACCGGGATATCCCATTCTCTTGTTCCGTCCTCATCATCCGCCGGGGTCAGGGAGACAACCGGCATAGCAGCCTGAATGGATACCGCCACCTGCTCCGGCGTTGCCCCCAGGTTTTGTGCCAGCTGTGCCACGGTTGGCTCTGCGCCAGTCAGCTTCATCAGGCGTTCCCGTTCCGCTGTCACTTTTAATCCAAGTTCTTTGATCGAACGGCTGACCTTAACAGTTCCCCCGTCCCGGAACAGCTTTTTGATCTCACCCAAGATGACCGGCACCGCATAGGTGGAGAAACAGACCCCGCGGTCCGGGTCAAACCCATCGCACGCTTTGACAAGCCCCAGGCAGCCCGCCGAATACAATTCTTCGTATTCGATGCCGCGGCCTGTAAAGCGGCCAGCACAGGAATGTACAAGGCCAAGGTTTTTCTGGATGAACTCCGTGCGCGGTAATGTGGTAAAAAGTGCGGTGGGATTTGCGGTTGCCATATCAGCTGCCTCCCTGCAATCGGGAACGAACGTCTGCCCAGCCACTAGGCGTTGATTCGTTCCGGTTTTAGCGGGCATATCCGCAACAGTCAACAGATTCCACTCTGCTGTACTGGCTGATTCTGCCCTATGTAGGAGCGCACACGCCAAAACTCACCGGGAATCCAGGTGACGGCTCATGGTAACGCGTGTTCCCCGTCCCGGCGCAGAGGATACATGGACCCGATCCATAAAGCTCTGCATTACCGCAAAACCCAGGCCCGCGCGCTCGTCCGGGTTGCCGGTGGTATACATTGGCTCCATTGCCTTGGCAACGTCCGGGATACCAACGCCTTTATCCGATATGGTAATGCGCACATTGCCGCCCTCATACAAAACAGCCGTCATCGTAATGGGGCCGACGGTATCCGGATAGGCATGGACGATGCAGTTGGTGACAGCTTCTGACACGGCCGTTTTGATATCTGCCAGCTGCGGCACGGTCGGGTCCGCCTGGGCCAGAAACGCCGCAAGTGCCGCACGGGAAAAACTTTCGTTGACGCTGCGGCTGGCAAAGGTCATTTTGACCTGATTCAGCATTTTCATGATGTGACCTCCCCCACGATCAAACGTAATGGATATGCGCCAGGTCCAGCATGCGGCGCACGGTATCCGGTGCGTTTTGCACAACAAGCCGCCCACCCAGGCCGGACATCTGGCGTCCGCGGCCCAGAATCAGCCCCACACCGGAGGAATCCATAAAAGTAACGCCGGAAAAATCCATCGTCAGCAATTCCGGCATGCGGGCATCGATCTGCGCATCAATTTCACGCCGTAGGGCCTGCGCGGCATGGTGGTCGATCTCACCGGTCAGGTAAGCCGCCAATGTTCCCTGCGCCGGAACAAAACAAACTTTCGCCAAGGGGGTTGTCCACCTCTTTCATTTTTGGTAATAGCAGCAAAAAGCGCCCTGCTGCTGGGGTATGTTCCCAGTATACAGGGCGCTGTGCGCATATTTTGTTGGAATTGGGGTTACTTTTCCGCTTCTTTGAGCAGCAGCGGACGGGCCTGAGCAGCAAGGTAAAGGCTGCCGCACACCACCACACCAGCCAGGTTGTTTTCATCGGCGTAATCCACCGCAAGGCGGATGGCCTTTGCCACGCTGGGGGCGGCTTCGGCATCCATATGGTACTTGGCTTCCTCCTCCAGTTCTTCTGCCGTCATGGCGCGGGGGCTATCTGGCGTGACGGTAAAGACCTTCTCAAAGCAGGGGGCCAGGTTTTCCAGCATTTTGCTGTGATCCTTATCTTTCAGCAGGCCAAGGACCGCCACAAGGTTGCCGTCATATCCGGCTTCTTTCAGAGTTGCAGCAAGGGCTGCGGTGCCATCGGCATTGTGGCAGCCATCCAGCAGCAGCAACGGGTGGCGGCGCATGACCTCGATCCGTGCGGGCATTTTGGCATCCCGCAGACCGGTTTCAATCGCTTCATCGGGGATCTCGTAATGGTATTCCCGCCAGAGGGCCAGGGCAATTTCCACCGCCATAGCGGCATGGTTGGCCTGATGCTTGCCGGGGAATTGCAGCAGAGCACGATAGCCGCCGTAATCAACATAGTTTTCCAGCGGGCGGCACTTGAGCTGCTGCACATCGGCGGTATCCGGCACCACCAGCGAGGTATGCGCGTTGGCCGCGGCGGTCAGCAGCGGGCCCATGGCCTCCTCCGGCTGCTCGGGGTAGCAGACAACCACGCTACCCTCTTTGATGATACCGGCTTTTTCGGCGGCGATCTCGGCAAGGGTATCGCCCAAAATTTCGGTATGATCCATGCCGATGCGGGTAATGGCCGCAACCAGCGGCGCGGGGATGACATTGGTGGCGTCATAGCGGCCGCCAAGGCCGGTTTCCACCACGGCAAAATCACACTTCTGGCGGGCAAACCAGAGGAAGGCAATGGCGGTAACGGCTTCAAACTCCACCGGGCCTTCCCCGCCCTCAGCGATGATGGCATCGGCAGCATCCAGCACTTTCCGGGTCAGGCTGGTCAGGGTGCGCGGGGACATCATCTGTCCATTGATCTGAAAACGCTCCCGAAAATTGAGAACATACGGACTGATGGTAAGGCCCGTTTTGTAGCCCGCATGGGTCAGGATAGAAGATGTCATAGCGGCAAGGGTTCCCTTGCCGTTGGTGCCCGCAATATGGATGCACTTAAACTGCTTTTCCGGGTTTCCAAGGTGGTCCAGCAGTGCCTGCATACGCTCCAGGGATGCGCCGCTGCGGGGCAGGCGCGGCAGGGCGTGCAGGGCTTCAATCGCCTGTTGTTCTGTCATAAATATTCTCTCCTATCTGGGCTTTCGGGACGGTCATCCGCTGTGTTGATCCGGTCGGCGCGCTGCTGGCGTAGCAGCTCGGCCCGTTCGGCACGCAGGCGGCGGTTTTCTTTTTTCATGGCATGGAAAGAGGTCAGCCCGCGCACGATGAGCAGCAACAGCAGGGCCACGAACAAACCGGCAATCACACCGCCGAAGTCGATCCACACATCCCGCACGGACGAAGTGCGGCCCGGCACATACAGCTGGATGGTTTCATCCAGCAGCGCGGTCGCCATGCCGCCCAGCATGGGCCAGCTGACATGGCGCACAAAACGGCGGGTATAAACCCGCAGGCAGAGCATAAGCAGAAAGCCTTCCAGCGTGAACTCTGAAAAATGCGCCAGCTTGCGCACAACATGTTCGCTCAGCGGGCCGATATTGAGATGTGCCAGGATGGCATTGATTTTTTGCATGACCTCATGGCTGCGGGCCGACGAGATGGAGCTGGTTTCCAGCGAGTTATGAAAGATAAACAGAATGCACCAGACCAGCGCAATGGTAAAAATGATCCGGAACGCAATCAGCCACGGGCTGGTGTGTTTGTGGGCAAGGGTGGTTTCGTCCATATATTCCATATGTTACCTCCTTTGCAGCAGAATACATTGGGCACAACCGGGCTTGCGGGAATGATTCCCACCCGGCTGTGCGTTTGATTATACCATTCCGTACCGGATATGGCAACAGCCCCCGCCGGGCGGCAGGGGCTGAAACTTGTAAACTTTTTACACCAGATGGATATTATCGCTTACTGGATGAAAGCATCATGGATGGCGGCAACAGCACGGTCAGCATCGGCTTTATCAATGATCACGCTGATCTTGATCTCGCTGGTAGAGATCATATGGATGTTGATGTTCTGGCTGTAGAGAGCTTCAAACATGGTGGAAGCCGTGCCAGGGTGGCTCTGCATACCGGCACCGACAATGCTGACCTTGGCGCAGTCATTGTTGACGGTGATCTTATCAGTGCCAAAGCGGGTCTTGTTGGATTCCAGCACTGCACGAGCGGTTTCAGCTTCGCCCTTGGAGCAGGTAAAGATCACATCCTTGCAGCCAGCGCTGCCGGAAGACTGCAGAATGATATCCACGTTGATGTTTTTCTGTGCCAGCAGGCTGAACACCTTGAAGGACATACCCGGCACATCGGGAACTTCCAGGATCGAAACAACAGCGACGTCCTCATCTTTTGCAACGCCTTTGATCAGCATACCTTCCACTTTGGTTTCCTCCTTAACAACGGTGCCGGGCACCGGATTGATGCTGGACAGAACTTCCAGCTCGACGCCATACTTTTTGGCAAGTTCTACACTGCGGTTGTTGAGCACCTGTGCACCCAGGGATGCCAGTTCCAGCATCTCGTCAAAGGTGATCTCCTTCAGGCGGGTAGCCTTGGGAATCTTGCGCGGGTCGGCAGTATACACACCTTCCACATCGGTATAGATCTGGCAGCGGTCTGCATGCAGAGCGGCTGCCAAGGCAACGGCGGAAGTATCGCTGCCGCCGCGGCCCAGGGTGGTGATATCATCCGAACGGTTCAGTCCCTGGAAACCAGCTACAACTACCACGCGGTTGCGGGCCAGCTCACTTTCCACACGCTCGGTGTTCAGGCGCTTAATGCGGGCTTTGGTGTAAGCGCGGTCGGTGTTGAAGCCGGCCTGCCAGCCGGTCAGGCTGACGGACGGAACACCGATTTCCTGCAGCGCCATGGCCAGCAGCGAGATGGAAATCTGCTCGCCGGTGGCCAGCAGCATATCCATTTCGCGGTGGGACGGATCACTGGTGATCTCGGCCGCTTTGGTAATCAAGTCATCGGTGGTATCCCCCTGGGCAGAAACAACAACAACAACATCGTTGCCCTGGTTGCGGGTGTTGGCCACAATGCGCGCAACATTAAAGATGCGGTCACGATCCTTGACCGAGGTACCGCCGAACTTTTGTACGATAAGACCCATAAAGACCTCTTCCTCCCTGTTCCCTTATTCCACCGTTGCGCCTGTGTTATCGGGCAGCAGGCGGTAAACGGTAAAATGCTTTAGCTTTTCGCTCTGCGGCAGAGCTTCCTGCGCGCGGGCAAAGAATTCCTGATCGTCACGCGGGACAACCGCCATAATGGTGGGACCCGCGCCAGAAATATAAACAGCCAGCGCGCCCAGGTCCTGCGCCAGTTCAAACATTTCGTCCCCGCCGTCGATCAGGGGCAGGCGGTATTTCTGGTGCAGGGAATCCTTGGTTGCCACGCCAAGCAGGCTGTAATCGCCATCGCAGAACGCGGCGGTAGCCAGCGCGGCGCGGGACAGATTATACACGGCGTCCTTATGGCTGACCATATCCGGCAGCGCGGCGCGCGCCTTGGAGGTCAGCAGGCGGAAATCCGGTACAAAAGCGGCAAATGCCAGCTGTTCATCGATGTTCTTTTTTACGCTGTAAACCTGGCCTTCGTCATACACACTGGTAACAAAGCCGCCCAGCATGGCGGGGGCCACGTTATCGGGGTGGCCCTCAATGGCGGTGGCAAGGGTCAGCATCTGGCGGCTGGTCAGCTTGTTGCCCAGCAAAGCGTTGGCACCCAAAATGCCCGCCACAATGCAGGCAGAGCTGGAACCCAGGCCGCGCGCCATGGGAATATCATTGCGCTGGGTAATGCGCAGGCCGCGCAGCGGAATGCCCAGCTGGTCATACACAGCGCGGGCGCTGCGGTAGACCAGGTTGTTTGCCCCGGTCGGCACATGGGTGCCATCCACCGAAGAAATGCGGATGCGGTCACATTCCTCAAAGGTAAACACGTTGTGCATGGAAAGCGCAAGGCCAAGACTGTCAAACCCGGCGCCGACATTGGCGCTGGTTGCCGGTACAGTTACGGTAATCATGTTATGTGCTCCCTTCCCTGCCGGGGCTTATTCCGGCAGCTTTTTCAGCACAAGCGCCAGGCGGCCGCCCAGAACTTCCAGCTTGGCTGCCACAGCCTCCAAGTCCGCAGCCGTGGCAGCTTCGATCAGGTACGCGGCAGAATCGCCATAGTCAAACATCAGCTTGCCGGGACCGGCCACATTGGGCAGCGCGGCGGCGGGCACGCCCGCGGTGCGGATGTAATAAGAATACTTGGCGGTATCCACCAGCTGGTGATCCAGCTTTTCGGCGGGCTTCCAGAACAGACTGTCATGGATCTTGCTGCCGTCCTTCAGGGCATCGATCACATCGGCCACAACGGCGCTGGCGGTGGGCAGCTTGCCGGCGCCCTTGCCATAGAACACAACATCGCCCAGCATATCCCCCTGCATCAGCACAGCGTTAAACACATCGTTCACGCCCGCCAGCTGGTTGGACTCCGGCACCAGCATCGGCTCCACACCGGCGCTGAACGCATCGGCTGCGCCTTCAGGGTTTTCATGGTACCAGGCGATCAGCTTGATGGCGCAGTCCAGCTGCTCGGCAGCTTTTACATCCTCCACGGCCACATCGCGGATGCCGCGGGCGGGGATGTTATCCGGGTAAACATGATGCCCGCAGGCCAGGCTGCTCAGGATGGCGATCTTGCGGCAGGCATCACGGCCATCCACATCGTCGCCGGGATCCTTGGTTTCGGCATAGCCCAGCTGCTGGGCAATTTTCAGCGCGGCATCAAAGCCCATGTTTTCGCGCTTCATCTTGGTCAGCATAAAGTTGGTGGTTCCGTTCACAATGCCCTGAATCTGGCTGATCTGGTTTGCGGCAAGGCACTGATGCATGGGAGTAATGATGGGGGTACCGCCACCCACGCTGGCTTCAAACAGGAACGCTGCTTTATGCTCCCGTGCAAGAGCCAGCAGCTCTGCGCCATAGGTGGCAACCATCTCCTTGTTGGAGGTACACACGCTGCGGCCGCTTTCCAGGCACTGGCGCACATACGGATAAGCAAAGCGGGTGCCGCCGATGGTTTCCACAACGACCTTGACTTCCGGATCGTTCAGGATCACATTGATATCTTTCACAAACAGCGCTGCGTCCGGAGAATCAGAAAAATCACGCACATCCAGGATGTACTTGACCTCCACCGGCTCACCCGCGCGGCGGGCAATGGATGCGGCGTTGCGGCGGCAGACTTCCAGCACACCGCTGCCAACGGTGCCGAATCCCATGATTGCAATTTTAGCCATACTATACTCCCCTTGTTCCTTATGCGGCTGCCCGCATCCGGTATTCCGCTCTGTGCGCCTTGGCGGCGTGTGTTCACTTTCAGGTTCCGCGGTGCACTTCCACCACAAACGACTGACGGGCCAGCCGGGTCAGCATTTCCTCAACGGTCATCTGCATGGTTCCGGTGCGCACGGTAACTTCCACCTGCGCGGTACCATTTTCCGGCCGGGACTGGGTGATGGTAACAACCGATGCACCCGCTGCCGAAATACCGGAAAGCAGGCTTTGCAAAGCGCCGGTTTTGTCCAGCAGGGTGGCGATCACGGTAATGGCCTCGCGGCCGGTTTCGGCGTCAAACACATAGTCCTTGTACTTATAGAACGCACTGCGGGAAATGCCCGCCTGACGCGCTGCCGTGGAAATATTGCTCACGCTGCCGGAAGCCAGAAGCTCCTTGGCCTGCAGTACCTTAAGGAACACATCCGGCAAAGCGGAGCTATCTACCAACAAAAAACGGCGCTCGCCCATGTTGTTTCCCTCCTATGTACATGTGTATTCACAACGGGGATAATCATACCACAAGTGTGCGCGGCTTGCAAGCATTTTAGAAAAAATGTTGTGTATTTGAGCATGATGCACAACTGGCCTGTTGGTGCGGTGGAATCTTCCCGTGCTTTTATCTGTTTTTATGCGGTGGAAGTATGTCTTTCATTCGTGCACGTGCATTTGATACGCTTCTGCCCGCCTTATTAAGGCCGCAAAAGGGCAGTGCATTTTCTCCTCATCCGCATGGTTCTCGCTGCTGCCATTATAGCATGTCCTCCATTCCAATACAACAAACGGGCACAGCAGCTTTGTAAACTGCTGTGCCCGATCTGGCTTATTGAATTTTCAGACTATTGGAACTTTACGCGATCAGCCTGCCGCCGGGTCCAGAGTGTTCACGCTGGGGTCGGTCAGGGTGGAATAGCTGTCATCCGGCAGGTTGTCCTCAGTATAGTAGCCGGTCTCACCACCGCCGGATACGATCGCACCGGTGGAGGTGCTGAACTGCTTCTGCACAACGGAGTCATCATAATAGAAGTCCTTGGCAGGCTTATCGGCCTGGGCAGCTTCCATATACCGCTTAAAGGCGCGCTGGGTCGGTTTACCGTTGTTGCCCAGGGTGCCATCCACACCCCACATGCTGTAAGGCTTATCATAGCCCCACCACACAGCGGTGGAATAGTATGGAGAAACACCGGCGAAGGTATAGTCCTTAAAGTCGCTGGTCGTACCTGTCTTGCCGATGGTATCAATGCCCTCGGTTTCCGGCTTCATGCCGTTTGCCGTACCGGGCGTTTTCCACACGTTGCTCAGCAGACGGTTCATGATGGTAGCGGCTGCAGGGTCAATGGCCTGCACGGTGGTAACGCGCTTGCTGTTATCCAGGTACAGGTTGCCGTCCGAGTCATAGATCTCGGTCCAGTAGTGCGGGGTGGTAAACTTGCCGTCATTGAAAATGGAGTAAGCGCCAGCCAGCTCCACAACCGTCAGGCCTTGGCTCTGGGAGCCCAGCACCAGAGGCGCCAGGTCAACGTCATGTTCGGGATCCAGATAGGTGCAGTTGAGGGTATCATGCGCAAAGCTGAACATCTCTTCCGCACCGACATAGGAACCGATCCAGACCGCAATGGTGTTGTAAGAGCGGCGCAGTGCATCATACACCAGCATGGTGGCACCATCGCCGCCTGCACCGCCATAGTTGGTGGGCCAGTCGCGCCACACATCATCGCGGGACTGGTTGACTGCATTATACTTGTCGGTAGAAAGGCCAAGCTTCAGGCAGCGGTCGGTATCCAGCACCTGATGATCGCTCTTGAGGTAATACGGCGTATCCGCCATGGGCGAAGAATAGTTGATGATCTTGCTGTCCACTGCCAGGCAATAAGCAGCAATGGGTTTCATGGTGGAACCGGTCTGGTGGGGCAGCGTGGCGCGGTTGGTGCCGCGGTCTACTTTCTTTTCGCCCAGGCCGCCAACCAGGGCAACGATCTCGCCGCGGTGGCCATCCTCCATGCTGATGGACGCCATAGCCGCCTGAGTGCGCACGCTTTCATAGAAGATCAGGTTGCCGTTGTCATCCTGGCTGGTTTTCAGGGTGGTGTTTTCCTTATCGGCATAGACCGGCACATCATCATCCGTGAACACAGAAGAGCCGTCCGGGTTCAGCGGCAGGCCGCTCTCGTCATAGGTAATCTCGCTGTCCGCCGGGATACCGGAAGAAACCTCTTCCTCGTGCCACAGGGCCGGGAACAGCTCGCCGTCGCCGGTGTCCTCGTTCAGCATGACCTGCTCCATGGCAGACTGTGCTTTCTGGTCCAGGGTAGAGTAGATGCGCAGGCCATCGGAGAAGATCTTATCCTGTGCTTCGGCACGGGTGCAGCTTTCCTGCTCCATGATTGCCTGGGTGACATCCGCAAACAAAGCGTCATCAAAATAAGAGTTGCGGGAAGTACGGGTGACCTTTTCGGTGGCCGATTTGCTCTCGGCCAGGGTGATGGGTTCCGCCTGTGCAGCAGTGCACTCTTCATCAGTAATATATCCCTGGTTGCGCATCAAAGCCAGAACATGGTTGCGGCGCTTGAGCAGATTTTCCGGGTTGGTAGCCGGGTTAAAGCTCTTGGGATTCTTGGTGATGGAAGCCAGCTCGGCGCATTCGGCCAGGCTCAATTCCTCCACGCTCTTGCCAAAATACTCCTGTGCGCCGGCTTCCATGCCATAGATGGTGCCGGTCAGCGGGATGGTATTGAGGTAAGCTTCCAGGATGGTTTCTTTGCTGTAGCGGTTGCAAAGGCCCAACGCGCGGAAAATCTCGCGCACCTTACGCAGAACGTCCTGTTCACTATCACCGGTCAGGTTTTTGACCAGCTGCTGCTCCAGCGTGGAAGCGCCCTGCTTGGAGCCAAGCAGCGCGTTTCCGGTAAACTCGTTCAGGGCAGCGGCAATGGTGCGCTTGACGTTGATGCCGGGCTCGCTGCGAAAATCCTTATCCTCAACGGCGATGACCGCATTCTGCAGGTTTTCCGGCATGGCCGAAATTTCGCGCCAGATGCGGTTATTTTCGCCAGCAAAGGTGTTCACCTCGTTGCCATCACGGTCATACACAATGGAGGTCTGTTTGAGCTTCTGCTCATCCAGGTCCAGCTTGCCGTCCGGGTCCTCGGTCACCTGCACCACATACAGCGAAAGCAGCACCGCACCGGCGCTGGCCGCCATGACGCAAACGCACAGCAGGCAGCCAATGAACCGCATGATGGTGCCGAATATACTGCGGTGCGGCTTATTTTTTTTCTTTTTTCCGTTTTTCTTTCGGGCGGAAGTTGCGGCTGTTTCCGGGCTTTTTGCACTTTGCATGGAAATGTGCCGTTCCTGTTTGGGGTCTATGGGGACCGCCTCCTTTGGGATAATTGCGGCAGGCGCGGAGCCTGCCTGCGCCTGCACTGATACGCGGCCGCACAGCGCGGTCACGCAGATGGGCATAAAGCCATAGAATGAATTATATCACAAAGTATTGCCAAAAGTACAGTAGCAGGCAGACAATTTTCACTTTTTTACGGTTTGGGTGCCGCCAAACCGGGCATACTGCTTGCAGGAGCGTACTATTTGATTTGTGAAATTTGCGAATACCACAAAATAGAGGGAGGTTTTTGCCCATGCGTTACCAACTGCCGCGGGGCTATCGCCGCTACCTGCTGGGGCTGGCCATGCTGGCGCTGCTGTGCATTGCCGCAGCCGTAACAGTGTTTTTTGTTCCGGTGCAAAAACAGCAGCCGCAGGCGCAATACTTGTTAAAAGATAACGCCGGGCGGCTGGCCCTGTATACCCCGGACGGCACCGGTCCCCTGGCGCAGTACGATGTATACACCCGCCTGCTGCCGGAGCCGGACTGCCTGGCATTGCAGCAGGGCGTGAGCATTTATACCGAAGCCGAATTGCAGCAAAAATTGGAAGATTACGGCCTGTAGCCCCCTTTTACCCTGTCTGCGCTTGTGTTGCCGGGCATTTTATGGTACACTTCTATTTAATAAGATGTGGTAGTGTCCCCTGCGGCAAGCCGCCATCTTGAATGATTGCTGTCATTATATAATGTGTTTATTTTTGTAAGGAGTGTTCTAACTATGACCGAACAGGCAATTCTGGAAGCTGTACAGGAAATTTTCCGCGATAATTTTGACGATGATACCCTGGAAATCACCCGCGCCACCTGCGCTGATGACATTGAGGATTGGGACAGCCTGGAGCAGATCAACCTGCTGACCGCCATCGAGAAAAAGTTCAATATCAAATTCAAGCTGGCCGATGTGCGCAACCTGAAAAACGTTGGCGACCTGCTGGACCTGGTTGCCCGCATGGTGGGTTAAGATGAACCACTACACACTGGCCGAGATGACCCCCGGCCTGAGCGAAAGCTTTACCGTTACCGTAACGGAAGAGATGATGGCCCGGTTTGAAGCCATCACCGGGGATGTTTCCCCCATCCACATGGATGCCGAATACGCCCAAAAGCGCGGCTACCCCGGCCGCGTGGTATACGGCATGCTGGGTGCCAGCTTTTTCTCCACCCTGGCGGGCGTTTACCTGCCGGGCGAACACTGCCTGCTGCACGGCGTGGAGTGCAAGTTCGCCAAGCCGGTTTTCATTGGGGATACTTTGACCATTACCGGCACCGTGGTAAACGTGAGTGAAGCCGTGGCTGAAGCGGAGATCAAGGCTGTTATCACCAACCAGGACGGCAAACGGGTCACGCGCGGCATCATCAAAGCCGGGCTGGCCAAATAAAAGTGAGGGTAACTTCCATGGCATATACATATCTCATCACCGGCGCCACCAGCGATGTGGGCGCCGCACTGATTCGCCGCCTGCTGACCGAAGCCCCCGGCGAGGACCGCACCATTCTGGCACAGGGCTGCGGCGATCTGGCCCGGCTGGATGCCTTAGTGCAGCAATTCCCCGGCCGCATTGTTACCTTTGACGCGGACCTTTCCAGCCCCGAAGCGGTGGATGCCCTGTGCGCCCGCTTTGGCAAAGATTTGCCCTGCCCCACCCATTTTGTACACCTGCCGGCCCTGCCGGTGGTGAACGCCAAGTTCAAAGCGTTTGATGAAGCCCGGTTCCAGAAGGACTGGGAGATTCAGGTACATTCCGCCGTCAAGCTGTGCAAGGCGGTGTTGCCCGCCATGAGTAAGGCGAAGTTTGGCCGGGTGTTGTTTATCCAGACCAGCTACACCATTGGCTGCCCGCCCAAAAACACAGCTGCCTATGTAATGAACAAGAGCGCTATCGGCGGGCTGGTGAAAAGCCTGGCTGTGGAGTACGCCCGCTTTGGCATAACGGTAAACTGCGTGGCCCCCAGCATGATGGAGACCCACTTTTTGAAGGATACGCCGGACCTGATCGTGCAGGCCGCAGCGGCAGACAACCCAATGGGCCGCAACGCCACGCCGGAGGATGTTGCCCCGGCCATGGCGTTCCTGTTGAGCGAGGAAGCCCGCTTTATCACCGGCGTTACCCTGCCGGTCACGGGAGGTTCCGCCATTGTCTGACCTTGTGCTGCGTTTAGCCCGCCCCGGCGAGGATGCCCGCATTGCGGATTTCATCAACCAGAATTTTGACATGCGCCTGCCGCTGATCAACCGGGCCGATTTTTACCAGTTCTATTATGCCCACACGCCCGGTGCCGCCCCACAGTTTGCGCTGGCGGAGCAGGACGGCGAAATTCTGTGCGCCGCCGGGTACATTCTGGCCAACCAGAGCGAAACGCCGGACATCTGGGTTTCGGTCTGGGTTGCCGCAAAGGGCCATAACGGTGTGGGACTGGAGTTGATGGACGCCCTGTCCGGGCTTTTGAATGCCCGCGTGGTTGCCTGCAACAACATCCGCGCCAACACCTGTGTGCTGTACCACTTTTTGGGCTGGCAGGCCGAGCGCCTGCCGCATTATTACCGCCTTGGCGCACCCGGTGCAAAGGGCTGGCAGCTGGCGGTGCTGGGTCCAAATTCTGCTCCCTTGCCGGTACAGGATGACCTGCCCCTGATTCGTGTGCCGGATGCCGCTGCGCTGGCCGAACTCGGCCTGCCCCACAGCAGCCACACGCCGCATAAAGATCCCTGGTATTTGCAGCGCCGGTACTTTGCCTACCCGCACCAGAGCTATGATGTGTGGGCGGTGCAGGAAGCCGGTGCCCTGCTGGCTTACGCGATCACCCGCACCATCACAGCTGCCGAGACCGGCTGCGTACCGGTGGTGCGGCTGGTGGATTTTATCGGCGATGATGCTGTTCTGCCCCGCATTGGCGGCGCACTGGACAAGCTGCTGCACGATGCGGGCGCGGAATATCTGGATTGTTACAACGCCGGTATTCCTGCCGCCGTATGGGCCGCCGCCGGGCTGACGGAGCGGTGCGAGGACGATGGGGTCATTATCCCCAACTATCTGACCCCGCCGCTGCGGCAGAACACCGAGTATTATTACTTTACCAACCAGCCGGACGGCTTTGTTCTTTTCAAGGCTGACGGCGACCAGGACAGACCCAACCTGCCCTGCGATTGAGGATAACTGCCATGAAAATTGCATTGGTGACCGGTGCTTCCAGCGGTTTGGGGCGCGAGTTTGTGCGCCAGATTGCGGAGCAGGGCAAAGTGGAAGAAATTTGGGCCATCGCCCGCCGCCGCGACCGGCTGGAAGCGCTGCAATCCATCAGCGCGGTGCCCATCCGGGTGCTGGCGCTTGACCTGACCCGCCCGGGCGATATGGAGTACCTGCGCAACACCCTGCAGGATGAACTGCCGGACATCCGCATTTTGGTCAATGCGGCAGGCATGGGACGCATGGGTCCGACGGTGGATATTCCCGCCAAAGACAACGACGCCATGATCGACCTGAACTGCCGCGCCGCCGTGGATGTGACCGATGCGGCGTTCCCCTATCTGCACCCAGGCAGTCAGGTACTGGAGATTTGCTCCACCGCGGGGTTCCAGCCCATTCCGGGGCTGAACGTATACGCCGCCACCAAGGCGTTCCTGCTCAGCTACACCCAGACGCTGCATTACGAGCTTTCCCCTGCGGGCATCCATGTTACTGCGGTATGCCCCTACTGGGTCAAGGATACCGAGTTCATTGGCATTGCGGAAAAAGGCGGGCATGGCTTCCGCCATTATCCGCTGGCCAGCCGCAGCCAGGATGTTGTGCGCCGCGCCCTGCGGGACAGTGCGCTGAACCTGCGCGTCAGCACACCGGGGCTGGTGTGCACGCTGCACCGCGCCGCGGCAAAAGTTACCCCCAACCTGCTTTGCCTGCCGCTGGCCGACTGGCTGAGCCACGTTTGATCCAGCCTTACAATACGGAGGAATCCATTATGGAAAAGCACCAATACATCTGCCCCAAATGCGGCTGCCAGCAGTATGAATCGGACCGGCTGCAGGCCACCGGCGGGAACTTCGCCAAAATGTTTGACATCCAGAACAAAAAGTTCGTCACCATCAGCTGCTGCAACTGCGGCTACACCGAGCTGTACCGCCAGACCGGCGGCGAAGGCTGGGATTTGCTGGACTTTTTGAGTGGGTACTAAAACCGCGGGCATTCCATCCCCCCGCCTGCCGAGCGTTGCAACAGCCCGGCATCGCCCCGGTACGTTTTCAGCCTATGATTTCTATTTAGGGTGTATCTGAAAAGTCGAAAATATCGTCTATTTCTACAAGCGCAGAGCAGGGTTTTACGCTAAATCCTGCTTGTGTTTGCGAAATATCCGTCATTTTCTTTGTTTTCAGATACACCTTAGCGTTTACTATGTTTTAAGGCCCGATGCGCTTGCATCGGGCCTTAAGTTTTTATTTGCAATAAATAATAAAGTATATTCGTGTCAGCGCTTCAAAAAGCGCGATAAACAATAAAATCGCCAGCAGGGCGGGATGACCTCATCCCGCCCTGTCCCATGCCCATATGGCCCATTAAAAATGTGCAACTAACGAACATATTATTTGTGGAGCGATGCAATTTCCATTATCGCATATGCCCCAATGTATCGGAACGGTCAAGACCGTTCCCTACAGAATACCGTGTTTATCCTATCATTATTTATTGACTCTCATCTTCCGGCAGGCGATCCATCAGCCAGCCGTACACATAATCAAACACTTCTTCGCGGTTGGTTTCGTTGTGCAGCTCATGGCGGGCATCGTGCCAGATTTCGCAGCTCAGGTCCTGTACACCGGCATCCCCCAGCATGGCCCACACTTTGCGCACGCCCGCGCCGTAATCACCAACAGGGTCCGCCGTTCCGGCAATCAGCAGCACCGGCAGATCCTTGCGGATATTCTGTGCCCATTTGCGGCTGCTGACATGGCACAGGGTGGCCAGCATTTCGCGGTAGGTCGCCGCGGTAAATGGGAAGGTGCACAGCGTGTCTGCATCGTATGCCTTTACCACTTCCGGGTCACGGCTGATCCAGGCATTGGGCGAAACAGCATCCGGAATGCGGTTGCAATAGGCCCCCATATTCAGCTTGACCAGCGTTTTGGAAACATATTTTGGCCCGCGCACAGCTGCGGTCAGCGCGGCAACCGCCCAGCCCGCCTGGTTGCGGATGTGCGGACCCGCCGTGCCGCTGAAAATAGCGCCGGAGATGCTTTCCGGCCAGGTTTCGGCATACCAGCGGGCGTAAAAGCTGCCCATGCTGTGGCCATACAAAAATACCGGCACGCCAGGGAACTTTTGGTGGATGATGCCGTTCATCGTGTGCAGGTCGTTCAGCAGGTGGTAACGGCCGTGGGGCTCGCCATAATGGCCGTGCTCCCCTTTGTTTGCGGTACCGCCGTGACCCAGGTGGTCGTTGCCGGCCAGAGCTATGCCGCGCTGGGCATACCACTGCGCCATGGGGCGGTAGCGCTGTACATACTCGCACATGCCGTGGCTGAGCTGCAGCACGGCGCGCACCGGCACCCCCGGCATGGTATACATGCTGGCCGCCACGGTATGAACGCCATCGGCAGACGGGAAACGAATTTCTTCACACTGCAGTTGGGGCATAGGTCTTACCTCCGCTGTTTTGGTCTGGCCGCACCGCACAGGGCAGCACATTCACTATTCTATAAATAGTGTACCACAGTTTACCGCGCAGAACAACGCACAGCAACGCTGTTTTGCACAAAATACACCCCACAAATGCCAAAACAGCCCGCCTGAACGGTGAATATCGGGCGGGCTGTCTTCTTACAATTTCTCGGTTTCCTTGGCCGCTTTGACGGCGCATTCATCGCACAGGCCAAACACAGTCAGGCTGTAATCTTCCGGCACAATATCGGGGCAGGCATCAATCAGGGCTTTGAGCTTCGCATCCGAAATATGGATGCTTTTTACTTTTTGGCAGCTGCGGCAATACAGCTGCTGATGATCCTCCTGCGGGCCCTCAAAACGGTCTGCTTCGCCGGGGATGGAAACACGCCGCACTTTGCCAATATCAACCAACGTATTCAGGTCGCGGTAAACGGTGCCAAGGCTCAGCCGCGGGCACACTGCCCGCAGAGACGTACAGATCTGCTCCGCGGTTGGATAATCGCTGCGCGAAAGTACCTCCCGCAAAATCAGTTCACGTTGATGAGAATAGCGCATACTAAAAATCTCCTTCTCATACAATGCAGAGGAAAGAACTCGAAACATTTTCCACTTCACATTGTATACATGATTCCTGTACCTTATCATATCAAATGATATTAAAGATTGTCAATACATTAAAATGTGACGTTTTTTCGAAAAAGTTCTTGATATTTTCTTTCAAGCTAACAGGAATTGACTGTAATAATGTTGCCTTTTCTGATTATCTCGGCATTTTTCTTTTGTCATTCAGGAGATGATTTAATTTTTGACACTGTTTTTTCTTTTTGTTCAATTCCCATAAAATATTTTCATCAAAAAAATATTTTTATATTCCTATTTTGATATAGGTTATTATGGCTTTTATTGCGCGCAATTATAGTTGGCAATACCGCATAATTCTAAGTGCCGATACGGCGAGCGAGGTGCGGCAGATGCCAAGCCAAAAGCGCAGATAATACTGGATGTCTTATCGAGCATTTTGGCAACGCAGATGCCGTGCCGCAGCTGCCGGAGCGGTGCTTAAGCCGCAAGGCGGGAATTGTGCGGTGTTGCCAGTTCATTTTTTGAACTTATCACCTTTGATGCGCTGCCAGTAAGCGGCGGCGGCCTGCTCGTTTTTGTTATCGCCAAACTGGTAATACTGGCGGTCCCGGATGGCATCCGGCAGGTACTGCTGGTCCACCCAATGGTTGGCAAAGTCGTGTGCGTACTGATAATGCTGGCCTTTTACTGCGGCATCGGCGCCATCATAATGCTTATTTTGTAGCTGCCGCGGGATCGGCCCGCTGCGGCCTGCCCGCACATCTGCCAGCGCACGGTCAATAGCGGCTTCGCCCGTGTTGGATTTGGGGCTGGTCGCCACCAAAATTACCGCGTCCGCCAACGGAATGCGCGCTTCCGGCAGGCCCAGCATGTTGGCAGCATCCACAGCCGCTTTTACGATCGGGATGATCTGCGGGTAAGCAAGGCCAACATCCTCGCAGGCGCACACCATCAACCGGCGGCAGGCGCTGGGCAGGTCCCCCGCTTCCAGCAGCCGGGCCAGATAGTGCAGCGCTGCATCCGGGTCCGACCCGCGCATCGACTTCTGATAGGCCGAAACAATATCATAATGGTCATCGCCCTCTTTATCGTATCGCATGGCGGTACGCTGGGCCACCTGCGTGACCATTTCCAGCGTAACCAGCCGCGTGCCATCCTGCACGGGGGCTGCGTTGACGGCAAATTCCAGGTTGCCCAGCGCCTTGCGCATATCGCCGCCCGCGCTTTGGGCCAGGTATTCCAGCGCATCCACCGGGATGTTGACCGGCGTACCGTCACTTTCGCCCAGGCGCTGGGCGGCGTGTTTCACGCCTTCGGCAATATCCTCTGCCGTCAGGGATTTGAACTCGAACACTGTGCAGCGGGATAACAGCGCGTTATATACATAAAAGTATGGGTTCTCGGTCGTGGAGGCAATCAGCGTCACGGTTCCCTGCTCCACGCATTCCAACAGGCTTTGCTGCTGGCGCTTGTTGAAATACTGGATCTCATCCAGATAGAGCAGAATTCCGTTGGCGGCATGCAGGGTGCCAATATCGCCCAATACGCTTTTGATATCGCTGGTGGAAGCGGTAGTACCGTTCAATTTATACAGCCGCATACCGCTGTTGGCCGCAATAATGCTGGCCACGGTGGTTTTGCCTACGCCGGACGGGCCGTAAAAAATCATATTGGGGATCACGCCTCTGTCAATGGTGCGGCGGAACACCTGGCCGGGGGCCAGGAGATGGCGCTGGCCGCACACTTCATCCAAAGTGCGCGGGCGCAGGCGTTGGGCAAGCGGTTCCTTCATGGGGGTACTCCTTTATGTTACCTTTATATATAAGGAAATATATTCTAAACTTCATTCCAAGTGGCAGACATGCACCGACGCTCAAAATCCTTTGTGAGCAAAAAATTATGTTCGCGTGCCGCCCCGGCATGAGAAGGTAGGTTTTTGTGAGGGAGCAAGGGGCAGCGGCCCTTCTTTTGAAGCTTTGCAGCGTTAGAAGGCGGCACCATGCTACTTGCATTATAAACGCTATCTGTGGTAGAATCAAGCCGTAAGCCCCGCCGGCCCGCGCGCCGGGAAGTGATAAAAGAGAGTGTGACCCCCATGGAGATTCATGATAAAAAACAGCTGGCCGCCATCTGCATTGAGCGGCTGAAAAAAGAATACCCGCTTTCGGACTGTACGCTGGATTACGAGCACGCCTGGCAGCTGCTGGTGGAAGTGCGCCTTGCTGCACAGTGCACCGATGCCCGCGTGAACGTTGTGGTACAGGATCTGTTTGCCAAATACCCGAATGTGGCCGCTTTGGCCGCCGCGGAGCCGGAGGAAATTGAAGAGATCGTGCGGCCCTGCGGACTGGGGCGCAGCAAGGCGCGGGATATCAGCGCCTGTATGCGGATGCTGCGCGACAAGTATGACTGCAACGTGCCCGATGATTTTGACGCCCTGCTGGAACTGCCCGGCGTTGGCCGCAAAAGTGCCAACCTGATCATGGGCGATGTGTTCGGCAAGCCCGCCATTGTAACGGACACCCACTGCATCCGGCTGTGCAACCGCATTGGGCTGGTGGATAACATCAAGGAACCCAAAAAGGTGGAAATGGCGCTGTGGAAGATCATTCCCCCGCAGGAGGGCAGTGATTTCTGCCACCGGCTGGTGGACCATGGCCGCGCCGTGTGCACCGCACGCACCACACCGTATTGTGAGCGCTGCTGCCTGCGGGATGTGTGCCGCTATGCGCATGAAGAAGGCAAAGCGGACTGAAGCAAGGAACGCACTACATCGCACCACGCCTTTTATTTGCCTGCTTTTTTATAAAACACTTGGTTTTTGGCTTTGGGGTATGCTATAATAAGAGTACGACTTTTGCGGCCTGCACCGGCACGCACAGGAAAGTAGGAACCCGATTATGGCAACCAAACATCCCGACAGCGCCCCCCGCCTGGGTGGCGTATTGATTTCTAACCAGGTTGTGGCCGAGCTGCTGGAGCAGCTGCGCAACGGTATTTGGCAGGATACCGACCATCTGCCGCCCGAGCTGGAGCTGGCCAACCGGCTGAACGTAAGCCGTACCGTTGTGCGCGATGCACTGAGTGAACTGGAACGTGCCGGCTACATTGAGCGCGTGCGCGGCATTGGCACCGTGATCAACCGCGATGTGGTCAACCTGGCCCGCCGCATGGACCAGAAGTTTGAATTCACCCAAATGATCCGGGCGCGCGGCATGCAGCCCAACAGCGACGATCTGCGGGTATCGCGCCACACGGCAGATGCCGATGCAGCCCAGGCACTGAACATCAGCCTGGATACCCCGGTTTATTACATCTGCCGCCGGGTGCTGGCGGATAACACCCCAGTATTATTTTCTACCGATATCGTGCCATGCTCGCTGTTCGGCACCACCCGCACCGATGGCATTGACTTCACCCGCCCCATTTTCGATATTCTGGATGAAGCGTGCGGAATTCAGATTTCCAGCACCATTACCCATCTACGCGCCGCCATGGGGGACCCCGCCGTGCGCCATGCCCTGGCCCTGCAGCGTGATCAGGCCTTGTTGGAATTGAGCGAAACCTGCTATTCTCGCCTGTGCCGCCCGGTGCTGCGCTGCCGCACTTTTTATACGGACTTTTTTGATTTTGCACTGGTGCGCAAGCTGGTGTAAATCCACTTTTCTCCCGCAGGACCTGTTTACAAAGCAGGGCTGCGGGATTTTTTATTTGGTACAAAATTTCAAAAGTTCACAAAATCTTCTCGATAGCAGCACTGCGCCGTGGTATAATAACGTTAAAGACATCATTTACGATACGACCGGAGGGCTTATTTGTATGTGCACTGCTGCAACGTACCAGACCAAAGATTTTTATTTTGGCCGCAACCTGGACTATGAATTCGGTTACGGCGAGACCGTCACTTTTACCCCGCGGCACTATCCGTTCCAGCTGAACGGCCTTGGCGTGCTGGACCAGCACTATGCCATTTTGGGCATGGCCTGCGTGCAGAATAACTATCCCCTGTATTACGATGCCATCAACGAAAAAGGGCTATGCATTGCCGGGCTGAACTTTGTGGGCAACGCCTGGTATTGCAAAGATGAACCCGGCAAAGATAATGTTGCCCAGTTTGAGCTGATCCCCTGGTTGCTGGGCCGCTGCGCTACCGTACAGGATGCCCGCACCCTGCTGGACCGCATGAACCTGGTGGATACCCCGTTCTGCGAAGGGATGCCCGTTGCCAGCCTGCACTGGATGATTGCCGATAATCATGAGTGCATCACGCTGGAATCTACCAAAGACGGCCTGCATGTATATGATAACCCCGCCGGTGTGCTGACCAACAACCCTCCGTTCCCCATGCAGCTGTTTGCTTTGAATAATTATATGCAGCTTTCCCCAAAGGCAACCGGCAACCACTTTGCACCCAACGTGCCGCTGAACGCTTACAGCCGCGGCATGGGGGCCATGGGTCTGCCGGGGGATCTTTCGTCTCAGTCGCGGTTTGTACGGGCGGCTTTCGTGCGCGCCAACTCCCGCTCCGGGGAAAGTGAAGCAGAAAGCGTGAGCCAGTTTTTCCATATTCTCGGCTCGGTAGAGCAGCAGCGCGGCTGCTGCGAGCTGGACAACGGTAAGTACGAGATTACCCTGTACACCAGCTGCTGCAATGCCGACAAAGGCATTTATTACTACACCACCTATGAAAACAGCCAGATCACCGCTGTGGATATGCACAAAGAGGACATGGACGGTACCGAGCTTGTCAGCTATCCGCTGGTAAAAGAGCAGCAGATCCGTTGGATGAAGTAATTTTTGTCGCTATTTTCTTTTGCCTGTAGGGTCCCCGCCCGGCCACACCGCTTTCCTGCCGGATTGCCCACTTTATCATTTCTATGGCAATACCGCACAATTCCCGCCTTACGGCTTAAGCACCGCTCCGGCGGCTGCGGCACGGCATCTGCGTTGCCAAAATACTCGATAATACACAAAGTATTATCTGCGCTTTTGGCTTAGCAGCTGCCGCACCTCGCTCGCCGTATCGGCACTTAGAATTATGCGGTATTGCCCTATAAGAATATATAACCCCGCCGCCCGGATGCTGTGCACATTCCGGGCGGCGGAGTTTGGTTTTTGCTGCTTTATTTGCTACGGTATTCCCGCGGGGTCATGCCATAGCGGCGCTTGAACAGGCGGTTAAAGTATGAAAGGTTATCAAACCCCACCCGGCCTGCGATATCCAGCACGGTGGCGTCCGTAATGCGCAGCAGTTCTGCGGCAAGGTTCAGCCGGTGGTCGTTCAGGTAGGCGGTAAAGCCCTGGCCGGTCATTTTTTTGAACCAACGCATAAAATGGCTTTGGCTGCATCCGCAGGCTTCGGCGGCGTCCTCAATCCGCAGCGGGGTAGCATATTCCGCTTCGATCAGCTGCAAGACCGTTTTCAGGCGGCGGGTGTCAGTAGTATCCGCCGGGAGCGGGGTGCCGTGCTGGCCAATCAGGATGGACAAAAACCGCAGCAGCGCCCCTTTGATGGCCAGCTCATACCCGGCGGTTTTTACCTTGTTGGCTTCCTCCGCTTCCTGCAGGCAGGCCGCCGCCTGGGGATAGCCCGCCTCGCCGGGGATGATGCGCGGCTGCAAAGCCATGCGGCCGCTTTGCAGCGGCAAAAGGTAGCGCTCGGCGCACAGATCATCCGCACCACCCAGCAGCTCCAGCTCAAAAATGATATTTTCGTATTCCATCACGGCCTGGCCGCGCTGGTGCAGGGCGTGGAGGGTGCCGGGGGAAAAAATGTAAATATCACCCTGCTCCGCCGGGTAAGCGTTCACACCGACCTGCACGATTCCGCTGCCTTTTTTAACATAGACAAGTTCCATACTGTCGTGCCAGTGCAACGGCACCTGCAAAAAGTCCCCCGGTATGGTGCAGGGGTAGATATTAAAAGGGAACCGCACCGCACCATGGTGTTTGGTTTCCCGCAAGCGTTCCTGGTTTGGCATGTTGTAGCCCCCTTTTGCATTCCTGATGCTTGTATTGTACCACAATCCGGCAGAATTGCACAAGAATTTTACCGATTTTGTATGATATTCTGGATATAGCAAGAGGAAGTGCGGGCCGCACCGCAAGCTTCCCCACTTGAGGCCTGAACCAAAGGCGATAGCAACGCCTTGGCCTCTGCAAATTAATTTTTTAGGAGGAACCCGCTATGCAGACCATGACGGAAACTTTACAGAAGCTGATCGGCAAGCCCCTTGTCGAATCCACCGACCAGGAAATTTACCTTGCCCTGCTGGATCTTGTGCGCAGCAAGAGCGCCGCACAGGTACGCCCGGTCAACGGCCGCAAGCTGTATTATATTTCGGCTGAATTTTTGATCGGCAAACTGCTTTCCAACAACCTCATCAACCTCGGCTTGTATGATGATGTGCGTGATGCCCTTGCTGCCGCAGGCAAGAGCCTTTCCGACATCGAGGAAGTCGAGCCGGAGCCGAGCCTTGGCAACGGCGGTTTGGGCCGTTTGGCTGCCTGCTTCCTGGATTCTCTGGCAACGCTGAACCTGCCGGGCGACGGCATCGGCCTGCGTTACCACTTTGGCCTGTTCCACCAGAGCTTTGCCGACGGCTTGCAGAACGAACTGCCGGACCCCTGGCTGAACGAACATTCCTGGGCGGAAAAGACCGATATCACCTACCCCGTCACCCTGGCAGGCAAACCTTACACTGCCCGGCTGTACAAACTGGCCGTGACCGGCTACGAGGGCCGCACCAACACCCTGAACCTGTTTGACCTGGACACCATTGATGAAAGCATTGTGCATGACGGCATCCAGTTCGATAAAACCGCCATTGCCAAAAACCTGACCCTGTTCCTGTACCCGGACGATTCCGACGAAGCAGGCCGCATGCTGCGCATCTACCAGCAGTACCTGATGGTCAGCGCCGGTGCCCAGCTGATTTTGGCCGAATGCGCCGCCCGCGGCTGCAACTACCATGACCTGGCCGATTACGCCGCCATCCAGATTAACGATACCCACCCCAGCATGGTTATCCCCGAACTGATCCGCCTGCTGGGCGAAAAGGGCATCGAGTTTGACGAAGCCGTCAAGATCGTAACCGACACCTGCGCTTACACCAATCACACCATCCTGGCCGAAGCGCTGGAAACCTGGCCGCGCAGCTATCTGGACAAAGTTGTGCCCCAGCTGATGCCGGTGATTGAAAAGCTGGATGCTGCCGCCAAAAAGCGCACCAATGATACCGGCCTTGCCATCATTGACGCCGACGACCGCGTGCACATGGCCCACATGGACATCCACTTTACCCATTCCACCAACGGCGTTGCCGCCCTGCACACCGAAATTTTGAAGGAATCCGAGCTGAACGGCTTCTATAAGCTGTACCCGGAAAAGTTCAACAACAAAACCAACGGCATCACCTTCCGCCGCTGGCTGCTGGAATGTGACCCCGCACTGGTCAAAGAGATTGAATCCCTGATTGGCCCCGGTTTCCGCAAGGATGCCGCCGAGCTGGAAAAACTGCTGCCCTATGCCGAGGATGCCAATGTGCTGCAAAAGTTCTCCCAGGTCAAGGCCGACAACAAAAAAGCCCTGGCTGACTGGCTGGAGCACACCCAGGGTGTGAAGGTTGACCCCACCGCCATGTTCGATATCCAATCCAAGCGCCTGCATGAGTACAAGCGCCAGCAGCTGAACCTGCTCTACCTCATCCATCAGTATTTCGAGATTCGCGCGGGTCACACCCCGGCTGTGCCGCTGGTGAGCATTTTTGGTGCCAAGGCCGCCCCAGCTTACATCATCGCCAAGGATATCATCCACGCTTTGCTGACCCTGTCCAAAGTGATTGCCGCTGATCCGCTGGTGGCCCCCTGGCTGCAGGTCGTGTTTGTGGAAAATTATAACGTGACCGCCGCCGAAAAGATGATCCCCGCCTGCGATCTTTCGGAGCAGATCAGCCTGGCCTCCAAGGAAGCATCCGGCACCGGCAACATGAAGTTTATGCTGAACGGCGCTTTGACCCTTGGCACCATGGACGGCGCAAACGTGGAGATCAGCCAGCAGGTTGGCAACGAGAACATCTACATCTTCGGCCAGACCTCCGGCCAGGTCATCCACCGTTATGCTGCGGGCGATTACAACCCGGCAGACTGGTACGAGGGCGACCCCAACCTGCGCCGTGCCATCGACTTTTTGACCGGCCCCGAAATGCTGGCCGCCGGCAAGGAAGAAAACCTGGCCCGTTTGCAGCATGAACTGAAAACCAAGGACTGGTTCCAGACCCTGCCCGATTTCAACGCTTATGTGGTGCGCAAGGGCCAGGCTTTGTCTGATTATGCCTGCGACCCGCTGGGTTGGCGCCGCAAGTGCCTGATCAATATCTCCAAGGCTGGCTTCTTCTCCAGTGACCGCACGATTGCAGAGTACAACAGCGATATCTGGCACCTGGGCGAATAATTTCCCGCCTGCCCCACTGCGTTAAAATTCCATCATCTCCCCTATGGTCCGGCAATTTTTTGCCGGGCCGTTTTTGTTTCGTATACATTTTCTTACCGCAGCCAGATTCCTTTATTCCTCTTTCCCTGCCCGGTGCCCAATCCTTATCCTGCCTTTATCTTTTGCACAAAATGCTTGACATCGCCGCTAAAAGCGGCTATGTTTATATATCAAGTGAGCTTTTTCGTCCAAACAAATATGATAAGTGGGTTTAGTTGTTGCCTTGCTGACCCGGCCTGATACTGCATATGAAACGATTCAAACAAATTTTCAATCATCAGCCTCCTGCAAGATTGATTGCTCTGGGGTTTGCTTCCACCATTTTACTGGGTACGCTTTTGTTGCTCATGCCATTTTCCATCCGGTCGGGCATTACCGTACAGCCGGTGGACGCTCTGTTTTCCGCCACAAGCGCCGTCTGTGTAACCGGCCTGCTGACCGTGGATACCGCCGATACCTTTACCCCCGTGGGGCAGGCTGTGATGGCGGTACTGATCCAGATCGGCGGTTTGGGCATTACCTCCATCGGCATGGGGCTTGCCTTGGCTGCGGGACGGCGCATCAGCCTGCGGGAGCGTACCCTGATCCGGGAAGCCATGAATGTGAGCAGTCTGGAGGGCATGGTGCGGCTGGTACGCGCCATCATTAAGCTGACCCTTGCTTTTGAGCTGGCCGGGGTCATCCCCATCTTTGCAGTGTTTGCGCAGGATTATCCACCATTGAAGGCGCTGGGTTTGAGTGTGTTCCACTCCATCTCATCCTTCAACAACGCTGGCATCGATATTTTAGGTGGCGGGCGCAGCCTGACCCCCTATCGGGATAATGTGCTGCTGAATTTGAGCACCTGTTTTCTGATTATTTCGGGTGGTATCGGTTTTCTGGTCATGGTGGATGTGGTCAAGTGTCGGTTCCGCTTCCGCAAATTCACCCTGCATTCCAAGGTTGTGGTAACCACCACGGCATTTTTGCTGGCAGCAGGTACCCTGTTATTAAAGTTCACCGATCCTCTCAGCTGGCTGACAGCATTTTTCCTGAGCGTATCAGCCCGCACGGCCGGCTTTGCCACGCTGGATCTGGGCAAACTGAGCAACGCCGGGTTGTTTACGATTCTTATCCTGATGTTCATTGGCGCTTCGCCGGGGTCTACCGGCGGCGGCATCAAAACCACCACCATTTTTGTTCTGGCGCAAGAGATTCGCTGCATTTTCAGCAAGCAGCGGCCGGGTGCATTCCGCCGTGCATTGCCTGCCAACGCCATTGCCAAGGCTTCCACCATTGGGCTGCTGGGCATGCTGGTGGTATGCTGCACCACATTTCTGCTCTGCATCCTGGAACCCGGCCTGCCGTTCATCAGCCTGCTGTTTGAAGCGGTCTCCGCCTACAGCACTGCCGGGCTTTCCACCGGCATTACAGCGCAGCTTTGCCTGCCCGCCAAGCTGGTGCTGATTTTTACCATGTACACGGGCCGCGTTGGGGCTTTTACCCTGCTTTCCCTCTGGGTGGAACGCCCGGAACCCAACGCGCACTTTACAGAAGAAGCCATTACGATTGGATAGGTGCATTATGAAAAAACAGGATTCTTCCGCTTTGTTCGGCGTTATCGGGCTGGGGCGCTTTGGTTCTGCGCTGGCCCGCACCCTTGCCGAAGCCGGCAAAGAGGTAATTGCCGTTGACTGCGATGAGCAGAAGGTCAAGGCTATTCGCAAATATACTGACTATGCCTTTGTGGTAGATGATTTGAGCGAAGAGGCTCTGACCGAAGTCGGCATTCAGAACTGCGGTACGGTAGGCATCTGTATTGGCGAGCAGATCGACATCAGCATTCTGACCTCCATGCTGGTGCTGAACATGGGGGTGCCGCATGTGATTGCCAAAGCCAGTAGCCCTGGACATGGCGAGGTTCTCAAGCGGCTGGGCGTGACCGTTGTTTATCCCGAAGCCGATATGGCAGTGCGCATTGGCAAGCGCCTAATCTCCGGCAACCTGCTGGACTACATTGCCCTGGAGGACGGTGTGGAGGTACAGCGCATTCAGGTAAACGGCAAGATGCTGAACAAAAGCATCCGGGAGCTGGATATCCGCCGGCTATACGGCATTAACATTATTGCCATCGAACGCGACCACCGTACCGATGTGGAGTTTTCGCCGGACTCTCGGTTCCAGAACGGGGACACCATTTTGGTGATTGGGAAAAGCGAAAAAATCGACCGCTTTGAACGCTCTTTTCAGGATTGACGCTTTTTGACTGAATCTGATTTTTACTTTCCGTTTTTTGACGATCCTTACGATACATATTTCTCGGCCGGGCACTGCCGCTGCGCAGTGTCCGGCTTTTTATGTGCTTGTTTTCCAAATGCAGAGCGTTTATCGTTGTCAAATTGCACAAAAAGTAGCCCGCAAATTTTATGTTTTGCTTTGGCGTTTCATGATTGCTTTTGACTGTTTGTGCGTGTATAATACAGGCGTAAAGCAAAAAAGCTTCAAGAATTGCCAGGGGAATCACCTGAAGTATTGTCCTGTTTTAAGGAGGATATTGTCTTGCTTGCCGAAGAACGTTTTGCTATGATATTAGATTTGCTGGCACAAAAGCGCTCGGCCACCGTGCTGGAGCTGTGTGATGCCCTGGATGCAAGCGAATCCACCATCCGCCGCGACCTGACCCAGCTGGACCGGCAGGGCCTGTTAAAAAAGGTACACGGCGGTGCCACGCTGGTTGGGCGCACCGTTTTGGCGGACGAGCCCCCCATGGCGGCCCGCGAGGAACAGTCTGTGGAAGAAAAGCGTCTGATTGCCCGCGCCGCCGCCGCAATGATCACCGAGAAAGACTTTGTCTTTCTGGATGCCGGCAGCACCACGCTGGCGCTGGCCGCCGCGCTGGAGGGCCCTGCCCTGCAGGCTGCCTATGTGACCAATGGCATTGCCCATGCGCGCATGCTGGTGCAAAAGGGCTGCCGCACCTACCTGCCCGGCGGGCAGGTGCGCCCCATCACGGAAGCCATTACCGGGCCGGAAACGCTGGCCGCTTTACAGCACTACAACTTTACCAAAGCGTTTATGGGTGCCAACGGCGTAAGCCCTGCGGAGGGCTTTACCACGCCGGACCCGGAGGAAGCCAGCATCAAAACCGCCGCATTGCAGCGCGCGCGGGAACGCTGGTTTCTGGTGGATAACACAAAGTTTGATATGGTATATTCCGCCGTGATCGGGGATATTGGCTGCGGGGCCATTTTGACCAACCACTGCCCGGACCCCCGGTACGCACAGCTTACCTTTGTAAAGGAGTGTTCCGTATGATCTACACCGTCACATTTAATCCTGCGATCGACTACGTTCTGCATCTGACTGCCCCCCTGGCGGTTGGCGAGATCAACCGCACCTCAGACGAAGCCTGCCAGTTTGGCGGCAAGGGCATCAATGTTTCCGGCGTTTTGCGGGAGCTTGGGTGCGAAAGCATCGCCCTTGGCTTTACAGCTGGCGAAACTGGTGCCTGGCTGGAGCGCGGCTTGCAGCTTTCCGGCCTGAAAACCCGCTTCATCCGCCTGCCGGACGGCATGACCCGAATCAACGTTAAGGTAAAGGGCGCAAAAGAGACCGAGATCAACGGTTCCGGCCCGAACATTACTCCCGAAGCCATGCAGGCCCTGTGGGACAATCTGGAAGAACTGGGCGAGGGTGACATTCTGGTACTTGCCGGCAGCATTCCTTCCAGCATGCCGCAGGATGTTTACCAGCAGATTCTGGCTCGGCTGGATGGCCGCGGCATCCGCTTTGTGGTGGATGCCACCCGTGATTTGCTGGTAAAGGTACTGCCCTACCACCCGTTTTTGATCAAACCCAACAACCATGAACTGGGTGAGATCTTTGGCAAAGAGCTCAATCGTGATGAAGAGATTACCCAGGCTGCCCGGAAATTGCAGCAGCGTGGTGCACGCAATGTTCTGGTAAGCATGGCGGGCGATGGTGCCCTGCTGCTGGATGAAACCGGTGCGGTGCACCGCATTGGCACCCCAAAAGGCAAAGTGGTAAACAGCGTTGGCGCTGGGGACAGCATGGTAGCCGGTTTTATTGCCGGTTACCTGCAAAGCGGGAGCTACTCTTACGCCCTGCGCCTTGGCACCGCCTGCGGCAGCGCAACGGCATTCAGCCTGGGCCTTGCCGAGCGCCGCGATATTGATGCCCTGCTGAAAACCATTGAATGATTCAGGCTGATCTGAAAAGTCGAAAATTCAGTCTATTTCTTTGGGCAACACCGCACAATTCCCGCCTAGCGGCTTAAGCACCGCTTCGGCGGCTGCGGCACGGCATCTGCGTTGCCAAAATGCTCGATAAGACATCCAGTATTATCTGCGCTTTTGGCTTAGCAGCTGCCGCACCTCGCTCGCCGTATCGGCACTTAGAATTATGCGGTATTGCCTTTGTTTTTAAAACCACCCCAGTAAATGCAAAACATGTAGAAGGAGAAGGAAAGATGCGTATCACGGAACTATTCAACATCCAATCCATTGCACTGGATTCTGCCGCAGCGGACCAGGCGCAGATCATTGACGAACTGGTGGAGCTGCAGGCCACCCACGGCAACCTGACCGACAAAGCCGCGTACAAAGCTGCCATTTATGCGCGTGAAGCGGAGGCTTCCACCTATGTGGATAACGGCATTACGGTGCCGCATGCACGCGCCGCCTGCGTGACCCGCCCCAGCCTGGCTGCCCTGCGCCTGAAGACCCCCGTGCAGTACAATGCTGACGATGACGGCAAGACGGATCTGCTGTTTATGATTGCCGCACCGGAAAACGGCAGTCTGCACATTGATATGCTGGCCCGCCTGATGCAGATGCTGATGAATGAAGACTTTGTGGCAAAGCTGCGCGCCGCCAAAACGCCCAAAGAATTTTTGGATACGATTGACGCCCAGGAGGAAGCCCAGTTCGGCAACGAGAGCTTTACTCAGGAAGAGCTGCCTGCCACCTACCGCGTGTTGGCCGTTACCGCCTGCCCCAACGGCATTGCCCATACCTACATGGCCGCCGAAGCACTGAACAAGGCCGCTCAGAAGCTTGGCATTCCCTGCAAGGTTGAAACCAATGGCTCTGATGGCCCCCAGAATGTGCTGACCGCCGATGAGATTGCCGCCTGCGATGGCATTATTGTGGCAGCTGACAAAAATGTGGAAACCGCCCGTTTTGACGGCAAGCCGGTGCTGTTCGCCCATGTGGATGATGGCATCCATAAGCCGGAGCAGCTGCTGCAGAGCGTTTTGGACGGCAAAGTTCCGGTGTTCCATTCCACCGTGCGCGAATCTGACAAGAACCTGCTGGAGCAGAACCGGGGCGGTGCCGCAAAGGACAGCCTTGGCCACACCCTGTACAAGCACCTGATGTACGGCATCTCCCACATGATCCCCTTTGTTGTGGGCGGCGGCATCATGATTGCCATTGCTTACCTGCTGGATGATTACAGCATTGACCCCGCCAACTTTGGCATGAACACCCCGGCTGCCGCATTCTTTAAGACGGTCGGCTCCGCTGTGTTCAACTACATGTTGCCCATCCTGGCTTCTTACGTTGCCATTTCCATTGCCGGTGAACCCGCTTTGGCTGTCGGCTTTGCCGGCGGTGTGCTGGCTATGAACGGCACTAACTTTACCGGCCTGCTGAACTGCCAGGTGGATGGCGTTTCCGGTGGTTTCCTGGCTGCCTTGCTGGCTGGCTTTGTGGCCGGTTATGTAGTCCTTTTCCTGAAAAAGATCACCGAAAAGCTCCCAAAAAGCGTCAGCGGCCTGCGCCCCATGCTGATCTACCCGCTGGGCGGTGTGTTTGTGATGGGCGTGTTCATGTGCGGCATCAACCCGGTCATGGGCATCATCAACGACTTTATCACCAACTGGCTGAACTCCCTGGGCGGCACCTCTGCCATCCTGCTGGGCGCTGTCTCTGCTGTTATGATGAGCATTGATATGGGCGGCCCCTTCAACAAAGCTGGTTACCTGTTCGGCACTGCAGCCCTTGCTTCCGGCAACTATGAGGTCATGGCTTCCGTTATGGTCGGTGGCATGGTTCCTCCGATCGCCATTGCATTATCCACCACCTTCTTCCCCAAAAAGTGGACCCCGGACGAGCGCCGCAACGGTGTGATCAACTATGTAATGGGCCTCTGCTTTGTTACTGAGGGCGCTATCTCCTATGCAGCCTCTGACCCGCTGCACGTTATCCCCAGCTGCGCCATTGGTGCAGCCACCGCCGGTGCGCTTTCCATGGCGTTCCACTGCGGCCTGCGCGCCCCCCACGGCGGCATCTTCGTGTTCCCCGTTGCCACCAACGCCCCGATGTACTGCGTTGCTTTGGCCGTTGGCAGCATTCTGGGCGGGTTGATCCTGAGCCTACTGAAAAAGAACCTGCCCCAAGAGCAATCCTCTGAATCCTGATTTCCTGAATTTTAACTTTCTGCCCCGGTGGGGTGCGGCGCTGCTGCCCCTGCCGGGGCTTTTTTGCTTCCTGTGCTTACAAAAGCAAAATACGGCCCAAGATTTTTGGCAATACCGCATAATTCTAAGTGCCGATACGGCGAGCGAGGTGCGGCAGATGCCAAGCCAAAAGCGCAGATAATACTGGATGCTGCAAAGGTGAGCGCCGTCAGTGGCGGAAACAGCGAACCGAAGCAGGGGCAGCGGTCGCAGAGTGCGAGGGGCTTTTGCCCCCGAAGCACGATGCGGGTACCGCAACCCGACATTATCGAGCATTTTGGCAACGCAGATGCCGTGCCGCAGCTGCCGGAGCGGTGCTTAAGCCGCAAGGCGGGAATTGTGCGGTGTTGCCTTTTCTTTTCCTGTGTTTCCCCCAACGCGGACGGATTTTCCGGCGTTCTGTCCCGGCGTTTTCTCGAATTTGCGAATCATTTTTTGTTTTCTCAATTTCCGCGTCATGTTCCAGGAAAAGTCATACTTTGTCACGCCAGAGTGTTTTCGGTATAAATACACTTGACTTTATCTAACGGGCATGGTATTGTTATTAGGTCGCTTCGTGGCAGCTGCCCATACCGGGCGCTGCCGGATGTGTAAGATATGGGATATTGTATTAGGGGGAATTTTAATCATGGCAGCATTTACGCAGATCGTAGAGCAGGCCAGCGACATTTTGTGGAATTATCTGTTGCTGTTCCTGCTGGTGGGCACCGGCATCTTCTTTACTATCAAGCTGCACTTTGTTCAGTTGAGCAGTTTTGCAGATGGTGTGCGTCACTTGTTCAAAGGTTTCAGCCTGCACGGCAAGGCAGCTGATAAAGACGGCATGAGCTCTTTTCAGGCATTGGCCACCGCCATTGCCGCACAGGTTGGCACCGGCAACATTACCGGCTGCGCCACCGCCCTGGTCAGCGGCGGCCCCGGCGCATTGTTCTGGACCTGGGTTTCTGCCTTTTTCGGCATGGCTACCATTTACGCCGAAGCCGTTCTGGCCCAGACCTACCGCACCACGGTGGACGGCCAGGTGACCGGCGGCCCGGCGTATTACATCCGCGCGGCATTCAAGGGCAAGTTTGGCAAGTTCCTGGCCACTTTCTTCTCCGTTGCTTTGATCCTTGCCCTCGGCTTTATGGGCAACATGGTGCAGTCCAACTCCATTGGTGATGCGTTCCACAATGCGTTCGGCGTTAACCGCGTGGTGGTTGGCGTTGTGATCGCCGTTCTGGCAGCTTTCATCTTCCTGGGCGGTGTTAAGCGCATTGCCGCTGTTACCGAAAAGCTGGTTCCCATCATGGCACTGTTTTACATTATCGGCTGCGTCATCATCCTGGTCATGAACGCATCCGCCATTCCCAACGCATTTGTTCAGATCTTCACCCTGGCTTTCCAGCCGCAGGCCATTGCCGGCGGCGTGGCTGGCGTTACTGTGCAGCAGGCCATGCGTTACGGCGTTGCCCGCGGCCTGTTCTCCAACGAAGCCGGCCTTGGCTCCACCCCGCACGCCCACGCACTGGCCAAGGTCAAGCAGCCGCAGGACCAGGGTGCGCTGGCCATCATCGGCGTATTCGTTGATACCTTTGTCATCCTGACTCTGACCGCCCTGGTACTGATCACCTCCGGCCTGATTCCGGAAGGCATGACCGGCACCGCCCTGACCCAGGCCGCATTCAGCCTGACGTTTGGTTCCTTTGGCAAGGTGTTCATTGCCATCTGCATGCTGTTCTTTGCGTTTTCCACCATTTTGGGCTGGTACTTCTTCGGCCAGGTCAACTTCAACGCTCTGTTCGGCTCCAAGTACACCAAGGTGTACAGCCTGATTGTTGTGCTGTTCATCCTGATCGGTTCTTCCCTGAAAGTGGATCTGGTTTGGGCGCTGGCGGACTTCTTTAACGGTCTGATGGCGGTTCCCAACCTGCTGGCGCTGCTGGCGCTTTCCGGCGTTGTTGCAGGCATCGCCCGCAACAAAAAGGACTGACCTTGCACTTTGGCAGCACAACCGATATAATAAAGATAATGTTGATCTTACGGGCTCCCCTGTTCGGCAGGGGGCCCGTTTTTGTTTTGGAGGTTGCCCATGGCACAAACAAAAAAGCCCCTCAGCAGCCGCATGTTCCGGCTTGTGGCCGGGCTGGTGTTCTGCTGGATGCTGCTGCTGAACTGCTTAACGCCCTACCTGGCCGATGATTACACGTTCGCTTATGCCTTTGATACCGGCGAACGGCTGCACAGCCTGCCGCAGTTGATTTCCAGCCTGGTGTTCCACTATCACGAATGGAGCGGCCGGGTCATCGTCAAATTTTTTGCCCAGGGGTTCACCATGTTTCCCAAGCTTCTGTTCAATGTGTGCAATGCTGGGATGTTTATGGCGCTGGGTCTGGTTTTGTACAAGCTGGCCGTTGGGCGGCGCAGCCAAAAAGCGGACTGGCTGGTTTTGGCCCTGATTTATGCCGCGCTGTGGGAGATCAGCCCTGTATTTGGCCAGACCAATTTGTGGATGTGCGGCGCCTGCAACTACCTGTGGGCCACGGTGGGATGCTGCGCCTTTTTGCTGCCCTGGCGGTATTATTTGCAGCAGCCGTTTGCCAGTACGGCGCGCATGGCGGCCGGCATGGCGTTGGCCGGGCTGCTGGCTGGTTGGTTAAGCGAGAATACCAGCGCCGGAATGCTGGTTTGTTTGGTGCTGGCCGGCGCTGTTGTGTTCAAGCGGGAGCGCAGGCTGCCCGCCTGGATGGCGACCGGCCTGGCGGGGGCGCTGGTTGGGTTTGCTTTGCTCATCACCGCGCGCGGCAACTTTAACCGTGCCAGCGGCTTCAGCGATTACGACAGTCTGCTGACCCGGTACGCCATGCGCTTTTTTGCCTGCCTGAATATGCTCAAAGACTATGCCCTGCCCCTGCTGTTTTCCTTTGCGATTTTGTTTTTGCTGCTCTGCTTTGCCCGGCAGGATGCCGTAAAAGCTGACCTGCTGTGGCCGCTGATTCTGCTGGCCGGGGCGCTGGGGGCAAACTTTGCCATGATCGGCAGCCATGACTACTATCCCCGCTCCACCCACGGTGTGTTTGCTCTGCTGGCTGCCGCCTGCGCCGCCTGCCTGGTACAGCTGAACAGCAAAGCGTTCCGCCGGGGCCTTGCCTGCTTGAGCGCCTGCGTGGGGATCGTCTGCGGCATCCACATGCTGGAAGCCGGGTATGACATTGCCAGCTACTGGATGATGGACCATGTGCGCACCCAGACGCTGCGGCAGGAGATTAGCGAGCTGGATGAGCCCGCCGCGGCTAACATTATTAGCTATGGTATCGAACCCTACACCAAATGGTGCGGCGCATACGGCCTGCCGGATATCCGCGAAAACGGTGAGGATTCCCTCGCTTTGGGCCGCGCCCGCTGGTTCGGCGTAACCAGCATTACCGCCACCGAAACCCGTACCTACCCCTTTGCAGGCCACACCAACGAAACCTATGCCGCCGGGGAAACCGCCGCAGAAAACGCAGAAAGCATGGATTGATTGCCGCTGATTGGGCATACTGTTGATAACACATCGTGAAAGGATGACTGCCCATGAAGTTCCATGTAAATGCCGACTGCATCGGCTGCGGTTTGTGCGTGAGCACCTGCCCCGAAGTTTTTACCATGACGGACGGCGGCACCGCAGCCGCTGCCCCTGCCGATGTAACCGGCCCCGATGAAGCCGCCGCCACCGATGCCATGCAGACCTGCCCCGTTGGCGCGATTGAATCCGTTGACGGCTGATACCTTCGACCGGGGCTTGACAAACCGGAACTTGGGAAGTATAATAAAAGCTACCGATGCGGGATTAGCTCATCCGGTAGAGTGACTGCTTCCCAAGCAGTAGGTGGCGAGTTCGAGACTCGTATCCCGCTCCAAAAAAGCGCAGAACCAAAAGTGGTTCTGCGCTTTTTCTTTTTATTCAACAGCTTTTGGATTTTTTGTTGAAAAACCGCGCTGTATTGTCAGTCTATGATCAGCAGTGCATTTTCCAGATTCTGGATGGCGCCTTGCTGGCTTTGGGTATAGGTCCCCGCCCGCAAAATATCCAGCAGGGTGCGCACCGCTGCAACCGTAAGCACCGGGGCTTTGGCCGCAATGCGGGTGGTGTATTGGGCCACCGCGTAGGATTCCGGCTGGATTTCCAGATTTGCTGCCACGCGGAAATAGGCAGTGTTTTCCGGCATTGTCACCGCAAAGTCGGTCAGTACCTCACCGGCGGCATTGTTGGGGGCCTGGCGGCAGGCCAGCACGCTGTTGTCTGCCGCATAGATCACATACAGCGCGTTGTTCCAGTTGGCCGAACAGCTCAGGCGGTAGGTATCCCCTGCCGCAGCGGCAACTTTTTCGCTGATGCGCCGATTCTCGTTTGCATAGTTGACGGTCGATCCGGAAATTTTGAGCACATAGTTGGCGTGCCAGGCAACCGTCATGCTTTTTACCTGCTGCACCAGGTTTGCCGCGCTGACCAGCCTGACGGCGGGCAGCGCCTGGTACAAATTGCCCGCCACGATCAAAGTAGCTGCCCCCTGCGGCACGGTCACTGCCTGCCGGGTCAGGGTATTGCCGCCCGCAGCATAATCGGCATCGGCCGCTTTTACGGCAAGGCAGGTACCCGCCGCATCAAAGAAAGAATAGAGCGCAAAACCCGTATACGCCCAGGCCGTTACCAACACCTGGGCCGCGCTTGTCACATCCACCGGCTGGGTGACCCGGAACCCGGTATCTGATGTTTTGATTGCCTTGCCGGTGGCGGTGGAGATCACATATCCACTTTGCAGGGCTGCCCCCACATTGGTGATGCCATCTGCCGGGCGTAAGTTCTCCAGCGCGTTGGTCCAGGCGCGGCCATCCGCATCCACCACAAAAAACGGTTCCGCTGCATCCGCGCCCGGCTTTTGGTAGTCGCCCGCTTCCACCACGTTGCCGGTGGCATCCAGTGCATCGTACAGGTCCATCAGCTCCGCACCGCTGGCCCGGATATAGCCCACCAGCTCTTTGAGCTGTGCTGCATCAAAGGTCGTGTACCATGCGTGGGTCATCAAAATCAGCCAGCCGCCATCCTGCACGGCTTTGTCTACCCACGCTTTTACATCCTCCAGCGTGTAGCTTTTGTTCTTTGGGAACACTTCCACGCGCTTCATGCGGCAGCTTTCATACGGGATCTGGTTGATGCCTTTTTCCACCGTAAGGCCCAGGTCAAAATGCTTTTTTACGGTGTTCAGGCAGTCCGCCTTATAGCGCCCGTTCACATAGGCATAGCTGCGCACCCCACGGATGCCCCAGCGGCGCATCTCTGCTTCAAACTGCTGCAGGGTGGCTTCCAGCGTTTCGGGGGTATCCTGCTCCATATCGGTTTCGGTCATCGTATGGCATGCCACTGTCACGCCGCTGCGCGCCATTTCCTGCAGCTGTTCCACCGTCATGCGGCCGGTTTTGCCCATAAGCCCCGCCGGGCAAGCCACGGTATAAGGCATACCAAGCTCCTGCACCAGCGGGAACAGCACGGTGTACGCTTCGCTGCGGCAGTCGTCATCCACAAACGATACAATGGCTTTCTTTTTGCTGCGGCCCGCGTTGGTCAGCATGTGGGGTGTGGTTTCGGTTTGGGTGGTGGTGCCGTCGGCCCAGTACAGGTCCATATCCTGCGCGGACGCCTTGGCCAGCACCTGCCCGGTACTGCCGCCCGTGGGGATCAGCTTATCGGCATACTGTTTCCACACACTTTCCGCCGGGTCGGTCTGCTGGCCGGGCACCGGGGCGTGGTTCAGCACCAGGTATGGGATGTTGCAGCTGATGCACTGCACGCCATCCCGCACGCCGCGCACCGTAACGCTGCCGCTGTTGGTTGCCTGCGCTGTGGCGGCGGGCGGCACCGCTACGGTGTCCCCTGCATCCGCCAGCACCGTTGTCCCCTCCGCCTGGGGGTCCGGGGTAAACGTGACATCCAGCGCAAGGCCATCCCACCCGGTGCCGCGCTGGAAATGCAGAGCCTCCATGCCATAGCTGGCTTTGGTGCCAAGGCACAGCATACGCATGGGGCTGCCAAGAATTTTAGGGTAATATCCTTCCAGTTCAATTTCGTGGGTCATTCCATTCCTCCTTATGATCCATTTGAAACCTGATAAGTTACTTGTGTTTCAAATAAAAGCGGCCCTGCTGCCGCCGCTTTGTTGTTGTTTTCTCTGTCTTTGCCTGTTTTGCAGCCGAAAGAGAACATTCCTTCTTGAAACTTATCAGGTTACTCACAGGATAGCATCCTTGCTGTAACTTGTCAAGTTATTTTTATCATCTTGTAAACCCGCAGGTTTTTTGCTATACTTTTTGGGAGGTGATCCGCATGACCATTGGGGAACGCATCCGCGAAGCACGCACCGCCAAAGGGCTGACACAGGAGCAGCTGGCCGAACAGGTGCATGTGACCAAACAAGCGGTTTATAAATACGAGACCGGCATTGTAACCAATATTCCACTGGATAAGCTGGAAAGCATTGCCGCCTGCCTTGGCGTGGCGCCCGGCTACCTGGCCGGGTGGCAGGGCTCCCCTGCCGGGGCGGAACTGGACGCTTTGATTCAGGACGAACCCATTGCCGCCTACCAGAACCTGAAAGACCAACTGACCCAGGCCGATAAGGAAGATATTGCCCGCCTGATCCAACTACGCGCGGAACTGAACCGCAGCAAAACCTGAAAGTGAGGAGATTTTATGCTGGACTGCCTGCCCATCTACCATTGGTTCCACTGCGGCAACCCGTACTCCGGCGCACAGGGCGGCATGCGCTATCTGGTAGCCCCCGCCAAAAAAGCTGACCCCGCCGATGAAAGCGGCAAGCGGAAGATCGAATATCTGACCGCCACCATCTGGCCTGGCCCATGGAGCTTGGAACACACCGCCGATGAAAAGCAGGAGATGGCAGAGTTCCCCGGCAATCAGGAGGGGCTCGATGCCGCCGTTGCCTGGCTGCACGAACGGTACGAAGCCGAACCGGATAAATGGGCCAATATTCCCTCCATTCTGGACTGTGAACCGGATAAATAAGCAAATAAACAAACAGCGCCCGACAGGTACGCTTAAACCGTCGGGCGCTATTTTTCTATCAGGAATGAAATAATAAATAATAATGAATAAAGGCAACACCGCCGTGGGCACCACACGACTATTACTCTTTTTTATGCGAAGCCAATTAAAGGCAATACCGCATAATTCTAAGTGCCGCTACGGCGAGCGAGGTGCGGCAGCTGCTAAGCCAAAAGCGCAGATAATACTGGATGCTGCAAAGGTGAGCGCCGCCAGTGGCGGAAACAGCGAACCGAAGCAGGGGCAGCGGTCGCAGAGTGCGAGGAACTTTTGCCCCCGAAGCACGATGCGGGTACCGCAACCCGACATTATCGAGCATTTTGGCAACGCAGATGCCGTGCCGCAGCCGCCGGAGCGGTGCTTGAGCCGTTAGGCGGGAATTGTGCGGTATTGCCTAAAGTTTTTCGCCAGGCCTTTTTTCAAAAAGGCCGCGCTGGTTACTGGACATCCTTGTAAATATCGGCCAGGTTCAGCAGAATCTCGGTTGCCTTATCCATAGCCTCTACCGTGATGCCTTCGCACGGGCCATGGTAGTTAAAGCCGCCGGTGCCAAGGTTCGGGCATGGCAGGCCCATGTAAGACAGGGTCGCGCCGTCCGTGCCGCCGCGAATGGGCGTTTCCAGCGGCTCCAGGCCAACCTTGCGGATGGCGGCGCGGGCATTTTCCACCAGATGGAAATGCGGCTTGATCTTTTCCAGCATGCTGAAATAGCTGTCCTTCAGCTCCAGCTCCACGGTGCCTTCGCCATACTTTTCGTTCAGCAGCTTGGCAATGTGGCGCATGGTCTCCTTGCGGGCGGCAAAGCTTTCGGCACTGTGGTCACGCACAATGTAGCCCAGCTTGGCGCCGGTCACATCGCCTTCCATGCTGCACAGGTGGTAGAAACCCTCGCGGTTCTCAGTGTATTCGGGGCGGTCGTAATACGGCAGGGCGTTGTGGAACTCAATGGCAATGTTCTGCGCATTCTTCATGGCGTTCTTTGCGCTGCCCGGATGGACCGAGAAGCCGTGTACCGTGACAAAAGCAGCGGCAGCGTTAAAGTTTTCATAGCTGATTTCGCCCGCTTCGTCGCCGTCCACCGTGTAGGCATAGGCTGCGCCAAAATGCTCCACATCAAACAGGTCAGCACCCTGGCCAACCTCCTCATCGGGGGTAAAGCCCACGCAGATCTTGCCGTGGGGGCGGTTTTCTTTCTGCAGGATCTCCAGCATGGTCATAATCTCGGCCACACCGGCTTTGTCGTCCGCACCCAGCAGGGTGGTGCCATCGGTGGTGATCAGGGTTTGGCCCTTGAGCTTTGCCAGGAATGGGAACTGCCTGGTGCTGAGAACTGCGCCGGTACCGGGCAGGACAACATCGCCGCCGTCATAATTTTCATGGATCTGGGGCTTCACATTCTCGCCCGGTGCATCGGGGGAAGTATCCATATGGGCAATAAATCCAAGGCCCTTGGCAGCTTCGTGGCCGGGGGTGGCGGGCAGCGTGGCGTAAACATAGCAGTGCTCATCCACATGGGCATCCGCAAGGCCAAGGTCCTGCAGCTCCTTGACCAGCATGCGGGCCAGGTCAAACTGGCGGGCGGTGGTGGGGTGGGTATCGCTTACGGGGTCCGAGGTGGTATACACCTTAACGTAATTCAGCAAACGTTCATAAGCGCGCATAAAATCTGATTCTCCTTTATTGTATAATGGTTGCACTGGAGGTATTGTACCACAAAAAACAGCATTTTCCAAGGTCAGGCCCTTTTCAATCTGTAACTTTTATGTTAGAATTGGTTGTATATAGGGGAAGTGTTGGCTTTATGGGCATTGGAAGATGCCCGACGCTGCTGCGCCTACCACCAAAAGTTCGTCCCCTGACAGGAGGAAACCATGGCAGATACCATTTTCAAAGATAAAACCTTGTTGATCACCGGCGGCACCGGCAGCTTTGGCCACACCGTGCTCAAGCATTTTTTGACGACTGATATCGGCGAGATCCGCATTTTCAGCCGTGACGAGAAAAAGCAGGACGACATGCGCCATGAGCTGCAGGCCAACTATCCTGACTATTACAATAAAGTCAAGTTCTACATCGGCGATGTGCGCAACATCCAGAGCCTGCGCGATGTGATGCCCGGCGTCAACTTTATCTTCCATGCCGCTGCGCTCAAGCAGGTTCCTTCCTGCGAGTTTTTCCCCATGGAGGCCGTGCGCACCAACATTGAGGGCACCGACAACATGCTGCATGCCGCCATTGAAGCAGGCGTGGAGCGCGTGGTCTGCCTTTCTACCGATAAAGCCGCTTACCCCATCAATGCCATGGGCATCTCCAAGGCCATGATGGAGCATGTTATCACTGCCAACGCGCGTGTCAGCGCACAGCGCGGCGGCCCGGTCATCTGCTGCACCCGTTACGGCAACGTGATGTGCAGCCGCGGCAGCGTGATTCCGCTGTTTGTGGAGCAGATCAAGGCCGGCAACCCCATTACCATCACCGATCCCAACATGACCCGCTTTTTGATGAACCTGGATGAGGCCGTTGACCTTGTCATGTTTGCCTTTGAGCACGCCAATCCGGGCGATCTGTTCATCCAGAAATCCGATGCTTCCACCATTGGCGATCTGGCCAAAGCCGTGCAGCAGCTGTTTGGCGACACCGGCACCCGCGTGATCGGCACCCGCCACGGCGAAAAGCTGTACGAGACCCTGATGACCAAGGAAGAGCGGATGCGCAGCGAGGATATGGGCAACTATTACCGCGTTGCCGCCGACAACCGCGACTTGAACTATGACAAGTACTTCATCAAGGGCCAGGTTCACACCCAGGCCGATGAAGATTATACCAGCCACAACACCCGCCGCCTGGATGTGGAGGGCACCATCAAAAAGATCATGACCACCGAGTACATCCAGGAAGCACTGAAAGAGGCAGGCAAGGCATGAACATTCTTGTCACCGGGGCAAAGGGTTTTGTCGGGCGCAATCTGTGTGAAAACCTGAAAAATATCCGCGATGGCAAAAACCGCACCCGCCCGGCCCTGAACATTACTGATATTTTTGAGTATGACCTGGACACGGCTCCGGCGCTGCTGGATGAATACTGCGCCAAGGCAGACTTTGTATTCAACCTGGCCGGGGTCAACCGCCCCAAAGTGGAAAGCGAGTTCATGGCGGGCAATTTCGGCTTTGCCTCCACCCTGCTGGATACGCTGAAAGCCCACGGCAACACCTGCCCGGTGATGCTGTCCAGCTCCATTCAGGCCACGCTGATCGGCCGCTATGGCAAAAGCGATTACGGCAAAAGCAAGCTGGCCGGAGAAGAACTGTTCTTTGAATACAGCAAAACCACCGGCGCCCCGGTGCTGGTTTACCGCTTTCCCAACCTGTTTGGCAAATGGTGCCGCCCCAACTACAACAGCGCCGTGGCTACTTTCTGCCACAACATTGCCAACGGCCTGCCCATCACCGTCAATGACCGCGCAACTGAGCTGGAACTGCTGTACATTGACGATCTAGTAGAAGAGATGCTGGATGCGCTGGAAGCTGCGCCCCACCGCTGCAATTATGACGGACTTACCCCGGTGCCTGCCGTGGATGGCCGTTACTGCTTTGCTCCCGTCACCCACAAAGTGACCCTTGGGGAGATTGTGGATCTGTTGGAACAGTTCCACGCCCAGCCCGCCACGCTGGTGGTGCCGGAGATCCCGGCGGGCAGCTTTGCCAAAAAGCTGTATTCCACCTATCTTTCCTACCTGCCCAAAGAGCGGATTGCCTTTCCCTTAAAAGTCAACGCAGACGAGCGCGGCAGCTTTACCGAGCTGCTGAAAACTGAAAACTGCGGCCAGTTCAGCGTGAACATTTCCAAGCCCGGCATTACCAAGGGCCAGCACTGGCACAACACCAAGTGGGAATTTTTTATTGTGGTTTCCGGCCACGGGCTGATCCAGGAGCGCAAAGTTGGCTGTGACGAAGTGATGGAGTTTGAGGTGTGGGGCGATAAGCCCACCGCCGTGCAGATGCTGCCCGGCTGCACCCACAACATCATCAACTTAAGCGATACTGAAAACCTTGTGACCCTGATGTGGGCCAGCGAACCGTTTGACCCCGCCAAGCCGGACACGTTCTTTTTGAAAGTGTAACATTTTAAACGTATATACTCAGGTAGGAGTTAGGAGTTTTGAAACCTGGTCAAGGTAAATGTCTCAGAACATTCAAAGCCGTTCCCTGCGAAACTCTTTATCGTTTGCGGAAGACAATAAAACCAGCAGTCGTTCTTCAACTCCTAAGGCAATACCGCATAATTCTAAGTGCCGATACGGCGAGCGAGGTGCGGCAGCTGCTAAGCCAAAAGCGCAGATAATACTGGATGTCTTATCGAGCATTTTGGCAACGCAGATGCCGTGCCGCAGCCGCCGAAGCGGTGCTTAAGCCGCTAGGCGGGAATTGTGCGGTGTTGCCCTAACTCCTCACTCCTACCTCCTAACTGTATCGGGTGTTTTACAATGAACAAGCTCAAACTTATGACCATTATCGGCACGCGGCCGGAGATCATTCGGCTGTCGGCTGTGATTAAAAAGTGTGATGTGTATTTTGACCAGATTCTAGTCCACACCGGCCAGAACTATGATTATAACCTGAATCAGGTATTCTTTGAGGACCTGGGCCTGCGTGCGCCGGATTTCTATCTGGATGCCGTCGGCAAGGACCTGGGTGAAACCATCGGCAACATTATTGCCAAGTCCTACTCCCTGATGGTGGAACAGAAGCCCGATGCCCTGCTGATTCTGGGCGATACCAACAGCTGCCTTTCCGCCATTGCGGCCAAGCGGCTGCACATTCCCATCTTCCACATGGAAGCCGGCAACCGCTGCTTTGACGAGTGCCTGCCTGAGGAAACCAACCGCCGCATTGTGGACCACATTTCCGATGTGAACATGTGCTATTCCGAGCATGCCCGCCGTTACCTGAATGCCGAAGGCACCGCCAAGGAGCGCACCTTTGTGACCGGTTCCCCCATGGCGGAAGTGCTGCACGCTAACCTGGCCAAGATCGAAGCCAGCGATGTGCTGGAGCGCCTGGAGCTGGAGCCGCACAAATACATGCTGCTTTCCGCCCACCGCGAGGAGAACATTGATACCGAAAAGAACTTTATCGACCTGTTCACCTCCATCAATCACCTGGCCCAGACCTATGATATGCCCATTCTGTATTCCTGCCATCCGCGCAGCAAAAAGCGGCTGGACGCCATGGGCTTCCAGCTGGACGAGCGCGTAAAGCTGCATGAGCCCCTGGGCTTCCATGATTACAACCATCTGCAGATGAACGCGTTTGCCGTGGTCAGCGATTCCGGCACCCTGCCGGAGGAATCCAGCTTCTTTACCAGCGTGGGACATCCGTTCCCGGCTGTCTGCATCCGTACCTCCACCGAGCGACCTGAAGCACTGGACAAAGGCTGCTTTGTGCTGGCCGGCATCAGCGAGGGCGGCGTGGAACAGGCGGTTGCCACCGCCGTTGCCATGAACGCCAACGGCGACAACGGCATCCCCGTCCCCTACTACACGGAAGACGTTTCCACCAAGGTCGTCAAGATCATCCAGAGCTACACCGGGGTGGTTAATAAGATGGTATGGAGAAAAAACTGAGTTTTTTTAGTTAGGAGGTAGGAGTGAGGAGTTAGGGCAATACCGCATAATTCTAAGTGCCGATACGGCGAGCGAGGTGCGGCAGATGCCAAGCCAAAAGCGCAGATAATACTGGATGTCTTATCGAGCATTTTGGCAACGCAGATGCCGTGCCGCAGCTGCCGGAGCGGTGCTTAAGCCGCAAGACGGGAATTGTGCGGTGTTGCCTTAGGAGTTTTTTGAGGCTGCGACAAGCTGAATGCTTTGGAACGGTCAAGATCGTTCCCTACAGAGCATTTTATAGATTGCAAAAGACCTCAAGTCTAGCAGCCGTTCTTCAACTCCTAATTCCTACTTCCTAACTCCTAACTTTCGAAAGGTGTGTGCCCTTTGCCCTCTCAAAAAAAGATTCTTGTTGTTACGCAGCATTTCTGGCCGGAAAATTTCCGCATCAATGATATTGTGGAAGGTTTTTTGCAGGATGGCATTGCGGTGGATGTGCTTTGCGGGCTGCCCAATTACCCAAAAGGCGAATGGTTCCCCGGTTACAGCGCCGCCGGCCCTTTTGAAGAAGAATGGCACGGTGCCCGCCTGTACCGCTGCAAAGAGGTTCCGCGCAGGGGCAACACCTCGGTCAACATTTTTTTGAACTATGTCAGCTGGCCGTGGTACGCCGCCCATGCGCTGCACCGCCTGCCGGGCGGGTACGATGCGGTGTTCTGCTTTAACACCAGCCCGGTACTGATGTGCTGGCCCGCCATCCGCTATGCCAAAAAGCACCACATTCCCTTTACCAACTATGTGCTGGATATCTGGCCCGAAAACCTGTACAGCGTGCTGAATGTGAAGAACAAAGCCCTGCGCGCGATTGCCCAGGGTGTAAGCGACGCTTTATATAAGAAGGCCGACCGACTGATTGCCATGAGTGAGCCGCTGCAGCAGCGGCTGTGCCAGCGCACCGGTATGCCGCCGCAGAAAGTTGCTGTGATCCCGCAGTACTGCGAGGATTTCTACGCCGTTCCTCAGCCGGATGCCGCTTTGCAGACGCAGTTCGGCGGGCGGTTCAACCTGGTGTTTACCGGCACTTTTACCCCCGCCCAAAGCCTGGAGACCGTCATCACGGCGGTGCAGGATGCGCGCAGCCGCGGGGCAGATATGTTGCACCTGTTGCTGGTGGGCGATGGCATGAGCCGCGCCGCGCTGGAAGCCAAAGTGAAAGAGCTGCACGCCGAGGATGCCGTTACGTTTTACGGCAGTGTTCCGGCAACGGATATCCCCAAGTTCACCGCGCTGGCCGATGCTTTGATCGTCTGCCTGTCGGATTCGCCGGACTTGGGGCTGACCGTACCGGCCAAGGTTGCCAGTTATATGGCCGCCGGCAAGCCGGTCTTGGCCAGTATGGACGGCGCCGGCAATGCGGCGGTTGCCGCGGCAGGCGGGGTAAGCTCCCCTGCCTGTGATGCCGCTGCCCTGGCAGACAACCTGCTGGCACTGACCCGCATGGACGCCGCCCAGCGCGCCGCCATGGGCCAGAGCGCCAAAGAATATTATCTTGCGCATTACCGCCGCAGCGAGCTGCTGCGCAAACTGGAACATTTTATTTTGGAAGGCCGCGTTTGATGCCAAACCGGTCGTTCCCCTGATGTGAGGTGCCCTTTTGAATCACCCAGCCAAAATTCTTGTTATCATTCCCTGTTATAATGAGGAAGCCAACATCGTCAGCACCGTGGAACGCCTGCGTGCCACCTGCCCGCAGGTTGACTTTTTGATCATCAACGATTGTTCCACCGACCGCTCGGCTGAATTGCTGGCGGAGCATGGCTACCCGTTTTTGGATCTGCCGGTCAACCTTGGCATTGGCGGCGGCGTGCAGTGCGGTTATCGCTATGCCCGCGCCAATGGTTATGATGTTGCTGTACAGATGGACGGTGACGGCCAGCACGACCCCGCTTATCTGATGCAGGTCGTTCAGCCGGTATTGGACGGCAAGCTGGATATGTGCATCGGCAGCCGCTTTATCAAGTGCGAAGGCTTCCAGACAAGCTTTATGCGCCGGGTCGGCATCCGCTTTTTAAGCTGGCTCATCCATATTCTCTGTGGTCAGCGCATTCTGGATGTCACCAGTGGTTTCCGTGCCACCGGTCCCCAGCTAACCGCCTATTTTGCGGAGCATTATGCTTCGGATTATCCGGAGCCGGAAGCCATTCTGGCTGCCACGCTGGCCGGGTTCCGCGTAGGCGAAGCCCCGGTCGTCATGAAAGAACGTCAGGGCGGCGTTTCCAGCATTCGCAGTTTTAAAAGCGCGTATTACATGATCAAGGTTTCCCTGTCTTTGATCATTGACCGCCTTTCTATCAAGAAAATCCACCAGCCGAAAAGCAAATAAGGAGGCACAACGCCCATGACGGCACATTTCCAGTTTTTTATGATTTTGGGTGCGGCCATCCTGCTGCTGATTATTTTTGCGCTGCTGAAAAAGGGCCAAATGAGCGTAAAATACAGCCTTCTCTGGCTGGCACTGGCCGTGGTTCTTGTCATCTTTGCGGTATTCCCCTATGTTGTTTACGTCCTGCGTGATCTGCTGGATGTACAAATGCCGGTCAACCTGGTATTTATGCTCATGTTCTGCTTTGTGCTGCTGGTGCTGCTCAGTTTAAGCATCGGCGTCAGCCAGCTTGCGGATAAGTGCAAGCGCCTTACCCAGGAAAATGCTATCCTGGAAAAGCGCGTGCGGGATTTGGAGAAAAAACTCAGCGGCAAATAATCCCGCCAAAGGAGTTTGAGGATGGAACTGACAACACTGCTATTTCTTGGCTTTTTTGCGGCAGTGGCGCTTTTGAACTATACCCTGCCCCGTGTTCTGCGCCCTTACTGTCTGCTGGCTGCCAGCTACCTGTTTTACTGTTGGGGGGCCAACGACCGCCTGTTGGTACCGGTTTTGGTTGCGGCAACACTGGTCACATGGGGCTGCGGGCTGGTGATCGGCAAATGCCGGATAGGTCCCGTGCGGGTGATTTTCCTGCTTTTGGCGGTGTTCACCTGTGTGGGGCTTTTGTTCTATTACAAATACTGGAACCTGTTGGCGGCAGATATCCTGAGCGGCACGGTATTGCAGCCCCGCACGGATATGGTTACCCCGCTGGGCCTGGGCTACTTTACCCTTGCTGCGCTCAGCTACACCATTGATGTATACAAGCGCCGCTGCAAGGTTGAGCTGAACCCGCTGCATTATGCGCTGTTCGTCAGCTTTTTTCCCACCATGACCACCGGCCCAATTGAGCGCTACCCCCATTTTCGGCCACAGATCCACAAATCCCGCCGGTTCAGCTACACCCGGTGTGCGGGCGGTGCGTTCCGCATGCTGTGGGGCTACACCAAAAAGATGGTCCTGGCGGACAACATGAACCTGTACATCAAGATGGTGTACGATACCCCCGCTGATATGAATGGCCCCAACCTGGTGGCCGCCACCCTGCTGTTCAGCCTGCGGCTCTACCTGGATTTTTCCGGCTGTTGCGATATCGCCATCGGTGCTGCCCGCATTTTGGGGTATGACCTGCTGGAAAACTTTCACAGCCCGTTCGAGGCTACCAGCTTTGCCGGGTTGTGGCAGCGCTGGCACATGAGCCTGACTGGCTGGCTGCGGGATTATATCTACATTCCTCTTGGCGGCAGCCGCTGCAATGTGGTGCGCCATATGCTGAACACGCTGATCGTGTTTGCCGTCAGCGGCCTATGGCACGGGGCTGACCTGCGCTATCTGGAATGGGGCATTGCCTGCGGCGTGATTTCAGTCATTGCCCAGCTGAGCAAAGCTCCACGCAAAGTGTTGTGGCGCTATAACCCGCTGTACCGCGAGCCTGCCGTGCAGACCTTCCTCCAGCGCTGCATCACCTACCTGCTGTTCAGTTTTACAATGGTGTTTTTTGCTTCTGCCATTTACAACGCTGCCCCCGGCGAGGTATTCGCCGGAATACTGCAGGGCTGGCAGGGCGGCTTTGCGGCTGGATGGGAAAGCGTTACCAATCTGGTCACCAGCAGCGGCATTGACGGCCGCCTGCCGGTGGTGTTGACCTGCGGTACCGCCATTGTGCTGGCCATGGAGCACAACGGCAACAATGTTGCCCGCTGGATCCGCAAGCAGTGCTTTGTGCTGCGTTGGACGGTCTATTATGCCGCTGCGGTATCCATCTTGTTCTTTGCCGCGTTCGGGCAGTCGGCGTTCATTTACCAGCAATTTTAACGGGGGGAGGGAGATCAATTATGCCAACACAGACCCCTGCTTCCGCCCCGCGCGGCACCCAAAAGGTCAGCCGCAGTGCTGTTGCCGCCCCGGCCCGCAAGCCCACCACAAAGCAAAAAAAATCCGCTCCCTCACCGCGCAGACGCCCCAAAAAGCCAAATATCTTCGTTCGCTTTTTGCATGGTTTGGTCCGCCGGCTATACTTTGGCAGCAAAACGTTGTTCAAGTTTGCCCTGTTCATTCCCATTCTGGTTTTCATGGTCTGGTTCAGCTATACGGTAGACCGCAGTGGCCTGTTCCAGGGTGAGCTTGCCCCCCGCCGCATTGTGGACTTGATGCTGCAGGGCTATGATGTGAGCAACTTTGAGCAGATGAACGAAATTGAGCGCGAGGTTGTCCAGCTGTTTGCACAGGATGTTCCGGACACCCCGGAAGTGATCGGCATTGGCTCCAGCCGCGTATTACAGTTCACACGGGAACTTGTCGGAACCGACAGTTTTTTCAACATGGGCGTTACCGGCGCGGATGTGCGCGATAACATGACCAGCTATTATAAGATGGTCTGTTACGGCAAAGCGCCCAAGGTGCTGATTTGGAGCGTGGATCCCTGGGTGCTGTATGGGGACGAAGCCGCCTTTGACAAGCGCGCCGATGTGGAGCTGTACAACGAATTTTTGACTAAGGTTCTCGGTGTTGAAACCGACTATGAGGAAGAGGACCGCGTGGCGCTGTGGAAAGCGCTGGTGGAACCGGCTTATTTTCAGGGCAACGTAGACTATTACTTAAAGAACCGCGGCCAGAGCGTTGTGACGGATGACAATGGCAACCCCATTGACTTTAACCCGGTGGACGGCGACCCTTACGAGCAGCCCACCACCATCAAGCGCTCTGACGGCAGTGTGCTGTATGACCCCGAATTCCGGGATGCCAACACCGACCAGGTGCGTGCCCTTGCCGCCGAAGCCTGCCCCACGTTCAACAGCGTACATATGGAAGGGTTCGACTCGCTTTCCCCCAAGCAGGAAGAAGCGTTTGACAAGTTTATCCAGTATGCGCGAAATCAGGGCACCACGGTGATTTTGGCCCTCTCCCCCTGGCACCCGTACCTGTATGACTTTCTGCTGACGGAAACCGACCAGCACCAGGGCTTTTTTGAAACCGAAAACTGGATCCGCCAGTATGCGCATGACTACAATATTCCGCTGTACGGCAGTTATGACCCCACCTGCATTAAGGGGTTGGATGAGACCGACTTTTTCGATGGCCTGCACTGCAAGGGCTGCGGCATCGCCAAGTTCTTCCCCGGTGTGCCGCAGGTGTTGCAGGATGTTAAAAACAACACCCTGCCCGACCCCCTCAGCGTGACCCCGCGCACCACCCTGCCGGTGGATGGTGAGGAGAATGTTGAAAACGTCGGGTAAGCGCTTTGCTTCTTTTAGCAGGTTGTTCCCTGCTTGATTTTCGCCTTTTGCTTACGACTTATAAAACCAGCCGCCTGCTTTGTGCATTTGCACGGCAGGCGGCTGGTTTTTACGTTCGTTTATTATTAAGGGCAACACCGCAATATACCCAAATTGCGGGGCCGCTTTTTTCAAAATTCTGCCTGCATTGTTTGGCTGCCGGTTCCGCGCAGCTGCATTATTTTTCCCATGGGCTGCGGATAATTTCGTCGCTGTCCACTTTCATGCAGCGCTCCACGGTTGCCCCGGCTTTGATGGTTGCACGGGGGGCGGCGTGCACACCGTCTTCCAGCACGGCGTTATGGTCCACAATGGCACCGGCATTGATGATGCACCCTGCCCCCACTTTGGTTCCTGCGCCCACAAAGGCAAATGGCAGCACCACGGTCCCTGCCCCCAGGGCTGCGCTGCTGCATACTTCTGCCGCCGGGTGTTCAAACACCGGTGTCTGGTAGCCCGCAGCCACCAGCTTTTGCAGCCATTGCAGCCGCAGCTCATTGTTGCCAAGGCCCACAAAAGCCGCGGTGCAGCGTTCCCTGATGGTGGGATCCAGGTAATCTGCCAGTTTGCCCGCAGCGTCCGGTGCCTGGTCATCCAGGTACAAAATACGGGAATAGCCGCCGGCTTCCGCCAGCATTTCTCCCAGCTGTGTGCCAAAGCCCCCCTTGCCAAGCACAAGGGCTGTGTGGAACAATTTCATTGCGATACCCCTTTCCCATCCTGCCTTATGGCAGTATTTTCTGGTATGGTTATTATAGCACAAAAATCCTTATCAAAAAAGTCATACTTCACCCCGTTTTTCTCCATCAACTTTGACAAAAAGCCCTATCTTATTTTAAACACAATAGGAAGTGCGCCAAAAATAGTTTTGGCTCTTGCTTTTTTGCGCTGCACGCTTTACACTTTAATTACAGAGATTTTCCGTACGGGTGTTTTGTGTGTTATTCTGTACACAGCCCGCCAGGGGATCCAGCCATACATTAAAGGATGGAGGGCGACTTTGTGCATTACACGAATCTTTTCGGACCATTCCCGGTCGGTTTGCGCAGCTGTGTTCTTCATGCGGTGTATTATAAGCATAATAGCCTTGTATAAGCGCAGTGTACCCGTGTACACCGCGCTCTTATTTTTTGAAGGAGGATCTGTAACATGCCGAACCGTAAAAAGGTTGCCATCATCATGGGGTCTGACAGTGACTGGCCAGTTGTAAAAAGTGCCTGCGGGGTGCTGAAAGATTTCGATGTACCGTTTGAGGCGCACATTCTTTCCGCCCACCGTACGCCGGAAGCCGCCGCTGCCTTTGCCAAATCTGCCCGCGCCAATGGTTACGGTGTTATCCTGTGCGCTGCCGGTATGGCGGCCCACCTGGCAGGTGCCTTTGCCGCCAACACCACTTTGCCGGTGGTCGGCATCCCGATGAAGGGCGGTGCCATGGACGGTCTGGATGCTCTGCTTGCTACCGTGCAGATGCCTTCCGGCTTCCCGGTTGCCACGGTTGCCCTGAACGGTGCCAAGAACGCCGCTTACCTGGCCGTTGCCATCCTGGCTGTTGCCGATGATGAGCTTGCCGCTAAGCTGGATCAGTTCCGTGCCGACACCGCCGCCGCCATTGCCAAAAAGGACGCCGCCATCGCTGCCGAAGCCGCAGCTATGTAACTTCAAATCCCGGTTTATTTGCTGTTGTTTTATTCCTTTTTATAAAAGGGATTCCATAAATCAATTCATGAAAGAATATAAAGGAGCGCATTACAATGAACGTTGAAATTAAAGAACAGATGTACGAAGGCAAAGCTAAGCAGGTATTCGCAACTTCTGACCCCGAAATCGTTATGGTTCATTACAAGGACGATGCCACCGCCGGCGACGGCGAAAAGAAGGGCACCATCCGCGATAAGGGCATTGTCAACAACAAGCTGTCCAACGCTCTGATGCAGAAGCTGGAAAAAGAAGGCATCCCCACCCATTATGTTGAGGAGCTGAACGACCGCGATACCCTGGTCAAGAAGGTTCAGATCGTTCCTCTGGAAGTCATCATCCGCAATGTTGCCGCCGGCCACTTCAGCCTGCGCATGGGCGTGCCCGAGGGCAAGGTGTTCAAGACCCCCATCCTGGAGTACAGCTACAAGAACGACGACCTGCATGACCCGTTCATCAACCATTATTACGCCTTGGCCCTTGACCTTGCCACCCAGGAAGAGCTGGACACCATTGCCAAGTACGCCTTCAAGGTCAACGAAGTGCTGAAGAAGATCATGCTGGATGCCAACATCCGCCTGATCGACTTCAAACTGGAGTTTGGCCGCCTGTCTGACGGCACCATCATTCTGGCTGACGAGATCAGCCCGGATACCTGCCGCTTCTGGGATGCCACCACCGGTGCCCACCTGGATAAAGACCTGTTCCGCCGCAGCCTTGGCGGTGAGGCCGATGCCTACCAGGAAGTTATGAAGCGCCTGCTGGGCTGATTGAACCAAGCTTAGTCCAGCCAATGTTCAGGGTGTACTGGAACCGCCGTTCGCTCTTCCGGTGCACCCTGCCATCGTTTGAAACAGGAAACGGAGAACTGAATGAAGGAGCTTTGTCCCGCCGAAGCACTGCATGAAGAATGCGGCGTGTTCGGTATCTATGATTCCACCGGCAAAACCAACATGGTCAGCGCCGTGTACAGCGCGTTGTATGCCCTGCAGCACCGCGGCCAGGAAAGCTGCGGCATTGCCCTGAACGTGGACGGTGTGCTGACCGGCTACCGCGATCTTGGCCTGGTCAGCGAGGTATTTACCCCGCGCGTGCTGGCTGACCTGCCGCAGGATGCCAAGATGGCCACCGGCCATGTGCGCTATGCCACCAGCGGCCAGCGCACCCGCGCCAACGCCCAGCCCATGGTTCTGCACCACTGCAAGGGCACTATGGCCATCTGCCACAACGGCAACCTGACCAATGCCCCCCAGCTGCGTCACAAGCTGGAAATGAACGGTTCGATCTTCCACGGCACTTCGGACACCGAGGTCATCGGCTATCTGCTGACCCAGAACCGCCTGATCAGCCCGGATATTGAAACAGCTGTCTGCCGCACGATGGAGCAGATCGTGGGTGCTTACAGCCTGGTCATTATGACCCACACCAAACTGATCGCCGCGCGCGATCCTAACGGCTTCCGCCCTCTCTGCATTGGCCAGCTGCCGGATGGCTCCGGCTGGGCTTTTGCTTCGGAATCCTGTGCGCTGGATGCTGTAGGCGCCCGCTTTGTGCGCGATGTACTGCCTGGCGAGATCGTGGTGGCAGACTACACCGGCCTGCGCACCATCCGCACCCACTGCGGCACCGCGCCGCACACGATGTGCGTGTTTGAGTACATTTATTTTGCCCGCCCCGATTCCATCATCGAGGGCACCTGCGTGCATGACGCCCGCCTGCAGGCCGGGCGCTTTCTGGCACAGGAGCATCCGGTGGAAGCCGATGTCGTCATCGGTGCGCCGGATTCCGGCCTGGATGCCGCCCTTGGCTATGCGCAGGAAAGCGGTATTCCCTATGGCGTGGGCTTTATTAAAAACAAATATGTGGGCCGCACCTTCATCCAGGGCTCCCAGGCCCAGCGTGAAAGCAGTGTGCGCATCAAATTGAACGCAATTTCCTCCACCGTTGCGGGCAAGCGCGTTGTGCTTGTGGATGACTCCATCGTGCGCGGCACCACCAGCGCCCGCACCATCAAGCTGCTGCGCGACGCCGGTGCCAAGGAAGTACACTACCGCATTTCGGCCCCGCCGTTTGCCCACCCCTGCTATTTCGGCACCGACATCCCGGACGAAAAAGACCTGATTGCCACCGGCCATACGGTGGAGGAGATCCGCCAGATCGTGGGGGCCGATTCCCTGGGCTACCTGAGCATTGAACATGTGACCCAGCTGGCCATCCACAGCAAGTGCGGGTTCTGCACCGGCTGCTTTACCGGCCATTACCCGGTGCCCGCCCCCAACGAGACGATGGACATTGTATATGATAAACCCCTGAGCCAGTCCCAGACCAAAAAACGCCTGTAAGCTGATAAGGAGAGAAACATAATGGAAAAAAGCTATTCTGCAAGCTACGCTGCCGCTGGTGTGGATATTACTGCCGGTTACAAGGCAGTTGACCTGATGAAGCAGCACGTTGCCCGCACCATGAACGAGCACTGCATTGGCGGCCTGGGCGGCTTTGGCGGCCTGTTTGAGCTGGACTGCACCGATATGCCCCACCCCGTGCTGATTTCCGGCACGGACGGCGTTGGTACCAAGCTGCGCATTGCCCAGTACATGAACAAACATGACACCGTTGGCATTGATTGCGTTGCCATGTGCGTGAACGATGTCATCTGCGCCGGTGCTAAGCCGCTGGTGTTCCTGGATTACATCGCCTGCGGCAAAAACGTGCCGGAGCGCATTGCCGAGCTGGTTGCCGGTGTAGCCGAAGGCTGCGTGCAGGCTGGCTGTGCCCTGGTTGGCGGTGAGACCGCCGAGATGCCCGGTTTTTACCCGGAGGACGAGTACGACCTGGCCGGCTTTACCGTTGGCGCTGTGGACAAGAGCAAGATCCTGGACAACTCCACCATGCAGCCCGGCGATGTGATCATCGCCCTGCCTTCCACCGGCGTACACTCCAACGGGTTCTCCCTGGTGCGCAAGATCTTTGACCTGGAGAACAACCCCGATGTGCTGAAAAAGACCTTTGACGGCATGGACAAGACCCTGGGCGAAGCCCTGCTGGCCCCCACCAAGATTTATGTCAAGCCTGTGCTGGCCGTGATGAAGGAAGTTACCGTCAAGGGCGTTTCCCACATTACCGGCGGCGGCTTTTACGAGAACATTCCCCGCAGCCTGAAAGCCGGCTGCTGCGCTGTGATCAAGAAGAGCGATGTGCGCACCCCTGTGCTGTTTGATGTGCTGGCCAAAGAGGGCAACATTCCGGAGCGCGATATGTTCAACACCTTCAACATGGGCGTTGGTATGATTTTGACCGTGGCTGCCGAGGATGCCGACAAGGCCATTGAGATCCTGAAAGCCAACGGCGAGGATGCTTACCGCCTTGGTGTGATTGGCGAAGGCAGCGGGGTGCAGCTGGTATGATGAAGATTGCTGTGCTGGTTTCCGGCGGCGGCACCAACCTGCAGGCCATCCTGGAAAGCGAACGCCGCGGGGAGAACCCCAACGGTAAGGTTACCCTGGTGGTTGCCAGCAAACCTGGTGTGTATGCGTTGGAACGCGCTGCAAACTTCGGCGTGGAAACCGCCGTGGTGCGCCGCAAGGATTACGCCACCAGCGAGGAGTTTGACACTGCCCTGCTGAGTGTGCTGAAAGACCATGGCATTGAGCTGGTGGTTCTGGCAGGATTTTTGAGCGTGCTGGGCCCCAGCGTGATTGCCGCTTACCCCAACCGCATCCTGAACATCCACCCCAGCCTGATTCCCAGCTTTTGCGGCCCCGGCTACTATGGCCTGAAAGTGCATGAGGAAGCGCTGAAGCGCGGCGTGAAAGTGACCGGCGCTACCGTCCACTTTGTCAACGAAGTGTGTGACGGCGGGCCCATCCTGCTGCAAAAAGCCGTGGAAGTGCAGCCCGGTGATACCCCCGAAGTGCTGCAGAAGCGCGTGATGGTGGAAGCCGAATGGAAGTTGCTGCCCCAGGCCATTGCCATGGTGTGCAATGGCGAAGCCTGACCGAACAAGGAGGATTCCCGCATGAAAAAGAATCTTTATACTTATCTGGCCGGTAACGAATATCCCGGCCGCGGCATCTGCATCGGCCGTTCGCCGGATGGCACCAAGGCCATGATTGCTTACTGGATCATGGGCCGCAGCGCCAACAGCCGCAACCGCGTGTTTGACGCCATCCCCGGCGGCATCCGCACGGTAGCCGCAGACCCCGCCAAGCTGGAAGATCCCCACCTGATCATCTATAACCCGGTTTTGACCCTGAACGATACCACCATTGTGACCAACGGTGACCAGACGGATACCATTTACCGCTACATGCGGGATAACCTGTTCCCCGGTTACGGCTTTGAAGCAGCCCTTGCCACCCGCACTTTTGAGGACGATGCCCCCAACTTTACCCCCCGCATTTCCGGCGTTGTGGATATGCGTCGCGGCGGCTACAAGCTGAGCATCCTGAAAAGCTGCGATGGCAACCCCGCCAGCGTGCAGCGCCAGACCTTTGACTATCCACAGCCCGTTGCAGGCGAAGGCCAGCTGATTACCACCTACCAGAAAAACGGCTCCCCCATCCCCAGCTTTGCCGGTGAGCCGCTGCGCGTGACACTGGACCAGAACGATGCCGACGAATTTGCCGGAAAGTTGTGGGAAGCCCTGAACGAAGATAATAAGGTCAGCCTGTTTGTGCGTGCCATCACGCTGGAAACCGGCGATTATGAAGATGTGATCCTGAACAAATACAACACGGTGGAGGGCTGAACTTATGAACGAATTCCAGCTGAAATACGGCACCAACCCCAACCAGAAGCCTGCCCGCATTTTTATGGCAGACGGTTCTGATCTTCCCGTTACCATTTTGAATGGCAAGCCGGGCTACATCAACTTTCTGGATGCGTTCAACAGCTACCAGCTGGTGCGCGACCTGAAAAAAGCCCTGGGCCAGCCTGCTGCTGCCAGCTTTAAGCATGTTTCCCCCGCCGGTGCCGCCATTGGCCTGCCACTGGACGAAACGCTAAGAAAGATGTATCATATTAGTGCAGAGGCTGAGCTTTCTCCCCTGGCCTGCGCTTATGCCCGCGCCCGTGGTGCGGACCGCATGTCCAGCTTTGGTGACTGGATCGCCCTGTCTGATGTGTGCGACCTTGCCACCGCAAAGCTGATCCAGCACGAAGTTTCGGACGGCATCATTGCCCCCGGCTATGACGCCGACGCCCTGGAAGTGCTGAAATCCAAAAAGAAAGGCAACTACAACATCGTTGCCATTGATCCGGATTATATCCCCGCTCCGCTGGAGCGCCGCACCGTATTCGGTGTCACCTTTGAGCAGGGCCGCCAGGATCTGGAGATCAGCGTGGATACCATGCTGCAAAACTTTGTAACCGAGAACAAGACGGTGACCGATGCCCAGAAGCGCGATCTGATCATGAGCCTGATCGTGCTGAAATACACCCAGTCCAACTCCGTCTGCTATGTGCAGGACGGCCAGACCATCGGTGTGGGCGCAGGCCAGCAAAGCCGCATCCACTGCACCCGCCTGGCAGGCCAGAAAGCCGACAACTGGCAGCTGCGCCATATGCCCAAGGTTCTGGACCTGCCGTTCCGCGAGGATATCTCCAAGCCAAACCGCGATAACGCGATTGATGTTTACATCGGCGATACCCCGGAGGATGTGATTGGGGATGACGTTTGGGCCGAAACCTTTACTGTGCAGCCTGCCCCGTTGACTGCCGAGGAAAAGAAAGCCTGGCTGAGCAAGGTAACGAATGTTGCCCTGGGCAGTGATGCATTCTTCCCCTTTGGGGACAACATTGAGCGCGCCCGCCGCAGCGGTGTGACCGCCATTGTGCAGCCGGGCGGCTCCATCCGCGATGATCAGGTTATTGCCACCTGCAACAAGTACGGCATTGCCATGGCGTTCTGTGGTATCCGGCTGTTCCACCACTAAGCAAAAACGAAGTTTTTGCTAAATAATAAATAATAAAGAATAATTAAGAATGAAGGTGTGCCGCAAGCGGCACGGTTTTGGATATTAGAGTTCTAATATTTTTTAAGCGGTGCGCAGCAACGCGGTCCACCTTCATTATTCTTTATTCATTATTCTTTTTTCATTTCAAGCTAAGGAGTTTGCCATGAAAATTCTGGTTGTTGGCGGCGGCGGGCGTGAACACGCCATTATCCGCGCGCTGAAAAAAAGCCCCGACTGCGGCGATATCTGGTGTGCCCCTGGCAACGGCGGCATTGGTTACGATGCCACCTGCAAAAACATCCCTGCAACGGATGTAGACGCCATGGTCGCCTTTGCCAAGGCAGAAGCCTTTGATTATGTTGTTGTTGCACAGGACGATCCCCTTGCCCTTGGCATGGTGGATGCTTTGGCCAAGGTGGGCATCCCTGCTTTTGGCCCGGATGCCGCTGCCGCCCGCATTGAAGCCAGCAAGGTGTTCAGCAAGGACCTGATGAAAAAATACGGCATTCCCACCGCCGGCTATGAAACCTTTGACGACCCCGCCAAGGTGATGGATTACATCCGCAGCAAGGGCAAGTACCCGGTTGTTATCAAGGCGGATGGCCTGGCGCTGGGCAAAGGCGTGCTGATCTGCCAGAATGAGCAGGAAGCCGCCGATGGCGTAAAGGAAATCATGCTGGACAAAAAGTTCGGCGCTTCCGGCAACCATGTTGTGGTGGAAGAATTTTTGACCGGGCCGGAAGTCAGCGTGCTGTCCTTCTGTGATGGCAAAACCGTCAAGCCGATGGTTTCCAGCATGGACCACAAGCGCGCTTTGGACCATGACGAGGGCCTGAACACCGGCGGCATGGGCACCGTTGCCCCCAACCCCTGCTACACCCCCGCCATTGCTGCCGAGTGCATGGAGAAGATTTTCCTGCCTACGGTTGCCGCCATGCAGGCAGAGGGTTGCCCCTTTAAGGGCTGCCTGTACTTTGGCCTGATGCTGACCCCGGACGGTCCCAAGGTGATTGAATACAACTGCCGCTTTGGCGACCCCGAAACCCAGGTAGTATTGCCCCTGCTGGAAAGCGACCTGCTGACCGTGATGCAGGCCTGCACCAACGGCACGCTGGACAAGACCGAGGTCAAGTTCAGCGATGGCGCTGCCGCCTGTGTGGTGCTGGCTTCCGGCGGATACCCCGTTGCCTATGAAAAGGGCAAGGAGATCACCGGCCTGGAGAATGGCCAGGTGCCCGGTGCTGCCGATGTGACCGTGTACCATGCCGGTACCGCCATCAAGGATGGCAAGCTGGTTACCAACGGCGGCCGCGTGCTGGGTGTAACGGCAACCGCCGCCACCCTGCCCGAAGCCTTGAAAAAGGCTTACGCCGCTGCTGACTGCATCCATTTTGACAAACTGCACCGCCGCAGTGATATTGGTGCCCGTGCCCTTGCGGCAATGAAAGCACAGGAGGGTTAAACAAGAATGGTTTACCGCATTTATGTAGAAAAAAAGCCCGGCTTTGACGGCGAAGCTCAGGGCCTGAAGCATGAACTGGTTGAGCTGGTTGGCATTAAGGGCCTGAAAGCTCTGCGCCTGTTGAACCGCTATGATGTGGAAGGCATTGACCGCGACCTGTTTGAGAAAGCCATCCCCACCGTGTTCAGCGAACCGCCAGTCGATGTGACCTATACCGAGCTGCCCACCGCCAAGACGGTGTTTGCTGTGGAGTATCTGCCCGGCCAGTTTGACCAGCGTGCAGATTCTGCTTCCGAGTGTATCCAGCTGCTGAGCCAGGGCGAGCGTCCGTCTGTGCGCAGTGCCCGCATCTACCTGCTGGACGGCGAGCTGAGCGCAGAGGATCTGGAAGCCATCAAGAAGTACGTCATCAACCCGGTGGAAGCCCGCGAGGCCAGCCTGGACACCCGCGATACCCTGAAAATGGAATTTGCCGTGCCCACCGCTGTGGAAACCCTGAACGGCTTCTGCGCTTTGGATGACGCTGCGTTGGAGAATTTTCGCAATGAAAAGGGCCTGGCCATGGACCACGCCGACATTGTGTTCTGCCAGAACTACTTCAAATCTGAACAGCGCGACCCGACCATTACCGAAATCCGCCTGATCGATACCTACTGGTCTGACCACTGCCGTCACACCACCTTCGGCACCATCCTGAACGATGTCAAGATTGACGACGAAGTTGTGCAGGCTGCATTTGACCGTTACATGGCCCTGCGTGCCGAGACCGGCCGCGATAAAAAGAACCGTACCCTGATGGACCTGGCCACCATCGGTGCCAAGGCCCTGAAACAGCGCGGCATCCTGCAGAACCTGGACGAGAGCGAAGAGATCAATGCCTGCACCGTCAAAATCAAGTGCGATGTGGACGGCGAATTGCAGGATTGGCTGTTCCTCTTCAAGAACGAGACCCACAACCACCCCACCGAGATTGAGCCATTCGGCGGCGCTGCTACCTGCATCGGCGGTGCCATCCGTGACCCGCTGTCCGGCCGCAGCTATGTTTACCAGGCCATGCGCGTGACCGGCGCAGGCGACCCGCTCAAGCCGGTTGCCGAAACCATGCCCGGCAAGCTGCCCCAGCGCAAGCTGGTTACCACTGCTGCTGCCGGTTATTCCAGCTATGGCAACCAGATCGGCCTTGCCACCGGCCAGGTTGCTGAACTGTACCACCCCGGCTACGTGGCAAAGCGTATGGAGATCGGCGCTGTTGTGGGTGCTACCCCGGCCAGCCATGTCCGCCGCGAAGAGCCCCAGCCCGGCGATGTGATCATCCTGCTGGGCGGCCGCACCGGCCGTGACGGCATTGGCGGCGCTACCGGCTCCAGCAAGGCCCACAAGCTGACCAGCCTGGAAACCTGCGGTGCCGAGGTGCAGAAGGGCAACGCCCCCATTGAGCGTAAGCTGCAGCGCCTGTTTCGCCGCGAGGACGCCTGCTGCATGATCAAGCGCTGCAACGACTTTGGCGCAGGCGGCGTTTCCGTTGCCATCGGTGAGCTGGCCGACGGCCTGAACATTGACCTGAACAAAGTTACCAAGAAGTACGAGGGCCTGGACGGCACCGAGCTGGCTATCAGCGAAAGCCAGGAGCGCATGGCTGTTGCCGTTGCCGCTGAGGATGCCGAAAAGTTCATTGCCCTTGCCAATGAGGAAAACCTGGAAGCCACCGTGGTTGCTACCGTTACCGAGGAAAAGCGGATGCGCGAGAACTGGAACGGCGTTGCCATCGTGGACCTTTCCCGCGAGTTCCTGAACTCCAACGGTGCCGAGCGCCATGCCGATGTGCATGTTCTGCCCGGCACGGTATGGCAGCCCCAGTGGGCCGGTTCCACCTTTGCCGAAAAGCTGGAAAACCTGGTTGGCGACCTGAACGTTTGCAGCCAGAAAGGCCTGGGCGAGCGGTTTGACTCCACCATCGGCGCTTCCACCGTGCTGATGCCTTACGGCGGTAAATACCAGCTGACCCCCACCATGGCCATGGCTGCCAAACTGCCGGTGGATGGCGAAACCACCACCTGCTCCGGCATGGCCTGGGGCTTTAACCCCTATCTGACTGAAGCGGACCCCTACCGCGGCGCTTACATGGCCGTTGTGGAAAGCGTGACCAAACTGGTTTGCGCCGGTTTCCGCCACAAGGATATGTACCTGACTTTCCAGGAATATTTTGAGCACCTGAACACTGCCCCCGAACGCTGGGGCAAGCCGCTGGCCGCCCTGCTTGGCGCGCTGGATGCCCAGATGGGCCTTGGCATTGCTTCCATCGGCGGCAAGGACAGTATGTCCGGCAGCTTTGAAGGCCTGGATGTTCCCCCCACGCTGGTCAGCTTTGCCACCGCCATTGGCAACACCGCCAACGTCATGAGCCCTGAGTTCAAGAAAGCCAACAGCTCTGTTGTCATCCTGAAGCCGCAGTACAAGGACGGCATGCCGGAGATCGGCAGCCTGCTTTCCATCTACAAGATCGTGGAGCAGATGATCGACGAAGGCAAGGTGCTGGCCGCAGCAACGCCGGGTTACGGCGGCGTTGCCGAAGCACTGTTCAAGATGTGCGTCGGCAACCACGTGGGCCTGTCCCTGAGCCGCGATATCAACCTGGACGACCTGTTCAAGCCCTGCTATGGCGCAGTTATTCTGGAGCTTCTGGATGCTTCTGCCGGTGAATTCCTCGGTTCCACCACCGTGGATTACGTCATCAACGTCAACGGCGAAAACATCGACCTGCAGCACCTGCAGGATGTATGGGAAGCAAAGCTGCAGCCTGTCTTCCCCTACCTCAAGGCTGGCGAGGAAGTTAAATCCCTGGAATACAAGGTCAACTGCTTCCAGCGCGTTGCCCCGGCTGTGCGCCTGGCCACCCCGCGCGTTATCATCCCTGTGTTCCCCGGCACCAACTGTGAATACGACACTGCACGCGCATTCCGCCGCGCCGGTGGCGACCCGCACATTCTGGTGTTGAAGAACCTGACCCCCGCCGACGTTGCCGCCAGCTGCGAAGCCCTGGTGAAAGAGCTTGACCAGAGCCAGATTCTGATGCTGCCGGGCGGTTTTTCCGGCGGCGATGAGCCGGACGGCTCCGCCAAGTTCATTGCGGCGTTCTTCCGCAACCCCGCTGTGGCCGATGCCGTCAACCGTCTGCTGAACCAGCGTGACGGCCTGGCACTTGGCATCTGCAACGGCTTCCAGGCATTGATTAAGCTGGGCCTTGTGCCTTATGGCGAGATCCGCCCGATTACCGAGAACGACCCGACCCTAACCTTTAACACCATCCACCGCCACCAGAGCATGCTGGTGCGCACCCGCGTAGCTTCCAACAAGAGCCCCTGGCTGAGCGAATGCAATGTGGATGATGAACACCTGATCGCCATCAGCCACGGCGAAGGCCGCTTTGTCTGCAATGACGGCCTGCTGCAGCAGCTGATCAACAACGGCCAGGTTGCCACCCAGTATGTTGACCTGAACTGCGTGCCCACCATGGATATGCGCTACAACCCCAACGGGTCTGTGCTGGCCATTGAGGGCATTACCAGCCCGGATGGCCGCGTGTTCGGCAAGATGGGCCATTCTGAGCGCAGCGGCGACAGCCTGTACAAAAATGTTACCGGCGACAAGTACCAGCCGATTTTTGAAGGCGGCGTGAACTACTTCAAACTGTAAGACATGCTGTAAGAAAGGAAACCCGACCAATGGCACATGATCGTTATATTTCTCCGTTTTCCACCCGTTATGCTTCCGATGAGATGCAGTATACTTTCTCGGACGATAACAAGTTCCGCACCTGGCGCAGGCTGTGGATTGCGCTAGCCAAGGCTGAGCAGAAGCAGGGCCTGGACATTACCGATGAACAGATTGCCGAGCTGGAAGCCCACAAGGATGACATCAATTACGAGGAAGCCACTGCCCGCGAAAAGCTGGTGCGCCACGATGTCATGAGCCATGTTTACGCTTACGGCCTGCAGTGCCCCAAGGCAAAGGGTATCATCCACCTGGGTGCTACCAGCTGCTATGTTGGCGATAACACCGATGTTATCATCATGCGCGAAGGCCTGCAGCTGGTGCGCAAAAAGCTGATCGGCGTGCTGGCCAACCTGGCCGATTTTGCCGAGCAGTACAAGGATATGCCCTGCCTGGCTTACACCCACTGCCAGCCCGCCCAGCTGACCACCGTTGGCAAGCGCGCTACCCTGTGGATGAACGAGTTCTACATGGACCTGCAGGAGATTGACCATCAGATCAGCCAGCTGGCCCTGCGCGGCGTTAAGGGTACCACCGGCACCCAGGCCAGCTTTATTGAGCTGTTCAACGGCGATTCTGCCAAGGTCAAGGCAGTGGAAGCCGATGTGTGCGCCCAGATGGGCTTTGACAAGGTTGTGCCCGTCTGCGGCCAGACTTACAGCCGCAAGGTGGACTACAATGTGCTTTCCGCCATTGCCGGTCTTGCCCAGAGCGCCATGAAGATGGCCACCGACATCCGCCTGCTGGCCAACTTTAAGGAGATGGAGGAGCCGTTTGAAAAGAACCAGATCGGTTCTTCCGCCATGCCGTACAAGCGCAACCCCATGCGCTGCGAACGCATCTGCGCGCTTTCCCGCTACCTGATGGTGGATGTGCTGAACCCCGCCATTACCGCCGGCACCCAGTGGTTTGAGCGCACGCTGGACGATTCCGCCAACAAGCGCATCGCCATGGCTGAGGGCTTTTTGGCCGCTGATGCCATCCTGAACATTCTGCTGAATGTTTCGGACGGGCTGGTGGTTTACCCCAAGGTTGTCCGTAGCCGCGTGATGGCTGAGCTGCCGTTCATGGCCAGCGAGAACATCATGATGAAAGCCGTCAAGAAAGGCGGCGACCGCCAGGAGCTGCACGAGCGCCTGCGCGAGCACGCCGTGGCCGCTGCCGCTGTGGTCAAGCAGGAGGGCAAGCCCAATGATATGATTGCCCGCGTGGAAGCTGACCCTGCATTCGGTCTGACCCGCGAGGAGATCGAGGCCGAGCTGAGCCCTGAAGATTTCACCGGCCGCGCCCCGCAGCAGGTGGAAGAGTTCCTTGCCGAAGTTATCCGTCCCGTGCTGGACGCCAACAAAGAGGATCTTGGCCAGCATGTGGAGCTGAATGTTTGATTTATTTGGGCTTGAGGAATTATAAGATTACGATAGCATCATGATTGGATGAATAAGCGAAAGGCTGCTTCTTCGGTTGAAGGAGCAGCCTTTTTGAGTTTTAGGGGGATTATATTCCATCATACATCTAAGGCAACACCGCACAATTCCCGCCTTGCGGCTTAAGCACCGCTCCGGCAGCTGCGGCACGGCATCTGCGTTGCCAAAATGCTCGATAAGACATCCAGTATAACAAGTCGAAAATGACACAAATCTCACAGTATGAGCTTGTGCTCCATAAGGACGATAACTGGAAGATTGTAGGATGAATATTACAGCAGAATAGTATAGTGTTTTATTGCTTTATCTATACTGTTCTGCGTTTCATTATGATATAGTATGAATTAAGAAATATACCAATCAGTGTTTGTAGAATTTGTAAATTCCTATTTTGCTTTTGATGACTAAAATGCAAATTGTTACCGTTGCGTCTGTTTTCACAAGCGTTGCGTGACATAAAAAGAATTCTATTTTATTATTTTAGTATCAAAAATAAAGGAGGTTCTTTTTATGCTGAAGGAATTAAGGAAAAACAAAATGAGTGTTGTTGTAACTGGGATTTTATTTGGTGTTATGGGGGTGTTAATTATTCCTATAATAGCGGGAATTGTAAAAATATTAGGTACATTATCCCAAAAGTATCCTAGAATATACAAATATAGTATGATTGCTTTTATCATTATGTTATTGGCAATCAGCCTATTTTATTTAGTTATTAAACATCAGATTATTTTTCTTGCAATAGTAACTTATTTAGCAATGAAATTATGCGATGTTATATATAAAAGAAGATAATAAATGGAGTACAACTATGGAAATATCAGATTTGATTAAATCAGCCAGAATTGAAAAGGGATTAACCCAACAACAACTGGCTGATGCAGTCTTTGTTACGCGACAGACAATTTCGAAATGGGAATTGGGAAAAAGTGTTCCTGATCAAGCCTCTCTAGTATTGCTATACCAGTGTTTGGATATCAATGATAATGAGAAGAAACAATTATCAAAGCTTATTTTTAATAAACAAAATATTATATTAGTTTTGATAGCAATTTTATTTTCTCCTATTGTTATTGGTGTACGTTTTATCTGTTGTAAAATTGATAAGATTGAAAACCGAAAAATTAAAGCGATAATCAAGACCATTAGCTTTGTTGTATTCTCATTATATCTAATATCTTTAAAAGAAAATGTGGCATATTTGTTAATTGGTATATTTTCTATAGGGTATTTGTTATATCAATTCTATTTGAGTAGTTTGGAAAAAACTAATGCGTCATACACACAAAAATATAAAGAATAGATTTTAAAAATCTATTATCGTAAAAGGTGGTGCTTCTATGAGTAATCAATCATGGGTGTTATGTCCTATTTGTAATAACAAGACACGAACCAAAATACGGGGCGATACAGAATTGATAAATTTCCCGTTATTCTGTCCGAAGTGCAAGCAGGAAACTTTAATCAATGCTTCAAATCTCCCCCGCCGCCACATCGCCGGATTCTATGCATTGGGCAAGAGCGGTCTCATAGGGGATATCCCGCTGGATCATGGTCACATTATAGGTGGCAAAATGGTAGCCGTTTGCTTCGCAGGCGGCTTTTATTTTTTGCAGGGCGGGCTGGAAATCCGCGCGCTGGGGCTGCGATGTGGTTTCAATCGTGACCCACAGTTTGGCCGGTATATGCTGCAAAATGTCTTTTTCAAACGGGGCGTCCAATGGCAGCCACTGCTGGTATTCCATGCCCAGATCAAAGGCATTTTTCCCTGATTCATACGGCAGAATCACCATCACGCACTGCTCCGCTTCATCGTAGGGAATGTCGTATTCCGACAAAGCATCAACCAGGACCGGTGCCACCTCATCCTGCGCCTCCAGCTCCATGCGATTAGATGTATTAAGCCGCGCATCTATGTACTGGGTGTGGTCGATCGTATAGATATCACTGGTAAAAAGCCAAAAGTGCGTTTCCACATAAAACCAGGTATCCTTGCTTTGCTGGGACTGCACTCTGGTTGTATAGCAGAATCCCCGCATCGAACCCGCGCCTTCCGCCGTAAAGGTCTGGTCCGGGTAAAGTTTTTCCGCAAACTGTATGGCCCGGTGCATGGCCCAGCGCTCGCTGATAGGGTCGCCGTTGATGCAGTCAAAGGCCAGCAGCACCAAAGCAATCAGCACCGCCGCCAGAATGCCTGCCATCTTCCGCTTACTTTTCACTTTCATGTTTTTTCTCTCCTTTCCCGCTGGCATAGTTCAGCAGCCAGCCAATCAGGCAGCCAACTCCGCACAGCCCCAGCATAAAAACGCTGTACACAATTAGGGTGACCGGGTACTCCATCAGGGTGGCCCCATACTGCCAATAACGCACGAAGGTCCGCAGCAGCGCGCAAAGGGCAATGCCCTCCCCCACTGCCATCAGCAGCTTCCACATCTGGGGGTCCTGATACACGGCCGCAGCACACACAAACGGGAAAATCAGGATGATCCAGTTGGAATGTTCGCCGTAACTTGTCAGCACCCCAAAGCCCATGCCCAGCGCGGCAAACATCAACAGGCCGGTATTGTATTTATGGCGGATCTTTTGCAGCAGGCGGGCATCATCGGGTGCAGGCAGGTTTTGGGGCAGGGCCTGCCCGCCGCCCGCCTGCCACAGGGTGCGGCATTCCGGGCAGGTTTGCAGGTGGGCTTTTACCAGCGCTTCACTTTCCGGGCTGGCAACGCCATCCTGGACCAGCGGGATCAAATCCCGGCAGACCGCGCAGGGAATTTCGGTTTCTGCTTTTCCCTGTTCTGCTTGCCGGTTTGTTTTTTTTTCTTGCGTCATTCGTCGTATCCCTCCTTTTGCAGGGTTGCTTTCAGCCAGGCGCGGGTACGGTGCTCCACCACCCGCGCGGATGCTTCGGTTATTTGCAGTTTTTGGGCAATTTCCTGGTACGAATACCCCTGCGCCCGCAGGTATACCACGCTGCGGGTGCGCTCGTCCTTTTGCTGCAGCAAAGCCTGCACGCGGCGCAGCTTTTGGCGGGCGGCGGTGGTTTCGGTCAGGGCATCATCGGTTATGTAGCGTTCCATCAAATCGTCCAGGCTGACGGACTGGTGCCGCCTGCGCAGGCTTTCCAGCCAGATATTGCGTGCAATGCCAAACAGCCAGGTTTTTACCTCGCACTCTCCACGGAAAGTGGGCAGCCGCTTGATGACCCGCACAAAGGTTTCACTCAACAGGTCTTCCGCCTGCACAGGGTCGTGGGTCAAAAAGCAGAGGTAGCGGTACAGATCCATCCGGTAGCGCCGGTACAGTTCCTCCAGCTCCGGCAGTTTCATGCTTTGGCCCACCTCCTTTCGCTTTGTTCAGGCGCCTTACATGATATTGGTGGCCGCGGCTGCCGTTTTGTTACAGGCAGCGATAAAAAAAGTCCTGCCGCACCGCTTGGAAACGGCATCGGCAGGATCGGTTGTTCTTTTATTCCTGGCTTTGGGTGTCATCCTGGGGCGCATCGGCAGTCAGGTCTGCACCATCTGCTGCTGCATCGGCGGCAGCATCCGTGGTATCCTCTGCCGGGGGTTCCGGGGTCGGCTCCGGGGTGGCCACAGGGTTTTCCGCCGGCAAAAAGCGCGGCTGAATGGTGCCGTCCGTCTGCTGGTCCGAAACATCCAGCGTACCGCGGTCACTGCTTGCCAGGCCATCGCCACCGGTATCCAGAATGATATAGGCGGCAAACCGGATCTTGTAATCCAGATTGTTTGCCGTGCCCAGCTGAACCGACACACGGCCCTGATACAAAAAGCTCAGCTCGGTCATGTTCTGCATGGTCAGCACCGTGGTGCCATCCAGCAGGCCATACTGGTCCAGTTCGCCCAGCAGTTCGTTCAGCACCTCGTTGGGGGTCTCCTGTGCCGTATCGGCTTCGTCTGCATTTTCCGGCGTTGCGGTGCCGCTTGGCATGGCCGTTGCCAGGGCGGTCGGCTCGCTGGGGGCATCCAGTGTCAGGAAGCTGCCCGGCGTGGTGGCCGCGCCCTCTGGCAGCAGGGCATCCAGCTGCACCAGATTATCCGGCTCTGCTGGCTCCACACGCAGCACTTTCAGCTGTTCGCTCAGCACCAGCCAGCTGCCGGAATACTCCATCTTAAAGCGTTCCACCGCAGGCTGCACCCGGATGATCACGGTGCCGGGGGCCTGGCGGGTGACGACTGCCACATCCAGGTACGGCATCTGCGCCAACAGCTGGTCAGATTTTTCTTTGGTGGAAAAACCGTACAGGTTATCCCCCACCTGAATGCCGGTTGCATCGATCATCTGTTGTTCGGTATAAATGCCGGTATTGGCGGGGGTGGTGCGGTCCGCATTTTCCACCCGGAAATCCGTCACCTTGAACAACAGGTTGATGGAAAGCACAATGCCGACCACCAGCACTGCCAAAACGCACAGCACCCCGATGATGGCCTTGCGGCGGCGGATTCGCAGCTGTTCCGCGCGGGTAACGCGGCGCTGCACCTGTGGCGCGCTGGAACGGTACCCCGGCTTTTGGGGGTTCTGTTGGGGGCGGGGGCGCTTTTGCTGCTGTTTGGGCGGCTGGCGTTCGGGCTGTTTTGCGGGACGCTGGCCGCTGCCCTTTGGCCGCTGCTGGCTGCCCGCCGGGCGGCTGCTGCGCTGCGGCGGGGCGCTTTTGGTGTTGCGATGGCTGGGCTGACCCTTGCGGGGAGGTACACTTTTTTTCTGGTTTCGGCTGCGCTGATTGCGGTCCATGGGGTGTACCTCCTTTCTGTGTTTCAGCTTTTATTTGCTGCCGGTTTGTTCCGGCAGGTTACTTTCCGTTCACCAGTTCCAGCAGCTTTGCGGTGATCAGTTCCAGGCTCTTGGGGTTGCCCAGGGTCTTGGCGGCGGTGCCCATGGCCGTCAGTTTGCCGGGCTCTGCCAACAAGGCATGCACGGTTTCGATCAGCTTGATACCGGTCAGGTCTTTTTCTTCAATCACAATGGCGGCACCGGCGTTTTGCAGCTCCAGTGCATTGTAATACTGGTGGTTTTCGGCCACATTGGGGCTAGGGATCAGGATGGACGCGCGGCCCATGGCTTCCAGCTCCGCCAGCGTCAGCGCACCGGAGCGGGAAATAACAAGGTCCGCCGCGGCCAGCAGATCCGGCATATTATCAATGTATTCTTTTACCACAAGGTTGGCACCGGGGGCAAAGTGGTTCTTGGCTTCCAGGTCCTCAAACAGCTTTACGCCGCGGCTGCCGGTGGCGTGCAGGTGCAGCACGGGCAGATCGTTTGCCTGCTCCCACGCGCACAGCTCTGCCACAACCTCGTTGATACGGCGGGCCCCCAAAGAGCCGCCGAAGCTCAAAATCACGGTGCGGTCCCCCGCGTGCACAGCAGCACGGGCGGCGGCGCGGTCACGGTTCAAAATTTCCGGGCGGACAGGGTTGCCAACCACAAGGGTCTTCTCCGGCGCGCCAAGCTTTTCCACCGCAGCGGCGGAAGCGGCAAACACCACGTCCACATCCTTGGCCAGCAGCTTGTTGGTCACACCGGGGAATGCGTTCTGCTCATGGATGGCGGTCTTGATGCCCTTTTTGGCGGCGGCGCGCACCACCGGGCCGCTGACATAACCGCCGCAGCCGATGACCAGATCGGGCCGGACCTCTTTCAGGATAGCCGCCGTGCGCGGGCCGGACAGGGCCAGGTGGTAGAGCGCTACCACGTTGCGGCCCACGTTCTTCAGGGTTGGCTTGCGCTGGAAACCGTTGATCTCAATATGGTGGAACGGGTACCCTGCCTTGGTTACAAGGCCGTACTCCATGCCCTCTTTCCGCCCGGCAAAGTGGATCTCGGCCGCGGGGTCCGCCGCCTTTAAGGCTCCGGCAATGGCAAGCGCCGGGTTGATATGGCCGGCTGTGCCGCCGGCAGCAATCAAAACACGCATAATGGTTCCTCTTTTCTCCGTAAAATCGAACGTTTATGTTATGGCAATACCGCATAATTCTAAGTGCCGATACGGCGAGCGAGGTGCGGCAGCTGCTAAGCCAAAAGCGCAGATAATACTTTGTGTATTATCGAGTATTTTGGCAACGCAGATGCCGTGCCGCAGCCGCCGGAGCGGTGCTTAAGCCGTAAGGCGGGAATTGTGCGGTATTGCCTTATATCTAAAACCAAAGAGAACAATGCTTTCCGCAGGCATGCGGGAATTCTCAGTTGCTGTGCAGGGCTTTGTGGGTGCGGCGCTGCGGGTTCATCCGGCGGGCAAGTTCTTCATGCGAGCGCTTGCTGCGCGCAGCGTTTTGCGCGTTGCCCGCCCGCGATATGCTTAGTATAATGCCCATCTCACACAATAGAATCAGCAAGCTGGTACCACCGGAGGAAAAAAACGGCAGGCTGATGCCGGTATTTGGGGCCACATTGGTGACCACCGCAATGTGGATCATGGTCTGCCAGGCAATTTGCGACATAATGCCAATACCCAGCATCGTACCAAAATAATCCGGCGAGTTCAGGGCGATGATAACGCCCTGAATGATCAGTGCGGCAAAAAGGCCCATACAGATCACCGCACCGATAAAGCCCAGCTCTTCGCACAGAACGGAAAAGATAAAATCGTTGCTGGCTTCCGGCAGCCAGAGGTGCTTTTGGCGGCTGTTGCCAATGCCCAGGCCGGTCAGCCCGCCGGACGCAATGGAATACAGGCTCTGCTGGGTCTGGTACAAAATATCGCCCTCGTCACCGTTCCATGCGCCGAGGCGCTGCTGAACATAGTTATTCTGTCCGGTCAGCATTTTGTAAATCACAAACGCAGCCGCGCCTGCCGCCGGGATGCACCAGAACCGGCCCACACCGCCACACAAAATCATACTGCCCGCAATCAGCAGGATCAGCATGATAGCAGAGTTATGGGGTTCTTTGTACAGCAGAACCACCACCGGCAGCAGCGGCAGCACGGGCAGCACAATGCCGTAAAGCAGTGTTCCCCGTTTTTCATAATGCCGGTCCGCAAAGCAGGCAAGACCCAAAATAGCCGAAAACTTTGCCAGCTCCGAAGGCTGCAGGGTTGTGCCAAACATATACACCCAGCGGTAACAGCCGTTGTACGGCTCACTGAACAGGGCCCACACCAAAAGCAGCAGCGTTAAAATGTATAAGTACCAGTTCATGTGGCGCAGGCTGCGGTAGTTGATGTTGGAAATCAGATACATCAGCACCAGCCCCACCACCGCCAGAATTACCTGCGGGCGGATAAAGTGGTAAATATCCCCCTTGAAGCGGTAATACCCGGTGGAGTAACTGGCGGAGAACAGCATGATCAGCCCGTAAGTCAACACAAGGATCAGCGTGCCAACAAGGCCATAGGAAAGTTTGCCGCGTTCCTCTTTTTTGAACGCGATTTCCTTAAAAAACCTGCCAATGTTGCCAAAGGCCAAATCGAAAAGCTGGGCAAGCGTCATTTGCGGCACAGCCCCCTTTCTGATATTTTATGCCATGTAAACGTACATCAGGCCCAGCACCACGCCGATAATGGCGATCAGGCTGAAGAAAAAGTCGATCTTGACTTCTTTCCAGCCGCGCATCTCGAATGCGTGGTGGATCGGTGTCATGCGGAAAATGCGCTTGCCGTGGGTCAGCTTGAAGTAAACGCGCTGGATCACAACGGTCATGGCGTCCCAGATATACACAATGCCAAAGAAGAACACCAGCTCCGGCCGGCCCATGATAAAGGCAAGGGCCGTTACCATACCGCCCAGGAACATGCTGCCGGTATCGCCCATGAACACTTTGGCCGGGTAGAAGTTCCACACCAGGAAGCCCGCTGCCGCAGCAGCCGTTGCCGCCGCCAGAACGGCCACATGATAAAAGCTGAGCATGCTGGCAGCCAGCAGGTAGCCCAGCATGGAAACAAAGGTCACACAGGAGCACAGGCCGTCCAGACCATCCGTCAGGTTGACGGCATTGACCAAAAAGATGATGCCGAAGAACGCAATGGGGTAATACACCCAGCCCAGATCTACCGCACCGATAAAGGGCAGCATAATGATGGTGGTCAGCAGGCCCTGCATGTGCAGCCCCACCAGGAAGCCGCCGGTAACAATGAACTGCATGATAAGCTTTTGCCAGGCAAGCAGGCCCAGGTTGCGGTGCTTGACGACCTTGATATAGTCATCCAGAAAACCGATAAAGCCGGAACCAAACGCCAGGAACAGCGCCAGCAAGGCGGCGCGCACCTGCACAATGCCCAAAAGGTCCTGTGCATAGCGGTAGAACCCGGCATACACCAGGCCGCAGGCCACCAGAATGCCAAAGATGAAGCACAGGCCGCCCATGGTGGGTGTGCCCTGTTTTTTGTTATGCCAGGTCGGGCCGGATTCCCGGATGGTCTGGCCGAAGTGCAGCTTGTGCAGTGCCGGAATTACAAAACAGCCTGAAAGTGCCGTAACGGCAAACGCACCGATTGCCGCGGCAACCAGCATCCAAGAAACGATCATTCCCATGTGATATTCCCCCAAAATATGCAATTATGCGTTTGGCAGCGCCGCGTAAAGCTGCTTTAATACATCATCCAGCTTCATGGCGTGGCTGGCTTTTGCCAGCACAACATCGCCGGGGCGGACGTTCTGCCGTAGATATTCTACTACTTCCTCCGCTGCTTGGCAATGGATGGTTTGCAGCCCTTTCTGCCGGGCTGCTTCGGCCATGGCTGCGCTCAACGGGCCGTAAGCCACCAGCAGGTCAGCGGCATCGGCAGCCCATTTGCCGGTCTGGCGGTGGCCGGGTTCACTGGCAGCGCCAAGTTCCAGCATATCGCCCAGCACGGCAATGCGGCGGCCGCCGGGGCCGGGCTGGCGGTCATGCAGAATCTGCAAGGCTGCTTTCATGCTGTCCGGGCTGGCGTTATAGCAATCCTCAATAAAGGTCACACCGCCGTGCTGCACAATGTTCTGGCGCATACCGGTGGTCTGATAGCTGGCCAGCGCACGGGCGGCGCGGGCACGCTCCAGCCCCAAGCGGGTGGCTGCAGTGTAAGCAGCAAGGGCATCATACACGGTATGAACGCCTGCCGTGGGGATGGTTACACTGAACTCATAGGTTTCACCGTCCACATTATCCACCAGGGTAAAGCCGGTACCCTCCCCTACGGTATGAATATTGATGGCGCGCACATCGGCGGAGCTGGAGCGGATGCCGAACCACACCGGGCGCAGGCGGCCGGGGATCTGCGCGGTGGGCAGCAGGTCATCGTCCGCATTCAGAACCAGCGGGGCGCCGTCCGGCAGGCCTTGGCAGATTTCCATCTTTGCCTTCAATATATTCTCCCGCGTGCCAAGATTTTCCAGGTGGGAAACGCCGATCATCGTAATGATACCGGCAGACGGCCGCGCTGCGCGCACCAGGCGGGCAATCTCGCCCAGGTGACTCATGCCCATTTCCACCACAGCATACTGGGTGGTATCTTCCAGGCGGAACAGCGTGTTGGGCAGGCCGATCTCATTGTTCTGGTTGCCTTCTGTTTTTAAGGTATTGCCAAAAGCCGAAAGAACCGCATAGCAGAACTCTTTGGTGGTGGTTTTGCCCACGCTGCCGGTCACACCGATCATCAGCGGGCTGAACAGCGTGCGGTAGTTGGATGCCATACGGATCATGGCAAGGTAGCTGGATTCACAGATGACAAGGTGATCCTCCGGCACGCCCTCCACGGGATGGTTGGCGATCACATACTCGGCCCCGGCCTGGTACGCCTTGGCGGCATAGTCGTGGCCGTCCACACGCTCGCCGGGGAAGCAGACAAAAATGCAGCCCGGCTGCACCTTGCGGGAGTCCGTTACAACGGCGGTGATGGGCACCGGGCGGGCCAGTGCCAGCCCGGCCAGAAGTTCGTTCGCGTTCATGGGTTTCATGGGAACACGCTCCTTTTGGTTGGTTTAGTTGCGGCATGTTTCAGTTTGCTGTGGGGTCCCCCTGCCGTGGCCGGGGTTATTGCTGCTCGGCATCGCTGCCGGTATCATCCTGGGTCGTGCTTTCCTGATCGTTTTCACCGGCGGCGTCCTGGGGCGTATCGTCCTGGGCGGCATCGTCCTGCGAGGTATCTGCATCCTGCTGGGCATCGCTGCTGCCGTCTGGTTCCGTGGTCAGGGTAACGACTGTGCCGTAGGGCACCACACTCCCAACCTCAATATCCTGGCTGACAACACGGTCCGATGCACTGCCCGAAATTGCCACATTGACGCCGGAAGCCTTGAGCATCTGTGCGGCAAAGGTTCCGGTTTTGCCGGTGGCATCCGGCACGGTGGTGGTGGCGTCGGTGGTGGACTGGGTATACAGGTAAACCGTGGAGCCTGCGGGCACCACGGTGCCGCCTGCGGGGTACTGATACACAACATCGCCATCGCTGGTATCCACAAACCGGTGGGAAAGCCCGGCGGCGTTCATCTTGACCTGGGCGGAAGTCCAGCGGGTGCCAATGGCATTTGGCACTTCCACACTGCCGTTGCTATCATAAGAAGCATCCCGTTCAATGCCAAGATACGGCGCGATCTGGCTGATGATGTTGCCGGTAACAGGGGCCACAATCTGGGAAGCGTAGTCAACGATCCAGCGCGGGTCATCCATCATGACCAGCACCAGAATTTCCGGGTCGTCCGCCGGAAGGATGGCAGCAAAGCTGATGGCCTTGCGGTAGTCGCCGTCCGGGCGGTACTTGTAAGCGCCTTTCCAGTCCAGCTGTTCTCCCGTACCGGATTTGCCGCCGATGCGGTAGCCCGCCACATAAGCGCTGGCACAACCGTGATAGTCCAGGTCATTGCTGGTACCGGTGTGACCCACGTTGTTTTCCATCATGGCGCGGATCTGCTCACTGACTTCCTCGCTGACGACCTGGCGCTTAATGTCGGTTTCAGCCTGCCATACCACGTTGCCGGTGTCGTCCGTCATATTATCCACCACATAGGGGGTCATCAGGTAGCCGCCGTTCACGGTGGAAGCCACGGCGGCTGCCATCTGGATCAGGGTCAGCTTTTGGGACTGGCCGAACGCGGTGGAGTACAGGTCCGTTTCCACCTGCTCCATCTCCTGCTGGGTTTTGGAGATGCCCTTTGCCTCATACGGCAGGTCAATGCCAGTGGTCTGGGTCAGGCCAAACGCCTGGTAGTAGTTATAAAAGAATTCGGCGCTCATTTTTTCCGCCACCTGGATAAAGTACAGGTTGCAGCTGTGGTTCAGCGCCCCGGCCATATCCAGCCAGCCGTGAGCGTTGCCCTCGGCGCAGCGGTAGCTGTGTTCCCACTCGGTATTGGGGAATACTGTCAGGTCGCTGCCGCAGTAAAACTGCTGGTCCGCCCCCATCAGGCCGGAATCCAGCGCCGCAGCGGCCGTCATGAGCTTAAAGACTGAGCCGGGGTAATGCAATTCCGTCACGGCTTTGTTCTTCCACTCGGCCTCACGGATCATGCCCTGCAGCTGGCTTTTTTCGCTGGGAACGTCGATTTCGTTGCCTTCTTCGTCGATGCTTTTTGTTCCGTTGGGGTTCACAACGCCGTCCGCAATGATATCAGCTACGGCGTCCTGCCCCAAACGGCTTTGCAGGACGGAAATATCGTCCTCCGTCAGTGCCGTTCCGGCATTATCCAGGATAGCCTGCAATTTGGGTTCGGTGATATTATACGGATCGTTGGGGTCAAACTGCGGCGCCGTTGCCATACCCAGCACCGCGCCGGTGTTCACATTCATCACAATGGCGCTGGCACGGTTCTGCACATCATAGTCATCAATCGCGTTGGAAAGCTCGGTTTCCAGCACGGTCTGGATGGTATCGTCAATGGTCAGGTTCAGGTTATAGCCGTTGATAGCCGCATGGGTATCGCTTTCCTCGTTAGCCAGTTCATAGCCCCATGCGTTCTCGCTGCTGATGCTGCGCCCCGGTGTACCGACCAGTTTCTCATCATACGATTTTTCCAGGCCGTACATGCCGTTGCCGCTGTCATCACAAAAGCCCAAGACCGAGGAAAGGTACATTCCGTTAGGGTATTCCCGCGTGGAGGAGGATTCCTTGTACATGGAAAGCACCGTTTCGTACTTGGCATCCGGATCCCCCTCCGCCTTGCCGTTGGTAATGCGTTTGGTGTTGGCATAGTCAATAATGGATTGCGCCGTTACCATATCAATGTCCTTGGCAATCACGCGGTACTGGCTGTTCGTTTTGCTCAGCTGCTCCTGAATTTTTTCCGCGCTGACGCTCCCGTTCAGCAATTCGCTGATTTTCTGGCTGGCTTCCGCCACATAATCCTGGTTGCACTTGGACGGGTTGGCAATAATGTTCCACACCACACTGCTTTTGGCCAGCAATTTGCCGTTAGCGGAATAAATAGAGCCGCGCGTGGCGGGGATCTGGGTATCGGAAAGCTGCTGTTCCGCCGCCTGAACACGGTACTGCTCAGCATCCCGGATCTGCAGGGTATACAGCTTATAAATCAGAACGCCGCACCCCGCAGCGATAAAGCCGATCACCAGCAGCAAAACCATGATGCGTCCGTTCAGCGTAAGCGCATGATTCTGCCCCGGCTCCGGGCTGCGACGGTTGTGATGACGCGTGGATTGATTCTTGTTGTCGGGTTGCTTTGGCATAGGTTCATTCCTTTACAGAAAAGGCTGTTTGCACGAATACGCGCCCGCCCATGATGGCAAAAAAAGCGTGCTCCTGTTGGGATGCACGCTTTGGCGCAATGTAAGGGCAGCACCGCATGATTCCCACCTGACGGCTTGGGCACCCAAAGTTATGCGGTATTGCCTTGACCGGATCGCTTACGGGTCAAAACTGCCAAGCAGACTGAGCGCTGCGGTTTTGATACCGGCAAAAAACTTGTCTGCTGTACCGGCTGCGCGTTCGATCACGCTTTCATCCTCCAGCCGGACATACGTCACCTGGCTGGGGTCCATTTTAACCAGCCCCAGCCGATCCTCCGCTTCCTGCTGGACGCTGGTGCTGTTGGTGATCTGATCCATGGTGGTGGACAGATAGTCGTTATAGCTCTGGGCATTGGTCAGTTCCGACTTGGCGTCATCAATTTCGCCGGAAAGCTGTGTGATGCGTGCCTGGCTGGCGACAATGCTGGCAAACAAACCAAAAAAGATGGCAATGACCAGCACCGTGCCCGCCGTGCGGGCAAACTGGCGTGCCTTGCTCAGGCCGTAGCGTCCGCCCTTGACAACGCGCACCCGCGGTGTGCGGGAGGAACCGGAATGATTGTTGGTTGAAATTTCTGCTGCTGTGGAAGCCATGGGCGCCGCCCCCTTTCTCGTATCGTAAAATTTCGGCTTTCCTTAAGCTGTGCGGCATGGTCACAAGCGCCATGCCGCGCTGCCAATGTTCCCTCCTGGCACACTTATAATTTTTCCAGTACGCGCAGCTTGGCGGAACGGCTGCGGCGGTTTTCTTCCAACTCACCAGCGTCCGCTTCAATCGGCTTGCGGGTAATCAGTTTAGCTTTGGGCATCCCGCCGCAGGTGCAAATAGGCTGCTCCGGCGGGCAGGTGCAGCGCTGGGCCCAGCGGCGGAACTTCTGTTTTACCAGCCGGTCCTCCAGGCTGTGGAACGTGATGATGCAGAACCGCCCGCCGGGGGCCAGGCGGCTGAAAATCGCCTCCATCCCCTCGTTCAGGGCATCCAGTTCCCCATTGACGGCAATCCGCACTGCCTGGAAGCTGCGGCGGGCGGGGTTCTTGTTCTTGCGGCGCTCGGCAGGCGGCATAGCGGATGCAATCAGGTCCGCAAACTGCAGAGTCGTCAAAATCGGGGCTTCCTCCCGTGCTTTCACGATTTTACCCGCAATCTGCCAGGCATACGGTTCCTCACCATAATCGCGCAGGATGCGGGTCAGTTCCTCACGGTCCAGGGTGTTCACCAAGTCTGCCGCGGTGGGCCCCTGCTGGCTCATGCGCATATCCAGCGGGGCATCCGCGTGATAGGAGAAGCCACGCTCGGCATCGTCCAGCTGGTGACTGGAAACGCCAAGGTCCAGCAGCGCGCCATTGATGAAGGGGATCTCCAGTTCATCCAGCACGCGGGCGGTTTCGCGGAAGTTGGCCTGAACCACCTGGGCGGGTAAGCCCTTTAGCCTTGCGGCAGCAGTTGCCACCGCATCCGGGTCCTGATCCAGCGAGATCAGCCGCCCGGTGGTCAGGCGTTTTGCTATTTCCTTTGAGTGGCCTGCCCCGCCGGCCGTTCCGTCCAGATAAATCCCGGCAGGGTCAATGGCCAACCCATCAAGGCATTGGCTGAGCAAAACGGGGATATGACTAAATTCCACGGTGTTCTCCTCTTTCCCCGTTTCACACGGTTTAACATGCAGGGGTACACCCCCGCTCAAAGTGTATCTTAAAAATCAAGGTCTTCCATTGCGGCGGTAAAATCTTCATCGCTTTCCGCCTGGCGGGCTTCCCAATCCTGGGTGTTCCAGATCTCCGCAAAGTTGCGGTTGCCGATCACGCTCACATCGTGGTCCAGGTTGGCGTATTCCCGCAGTTTTGCGGGCAGCTGAATGCGGCCCTGCTTATCCGGTGTTACTTCCACCGCAGAGGAATACAGCATACGGCTGACATTGCGGCCCTTTACCATACCTTTTTCGGCAATGCGCTGGGCCACTTTTTCAAACTCCTCCGGCGGGAACGCGGCAAGGCAATGGTCCAGCCAGCGGGTCACGATAAAGGTTTCGCCCATTCCATCCCGGAACTTTGCGGGGAAATTCAGACGGCCCTTTGCATCCACTGCGTAGTCATACTGACCCATGAACATTGTCGAACCCGCCCCCTTCCCGGTTGGAACTGTCGCTTTTTTAGCGTTTCAGCGGAATTTCGCGGTTAACAACCCTGTGGAATGTGTGGATAACTCACCACTTCAACCCTAAACTGCCCACTTTTACCCACTGGAACACTTATATAGTACCAAATCGCGGGGCAAAAAGCAAGCCCACAGCGCCAAAAAGCGCTGCGGGCCATAAAGTTTTCACAAATGCTGTCTTATTTGTTGTTTGCGGGGCGGGAACCGTGCAGATCTCTTTCACAAAGCCCGCACAGGGGGCCGATTTTACAGATTCGGTTTCTGTGGGCCATGGGGGCCGCGGCTGGCCAGGTTGCGCAGGTTCATGCGGGTATTTTTGATATCCGCCACACTGCGGGCCAGAACTTCCTCCGAGTTTTTGAGGATATTCTCACAATAAGCCGCGGAGGCATTGTTGATCTTTTTCGCCTGTGCCTGTGCGGCGTTCACCAACTCCACGGCCATCTTCTGTGCGCGCTTGGTGATCTCTTTGTCCGATACCAGTACCCGTGCGCGTTCCTCTGCCTGCTTGATGATGTTATCCGCATCGGTCTGGGCGTTCTTTAAAATCTGCTCGCGGTCTGCCACAATCTTTTTGCTGTCGCGCAGTTCATCGGGCAGGTTATTGCGCACCTCATCCACGATATCGCGGCAGCGGTCCACATCTACCACACGCTTGGCGGCGGCAAACGGCACAGCGGTACCCTCCTCCAGCGTTTCCTCCAGCATATCCAGCAGTTCCTCAACATTCATAGCTGTTCCTCTTTCTCATAGCGGCTTACCAAAATCTTGCCGTACTTATATTGTTTTGCCAAAACAAGCCCCTCAACCTGTTCCGGCAGCTCGGCGTCCAGTTCTGTTTCACACAGCACCACACCGCCAGGGGCCATGTGCGCTGCCAGCTGCGGCAGTGCTTTGGCTACCGTGCCGTGGTGGTACGGCGGGTCCAGCAGGGCAAGATCAAACTCTTCCTGCGTGGTGGCCAAAAAGTGGAACGCATCATCCGGGATGACCCGGCTCTGCGCAAACACGCCCGCCGTTTTGCAGTTGGCCAGCACGATCTGGATCGCCTCGCGGGAAGCATCCAGGAAAACACAGCGCTTGGCCCCGCGGGATAATGCCTCAATGCCAAGCTGGCCGCTGCCTGCAAACAAGTCCAGCACGCGCGCGCCGGGCACAGAGAACTGTACGCTGGAGAACATTGCCTCCTTTACGCGGTTAATGGTGGGGCGGGTAACATCCTCCCCCGGTAGCGCAGCAAGGTTTTTGCCGCGGGCTGTACCTGCAATCACACGCATCATGTTAGACCGCCTGCCTTTCATTTGTTATATGGCAGCCACCCATCCCGCTGGGAAGCTCAAGCCAGAGCACTCCTATTCGGGATAAACAGTTGCACTTATGGCAATACCGCATAATTCTAAGTGCCGATACGGCGAGCGAGGTGCGGCAGCTGCTAAGCCAAAAGCGCAGATAATACTTTGTGTATTATCGAGCATTTTGGCAACGCAGATGCCGTGCCGCAGCCGCCGAAGCGGTGCTTAAGCCGTCAGGCGGGAATTGTGCGGTGTTGCCTTATACATTATGGATGGTTCAAATCCGCTTGTCAAGGGAGTTTACCGTCATTCATTCTTATTTTACAACCCAGCCTGCAATCCAGCCGGGTTTTCCCCTCTCCTGCCGTTGCCGGCGTTGAGTTTACTGGCGCAGAGCATTATAAATGCTCTCCGCCTTGGCGTGGCTGATGCCCTTGACCTCTTCCAGGTCCGAAATAGACGCCTGCTTGACTGCCGTTACGGTTTTGAAATATGCCAGCAGTGCCGCGCTGGTCTTGGGGCCAACGCCGGGCAGCTCTGTCAGGGTTGCCGCATAGGACTTTTTGTGCATCATCCGCTTGCGGTAATCGTTGGCATAGCGGTGGGTTTCATCCTGGATATTGGTCACAAAGGTAAAGATATTGCGGTGCCGGTTGATGGCGATTTCCCCGCCCGCATCATCCACAATGGCGCGGGTGCGGTGGTGGTCATCCTTGACCATGCCAAAGGTGGGCACATGTTCCAGTGCCGTGCCGCGCAGTGCCTGTTTAACGGCGCTCACCTGCCCGCGGCCGCCATCGATCAGCAGCAGATCCGGCATGGTGGCAAACTGGTTGGTTTCATTATCCGGCTTTTCGCCGCGCCGGGCCGCCTCGTACTCCGCAGCCCGGCGGGAAAGCGTTTCCGCCATAGAGGCATAGTCGTCCGTGCCGGCAACGGTGCGCATCTTAAAGCGGCGGTAGCCGGCGCGGTAAGGCTTGCCATCCTTGAACACCACCATACCGCACACGCTGGAGCCATCGCCCCAGTTGGAAATATCATAGCTTTCAATCACCCTCGGCGGGGTTTTCAGGCCCAGCACCTGGGCGGCTTCTTCCAGCAGCTTTTCCTCGCGGGTATAGCGGCCGCTCTCGCGCCCCAGGCGCTCCACAGCGTTGGTGTAGGCCATTGTTACCAGCTTGGCCACATCGCCGCGCTGGGGCACATACAGCTCCACCTTGCTGCCGCGTGCTTCGTTCAGCGCCTGGTTCAGCGCTTCGGCGTCCGGCGGCAGGGTATCCACCGCAATGGTTTTGGGGATCGTCTCGCCATCCAGATAATACTGGGGCAGGAATTCCTCCCGCACGGCTTCGATATCGGTCGTATCATGAAAGACGAACTCCCTCTTATCGGTCAGGCGGCCATCCCGGTAGCGCAGCACCGCTGCGCATACCGCGCGGGTAGTGCCCGCCAGTGCGATGACGTCCATCTCTGTCCCGGCATCCATAACCACCTTCTGGCCCGCCGCCACGCGGTCAATGGCCGCGATCTGATCCCGCAGCAGGGCGGCTGTTTCAAAATCCAGCCGGTCAGACGCCGCCTGCATCTTCTCTTTCAGCTGCTTGACGATATCTTTTTTGCCGTACCGGATCATGCGCAGGGCGCCCTGCACCGCTTCGTTATAAGCTTCGCAGGTGATTTTGCCGCTGCACACGGCCATGCACTTGCCGATATGGGCATTCAGGCAGGGGCGGCCCTTGCCGATATCACGCGGGAACTCTTTATTGCAGCGGGGCAGCAAAAAACAGTTCTGGGCAGTTTCCACCATCTCCCGCACCGCAAAAGCCGAGGTGAACGGGCCGATATAATCGGCGTTCTCATCGTCCTTTTGCAGGGCAGCAGAAATACGCGGCCAGGGGCCGTGGGTGATCTTTACATAGCTGTAGCCCTTATCATCTTTGAGCAAGATATTATACTTTGGCGTATGGGCCTTAATCTGGCTGGCTTCCAGCACCAGGGCCTCAAATTCGCTTTGGCAGACGATGACATCGAATGCAAATGCGTGGTTGATCATTTGGGTGACCTTCGCGTCATGGGGCACGCCCTCGCGGAAATACTGTGAAACACGGATGCGCAGGCGCTTGGCTTTGCCAATATAGATGATGGTATCCGTTTTATCGCGGATGATATACACCCCCGGCAGCAGCGGGAGCATACAGGCTTTTTTGTAGAGTTCTTGTTTTGTCATGGTTTTTGAATAAGGGTGGTGAGTGATTTTTTGTCTGCGCGGCATGGCCGCGCAGACAAAAAAAGGCGGGTGACCAGTCACCCGCCGCAAAAACAAAAGATCTGATTATTCAGAGAAGCCGGAGTTGACCAGCTTGACCAGACCATCCACAGCAGCCTGTTCATCAGTGCCGTCAGCAATGATACGGATGGTGGTACCGCCAACGATGCCGAGGCTCAGAACACCCAGCAGGGACTTAGCGTTGACGCGGCGCTCTTCCTTTTCGACCCAAATGGAAGACTTATACTCGTTTGCCTTCTGGATGAAGAAGGTGGCCGGACGAGCGTGCAGACCTACCTGATTCTCAACGGTAACTTCTTTAACGTACATAACTATTCTCTCCTACTTATATGAAAAGATACGCCCAAGTTCTCTACCGCGGGCTCCTTTCAGGCGGTATTGCACAATCAGTGCCGCCTTGATTGTTTATATTTTATCCCATTTGTTCGACTTTGTACAGTGTAAATTTGCAATTTTGGCAGGATTCCGCATTTGGCACAAATCGCGCCGGGCCCGCTTGTGCAACTTTACCAGTTTATTTTCAACCGGATTGTAGATAGACTACAAAACCTGTACGAAAAACCGACAGAATACCGCAGGTTCAGCCTTGATCCTGGGGCTGATAGCGCATAACAAGCTCTTTGCAGGGCTTGCAGAATGCTACATTCACCCCCGGCTGGTACATGTTCCGCACGCCATCCGGCAGGTAGCCCATGCGCCGGTAAAGGCCGATGGCCGCCGTGTTTACATCCAGCACGGCCAGCCAGGGCCGGGCGTGCTCCGCAAGTTTTTTGCGCGCAAAATCCAGCAGCTTTGTGCCAATGCCGCTGCCGCGGGCGGACTGTGTGACAAACAGGTGGCCGATCTCCCCCGTTTTATGGCAGACACCCACCATGCCGTCCGGCGTATCTGAAGTGGTGTGCAGGTAGAATGCCCAGCCCGCCTTGCGCTCTTCTTCCAGGCACTGGCGCATGACTTCCGGCGTATATTCTGCAAGGCCTGCTTCGGTGCACACATCCCGGCAGACGGTGCGGCAGCCTTCGGCAAACAGTTTTGCGGCTGCATCCAGCTGGGCATCCGCCTTGATCAGCTGGGCACGCTCGGTACGCTTCCAGCGCGGGATCTGGGTGATCGGGTGGGTGGCGCACCACTGGTCATACAGGTCCGGGCGGCGCTGGCGGGTGCGTTTCCGGCTCTGGCGGCCGCGCCAGGCGTCAATTTTGTTGTGGTCCCCGGTCAGCAGCACCGGCGGGATGGGCTGGCCCTCCCACACTTCCGGGCGGGTGAACTGGGGGTATTCCAGCAAGCCGTCCCAGTAGCTTTCATCCTGGTAGCCTTTTTCCTCGGCCAGCACGCCGGGCTGCAGGCGCAGCACACTATCTGCCACCACCAGGCTGGCCAGCTCGCCGCCGGTCAGCACATAGTCGCCGATGGAAATTTCCTCATCGCCAAAGGTATCAATCACGCGCTGGTCAATGCCCTCATAGTGGCCGCACACCAGCGCAAGGCTTTCATAGCTGGAAAGCCGACGGGCGGTCTCCTCGTTATAGGGCTGCCCGGCGGCGGTCAAAAACACCACATGGGGCTTGGCGCGGCCCTGCTGGGCACACTGGTCCGCCACAGCGCGCAGGCAATCTGCAATGGGCTGAGCATACAGCACCATGCCGCAGCCGCCGCCATAGGGGTAATCGTCCGTCTGGCGCTGTTTGTTTTTGGTGTAATCCCGGATCTGGTGGCAGTGCGCTTCAAACAGGTTTTTGGCGCGGGCACGGCCCAGGATGCTGGTGCTCAAAAAGCCATCGCACAGTTCCGGGAACAGGGTGACAATATCAATGCGCATCAATTACTCCTCATCGCCGTTGACCGGCTCATCAAACATGCCCGCAATAGGTCGCATTTTTACCGTGCGGGCCGCAATATCCACATCCACCACAAACTCCGGCACGGCAGGAATCCAGTGCTCTTCCCCCGCTGCATCGCGCACAATATAGATATCCTGTACGCCGGGGTGGTCCACCTTTGCAACGATGCCAAGGGTGCGGCCATCGTCCGCATGCAGCACAGTGCAGCCGATCAGATCATCAATAAAATAGCGGCCCTCCGGCAGTTTGGCATCCGCCTTGGCAAAATAGTAGGTTTTGCCCACCTGGGCGCGGGCGGCATCCATATCCTCCACCCCGGCCAGCTTGACCAGCAGCATATTGCCCTGGGCGCGCACCCCGCGCAGCGCAACTTCGCCGCTGCCGTTTGCGGCAGCGTACAGGCGCTTGAACTTGGCCAGGAACTGTGCGCCGTCGCACAGCGGCAGGGCTTTCATTTCGCCGCGGACACCGTGGGTGGAAACAATTTTGCAGGCGGGCAGATAGTTTTGCATAGGGGGAACCTCCTAGAATAAATCACACAAAAGCGGCGGCAAATAAAAAGCACCCTGCGCGCAAAGCGGCAGAGTGCTGGGTGGCAAAAATCAACCGATTTCCACCACGACTTTTTCGTTCTGGCGGACGGCGGCGGCACGCATGACAACACGGATTGCCTTGGCAATGCGGCCCTGTTTGCCAATCACGCGGCCCATGTCGCCTTCTGCCACCGTGAGGTGGTACACAACCGTGCCGTCCTCACGCGCGGGGTCAACCGTTACCTGCACCGCGTCCTTATCTTCCACAAGGCCACGGGCAACGGCAATCAGCAGTTCCTGCATGTGGCGTTCCTCCGTTTAATTACAGGATGTTCTCTTTCTTCAGCAGAACACGAACAGTATCGGTAGCCTGAGCGCCGTTGGCCAGCCACTGCTTAGCCTTGTCGGCGTCGATCTTGACAACGCTGGGCTCCTTGGTCGGATCGTAGTAGCCGATCTCTTCGATGAAGCGGCCGTCACGAGCAAAGCGGCTGTCAGCAACAACAATGCGGTAGAAAGGAGCTTTCTTGGCGCCGATGCGGCGCAGACGAATCTTAACCATGGTAAATATCCTCCAAAATTTTGTTTTTACGGCCCCGTGGTTTTCCCTCGTGGGCTTGCAATTTATATATCACCCTGGGGCCAGAGAGGCTTACGGGTCATATCAAATTCATAACAGGCTGCTCAGCGCAGGCCTCTCATTCCGCCAAGGCCGCGCATAAAGCCCTTGGGGTTGCGCTTGACCTTTTTCATCATCTTCTGCATGGCTTCAAACTGGCGCAGCAGCTTGTTCACGTCCTCAACCGTCTGGCCGCTGCCCGCCGCAATGCGGCGCTTGCGCTTGGGGTTGATGATGGAAGGATGCGCACGCTCTTCCGGCGTCATGGAGTAGATGATAGCTTCAATATGGGGCAGCGCCTTTTCATCGATCTGGTCCATCTGTTCGGAGCTGATCTGGTTGGCGCCGGGCATCATGGCCAGCAGCGCGGACGCACCGCCCATCTTGCGGATCTGGGCGAACTGGGTCAACATATCGTTCATATCGAACTTGTTGGCCATCATTCGCTTGGCGGCTTCTTCGGCTTCCTTGTCATTCTGCAAGGTCTGGGCCTTTTCGATCAGGCTCAGCACATCGCCCATGCCAAGGATTCGGCTGGACATGCGCGCCGGGTAAAACGGCTCCAACGCATCCAGCTTCTCGCCGGTGCCCTGGAAGTAGATCGGCTTGCCGGTAACGGCCAGAACCGAAAGCGCCGCACCGCCGCGGGTGTCGCCGTCCGTCTTGGTCAGGACCACGCCGCTGATGCCAACCTTTTCGTTAAAGGTCTTGGCAACGTTGACGGCTTCCTGACCGGACATGGCATCCACAACCAGCAGGGTCTCATCCACCTCAACAGTCTGCTTGATGCGCACCAGCTCGTCCATCAGCTGGTCGTCGATCTGCAAACGGCCTGCGGTATCAATGATAACGATATCATAGCCGTGGTCTTTGGCGTACTCAACTGCCTGCTTGGCAATCTTTTCCGGCTTTTCGGTGCCCATCTCATAGACGGGAACGCCTGCCTGCTCGCCTACAATGCGCAGCTGGTCAATTGCTGCGGGGCGGTAGATATCACAGGCTACCAGCAGTGGGCGGCGGCCCTGGGCTTTATAATAGCGGCCCAGCTTTGCCGCATGGGTGGTTTTACCGTTACCCTGCAGGCCGCACATCATCATAACGGTCTGGCCCTTATTTTTGATGTGCAGGGTCTGGGGTTCTTCGCCGCCCATCAGCTTGGTCAGTTCTTCGTTGACGATCTTGACAACCTGCTGGGCGGGGGTCAGGCTTTCCATCACTTCCTGGCCCATGGCGCGCTCCGAAACCTGCGCGCAGAAATCCTTTGCGACTTTGTAGTTGACGTCCGCTTCAAGCAGCGCCATGCGGACTTCCCGCATCGCAGCCTTGATATCCGCTTCACTCAGCTTGCCTTTGCCGCGCAGTTTTTTGAAAACGCCGTTCAGACGCTCGCTTAAAGATTCAAATGCCATCGGGCAGTTCCTCCTGCGTATCAAGGCGGTGAATAATGGTCAGCATCTCCTCGGTAGCCCGCTGAACGCGGGTATCCGGTTCAAACAACCCAGTATTGCACACGCGCACCTCGCTGACAAGCTCTTCCAGCCGGGCAAGATCTGCCCGAATGGCTTCGGTCCGGCGGGCAGTGCCCAACTTTTCCTCCATCTCCATCAGGGTCGCTTCGCCATGCTTGATGGCATCCCGTACTCCCTGGCGGGTTATGCCATAATTTTCGGCAATTTCGGCCAGCGAAAGGTCATCGTTATAATATTCTGTCAGAATATTGCGCTGTTTTTCCGTCAGGACCATGCCGTAATAATCCAGCAGGATGGAAAACCCAAGGTCCTTACCTGCTTTGGCTGCCACGGCTGTGCCCCCTTTGTGTTGTCTGTTCCTCTGACTGCTGTAAAGTGTTTTTCTTTACAGCTTTTGAATTATAACACTCTAAAGTCATACTGTCAAGGCCCAAAGGTGCGGTATCCGGCTGTTTTTTGCGTTTTTTTCAGCTTTTTGTGCCCGCCCAGCATTTTTGCCGTAAAAACTGCGGCAAAATATGTTTTTTTCATGTACAAAGCCGCGCCGGATATGCTATAATATGTTGTATATTGGGTGAAATTTACAGAACGGGGCGGATTTTACGGACTGCGTGTTCTCCCCTGCCTGATTTTTGCAAGGAGGTCTGCCAGGCTATGGCAATATTGCAGAGCTATTATCAGGACGTGTACCGTTCCCCGGTGGTGCGGCTTTCGGGGTATTCCGGGCGGCACGAACTTGCTTCCAGCATATTGGCATATCTGGATTTCGGCGGCGCTACCGGCACCTGCAAGGACGGCGTGGCCGAAACCATGCTGGCTTTTGCCACCGAGCGCGGCACATTGCAGCCCGGCATGCCGGTGGTGGAAGCCAGTTCCGGCAGTTTTGGCGCTGCCCTTGCGGTAAGCTGCGCCACCACAGGCCACCCCTGCATTCTGGTGGTGCCCAGCAGCCTACCGCTTTCCCGCAGGCAGCATTTGCAAAACCTGGGGGCGCGTATTGTGGTATGCGGCAGCGGCGGCCGCCGTGCGCTGGAACAGGTTGCCAAAGACACCGCCGCCCGCTATAACGGTTACTTTACCAACTACTTTGCCAATGATGATAACCCCGAATACCACCGCCGCGTGACCGGCCCCCAGATTTTAAAAGCCGCCGGGGATGCGATTGATGCTGTGGTGATCGGCGTGGGCAGCGGCGGCACCATTACCGGCGTGGCGGAATACCTGAAAGCCTGGAACAGCATGATCCGCATTGTGGCCGTGGAGCCCAGCGAATGCGCCGCCATTTCCGGCGGGTTCATTGGCCACCACAGCATTGCGGGCATCGGGCCCGGTTTTGTGCCGGAAAACTATAACCCCTATGTAGTGGATACCGTGCTGACGGTCTCTTCGGCCGATGCCGAGCGCGCCGCACGGGAGGTGCTGTTCTATGACGGCATCCCCGCCTGTTCCAGCGCCGGCGCAACCCTGTGTACTGCCACCCAGCTGATGGGCACCGGCAAGTGTAACCGCCCTCTGTGCATTTTTGCCGGACGCCGCACTTACGAATGATTCAAATAGACCAGGCCGCACGGCTGCCGCCATTAAAGAATGGCGCAGGCTGTGCGGCCTGTTTTGTTCTATGTACATTGTGAGAGGCTTTGTTGAAAGAGTGGGTACTGATAAACCAAAAGAGCGCTGAACCTTAACGATTCAGCGCTCTTTTGGTTGGTGCGGAAGATGGGACTTGAACCCACACGTCATAGACACACGCACCTCAAACGTGCCTGTCTGCCGATTCCAGCACTTCCGCATAAGGCAATGCCTTGGCATTGCAAAAAGTATTTTAGCATACCCGCCGCAAAAAAGCAAGGGCTTTTTGGGCTTTTCTTCAAATTATTAACCACTGTGCCTTCTCGCGCGAAAATTGTTCGTTATACAGCATCTTTTACCCCATTTTCCCGCATTGCAGCAAAAAACTTCAATTTTTTTCAAAATAGGGCTTGCATTTTTGCTCAGGCTCTGATATACTAATCAAGCACTGTTAAGGCAGGCGCACGAATGAATATGGGAGCTTTCCCGAGTGGCCAATGGGGACAGACTGTAAATCTGCTGCTTAATGCTTCGGTGGTTCGAATCCACCAGCTCCCACCAAAAGAGATCCGCAACTGAGGTTGCGGGTCTTTTTTTGTGCTGGAACTGGTAGGGTTCGAACAGATCGGTCGCCCGAAGGCGGCAGGCAACAGTCCTGCGGACTGTTGCTTAGACCGCGACTTGGCGAATCCACCAGCTCCCGCCAAAGTGTTGAACGTTAAAACGTATGTTTTATCGTCCAGTTTTTTTATCTGACCGCATTTATTATAAAACCCATATCAAAGCGCCCCTCTGTTCCTATCACAGAGAGGCGCTTTTCTTCATTTCAATTTTATCAGGTTGCCTCCCGGCGGGCAAAGTAGGAGCCTACTGCGGTGATCTGCTTGGGCAGGTCAGGGCGGTAGAGGGGGGAATCCGGGTAAAAGCTGTTGATCACAACACCATTATCCCCTGCTCGCGCGGTGGAATGAATGTACTCTCCATTGCCAAGATAGAGCGCCACATGGCCGGGGAAATACACCAGATCTCCCACGCGCATATCCGAAACATGGGCCGGATGGATGGGGTAGCCCTCTTTCAGCTCGGAATCCCGCCAGATGGAAATACCGCACAGCAGGTATGCCATGCTGCACAGGCCGGAGCAATCAATGCCCGCCGGGGTTTTGCCGCCCCAGCGGTAGGGCGTGCCAAGGTAGCGCTTGGCTGCCTGGGCAATGGCTGCACGCAGCTTTTCCTGGTCCTGCTCGCAGGGCTGGGTGTACAGCGGGGCCAGCGCGTCCGCACGCAGGTAACCGGTGCGGCCATCCGGCAGCGTTACGGCCTGCCAGCCGTCTTCCGGCTCCCCCTGCACGGCCACGCGGGCGCCCAAGGGCAGGCCAGCAGCCACGCAGGCCCCCTGCACACGGGGTTCCGCCAGCACATCAGCCCAGCGGGCTATGACCACCATCTGCGGCTGAACCAGCCATTCTTCCGCCTTGGGGCCAGTCAGCAAAGCATCCTGTGCTACCCAGCCGGTATAGCCGTAAAAGGTGCGTACCGGTACCATGTGCTGTTCAGCTTCGCCGGTAATTTCCACCGGCATGCCCAGCAAAAGCTCATCCACCAGACGGGATTGCTGCGGGTTCTGCGCCCAGAGGGCCGGGTTTGTGGTAAGCGGCGCTATGGCCACGTTGATTACTGCCTGCATTGTTATTTCCTCACTGTGTTATCTCAGTCCCAGTTTTCGCCCGCGCGGTGGCAGGCAACCATACGGCCATCCCATTCCCGCAGCTCCGGAACCTCGGTGCCGCAGCGCTCCGTTGCGTAAGGGCAGCGGGTATGGAAGCAGCAGCCGGACGGCAGATTGACCGGGCTGGGCACTTCGCCCATCAGCACACGGCGGTGCTGGTTGCGGCGGTGTGGATCCGCCTGCGGGATGGCATCCATCAAAAAGGCGGTATAGGGGTGCATGGGGCGGCTGTAGAGCTCTTCCTTGGTGGCAACCTCGCACACATGGCCCAGGAACATTACGCAGACGCGGTCCGCAATAAAGTTGATGACAGAAAGATCATGCCCGATGAAGAGATAGGTCAGGCCGTACTGCTTTTGCAGGTCCTTGAGCAGGTTCAACACCTGGCTCTGCACCGAAACATCCAATGCGGAGACCGGTTCATCGCAGACGATCAGGTCCGGCTGCAGCGCAATGGCGCGGGCAATGCCGATGCGCTGGCGCTGGCCGCCGCTGAATTGGTGCGGGTAACGGTTCAAAAACTCTGCCGGTACACCAACAGCCTGCATCAATTCCAGCACGCGGTGGGTGGTTTCGGCTTTGGTTTTGCATACATGATAGGTTTCCAGCGGTTCGGCAATGATATCCCGCACCTTCATGCGCGGGTCAAGGCTGGCATACGGGTCCTGGAAGACCATCTGCATCCGGCGGCGCAGGGGGGCAAATTTCTTATCCTTCATGGCGGTGATGTTCTGCCCCTCAAAGGTCACGCTGCCCCTGGTTGCGGGCAGCATGCGGATCAGGGTGCGTCCCAGGGTGCTTTTGCCGCAGCCGCTCTCCCCCACCAGGGCCAGCGTTTCGCCGCGGTACAGGGTCAGATCCACATTGGTCAGGGCATGGACGGTCTGGTCTTTTTTGCTGGTTTCAAAGTTTTTATAAATACCTTTTGCCTGCAAAAGAACTTCGTGTTTTACCTCGCTCATTGATGTTCCTCCTCACAGCGGAAGCAGCGCACCTGATGATCCGGTGCAACGGGATGCAGCTGCGCTTTTTCCGTGCGGCATTGGTCGGTGGCATATTCGCAGCGGTTGCTGAACGGGCAGCCCTGCGACAGGTGCAGCAGGTTGGGCACCACACCGGGGATGGTGTGCAGCCGCTCAGCGTTCTGGCCAATGCGCGGGATGGAATCCAGCAGGCCCTTGGTATAGGGGTGCATGGTATGGTCAAACAGCTCAAAGGTTTCGGCCTGTTCCATGATCTTGCCTGCGTACATGACATACACATAGTCACAGATTTCCGCCACAACGCCCATGTTATGGGTGATGATCAGCACGCTCATGCCGGTTTCGTCCCGCAGCTCCTTCATCAGGCGCAGGATCTGGGCTTCAATTGTCACATCCAGTGCGGTGGTGGGCTCATCGGCAATCAGCAGCTTGGGCTTGCATACCATGGCCATGGCAATCATCACGCGCTGGCGCAGGCCGCCGGAAAGCTCGTGCGGGTAGCAGTCATAGCGCTTTTCCGCTTCGGGGATGCCAACACGCTGGAACATTTCCACCACGCGCTGCTTGGCTTCCGCCTTGCTCATGGTCGGGTTATGCACCAGCAGCGTTTCGCGCACCTGGCGGCCCACCTTGAGCACCGGGTTCAGGCTGGTCATCGGCTCCTGAAAGATCATCGAAATATCATTGCCGCAGATCTTGCGCAGCTCTTTATCCGAAAGTCTGGTCAGGTCCTGATCTTCAAACCGGATGCTGCCGCCCGCCACGCGGCCGGGGTATTTCAGCAGGCCCATAATGGATTTGGCGGTCATGCTTTTGCCGCAGCCGCTCTCCCCCACCAGGCCGATGATCTTGCCCTTGGGAATATCCAGGTCCAGGCCATCCACCGCCGGGGCCACGCCTTTTTCGGTAAAGAAATAGGAGTTCAGGCCGCGGATTTCCAGAACATTATTATTATTTTCCATCTTTTACTTCTCCCCCGCCGTTACTGGTTCTTCATGTAGGGGTCCAGCACATCGCGCAGACCGTCACCCAAAAAGTTGAACGCCAGCACCACGATCATAATGGCAATGCAGGGTGCCAGGGCCAGCCAGGGCTGGGTGAACAAAAACTGCTTGGACTGGTTGACCATCAGGCCCCAGGATGCTGCCGGGGGCTGTGCGCCGATGCCCAAAAAGCTCAGCGAGCTTTCAGACAGAATGGCAGAGGGAACATTCAGGGTAAACAGAACGATCAATGAGGGAATGCAGTTGGGCAGGATATGCTTGAGCATGATTTTGCCGTTGCTGACGCCGATCGAACGGGCAGCCTCAACATATTCGCTCTCCTTCAGGCTCAGGGTCTGGCTGCGCACCACGCGGGCCACACTGGCCCAGCTGGTGAGGGAAAGCGCGATAAACAGGTTGACAGTGGACTGGCCCAGGGTGTACATAACCACCATGGCCAGCAGCAGGGACGGGATGGACAGCATGATATCCGCCAGGCGCATGATGACATAATCCACCCAGCCGCCAAAGTAACCGGCCAGCAGGCCAAAGAAGATGCCCACCACCAGCGAGATGATGCTGGGCAGAATACCGATGGTAAGCGAGAGGCGCGAACCATACAGAATACGGGAGAACACATCGCGGCCCAGTTCATCCGTGCCAAACCAGTGGGCAGCGCTGGGGCCCTGCAAACGGCTGATCAGGTCCTGCTCAGCCTCACCATAGGGGGCCAGAACGGGAGCAAAAATAGCCATCAGGATGACAACCAGAATCAGCACAGCCGAAAAGGCAGCCAGCTTGTTCTGGCGGCACATGTGCAGCAACTGTTCTTTCAGGCCGTCCTCTTCGCCGATCTGGCTTTCCAGTTCCTGCGGCTGGGCATTTTTCAACATTTTGTCTGCCATGGCTTATGCCTCCTTTCTGATGCGCGGGTCCAGCACAGAATACAGCAGGTCTGCAATCAGGTTGCCTGCAATGACCAGCACGGTGGTAAACAGCACGGTCCCCTGCAGCACCGGCATATCACGGTTCTGGATTGCTGTGGTGGCAAGGCGGCCGATGCCAGGAATGGCAAAAATGCTCTCGGTGATAACCGCGCCGGACAGCATGCCGGAAAACTGCAATGCCATCATGGTAATGACCGGCAGCATGGAGTTTTTGAGCGCATGGCCCAGAATGACCGCCTGCTTGCGCAGGCCTTTGGCACGGGCGGTATCAATATAATCCGCCTGCATCACTTCCAGCAGGCTGGAGCGCGTCATACGGGCAATGCTGCCTGCGCTGTTCCAGCCCAGGGCAATGGCGGGCAAAATCATGGAAAGGAAGGTACCATCCAGCGTAAGCGGGAATGCCTTGATTTTGAAGGCAAACAGGTATTGCAGCAGCAGCGCCACCATGAAAATAGGCATGGAAACGCCAGCCAGCGAAACGCCCATGAACAGGTGGTCCACAAGGCTGTTCTGCCTGATGGCTGCTATAATACCGGTGCCAAGGCCCAGCACCCAGGCGAACAGCGCCGCCAGCAGGGCCAGTTCCAGCGTGTAGGGGAACGCCTCCATGATCATATCGGTAACAGCGCGGTTATATTTATAACTGATGCCCAGGTCCCCATGGATCGCCCCGGCCAGATAGTCAAAGAACTGCACGATCACCGGCTTATCCAGCCCCATCACTTCAGTCAGGCGGTCAATGGTGGCCTGGTCCACATGTTCACCCAGCAGCATAGCCGCCGCATTGCCGGGAACAATGCGCAGCATGATGAAGATGAGCAGTACCACGCCGATCAGCACCGGAATGGTGCCCAAAATGCGCTTTATCACGCTTTTCACACGGAGTCACTCCCCTTTTGTCCCTCACAGCCGCTGTTTCCAAACTGCCAATCGGTTAAAACCACGCTCTGTGCAGGTGAACATCATTTTCCCCGCAGGCGTTGCTTCGGCACAGCGCTTTTATAAAAAGCGCTAAGGCAATACCGCATAATTCTAAGTGCCGATACGGCGAGCGAGGTGCGGCAGATGCCAAGCCAAAAGCGCAGATAATACTGGAGTCTTATCGAGCATTTTGGCAACGCAGATGCCGTGCCGCAGCTGCCGGAGCGGTGCTTAAGCCGCAAGGCGGGAATTGTGCGGTGTTGCCCTAAGTTTTCAGGTTCGTGGGCGCACAATGTGCGCCCCTACGGTCCCTGCCAGGCAGAATGCAGTTTTACCTTATGGACAGTCTGTTTGAGCGGCTGTATATTTTTACACTTTTATGCTGTAAAATATACAAGCATTAAAATTATAACATAAAAAATGCAGGCTGCAACCTGTGGTCGCAGCCTGCATTGCATTATTTGTAACTTTTTTTGTCCAAAAATTACTTCAAGGTAACGTTGATATACTGGGTATCGTTATAACCAGCCCAGTGCGGGGTGAAGGAGGCGATCCGGTCGCCCTTAACAAACAGGTGGGAACGGCTGAACATGGGTACCCATGCAGCGTCCTCTTCCACGATCTGCTTTTCCAGCGCGGCATACTCGGTCAGGCGTTCGGTGTCGTCCACAATGCCGCGGGCGGCAGCAACACGGCTCATAACGTCGGTGTTAAAGTAGTTCAGGCTGCGCACATTGCTCTTTTCGGGGGTACCGAAGAACGTGTAAATGAAGTTATCCGGGTCGTTATAGTCGGCCGTCCAGGAGCTGACAAAGCTGACCATATCGCCGCTCTTGCGCAGATCCAGCCAGCTGGCGGGGTCATAGCTCTTGATCTCGGCGTTAATCCCGATCTGCTGCAGGTACTGCTGCACGATCTGGATGACCAGCAGAGTGGAATCGCTGCTGGAGTTATCGGCAGCAATCTCCATGGTAAAGCCATCCGCGTAACCGGCTTCGGCCAGCAGGCTCTTGGCCTGTTCGGGGTCGTACTTCAGCCAACCCTCGTTGTCCTCGGTGTAGCCGATCAGGCCTTTGGGGTAAATGCCGTCCACCAGGCTGCCATCGCCGTTATACACGGTATCCAGGATGGTCTGGCGGTCAATGGCCATCTGGATGGCCTTGCGGACCTTGACATCGTTCAGCGGCTCCACATTCTCGTTCAGAGCCATGTAGGTGGTGCCCAGACGGTTGGAGGTTACGATATCATCGGCATACTGGGTCTTGTAGGTAGAGTTGACAACGGCAGCGTCAATGTAATCGCAGTCCAGGATATCCAGCTCACCGTTCTGGAACATCATGCTCATGGTGGAAGAATCCGGCACGATGGAAATTTCCACATGCTGCACGCTGGGCTTTTCGCCCCAGTAGTTGGGGTTGGCATCCAGCACAATGCTGCTGTCGCGGGTCCAGCTGGTGACCACATACGGGCCAGAGCCGATGGTCTTGGAGCAGTCCATACCAAACTGGTCGCCTGCTTCCTCCACGTTCTTCTCGCTCATGATGGAGCAGGAAGCGGTTGCCAGCTCATACAGGAAACCGGCAAACGGCTTCGACAGGGTAACGGTAAAGTGGGTGTCATCAATCACCTGAATGCCTTCCAGGTCGGTGGCGGTGCCATCCATCACAGCTTCCGCACCGGCAATGGCAGAGGCATAATCCGTCTGCACGCTGTCCGGCAGGGCCAGCATACGGGTAAAGGTATACTTGACATCGTTGGCGGTCAGCGGGGTGCCGTCAGAGAACGTAACACCGCTGCGCAGGGTGAAATCATAGGTCAGGCCGTCGTCCGAAACGGTGTAGTCTTCCACCAGGCTCTTCTCCAGCTCAGTGGAGCCGTCCGCATTGGTTTTGATCTCAAACAGGCGGTCAAAGATATTCAGCGGCACCATGTAGTCGTTGTTGGTCTTGTGCACATCCATCGTCTGGATATCGGTGTTCATGGCAACGCGCAGCGAACCATCTGCTGCAGCCCCGGTGGAAGCGGCAGCTTCGGTGGAAGATGCCCCGGTATCGGAGGATGTATCAGCGGAGGAAACCGCTGGGGTGGTGGACGCGGAGCTGCCGCAGGCAGCCAGCATGCTGGCCAGCAGTGCAGTGCTCAGCGCAGCGCAGGCAAATTTTTTCATAATTCTTTCCCTCTCTTAATTGGCGCAGCCATTCTGCCGCGTCCCTGATTGTTTTGGGGCTGAGCCCCCGGCCCCAGGCGGTTAAAACGCACAATGTTACCGCCTGAACCCGCAAAAGTGCAAAAAAGGGCAGCTGTATTGGTAGCTGCCCCTTTGCATCTCATGTTGGTTATAATACCACAAATCCTATCAGATTGCAAGCGCAAATTCTGCTGGCCGTGGTTCCCCAACCCGGAACAGCTTAAACGTTGTTCGGGCTGTTTTTCAGGATAACGTCATGGCTGCCGCCTTCCACAATGGAGGTGGAAGAAACAACCGTCAGACGGGCTTTCTGCTGCAGTTCCGGGATGGACAGCGCACCACAGTTGCACATGGTGGAGCGCACCTTGTACAGCGTGGTCTGCACGCCATCGGCCAGCGGGCCGGCATACGGAACGTAAGAATCAACGCCTTCCTCAAAGCTCAGCTTCTGGGCACCGCCAAGGTCATAGCGCTGCCAGTTGCGGGCACGGTTGGAACCTTCGCCCCAGTATTCCTTCACATAGTTGCCGCCAACGCGCAGCTTGTTCGTGGGGGATTCATCAAAGCGGGCAAAGTAACGGCCCAGCATAACAAAGTCAGCGCCCATTGCCAATGCCAGGGTGATGTGGTAGTCATGCACAATGCCGCCATCGGAGCAGATGGGGATATAGATGCCGGTCTGCTCATAGTATTCATCGCGGGCTTTGGCAACCTCGATAACGGCGGTTGCCTGGCCGCGGCCAATGCCCTTGGTTTCGCGGGTGATGCAGATGGAGCCGCCGCCAATGCCGATCTTGACAAAGTCTGCACCGGCTTTTGCCAGGAACAGGAAGCCCTCGCGGTCCACCACGTTGCCTGCACCGACCTTTACCTTGTCGCCGTAATGCTCACGGATCCAGGCGATGGTACGGGACTGCCATTCGCTGTAACCTTCGGAAGAGTCGATGCAGAGCACATCCACGCCGGCATCCACCAGGGCGGGCACGCGCTCGGCATAGTCGCGGGTATTGATGCCGGCGCCGACAACATAGCTCTTGTTGGCATCCAGCAGCTCATTGGCATGTTCCTTGTGGGAATCATAATCTTTGCGGAAAACCATATACTGCAGGTTGCCCTGCTCGTCTACCAGCGGCAGAGAGTTGATCTTGTTATCCCAGATGATATCGTTGCAGTCATGCAGGCTGGTGTTGGCCGGTGCGGTAACCAGCTTGTCCAGCGGGGTCATGAACTCAGTCACTTTCAGATCGGTGCTCATGCGGGACAGGCGGTAGTCACGGGATGCCACAATGCCCAGCAGCTTGCCGTGGGGGGTGCCGTCAGCCGTGATGGCAACGGTGGAATGGCCGGTACGGGTTTTCAGGTCCAACACATCAGCCAGGGTAGCCTCCGGCGGCAGGTTGGAATCAGAGGTGACAAAGCCCTTTTTGTAAGCCTTGACACGGCGAACCATATCAGCCTCGGACTGAACGGACTGGGAGCCGTAAATGAAAGAAACGCCGCCCTGCTTGGCAAGGGCAATGGCGAGCTTTTCACCGGAAACGGACTGCATGATAGCCGAAACCATGGGGATGTTCATGGTCAGGGGGCAGGCTTCTTCGCCCTTGCGGTACTTGACCAGCGGGGTTTTGAGGCTGACAGCCGTGGGGATGCACTCCGAAGAGGAATAGCCGGGGACGAGCAGATACTCGCCGAAGGTACGGGACGGTTCACTAAAATAATACGCCATTTCGCAATTCTCCTTTACCCTTTTCGTTGCCTGATTTGCTTATTGGTTATTGTACCACATTCGCGTACAATATGCAAAATTTGTTGCATTAAATCTTTTTTTGGCCTTTTGGGCAAAAGTTGTATAAACTGCACCATGGCCAGGCGCAAGAGTATGACTAATCAAAACATTTTGCACATCGGCACCCGTCCGCCGTTTGGAACGGGCTTCAAACGCGTTCCGGCATGCCGCACATGTGATGCTCTTTTCCCCGCTCATTCCTCAAAGTTCAGGGTAATATCCCCCAGCGCGGCATCCAGAATCACAGCGTTGGCTGCTTTGCTGTTGGCGCTGTAAGGGCTTGCCTGCTTGGCGCCGCTTACCGTAATGCTGCCCAGGCCGCATGCAGCCTGCACGCTGTAACCGTCTGCCTTTTCCCCCAGGGTCAGGGCAATATTGCCCAGCTGGTCGGTTACCTGCACCTGGCTGGCCCCCACCAGGCGGCTGATCGTCACATCGCCCTGGGCGTCTTCAATCGTCACGCACTCTGCCTGCACGGTGCCAAGCTCTGCACTGCCCAGGGCAAGCGTTGCATCCAGCTGCCCGGTTTGCAGCTCATCCGCATACAGGCTGCCGAGGGCAAGGTCTGCCTGTATGCTTTTGGCTTTCAGTGTACCAAGGTCGGCGCTGCCCAGGTTCAGATTCAGCTCTATCTGTTCCAGTTCTATCTCCGGCAGGGCGATGCTCAGCGCGGGCGTGGGGTCACTGCCGAAAATATAGCCTTTGGGTATTTTGTACCGCACCTTAAAGCTGTCCTCGTCCACGGTACGCTCCAGCCAGTCGGAATAGAAATTTTCAAACCGGAGTGTTATCTCATCCGCTGCATTGCTGCGCACAAAAGCAACCTCGCCGCAGTCCAGGTCCAATACCATCGTTTGGACCTGCTTTGCATCCAGCGTCATCGTGCTGCTTTCCAACCGATTGGTGCTTTCGCTTTTTGCACTTTCCTTTGTGATGGCTGTTTCGGTATTTTCATCCGTGCTTTCGTCCATATTTTCGGTTGTTCCCCCGGCGGCTTCCCCGGTGGCTTCCTGCGGGGGAACTTCTTCTGCCGTTGCGCTCTCTGCAATGCTGTACTGATATTTTGTCACAATTTTGAAAGAGCCGATGAACACCAGCAGCACAACAATCAAAATTGCAAGGATAGCCAGCACAATCCACACCGGGCTTTTTCTGCGCCTGCTGCCCTGTTCTGGCATGCTGTTATCCGGCATCGGCGTGCCGAACTGTGCCCCGGTACCCTCCCATATCTTTTCCGCCACATTCTGGGGGCTGCCCAGTTCCTGGATGGTCTGGGCCTCTTTTTCGGGGCCTGCAGCATCAAAGTATTCTTCGTAATAATCCAGGGCATCCCGGCGTTCGGCTTCCGGCATTGCGGCCAGCAGAGCTGCCAGCTGCTGCATATATTCCTGCCTTGTCATTTTGCATCCTCCCCAAAAATATGGTCAATGTTGGCGGCGTAAACTTTCCACTCTGCCTTGTAGCCTGCCAGCTGCTGCCGCCCCAGCGGGGTAATTTTGTAATAGCGGCGGTTGCGGCCATTGAACGGTTCATCGTAAATGGTCAGGCAGCCATCTTTTTGCAGCCGCCGCAGCACCGGGTACAGTGTCGATTCGCTCAATTCCAGCGCCTGCTTGATCTCCTGGGTGATCTTGTAGCCATAAGTACCTTCTTCCTCGCGCGATACGACCGCCAGCACCACGGCATCCAGCAGCGCCGCGCCTGTGGTAAAGCTCATGTGGGTGCCCCCTTCCCTGTTGTATTAGCCCGGCAGTGCCGCTGCGTGTGGCGGCGGCTCTGCCGGTATTATTTTGTTCTATATATTATATATCATATAATATTATGTCAGTCAATACATTTTATCTGGTTCTTTCCCACTGCTTCAAAAATGGCAGCAAAAATGCCGCAGGCACACAGCCTGCGGCATAAAAGTGATGCTTATTCTGTTTTAGCTTACCTGATGCTGCTCGATCCAATCCGCCACCGCGCGGGAAAGCTCGGTCAGGCTGCCCTTGGTAAAGGGGGCTTTCATTCCGGCGCTTTCGGCCAGCTCGGTATAGGTTGCCATACCGGCCAGGTTGGTCAGCTTCATATAGCGCTGCCAGGCGTCCTTGTGGTCCTTCAGGCTGGCCACAAAGAACTGCAGGGCAATGGCGGTTGCCAGGCAGTAATCAATATAGTAGAACGGGCATTCAAAGATATGCAGCTGGCGCTGCCAGCCTGCGCCGCGGCCATAGAACGGCAGGTCGCCGAACTTGTTCCAGGGGCGATATTTCTTTTCCAGCTCCAGCCAGACGGCATTGCGTTCATCCGGCGTAAGATCTGGCTGCTGATACATAATGTGCTGGAATTCATCCACCATGCAGCCGTATGGCAGGAAGATAAAGCTGTCCTCGGCGTGCAGCAGCTCGTATTTATCCGTATCCTCCTTAAAGAAGAGGTGATGCCACGGGGCGGTCAGGAACTCCATGCTCATGGAGTGGATCTCGGCGCTCTCCATACCGGGGCACTGGATATCTTCGGGGATGTTCTTGGGGCTGCGGGCAGCCAGGTAGCCTTCCAGCGCATGCCCTGCTTCATGGGTCAGCACATCCACATCCCCCGCCGTGCCGTTCCAGTTGGCAAAGATGAAGGGGGTCTTGTAATCGGGCAGCATTTCCTCATAACCGCCGCTCATTTTGCCGGGGCGGCTGAGAACGTCGAACATCTCGTTATCCTGCATGAAGTCGATGAACTCTGCCGTTTCGGGGCTGAGCTCATGGTACATCTTGCGGGCACCGGCCATCAGCTCGTCATAGCTGCCGTGCGGCACGGGGTTGCCGTCCGCAAAGCTGATGGTGCTGTCCCAGAACATGGGGTTCTCAATGCCGGTGCGCTTGTTGCGCAGAGCCAGAGCCTTCTGGATCATGGGCACCACCTGCTCCACCACTTCCTGGCGGAACGCGGCAACCTCCGCCGGGCCGTAACCGATGCGGTTCATGCGGATATAGCTCAGCTCGCTGTAATCGTTGTAGCCCAGGATGCGTGCCTGCTCGTTGCGATTCTTGACCATCTTATCATAGATCTCGTCAAACTCGGCGCGGTGGGCGTCAAAGTAAACGGCTTCCGCCTCGTAAGCCTTACGGCGCATGGCGGGGTCAGTGCTCTGCTTATACAGCGTCAGCTGCGGGATGGTCAGCTGTTTGCCGTCCAGCTCCGCCATTGCACCGCCGTACAATTTCTGGTAAGCACTGGTCAGAGCATTTTCCTCTTTCTGCAGTTCGATCACCCGGTCGTCCATGCTCAGCACCAGGTTGCGCAGGCTGGGCAGAATGCGGGTACCGAACGCTTCTTCCAGCGCTTTGGCGTGCGGGTTGGAAAGAATCGCCTCCGCAACATTGCGTGCTGCATTGCTGACCGCCGGGCCGGTTGCATCAAACCATTCCTGTTCCCCGCTCCAATATTCATCGCGGGTATCCTGGGTATAATGGATGGATGCCAGGCAGGATGCCGTGTGGTAATGGGCCATCATGGCGTTTTCTTCGCGGTAAAGCTGTACCAGTTCTTCGCCGCTCTGGGCAGCGGCCATCTTTTTGGCATACTCTTCGCACTGGGCCAGAACCTTATCCAGGTCCGGGCGTTCGTACTTCATTTCTGAAAATTTCATAGCGATTCCTTTCTATTGTACATCCATTTTGGGGATACCGGAAATTCAAAAAGTCCGCCACGTTGCAAAAACAGGCCATTTTTTTGCTTTTTTCGGCTTTCCCAACGGATAAGTATTTTTCCGTGCAGGCACGGGCATTTGGCGCTAAACCTTGTTATGTTAATATCATAGCACACCAACAGGTATTTGGGTAGCCCCCTGTGCGGCGGGCAAAATGCACTTGCGGGTTTGCGGCAAATAGGCTACAATGGCAGTGAGCAAACACTGCGGCTTTTGCCGCCACAAAGGAGCAAACGACCATGACGTATAACGAAGTACTTACTGCAGCGCGTGGCCAGATGGGGCCCTGCAAAGCGTGCCCTGTGTGTGATGGGCGTGCCTGCCGCAACACGGTGCCGGGTCCCGGTGCCAAGGGCGTGGGTGATGTTGCCATCCGCAATTACAGCGCATGGCAGAACGTGCGGGTGAACATGGACACCATTTGCGAATCGGGTGAGCCGGACACCACGCTGGAAATGTTCGGCCACAGTTACCGCATCCCGGTTTTTGCCGGGCCGGTGGGTGCCATGCAGCTGCATTACGGCACCAAGTACACCGACCTGGAGTACAATGATATTCTGGTTCCCGCCTGCCACGATGCCGGGATCCTGGCTTTCACCGGTGACGGCACCAATCCCGCGGTTATGGTGGGTGCCTGCAAGGCGGTAAAAGCCAATGCCGGGTTTGGCATTCCAACCGTAAAGCCTTGGGATGCCGGGACGATTGCAGAAAAGATGGCCCTGGTGCGTGCCACCGGCGCGTTTGCCGTTGCCATGGACATTGACGCCGCCGGTCTGCCGTTTTTGAAGAACCTGAACCCGCCCGCCGGCAGCAAAACGGTGGAAGAGCTGCGCGGCATTATTGCGGATGCCAAGGTTCCGTTCATCATCAAGGGCGTCATGACGGCACGCGGCGCGCAGAAAGCGGTGGAAGCCGGTGCTTCGGCGATCGTGATTTCCAACCACGGCGGGCGCGTTCTGGACCAGGTGCCCGCCACAGCAGAAGTTCTGCCGGAAATTGCGGAGGCCGTCAATGGCCGCTGCAAGATTCTGGTGGATGGCGGCATCCGCACGGGTGTGGATGTATTTAAGGCGTTGGCCCTTGGCGCAGACGCCGTATTGATTGCCCGCCCCTTTGTGAACGCCATTTACGGTGCCGGTGCCGAGGGTGTTCAGGTGTATGTGGACAAGCTGGCCGGTGAGCTGGCCGACACCATGAGTATGTGCGGTGCACATTCCCTGGCCGAGATCACCCGCAACATGGTGAGAGTGTGATTTTTTACGAGGGTTTGTGTTCCTTCTTTGAAAAGAAAGAACCGAAGAAACTTTAATCTCGTATTACATACAAAATAAGATCAAGGCCCGTTGCACAGGATTTTGGGATGCAGCGGGCCTTGGTTGTTTTAGATGATATTTTTTATTGCTCTGTAGGGAACGGTCTTGACCGTTCCCTACAAATTGGGCAGGGTTTCTGCCCTCTTTCATACTATACAAATACAAAACCAAAATAACCGCCCGCCTGCCGGAATGTCATATTCCAAACAGACGGGCGGTTATCTAAGGCAATACCGCATAATTCTAAGTGCCGATACGGCGAGCGAGGTACGGCAGATGCTAAGCCAAAAGCGCAGATAATACTGGATGCTGCAAAGGTGAGCGCCGCCAGTGGCGGATACAGCGAACCGAAGCAGGGGCAGCGGTCGCAGAGTGCGAGGGGCTTTTGCCCCGAAGCACGATGCGGGTACCGCAACCCGACATTATCGAGCATTTTGGCAACGCAGATGCCGTGCCGCAGCTGCCGGAGCGGTGCTTAAGCCGCAAGGCGGGAATTGTGCGGTGTTGCCTTATATTTGTCTTATCATTTCGGGTGCTTTTGTCTCGCTATCCCGCAACCTTACTGCGCGTGGTTGATGGGTTCCATGATGGCGTGTACCACAAAGCGCTGGTTGTTGGAAGCATAGGCGGAGCGGCAGGTGGAAAGCGTCAGGATATGGCTGCCGCTGGGAACATCCACGCCGGTATCATACAGCGAAAGTTCTTTCAGATACCGCAAAAAGGCATCGTAATCTTCGCCCTCACTGTAATCCAGCGCATAGCACGGGTCGTCCGATTTGGCATCGTGCGCCGAGAAGATGCGGCACAGGTAGTCGCCATCCGGCGTGTACAGGGTAAACGTTGGGTTTGCGCTGTAAAAATCCTGCTTGCGGTAAGCATCCAGCTTGCCGAACATGGCGCCGTTATGGATGTTGTGGCCATGGATCACATGGCACAGACCGTCCGCCCAGCTGGTGGAATCCCACGAAGGGCGGATCAGACAGCCATCGTTGCTGCTTGCACCGGAAAAGCTGCGGCGCAGGTAATAGTTGGAATCTTCGTTCTGCACCACCGGCAGCGAAAGTTCCAGCCCCTGCACACTGAGCCATGCGGTAACGTCCGGGTTTTGCTCTTTCAACACGGTAAAGTCCAGGCGGGAAGCCGGGGCGTTATCGCCGCCGGTGCTGGTATCCATCCAGACAAGCTGGGTGCGCAGGGTCTGGTATTCTTCATCACTTTTCTGGTAGCTTGTCCACTGCCAGAAGAACAACAGCAGGAACACCACCGCGGCAGCCAGCAGCGCCGGTACAATAAACTTGGAAAGCTGCGCTGCCGTTACGCCATCCGTACTGCGCCGACGGTGCGGCTTGGGGTCTTTCTCCGGCGGCTCACGGTACATGGTGTACTGCTTTCTGCTGGATTTGTGGTGGGTACTGCTGCCTGTGGAGCGGCGGGGCTGCCCGCTATAAGAGGGATTTTGTCTGCTCATGCTTACCCCCTGTCGGAATGCGAGGCATCATCGCCGTTTTCTTTCTTTTTGCGCACCACGGTCACACCTACTGCTGCGCCAACGCACACAATGGCCAACACCAGGAAGATCCACATCACCGGGCTGTCACCGGTGGGCAGGCCGTACTGACCGTTTGCAAAAGCCGGAACATTCGGCGGGGCCGTGGGGCTAATCTTGGGGGTATCACCATTGCCATTGGGTATTGCGTTACCCGACATATTCGGGTTGTCGCCGGGATTACCCGGGGTCGGATCACCATCCGGGTTGGGCGTTTCGTCCGGGTTCTCCGAAGGATTGCTCGGTGTCGGCGTTGCGCTCGGCTGGTCCACCATCTTGACCAGGTGGTAGCCACAGTTGGGGATGGTGCCGTCACCGTTAAAGTAGAACTCTACATCCGCGGCCTGAGCATAGCCCTCTGGGGCGCTTTCCTCGTGCATGATGTAAGTATGGCCTGCCACCAGCACTTCGCCGGTGTTGCCGGTCATCACCAGCTTTTCCGGTTCTGTACCGGAAACCCAGCTGTGAACCAGCTTGCCAGTGTTCTTATCCGTCAGCGTCATGGAAGCCCCTGCCAGAGAGTTGCCGTTGGGGTCCACCTTGGAAAGCTTGACTTCCAGTGGCTGGTCAATAACAGTCAATGTCTGGCCATCCAGCTTGCCGGATTTGGAAGTTACGGCAACGGTAAAATCCGAATTGATAGTAAAAGTAATATCGCTGGTCATGGCATAGCCTGCCGGAGCGTAAGTTTCGCGCAGCAGGTAGTTGCCGGGCGAAAGCTGCATCTCGTGCGGAGTGCTTTCGGTCTTCCAGCTGTCGATCTCGCTCTGGGTGCCATCGGAGCCTACGCTGTAAACCACCAGTTTTGCGCCGGGCAGTTCATCGCTGCCGGTGGCGGACTTTTTGCTCACGATCAGCTTTTGCCGCTTGGCGTTGGTAAAGGTAAAGGTTTTGCCGTCATCGCTGGTGGTCATGGTGGAAACATAGCCATCCAGGCCGGTCATATCCTCGCTGATGTTGCAGTTGGTCATGCCCTGGCGGATATCAAAGTAAACGGTGCCATCCCCCGTGATGGTACGGGTGGCGCTGCGCTGCTGGCCATCCTGGGTATAGGTCAGCACAATTCTGGCCGGGCCGTGGTTGCTGTCATCGGTAATCCACTTTTTCTTGACCGTGATGCGGCCATAGCTGCTGATGTTGCCGGAGTAACTGTTTTCCACATGTTCCTTGACCATAACGTACACGATCCAGCTGGTACGAGAACCAAAGAAACAGTTGGGTACCGGGATGGTAATGCTGTCCATCGTGCGGGAAAGGGTTGTGGTAATGGTAAAGTAGCCGTTCTCAGCATAGGTATCATTGCCGATGCCGTGCGGAAAGTAAACATACAGATAGCGGTTGTTTTCGCCGCCCTGATAGAAGCTGACGTTGCCATCCGTATACTCGATATTATAGTTGCCGGGGCAGGCATCCAGCAGCCAGCCGATATCCATACGCAGGTAGCTGTTGCCCTTGGTGGTGTTTTCTTTCATCAGGCTGGAGTCATCCAGGATTGCCTGGCTGCCCGCTGCCACCGTTGTGCCATCCAGCATGGTTGTATCATGGGTATAGGTCACATAGGTTGAATTGGACTCATCCACCAGTGTGGCATCGTTCGGGTCATAAGCGCGGCCCTGCAAACCGAACAGCACGTTGAAGGAGATGGTATCGCCAACCTGCATGGTCAGCGGGGTTCCCTGCTGGCGCATCTGGTCCAGCTGGTTCAGGGTATAGTCCACACCATTGACCGTAACGGTAACACGCTTGACGTAATTCATCAAGTCCACACATCCATTGGCCGATGCATCATAATTGGGATAATAGTAATCATCCTGTGCCGCATGGGCACCTGTTGCAAAGGCAAGCACCAACAAAATCAGCAACAGGCAGTACCGCACGCCGTTCCGTAAGTATTCCATCTTCTGGTTCAACGTTTTCAACCTCAATCACCTGACATCCTTGTTTTTTTACAGACGCTACAATGTATTTTATCATTTTATAACGTCTGCTCGTTTTATCTTGTTCCTTTAACTATGTAGTTTATTTTATCATATCCTTGTGCTGCTTTCAACCTGCAAAGCTTCCAAATTTACACTTTTTTGTCACAGATTCCTTGGGTGCATCTGCTATTTGTTTCCCGCGGCAGGCAACAAATGTCCGGCATTTTTGCTGTGTTCACGCCGGATTGCGTCAGCTTTTGTGAAGTATCCTCACATGCAGCAAATAGCAAAGGCCGGCGGCTCCGTTTTTTGGGCAGCCACCGGCGTATTCAAAATCTACGATGCAGAAAACGGCCTAATTTTGAGCAGCGAGGTTGTTTCCACCAACGGGCAGGGCCATGGTGCGCTGGTAGGCTTCCTGGTTCAGCATCAGGTCAATGTGGTTTTATGCGGCGGGATTGGTGCCGGTGCCCAGGCCGCCCTTGCGCAGACTGGCATCCAGCTGTTTGGCGGTATTTCCGGCAGTGCAGATGCCGCTGCCGCAGATTATCTGGCTGGTCGGCTTGTTTTTGACCCCAACGCCCACTGCAATCATCATGCCCACGAAGCAGAGCACGCCTGCGGTTCCCATTCCTGCCACGAGGACAAAGGCGGCTGTGCCGGGAGCTGCCACTGACCAAAAGAGTTAAAAAGTGCCGCGTCCCGAGAGAAAAATCGAGATGCAGCACTCATTTGTATCCTCATTTTTGATTGTTGAAGAAAACCAAAAATCCGAACCCTCTCCCCTGTCGAGAAAAGGTTCGGATTTTTATTATTCAGTGCGGATAACAGGACTTGAACCTGCACGTCGTAGACACTGGACCCTAAAACCAGCGCGTCTGCCAATTCCGCCATATCCGCTCAAAATACCTTTGTATTTTAACAGGTATCACGCTTTTTGTCAATGCAGGCAGACGGGTCATATTAGGGCAATACCGCATAATTCTAAGTGCCGATACGGCGAGCGAGGTGCGGCAGCTGCTAAGCCAAAAGCGCAGATAATACTGGATGCTGCAAAGGTGAGCCGCCGCCAGTGGCGGAAACAGCGAACCGAAGCAGGGGCAGCGGTCGCAGAGTGCGAGGGGCTTTTGCCCCCGAAGCACGATGCGGGTACCGCAACCCGACATTATCGAGCATTTTGGCAACGCAGATGCCGTGCCGCAGCTGCCGGAGCGGTGCTCAAGCCGCAAGGCGGGAATTGTGCGGTGTTGCCTCAGGTTTCGTATCAGGTCAGGCTTTGCAGGTATGCCTGTGGGCCGGACTGGTACAGGTCGCCGCCATGGGCATCCAGCAGAACGGTAAGGGGCATATCCACCACTTCCAGGCGGCGGACAGCCTCGCACCCAAGGTCCGGCCAGGCGATGATCTCGCAGCTTTTTACGCTGCCAGCCATCAGGGCACCTGCCCCGCCAATGGCTGCCAGGTACACAGCACCGTTGCGCACAACGGCGGCCTTTACGGCTTCATCCCGCTTGCCCTTGCCGATCATACAGGCAAGGCCCAGGTCCAGCAGGCGCGGGGTAAACTTATCCATGCGGCCGGATGTCGTGGGACCCGCCGCACCAATGGCACAGCCGGGGCGCTCCGGTGTGGGGCCGACATAATAGATGGCCGCGCCTTTGATATCGAACGGCAGCGGTTCCCCACGGTCCAGCGCTTCGTTCATACGGGCGTGGGCGGCATCGCGGGCGGTATATACGGTGCCGGTCAGCAGCACGGTATCCCCCGCGTGCAGCGGGGCAAGCTCCTGCCGTGTAAGCGGCGTTGTTAAACGTACCTGCATATAAAAATTACCCTTCCTGCTGCACGCGCGCGCGGCGGTGCTGCTCCCTGACTTCCTCATGGTGGCGGTTTACCATTTCCATTTCAGTTTGCAAAATCTGCCCCGGTGCCGGGTCCGGCTGCAGCTTGGGCGGCTGATCGTCATCCAAGGAGATATCGATTTTACTGCCCGGTTTATGCTGAGCCGGTTCCCCCAGTGGGATATCAATTTGCGGTTTGTTTGCCAATTTGATCTCTTCCTTAAAAATTTGTGTCTTGCTTTGGGGCAGCATGTTATGATGCTGTTTCCCCTGTTTTGGTGGCTTAGCTCACATCGCATTTCGCAGTTGATGTTGCCCATATTTCATTGTTTCGCCGTTCTTTTCCACCGTTTATTCCTATATTGCTCAAAGTTTCTGCTTCCTTCTTTTCAAAGAAGGGACAACAATGCCCGTAAAAAGTCCTTACACCTCAGCGCTGGCGCGGCGGGTAACGTGGCAGCTTACGTTGACTGCCACCGGCAGGCAGGCCACATGGGTGGGCAGCTGTTCAATGCAGACGCCCAGGCAGGTGGTTGCACCGCCAAAGCCCTGCGGGCCAAAGCCGGTTGCATTGATGGCATCCAACAGCTCTTTTTCCAGCGCGGCATAATAGGGGTCCGCGTTGGGCTGGTCCAGCGGGCGCAGCAGTGCCTTTTTGGCCAGAGCTGCGCATTTATCAAAGCTGCCGCCAATGCCAATGCCCAGCACAATGGGCGGGCAGGGGTTGGCCCCCGCCTGCTTGACGGTTTCCATCACAAAGTCTTTTACGCCCTGCACGCCATCGGCAGGTTTGAGCATGGTCAGGCGGCTCATATTCTCGCTGCCTGCGCCCTTGGGGGCTACGGTAATTTTGCAGACATCCCCCGGCACAAGATGTACCGTTAAAAACGCCGGGGTGTTATCCCCCGTGTTCACGCGCTGCAAGGGATCCGCGGTGATGGACTTGCGCAGGTAGGCTTTCTCATACCCGCGGCGCACGCCCTCGTTCACAGCTTCGTCCAGATTGCCGTTGATATGCACATCCTGGCCAAGCTCGATGAACACACAGGCCATGCCGGTATCCTGGCAGATCGGCAGGTCTTTTTCTGCAGCAACGCAAAGGTTCTGCTGCAGCAGTTCCAGCGTCTGGCGAGCCAGCGGCCAGGGTTCGGCGGCATGGGCGTTATCCAGCGCCTGCTTCACATCCGGCGGCAGCTGGGTGTTGGCGCGGATGCACAGTTCTTCCACCGCATCGGTAATGGCGACGGCGTTTACCTCCCGGATGCTCATACCCGCGCCACGCCGCTTTCCCGTGCAGCTTGCGCCACAGCGTCAGCCACAGCCGGTGCCACACGCGGGTCAAAGGCCTTGGGCAGAATGTTTTCCTCGTTCAGCTCGTCCTCCGGGATCAGGCCGGCGATGGCCTTCGCGGCGGCCATCTTCATCTGGGGGTTGATGTCCCGTGCGCGGACGGAAAGTGCGCCCTTGAAGATGCCGGGGAACGCCAGAACATTGTTGACCTGGTTGGGGAAATCGCTGCGGCCGGTGCCGATGACCCGCACACCGGCTGCCTTGGCGGCATCGGGCATGATCTCCGGGTTGGGGTTGGCCATGGCGAACACAATGGCATCCGGTGCCATGGTGGCGGCCATCTCGGTGGTCAGCGCACCGGCAACGGAGGTGCCGATAAAGACATCTGCACCGCGCACGGCATCGGCCAGGGTGCCGGTCAGGTGTTCGGGGTTGGTCACGGTTGCCAGCCATTCCTTATGGTCGGCAAGGCCCGCCGGGCGGCCGGGGTACAGAATACCGTGTTCATCCACAGCAACAATGTTTTTGGCACCGGCAACCTGCAGCATTTTGATGATGGCCGTACCGGCAGCGCCGGGGCCGTTCTGCACGATCTTGACATCTTCCAGCCGCTTGCCAACAACCTTGAGGGCGTTGAGCACGCCGGCCAGCACGATAATCGCGGTGCCGTGCTGGTCGTCATGGAATACAGGGATATCCAGGTCGCGCTCCAACTCCGCTTCAATATCAAAGCACTCCGGGCTGCGGATATCCTCCAGGTTGATGCCGCCAAAAGTCGGAGCAATGGCCTTGACAGCGGCAATAACTTCCTCGCGGGTGGAAGCATTCAGGCAGATGGGGAACGCATCGACACCGCCGAACTCCTTAAACAGAACGCACTTGCCTTCCATGACCGGCAGACCAGCTTCGGGGCCGATGTTGCCCAGGCCCAGCACAGCAGTACCGTTTGTGACAACTGCCACGGTGCGGCCCTTGAAGGTGTATTTATACACATCGTCCGGGTTCGCCTTGATCTGGCGGCAGGGCTCCGCAACGCCGGGGGTGTAGGCAGTGGACAGGGCGTCACGGTCCTTGACTTCAAACAGGCTGTTGACCGTCAGCTTGCCGGGGTATTTTGCATGCATTTCAAGTGCGGCGGCATTGTAATCCATGGTAGTTGCTCCTTTGTTCGTATTCCTGTATTGATTTTGTTTTTATTTCAGTTTTGCATAAATCGGTTCCAGCTGGATCACGCAGAAATGGTCCGGCCAGCGGTCCGATACCGCTTTGCGCAAAGCAGCCGGGATTTTGTTGGCGCGGTGGTCCTTGGCGGCCAGCCAGTCTGCGGGCACAGCACAATCAAAAATCACATTGGTATGGGTGGGGCCGGGCACAATGCGCAGGTCATGGATATCCGCTTCCGGCGCAATCTCGGCCAGCTGTTCTTTCAAGAATTTCCGCAGTTCGTTGATATGCGGGTCATCCGTCACAACAGGGTCAAAGTGGATCGTGACCAGCAGATGGTCATGCACCTGAAAATCCCGCTCGATAGAGTCGATCAGGTCATGGCTTTTCATCACATCACTGTCGGCGGAAAGCTCAATATGGAAGCTGACCAGCTTGCTGCCGGGCCCGTAATCATGCACCATCAAATCATGGATGCCCAGCACACCGGGGTAACTCAGGGCTTTTTTCTCAATGTAATCGATCAGTTCCGGGTCAGGGGCCGCGCCCAGCAGCGGGCTGATGGTATCCCGCACCAGGCCGACGCCGCTCCAAAGGATAAACAGCGCCACGCCAACACCCATCAGGCCATCAATGCGGTCAATGCCAGTCAGGTGAGCCAGAATGGTAGCGGCCAGAACCGCGGCAGTGGTAACCACATCGTTGCGGGCATCCGCCGCAGTGGCCATGAGCGTTTCGGACTTGATGCGGCTGCCAACGCTGCGGTTGAAGCTGCTCATCCACAGTTTGACCAGGATGGACACCACCAGCACCGCTATGGTCAGCGCGCTAAGGGTGACCGGCGTGGGGTGCAGCACCTTGAGGAAACTTTCTTTCAGCAGCTCAATGCCGATGACCAGTATCATGACCGAAACCGCCAGCCCCGCCAGGTATTCGTACCGTGCATGGCCGTAAGGGTGCTCATCATCGGCAGGTTTTGACCCCAGGCGGAAGCCCACCAGGCTGACCACGTTGGAGCTTGCATCGGACAGGTTGTTCAATGCGTCCGCCGCAATGGCCATACTGCCAAACAGGGTGCCCACCGTAAACTTGCCCGCAAACAGCAGCACATTGCACACAATCCCCACCATGCAGGCCAGGTTGCCGTAAGCAGTGCGCACGGTGCGGTCCTGGATATTGGCCGGATCACGGATAAAAAGTCTGATCAGAAGTTTTGTCAAGAATTGCTCTTCCCTTCCCCTACAGATATGGATATTCGGAATTGAAGTTTCCTGCTGGGGCGTTGTATCCGACAAAACCCACAGACAGATAATTTACAAAAATGGCGGACCGATGGGGGTCCGCCATTTATCATTTCAGGTTCAAGCAGCGTTCCTGCTGACCATCTTATGCAGATCAGTCACGAATGATGCAGGCATCGCGCTCCGGGCCAACGGAGATATACTTGATCTTGCAGCCAACGGCCTTTTCCAGATATTCCACATAGCCGCGGGCAGCTTCCGGCAGGTCCTCGTACTTGCGCACGGAGGTGATATCGCAGTGCCAGCCCGGCAGCTTGACGACAACCGGCTGTGCATCGTCCAAAGTCTTGCCGGTCGGGAAGCGGTCGGTCACAGTGCCGTCAGCCAGCTTGTACTGGGCAACAACGGGAACTTCTTCCATATAATCCAGAACGTCAAACAGGGTCAGGGCCAGCTCGTCACAGCCCTGGCACTGAACGCCGTAACGGGAAGCAACCACATCAAACGGGCCAACGCGGCGCGGGCGGCCGGTGGCAGCGCCGTATTCATGGCCGGCTTCACGCAGCAGGTGCTTTTCTTCCTCGGTCATAGCCAGCTCGGTGGTAAAGGGGCCGTCACCCACGCAGGAAGAATAAGCCTTCATGATACCGATGGACTTGTTCAGCTTGCGGCCGGGGATGCCAGCGCCGATGGGTGCATAAGCGCCGATGGTGTTGGAGGAAGTGGTGTAGGGATAAATGCCGTAGTCGATATCACGCAGGGCTCCCAGCTGGGCCTCAAACATGATCTTCTTGCCGGCATCGTCAGCATCTGCCAGGTACTGGCCGACATCGCAGATGTAAGCGCTGAACACTTCCTGGAAGTGCTTGCACCAGTTCCACATATCGTCCACGCTGACAGGCTTCTGGTTATAAATGTTGACCATGGTCAGGTTCTTGGATTCCACCAGGGTTTCCAGGCGCTTGCGCACACTGGCATCCATGTGGACCAAATCGCCCATGCGCAGGGTTTTCTTCATGTACTTATCACCATAGGTGTAAGCAATGCCGCGCTTGGTGGAACCAAACTGTGCGCCCGTTTTGGCAAGGCGGGCCTCCTCCAGGCCATCCTGCTCCACATGGAACGGCATGGTGATGGTAGCACGGTCAGAAATTTTCAGGTTGTCCGGGGTAATCTTAACACCCTGTTCGCGCAGGGCGGCGATCTCTTTTTCGAGATGTTCCGGGTCAATGACCATACCGCCGCCCATAACACAGACAATGTTGGGGTGCAGGATGCCGGAGGGCACCAGGTTCAGTACGAACTTGCCGCACTCGTTTTTGACGGTGTGGCCGGCGTTGTCGCCGCCCTGGTAACGGGCAACGATGTCATAATCGCGGCAGAGCAGGTCCACCATACGGCCCTTGCCCTCGTCGCCCCAGTTGATACCGGTAATTGCAGTAAGCATGAAAAATAACCTCGCTTTGGCAAAATGTACAGCCTTTTCCGTTCAGTCTGCCGGGTGGCTGACTGATTTCTTGTAGCCGGGATTCGCCGCCAGCTATATTATAGCAAACCCGCTTGCAAATTCCAATACCCCGGCACAATTTTGTGCAAACCACACAGCCCCGCGCCAGCCGGGCCGCCACTTTGAACAGGGGATCAGTGGCGCACCTGCAGCTTGCGGCGGGTGCCGTCCGGTTCAATCACCGTGGTATGCTCCAGCTGGTCAATCATGGATGCGCGGATATCGGCCAGGTATTCCTGCCGCAGGGCGTCACGCTCCGCCAGTTCGGCTTCCGTCAGGCCGGAAGTTTTTGCTTTATGAGCCAGCGCATTGATGCGCGCGATTTTTTCTTTTTCCATAGGGTTCTGTTCCTTTCCTTATATAAGGATATCCGGGCAGCAGGTCTGCCGCCCATGGCAGAGCATTGGGTGCTCTGCCATGGGTATTATAACACACCCGCTTCCCTTTTGTGAATGCAGGGCTGTACTTTTTGCAAAAAAGCTGTATAATAGAAAAGTATCCGCTTTTGACGGGGGTATTTTTCCCTGCTGCGGTACGCGATGTATTTTTTCAAAAAAGACAGGAGACAACCCATGAAAAACACCAACCTGACCCGCGCTGCTGCCAGCCTGCTGGCATGCGGCATGGTTTTTGGCCTGACTGCCTGCAGTTCCAGCGCATCCTCCAGCGAAGCAACCGCCGAGAGCGCAGCTTCCAGCGAAGCTGCCAGTGAAAGCACTGTTCCTGACGACGCTACCGCAGAAAGCGCCGCCGATGATTATTCTTATCTGGCTGATTTTTCTTTCAGTGATGCCTATGACGAGAACGGCTACCTGAAAGGCATCACCGCGCTGGATTACGTCACGCTGCCGGATACTGAGAGCTTTACCCTTTCGGACGATGCCACCACCGTGAGCGACAGTGATATTGACGATTACATTTCCAACAACATTCTTTCCAACTATAAGACCACCAACGAGATCACCAACCGCGCCGCCGAAAACGGTGACACTGTGAACATTGACTTTGCCGGTTCCATTGACGGCGTTGCCTTTGACGGCGGCACCGGCAGCGATTATGATCTGACCCTGGGCAGCGGCACCTTTATTGACGGCTTCGAGGATCAGATCGTTGGCCACATGCCCGGCGAAACCTTTGATGTGAATGTCACCTTCCCGGATGACTACCAGGCCACCAACCTAGCCGGCAAGGACGCAGTGTTCGCCACCACGCTGAACTACATCAACGAGGATGTGACCCCCGACCTGACTGATGATTGGGTCAGCAGCAACCTGGCCGAGTCCATGGGCATGAACAATGTGGCTGAGCTGAAAACTTTTGTCAGCAACAGCCTGCTGTTCAATCAGGAAGCCAATGAGCTGTACGGCCAGCTGTACGATGCTGCCGAAGTCAATACCGATACCCTGCCCGAAGATGTGCAGCAGTATTTCACCAATACCGTGCTGTACCAGCCGTACCTGTACGCCCAGATGCGCGGCGTTTCGCTGGAGACCATGCTGAGCCAGGCCGGTTACAGCAGTGTGGATGAATACCTGGAAAACAGCGAAAGCTCCAAGCAGAGCATGATCAAGCAGATCCTGATCATGCAGGCTTTGGCGGAGAAGAACAACATTGTATGCGATACCGACATTCTGAACGCTGAGTTCTCCCGCTACTTTGGCTCCACCGATATGACCAGCTATGTGAACGCTTACGGCGAAAACTACGTGAAAACCAACATTCTGCATGACATTGTGATGCAGAACCAGATCGACAACGTTGCCTAAGCTGCCCAAGCTGTTTGGCTACCCCCTTAACCGTACCACCCGCGCCCGCTTGACAAAGCCGTGTGCGGGTGGTATATTAGGGCCATAATATTTAGACGTTTATCTAAATATATAATTCTTGTGATTTTCTGAAAGGGTATATGTTATGAGCACGATAATTTCTTTGCAGACCATTTTGTGGAGCGCCTTGGCCGCCGCAGCCGGTATCGGGCTGCCGGTTCTGGTTCTTTTGGTATGGAAGTTCAAATTCTGCCGGGGTGCAAAGCTGTTTCCTGCTGTTGTCGGCGCGGTGACCTTCGTCGTTTTCGCCCAGGTACTGGAAGGTGTGCCCAAGGCCATTTTCTTTGGCGGCGGCACCGGCGTTTCGCAGTATGTGCTGACCCATGCGTGGGCTTACACCCTGATCGGCTGTCTGCTGGCGGGCGTGTTTGAGGAAGTCGGGCGCTATCTTGCGTTTCGCTTTCTGCTCAAGCGCTATACCAACCGGCGGGACGCCGTAACCTATGGCATCGGCCACGGCGGGATCGAGGCAATCCTGGTTCTGGGGCTCACCGCCATCAATAATATTGCGATTGCGCAGCTTGTCAACAGCGGCAGCATTGAAACCATAACCAATGGGCTGACCGGCGCGCAGCTGGACCAGGTACAGGCACAGATCGCCGCCGTTGCCAGCTTTGGGGCCGCCAACCTGCTGCTGGGGCTGGCTGAACGCGCGATTGCCATGACGCTGCACATTTCCCTCTCGGTGGTTGTATTCCGGGCTGTCCGGCAGCGCAAGGCCGGGTATCTGGGATTGGCGGTGGCGCTGCATGCGCTGTTCGATGTTCCCGCCGCTTTATTCCAGTGCGGCGTGCTGCACAGTACCTGGCTGGTGGAAGCACTGCTGCTGGTGCTCTGCCTGGGCTGCGCGGCTTACGCCAAAAAGCAGTATTGTGCATTGCAAGAACCGGAACAGCAGACGTTATCCGATAAGGAGGAAAGCTGACCTATGGTAGGCGATGCGTTTAAGGCTTTGGGGGATCCCACCCGGCGGCGCATTCTGGAGCTGTTGAGCGAAGGCGAAATGAGTGCCGGTGATATTGCTGCGCACTTTGATATGGCAAAGCCATCCGTAAGCCACCACCTGAACATTTTGAAAAATGCCGGGCTGGTAACGGATGAGCGCCGCGGCCAGAATATTGTGTACTGCCTGAACCTGACCGTGTTCCAGGAAGCTGTTAAGTGGTTTTTCGATTTTGGCTTTGTGAAAGGTGGACCTGATGATGAAACGAAATAAACTGTTTTGGGGGCTGCTGATTTTTTGCGCCATCAACTTTGCGGCGCACCTCTGCTTTTATGGCTCCCTGCCGGATGTTGTGCCCACCCACTGGGGCGCGGACGGCCAGGCCAACGGCTGGGGGCCAAAATCCACTGTGCTGATTATGGCAGCCCTGCCCGCCCTGATGCTGATTTTGATGGCAGTGCTGCCCCGCATTGACCCCAAACACCAGAATTATGAAAAGTTCAAGGGCGTCTGGAACGCCTCCCTCACTGCCCTTACAATATTTATGTCAGCTATGAGCTGGTTTTCGGAGCTGAGCGTGTTCGGCTTGATTCCGGAAGGCAGCAGCCTGGTCGGTATTCTGGTCTGCGGCGGCTGCGGGGTACTGTTCATCTTTTTGGGCAACTATATGCCGCGCATCAAGCAGAACTATATGTTCGGCTGCAAAACTCCCTGGGCGCTGAACAACGAACACAACTGGAACCGCACCCAGCGCATGGGCGGCATTGTGTTTGTTGTTATGGGTGCTGCTTTGATTGTAATTTCACTGCTGGCCACCATTTTGGGCGATACCGCCACCATGATCCTGCTGCTGGCCGTTGTCTTTGGCGGCTCCGCCTGGATCTACCTCTACTCCTACCTCGTCTACATCGGCAAAATGAAGTAAGTAAGCGCCCCCACCCGGAGCGCATTCTTTATCCTGCATCGTGCCTAATATCCAAAAAAGGCGCGCAGCGCCCACCACCATTCTTCTTTATTATTTATTCTTTATTCATTACAAAACGCTCCCCTCTCCATGCAGTTCTCTTATGCACAGGTCGGGGAGCGTTTTATTTTTATTCCTGAGTTTTCTTTCCAGCACGTTCCGCTTTCATGCGGATGCGCTCGCGCTGGGATTTTTCCAGTTTTTTATAGCGGGCATAGCTTTCGGGGCGCACGGTCTCAATGCAGCGGGCAAAGTTCCAATGCAGACCGTCGCGGCGGTTCAGCTTAAAGCGCAGGAACCACGGGCCGTGGTCCGGGCAGGTGGCTTCGGTATAATAACCGGTGTTGCCGCGCTTGAGCCAGATATCGTTCAGCACCAGCGGCTTGCCGCAGAACGGGCAGCCCACCTGATACAGCGCAGGGTCATTTTTATAGGCATCGTGGTCCAGGCGGTCAAAGTAGGTCTGGATATCGTACGTTTCGGTATCGGTATTGTTCAGCAGGGCGGCTGTCAGCTGGGCGGCGGGGTCCGGGTATTCGGCAATGCCCTGGGCCAGCGGCAGGCGGCGGCAGATTTTTGTGGTGTACAGGGCATCGTCCAGCGCATTGTGGAAATCGCCGTCATGCTCAATGCCAAGGCGGTCCACCACGCTTTCCAGCGTCAGGCCCTCGCCTTCCCCGCGGGGGAAATTTTTCAAAAAGATCTGCTGCAGGTCATACCAGCGGGTGGGCCAGCTTTCGTCCATATTATAAAGGAACAGGTTCTGCTTCAGCACCGGCACATCGTCCAGACCCCACTCGGCAAATTCGGCATCGGGGCCGGCCCATTCCTGGAACCGCCGCAGGCCTTCGGCAATGGGCACCCCGGCTTCCAGATCACCCTGGCTCAGGCCAGTCACCTCCGCAATGCGCCAATGCAGCTTGCGGAAAATGCGGGGGCGCAGGGTCATCTCAAAGGTATCCAGTACATCGCCATTCTCGTCCACCCGCGCTGCACCGATCTGGATGATCTCACCCCGCAGGGTCAACTCCGCCCCATGATAATTAAAGGTTTTGGGCGCATTGCCCATGTTCCATTCCAAGTCAAAAACGATCAGGTTCACTGCGGGTCCTCCAAGATGAATTTTTCAACGGCCAGCCCTACCCCGTCATGCTCATTATCTGCGGTGACGTATTTGGCTGCCTGTTTTACTTCCGGCACAGCATTGCCCATGGCAACGCCCATGCCCGCATAGCGGATCATGGGCAGGTCGTTCCAGCCATCGCCGCAGGCCATCAGGTTTTCGGGGCCAAGGCCCATGTTTTTCAGCAGCAGCGCCAGCGAGGCGGATTTTTCCACCCCCAGGGGCATCGTTTCAATAAAGAACGGCGCCGAGCGGTAGATGGAAAGCTTGCCCGCAAACTTTTGCTGCATCAGCTCCTCCACATGGGGCATATCCACGGGGTCGCCAACCAGCAGCAGCTTGTTGATGGGCCACTGGATCTCGGCGGGCAGGTTTTCCACCTGGCGGGCCGGGATTTTGTTGATGCGGGCTTCCTCGCCAACATAGGGGTTGGCGGCATCCTCGGTCACAATGCCTTTGGCATCATAGGTCAGCGGCATCACGTTCCAGTAGCGGGCAAAGGTGCACACCGGGTCGATCAGCTCCGGCGGGAACTCATGCTGCACCAGCGTTTCGCCGGTTTTGCAGTCAATGATCTTACCGCCATTATAGCTCAGGATGCAGCCGCCGCGGCGGTCCAGCTCCAGCTCTTTGGCAAGCGGCTCAATGCCCACGGTGGGGCGGCCGCTGGCCAGCACAATGCGCACGCCGCGGTCCGCTGCTGCCTGCAGGGCAGCTTTGGTGCGTGGGGTAATGACTTTGGCATTGTTGGTCAGTGTGCCATCCAGATCCAGTGCCAGAACTTTGTATTGCATAATATCCCCTGTTTCTTTGTTTTTTCGTCTTTTTATTTTACCCTATCAGCCGCCATTGCGCAAGGGGGCGGTAAAGATTCCGGTTGTTTCTGCCTGCATTGCTCTTTGGAGCGCAGCAGGGCTGATTTTGCGGTGCAGCACACCCATTTTTGTGGCAAAACCCGGAAAATGACCGGGATTTTAACGGTTAGCAATAACTAACGCATTGACAACAAATTTTCCACATGGTACACTATTCAGGCAATAAGGGAGTAGTCGGCGCGGCACTGGGCAAGAGCAGCTGTGCAGTTTTGCCAACACAATGAGCTAACAGCAAAGGCTCTGGCACTACTTGAAATGACGAGACTTATCCGCACAGGGTTCACCTGCATGCTGTGTGCAGGTGCTGGGCGGATAGGTCTTTTTTGTTTGCCCGGCTCTGCCCTTGGATCTAAGGCAACACCGCACAATTCCCGCCTTGCGGCTTAAGCACCGCTCCGGCAGCTGCGGCACGGCATCTGCGTTGCCAAAATGCTCGATAATGTCGGGTTGCGGTACCCGCATCGTGCTTCGGGGGCAAAAGCCCCTTGCACTCTGCGACCGCTGCCCCTGCTTCGGTTCGCTGTTTCCGCCACTGGCGGCGCTCACCTTTGCAGCATCCAGTATTATCTGCGCTTTTGGCTTAGCAGCTGCCGCACCTCGCTCGCCGTATCGGCACTTAGAATTATGCGGTATTGCCCTAATTTGGAGGTATTTGGGTATGAGTTTGTTTGACTTGATCATGATCGGCATCAGCCTTTCGATGGATGCGTTTGCGGTTTCCATCTGCAAGGGGCTTTCGGTGCGCAAAGTACAGCTGTCCCACGCGCTGATCTGCGGTGCCTGGTTCGGCGCGTTCCAGGCCATTATGCCGTCCTTTGGCTACTTCCTCGGTTCCCGGTTCGAGCACCTGCTCAACAGCGTTGGCCCTTGGGTTGCCTTTATCCTGCTGGCTGTAATCGGCGTAAACATGGTGCGGGAAAGCTTTGGCGGCGATGAAACTGTGGACAACGATTTTTCCGCCAAAGCCATGCTGCCGCTGGCCGTTGCAACCTCCATTGACGCCTTTGCCGTTGGCGTTGGCTTTGCCGCAATGGAAGCCAACATTGTGGTTGCTGCCCTGCTGATCGGCTGCACCACCTTTACCCTGTCTGCCATCGGCGTTAAGGTTGGTGCCGTGTTTGGCGATAAGTACCGCGCCGTTTCGGAGCGCATTGGCGGCCTTGTGCTGATTTTGATCGGCCTGAAAACCTTGATCCAGAGCTTCCTGTAAAATTTGGCTTTCTCTTATTTCCGTTATTCTGATAAAACAGCTGCCCGCATCCTTTCCGGTTTTTGGCCGGAGTGATACGGGCAGTTTTCTTTGGGATTGATCCTGCACAAAAAAGGTCCCGCCCGGCAGCGAGGGGTGCTGCGGGCGGGACTTATTTTTTATCAGGGGGTATTCTGACACTTTAAAATAAATTACTTTCTGCTGCGCTTTTTGCGGGAGTTTTTGCCCTTTACAGCAGGCTTAGCAGCCTCAACAACCGGCTTTGCAGCTTCCACAACGGTCTTAACGGCTTCGTCAGCGGCCTTGGCGGCAGCCTTGACAGCAGGCTTCTCGGCAACTTCCTTCACGGCCTTGTCGGCAGCTTCCACAGCAGCCTTGACAGCGGGCTTTTCGGCAACTTCTTTTACAGCCTTCACAGCTTCATCGGCAGCGGCCTTAACGGCGGGCTTTTCAGCAACTTCCTTGACAGCGTCGGTGGCCACGGCAGCAACGGCAGTGGCAGCCTCGGCTGCCTTCTTTGCGGTGGTCACAGCAGCCTCGGCAGCCTTTTTGGTGCTGGTCTTGCAGGCGGCCTTCTTGGCGGTCTTAACAACCTCAGCGGCGGTTTCAGCAACCGGCTTATCGGCAGAAGCCTTCACGGCGTCAACAACCTCGGTAGCAACTTCGGCAGCAGCCTTGGCAGCGGCGTCAACGGTCTTGGCAGCGCTTTCAGCGGCAGCCTTCACTTCAGCCTTTGCTTTAGCGGCGGTAGCCTTGGCGCTGGTCTTGGGCTTGCGGGTCACTTCGTTGATGGTCCAGTACTGGTTATCGCCGTTCACATCGGCCCAGATCTGCAGGACTGCACCGTTTTCGGTGTTCATGTTGACCAGGTCCAGGCACTTGCCGGCCAGGTTGGACTTGATCTTTACGCGGCCATCATTGGCGGGCTCCACGATCCACAGCTGGCTGGAAGCGTTAGCGCCTTCCCACTGGTGAACATGGGTGCCATCGGTCACGCCGGAGCAATCCAGGTCCATCATCTTGCCGGTGAAACGGTTCTTGATGCGGTACACGCCCTCGCCGGCGCGCACAAAGCTCCACTGCTGCCATTCGGCGTTGGCATTATCCCACAGCTGGATCTGAGCGCCGTTCTCGGTGTTGTAATCCTTTACTTCAACAACCTTGCCGTTTGCAGCGGCGATGGTATAAAACTTATCCTCAGTAATAACGGTCTGAGCAATTTTCTTGGTAGCCATGTATAAGCTCTCCTCTCAGTTTATCGTGTTGGTTGTTCAGTTTTGTACGCCTGCGGCTGGCAGTGTTCTGCGCAGCCCCCCTCCAAAGCGTCATCTATATAAAAAGGAGTGCTGTGTTGGTTCAGCCTCCTTGTGTTCCCCTCTATTATAGCCAATTATTCCCACATCGTCAAGTTTTGTGCGGCGTGACGGCATTTTACACAAAAACGCCGGGAAGGGTGGAATCCTTCCCGGTATTTTTATGGGGATTTTCCGTTTTTATGCCGATTGCGCTTTTGTTGCGCACTTATCCGGCAGAAAGGCTATTTCAGGAGTTTTCCGCAAAATTGCCGGTGTACAGGCGGTAGTAACGGCCCTTTTGGGCAATCAGCTCATCGTGGGTGCCGCGCTCAATAATGCGGCCCTGTTCCAGCACCATGATGCAGTCCGAGTTGCGCACGGTGGAAAGGCGGTGGGCGATAACAAAGGTGGTGCGGCCATACATCAGGCCGTCCATGCCCTGCTGCACCAGGCGCTCGGTGCGGGTATCAATGCTGGAGGTTGCTTCGTCCAGGATCAGTACCGGCGGGTCCGCAACAGCGGCACGGGCAATGGCAAGCAGCTGGCGCTGGCCCTGGCTCAGGTTGGTGCCGTCGCCGGTCAGCGTGGTGTTATAGCCATCCGGCAGGTGGCGGATGAACTCATCGGCGTTGGCCAGCTTGGCGGCGGCGCGGCATTCCTCGTCCGTTGCATCCAGGCGGCCATAGCGGATGTTATCCATAACCGTACCGGTAAACAGGTGGGTATCCTGCAGAACAATGCCTAAGGATGCGCGCAGGTCGTCTTTATGAATATGGGTCACATCAATGCCGTCATACTCAATGGTGCCCTTCTGGATATCATAGAAGCGGTTGATGAGGTTGGTGATGGTGGTTTTGCCTGCGCCGGTGGAACCGACGAAGGCGATCTTCTGGCCCGGACGGCCATACAGGTTGATATCATGCAGGACGATCTTGCCCGGATCATAGCCAAAGTCTACATCCTTAAAGACGATATCTCCCTTCAGTTCACGGTAGTCTGCGCTGCCATCGGCGTTCACACGCTTCCAGGCCCACAGGTTGGTGCGCTCCTTGGTTTCGGTCACAGAATCATCCGGCAGGCGTTTGGCGTTGACCAGCATGACCTTGCCCTCGTCCACTTCCGGCTTTTCGTCCAGCAGGTCAAAGATACGCTGGCCGCCGGCCAGAGCCATGATGATGGCGTTGAACTGCATGGAGATCTGGCTGATGGGCATGTTCAGGGTGCGGTTGAAGGTCAAAAAGCTGGCCAGCTTGCCCAGGGTCAGGCCTGTCATGCCAGACAGAGCCAGCGCACCGCCGATCATGGCGCAGAACACATAGGAAAGGTTGCCCAGCTGGGTGTTAGCCGGACCGCCGAGGTTGGAGTAACGGTTGGCCTTATCCGCGCTTTCAAACAGCTGGTCATTGAGCTTATCAAACTGCTCAATGGCTTCTTCCTCGTGGCAGAACACCTTAACGACTTTCTGGCCGTTCATCATCTCTTCAATGTAGCCGTTCACCGCACCAATATCACGCTGCTGGGAAACAAAGTACTTGGAAGAGTTGGTGGTAAGATACTTGGTGACCAGCAGCATAATCCCGACCATGACCAGGGTGAGCACCGTCAGCGGCACGCTGAGTACAACCATGGAAACCAGCACGCTGACAACGGTAATAGCGCTGTTCAGCAGCTGCGGCATGCTCTGGCTGATCATCTGGCGCAGGGTATCAATATCGTTGGTATACAGCGACATGATATCGCCGTGGGCGTTGCGGTCAAAGTATTTGATGGGCAGCGTCTGCATATGGGTAAACATTTCATCGCGCAGGCGCTTCAGGGTGCCCTGGGTAACGTAAGCCATCATACGGGCCTGGGCAAAGGCGGTAACAATGCCGATGCCGTAAAAGCCTGCCGTGCGGGCGATGGCATGGGCCAGGCCGGAAAAATCACTGCTCTGCTCTTTCAGCAGGGGCAGGATGTAGCCATCGATCAAGGTCTGCATGAACAAAGTGCCCTGCACGTTGGCAAACACGCTGACAAAAATGCAGATGACGACCGCAACGACCTGAATGCGGTAGCATTCCATCACATAGCGCAGGATGCGCATGAAGATCTTGCCGGGATTCTGGACTTTGGGGCGCGGGCCGCGGGGGCCACCGCGGCCAACCTTAACCACTTTTGCTTTCTGCTCAGCCATTGTTATCGCCTCCCTTTTCGTCAAAGTCGCCGGAGCCTTTGGTCTGGCTGTTATAAACTTCCTGATAGATGGGGTTGGTGGCCAGCATTTCGGCCGGGGTACCGTAACCACTGATCCTGCCGTTATCCAGCACGATCACATGGTCGGCGTTTTCCACGCTGGAAATACGCTGGGCAATGATGAACACCGTGGTGCCGGGAATCTTTTCGGCAAAGCTCTTGCGGATCTTGGCGTCGGTGCCGGTATCCACAGCGGAGGTAGAGTCGTCCAGAATCAGAATGCGGGGCTTTTTCAGCAGAGCACGGGCAATGCAAAGGCGCTGCTTCTGGCCGCCGGAAACGTTAGTGCCGCCCTGGTCAATGTGGGTGTTGTATTTATCGGGGAAGCGCTCAATAAATTCATCGGCGCAGGCCTGCTTGCATGCCTCCTCGATCTCGGCATCGGTGGCATCCTTATTGCCCCAGCGCAGGTTTTCGGCAATGGTGCCGCTGAACAGTTCGTTTTTCTGCAGCACCATGGCAACGCTGTTGCGCAGGATCTCCAGGTCGTAATTGCGTACATCCACGCCGCCAATGTACACATGACCGGCGGTGGTATCATACAGGCGGGGCAGCAGCTGCACCAGGCTGGTTTTTGCACTGCCGGTGCCGCCGATGATGCCGATGGTCTCGCCGGAACGGATGTTCAGGTTGATATCAGACAGCACATCGCGGCCATCGGCCTTATAGCGGAAGCAGACATGATCAAAGCGGACAGCGCCGTTCTTGACTTCCATAACCGGGTTTTCGCCGTTGGACAGGGTGCTTTCTTCTTCCAGCACTTCAGCCACACGCTTGGCGGAAGCGGCGGACATGGAGATCATGATGAACACCATGGACAGCATCATCAGGCTGGTCAGGATGTTGGTGCAGTAGGTCAGCATGCTCATCAGCTCGCCGGTGGTAAAGCTGGTAGCACCGGACAGCACGATCATGCGGGCACCCAGCCAGGAAATCAGCAGGATGCAGGTGTAAACGGTGGCCATCATCAGCGGAGAGTTGAAGGAAAGAACTTTTTCAGCACGCAGCAGCAGATCCTGCACATTGCCGGATGCCTTTTTGAACTTTTCACTCTCGTAATCTTCGCGCACATACGCTTTGACCACGCGGATGGCGGAAACATTTTCCTGCACGCTCTCATTCAGGTCATCGTACTTTTTGAATGCGGCGGAGAAGTAGTTGCTGGCGCGGGACATGATGAGCACCAGGCAGCCGCCCAGAATGATGACCGCCACCAGATAGATGGAAGCCAGCTTGGCGTTGATGGTGAACGCCATGATCATGGCAATGACCATGCTGGACGGCGCACGGATGGCCATACGCAAAATCATCTGGTAAGCGTTCTGGATGTTGGTCACGTCGGTGGTCATACGGGTGACCAGACCGGCGGTGGAATATTTATCGATATTGGCAAAGCTGAATGTTTGGATATTGCGGTACATGGAGCGGCGCAGATTGCGGGCGTAACCGGTGGAAGCACGCGCACCAAACACACCGCCCAGCACGCCGAACAGCAGGCCAAAGGCCGCTGCCACGATCATCCAGCCGCCAATGCGGTAAATGTGGGAAAGATTGCCGGCGGTAACGCCATCATCAATGATGGAGGACATCAGCTTGGGGATGATCATTTCCATCACCACTTCGCCGATCATGCACAAAGGGGTCAGGATGGAAACCAGCCGGAACCCCTCTGTTTCTTTGTAAAGTGACTTAAACATATGGTATCTCCTGTTTGGCTGCCCGGGGGCAGCGCCTGAACTTCTTAAGCCAAAGCATTGCGGAACACTTTGGGGTGTGTCTGAAAACAAAGAAAATAACGGATATTTCGCAAACACAAGCAGGATTTAAGGCAAGGAGCCGCAGGAATCCTTTATGGATCCAAGGGCGATACCGCATAATTCTAAGTGCCGATACGGCGAGCGAGGTGCGGCAGCTGCTAAGCCAAAAGTGCAAATAATACTGGAGTATTATCGAGCATTTTGGCAACGCAGATGCCGTGCCGCAGCCGCCGGAGCGGTGCTTAAGCCGTCAGGCGGGAATTGTGCGGTGTTGCCCAAGGCTTTTTAACGCAAAATCCGGTTGCGCTTATAGAAATAGACCAAATTTTTGACTTTTTTCAGATACGCCTTAATTTTTGCCGCGGATGGCTTTTGCATTTTCAATCAGCTTGTGCAGGGTGCCCTGGATCGCTTCCAGTTCCTGCGCACTGACCCCGTTTTGCAGGTCATGCTCAAAATCCGAAATGCACTGGTGGATGGCGGCGGCGCATTGGCGGCCTTTCTCGGTCGGAACCAGGCTTTTGAGCCGGGCGTCTTTGGCGACAACTTCCCGCGTGATAAAGCCGGACTGCTCCATGCCCTGCAGCATGGTGGTAATGCTGGAACGGTTGGTGTGGAACCGGGCTTCCAGATCACGCTGGTAGATTTGCTTGCCGCTTTCCGTTTCCTGCATCAAAAATCCCAGCACCATGCCGCGCATACCGGTCAGCTCCGGGCTGACCCTGGTGCTGATGTACGCATCCAGCGCGCAGGAAATTTCCCGCGCGGCATAGTTTAAGGTGCGGCCCACATGCACAAAGCCGTGGTCATCCTGTTGGTTGCGGTTCTGCGTTTGGATCACCTCACTTTCCAATTCGTTTGATTGTTAATTGTTTGAATTGAAACAGTTTGATTTGCAACAGTACGATTATAAACAAATCCCGCCGGTTTGTCAACCAGCGGGATGTACTTATTTTCAAAGAAAATTGTGAAAAGTTTGTGACGGCTTATTTTTTATGGGAATGCCGCAAATCCGCACGCCTGGCGCATGGCTTCATCGCTGGCGAAACCGTAAATCTTTACGGTTTCATCCTCATAGATCAGCGCATCCTCCGGCATGGCATCGGCAAGGGCCTGGGTAGTGGGCTGGCGCTCGCCGTATGCTTCCCATTTGGAGATAACAAAGAAAATTTTACCCTGCGGAGGGGTTTGCAGATGGCTGGTGACCTGCAGCCAAGGGCGCAGCTCCGGCACACTGTTTGGGGTCAGGGTCCACACGCTCAGGGTGCCGTCCGTCAACTCGGTCATCACATTACCGTCCCAAAAAGAAGCGTACCCGTCCCGGTAGCCGTTCTGCACCAAGAACTGTGCCGCCCCTTGGTTGGGGTTGGTTGCCACTGCCGCTGCGCGGTAGTCTGTTCCGGCGCGCAGCAGTAATATCGCCGCCATCAGGGCCGTCAGACCACGGGCATCCGGGCGGTGCCGGGGGGTGCAGTCCGCCAGCATGATTTCCAGCAGCGGTACAAATAAAATTGCCAGCGGCAGCAGGTAGCGGTCCGAATGGCCGCTGTTGGTCAGCCCGTACAGCAGCGCAAAGCAGACGGCCCCGGCCAGGAAAAATGCTCCCACCAGCCGGTGCCCCAGCGGGTAGCGTGCTTTGCCGCGCACCAACCGAACAGAAAACACAAAGCAGAAAAGGATCAGCGCCGCAGCCGCAAGGTTAAACAGCGCGGCCAGAGAAAACACTTTGCCCTCCTGCCAGCCAAAGGAAGCCAGCAGCGCATTGACAAACCATTGCAGGCGGTCCAGGTTCAGCCCCGTAAATGCCACATACCCCTGGTCCTGGAAGTGATATTTTTCCGCCAGCACCTTTGCGTTGACCACATACCCCGCCAGCGCGGCAGCATCCGCCGCAAGGGTGGGCACCAGCAACGCCCCGCCGGGGGTGCGCCAGGCATTGGCCAGCTTTTGGCGCAGGGTATCCGCAGGCGGAGCATCCAGCCAACAGAGCAGCGCTGCAGCCACGGTAAGCGGAATGTTCAAGATGAACAGCTGCCGCGGCCCGCCCAGCGCTGCAGCAAAGCTGAACAGCACCATGCCCGCCGCCGGGGCCAGCCGCCGCCCGCCGCGCAGAATGCGCACCGCGCACCCCAGCACCACAAAGCTGATGGTAATGTGCGGAATATAGTAAAGGCCCTCCAGCACATACTGGCGGTACAGCGCGCCATAGGGTAGCATCAGCAGCCCGGCCCCCAGCAGGCCGCTGTACTTGAGCTTTGCACTGCGCCCGAACCAGAACCACGCCGCAAGATACAAAAGGATCAGCACCACGCTGCCCACCACGCGCACAGTATGCCAGCTGGTGAACAGCCGGAACAGCGGTGCCATGACCAGCTGGGTGTTGAGCACCCGCAGCTCAGTGGAATAGTACCAGCTGGTGCTCATCACGCCGCCCTCCTGCGCCAGCAGGTTGGCAAGCAGTTGTTCGGACGCCATGTCGGCGTCCAGCCGGTTGGGTGCCCAGCAGCACCAGTCCACCACCAGCAGGGCAAAGCAGACCGCCGCCCAGAGCAGCAGTATCATATAGGTGGTTCGTTTTTGTTTTGCGCCGTTTGTTTGCAGCTTTGGCAAGCGGCTCCCCTCCCCTTTTTGGGATAAACTTTATATTATTGTATCGCAAATGGGGCGGGGGTGCAACCACTCGGCGTTATCCTTCGTCCGCTGCGGGGTCCAGCTGGCCGGTGGTGTCCAGCTGGATGGCGGAGCCGCGCCGCACGGTGGTGCCTGCCCGCGGGTACTGGCTGACGACCCGCTCCCCCTGCCCCAGCACATCCGCAGTCAGGGTATACTCGCTCAGCTTTTGGGCCGCGGCGGGGGCTTTCCAGCCGGTCACATCAGGCACAGTGGTAAAATATTTAGCCTGCTCTGCTTCCGTATAGCTGGGCTCGATGCCCAGCCGCGGCAGGCTTTTTTGCAGCACTTCCGCCGCCACGGGGCCGGAAAGCGCGCCGCCGCTGGTGGTCCAGCTGTGGGGTTCATCCAGGCAGATGAGGACTGCGATTTTTGGGTTTTCGATCGGTGCCACTGCCACAAAGCTGGCAATGCGGGCGCGCTCATTCTCGCTGTCCAGCTTTTGGCTGGTGCCGGTTTTGCCGCCCACACGGTAGCCCGCCACGGCACCGTTTTTACCGGTGCCGGTGGTCACAACGCCCTCCATCAATTCGCGCATGACGGCGCTGGTTTCGGGCCGGATGACCTGCGCTTTTACGGTGGGCTCCACCTGCTGCACGGTATTGCGCTCGGCATCGCGGATGGACTGCACCACATGGGGCTGCATCAGCTTGCCGCCGTTGACCACCGCGCAGACGGCTGTGATCATTTGCAGGTAGCTCACCTTACTGCTTTGCCCGAAGGAGCAGGAAGCCAACTCCACCGGGCCCATGCGGTCGGCGGTATAGTATTCGCTGCGCTTGATCTCGCCGGGCAGGTCAATACCGGTTGCGGCGCGCAGGCCAAAGGCGGCAAAGTAATCGCAAAAGTTCTGTTTGCCCAGCCGCGCCCCCACCTGGATAAAGCAGGGGTTGCAAGATACCGCCAGCCCCTGGGCCAAGGTTTCACTGCCATGGATATGCCCGTTTGCGCAGCGGAAATTTGTGCCCGCCACATTGATCTTGCCCGCGCAGACAAAGCGGCTGTTCCGCGTGACTGCACCGGTATCCAGTGCCGCAGCGCAGGTGATGAGCTTGAACACACTGCCGGGTTCGTACAAATCGGAAATTGCCTTGTTGCGCCACTGGGCCTGCTGGGCGGTCTGCAAAGCTTTGCTGCGTTCTTCCCCGCTCAGGGCGTTCACCTGCTGGCGGATGGTTTCATCCACAATGGTGCGCGGATCGTTGGGGTCGTAATCCGGCTTGGTGGACATGGCAAGGATCGCGCCGGTATCGACCTCCATCACAATGCCCACCGCACGGGCCGCCACATGATGCTCCGCCACGGCGGCACTGAGCGCACTTTCCAGATAGTGCTGGATGTCCGCCCGGATGGTCAGGGTGATATCATTTCCCGGCACGGCATCCTGCAGGGTGCTGTAATGGGTGGGCATATCATACCCCCAGGCATTTTTTGCAGTCAGGATGGTTCCGTTCCGGCCGGTCAACTGGGCGTCATATTGCAGTTCCAGCCCCCAAAGGCCCTGATTATCCACATCGGTAAAGCCCAGCAGACAGCCCATAAAGTTGCCCTGCGGGTAAACGCGCTTGGTATCCTGCAAAATCTGGATACCCTGCGCGTTGTTCTGCGTGCACCAGGCCCGCACGGAGTCCGCCAAATCGGCATCCACCCGGCGGCGGAGCAGGCAGTCATTGCTGGTGCGCTTGCTCAGCTTTTGCAGGGTAGCGTCATAATCAATATCCAAAATTTCGCTCAGCGCTTTGGCGGCGGGCTGCACCAGCTCATCCGCCAGTTCCCGCGGGGAGGCCCGGATGGTCCAGCAGGTTTTGCTGGTGGCCAGGGTAACGCCATCGGCGGAATAAATTTCGCCGCGGGCGGCGGGCAGCGTGGTATCCCGCAGCTGCTGGGCCGCGGCACGGTTGGCGTAACCGCTGGGGTCCAGTATTTGCAGGGTAAACAGCCGGGCCAGCAGCCCGCCAAAGCACAAAACCGCCACCAGCCCGGCCAGCACACGGGTGCGCCGCCGCATGTGGCGGTTCTGCGCAGGGCAAATGCTGCGCGGCGGGCGGTGGGTCTGTTTCATGGCGGTCTGCCTCCCCCTGTATTTTCTTCCACACACAAGCGTATGTGCTGGCGGGGCGGTTTATCCCGGTTTTGTGCGCCAGTATTGCAAGATTGTTTCCTTGCCGCACTGAAATTGCCCGGTGTTTAACGCTGGATTTTGCCATTAGTCGATATTTGTTTTTATCTTTTTCCTTTTCTTTCAGAACAAATTTCGCTCAAGCGCTGTTTTCATCGTTGCTTTTCGTTTCAGATACCCTTGCAAAATCCATTCTTTTTTTGCTTTTTGAAAACGAAATTGCTCATTTGCAAGGACAATATCGTTTCAATTCGCACAGATATTGCTTTTCTGCTTTTCTCGTTTTATAATGATAAACATGTAAATTCTTCGTAAAGCGAATAAGGAGTATCGGGAGCGAATGAGCAACACAAAAAGCGCTGAATCCACCCTGTCGGAGCCGATTTTTAACCGCCAGGCATTGGTTCGGCTGATTTTGCCGCTGCTGGCGGAGCAATTTTTGTCGGTATCCATGGGCATGGCGGATACCCTTATGGTATCCGGCGTTGGCGAAGCCGCTGTGTCCAGCGTGAGCCTGGTGGACAGCCTGAATATTTTGATCATCCAGATCCTGTCCGCCCTGGCAACCGGCGGCGCGGTCATCAGCAGCCAGTACCTTGGCCGGCGCGATGGTGAAAAAGCCGCCAAAAGCGCCGCACAGCTGTACACCGTTCTTGCGGTCAGCACCATCGCTGTCATGCTGGTCATTCTGGTGCTCAGCCGCCCCATCCTGCGCATTGTTTTCGGCCGCATTGATGACGATGTGATGAGCTTTTCACAGACCTACTTTTTGATCAGCGCCATCTCCTACCCCTTTATCGGTTTTTACAACGCCGGGGCCGCTTTGTTCCGTGCACAGGGCAACAGCCGCATTTCCATGCTGGCCAGCCTGGTCATGAACATCATCAATATCTGCTTCAACGCCCTGTTCATTTATGGGCTAGGCATGGGGGTACTGGGCGCTGCACTGGCCACCCTGTTGGGGCGCGTGTTTGCCGCGGCGTGGGTGTTCTGGCAGCAGCAGCAAATTGAAAACCCGCTCTGCATCCGCCATATTGCGGATATGAAGCCGGACGGCGACCTGATCCGCCGCATCCTTGGCATTGGCATTCCCTCCGGTTTGGAGAACGGCATGTTCCAGATTGGCAAGCTGTGCGTCAGCAGCTTGACTTCCACCCTGGGCACCTCCGCCATTGCGGCCAACGCGGTGGCCAACACCATCAGCGGCATTGCCAACATTCCCGGCAGCACCATGGGCCTTGCCATGATCCCCGTCGTCAGCCGCTGCCTTGGCGCAGGAGACAAAAAGCAGGCCAAGTATTACGCCAAGATGTTTATCCTGATGGCAATGTTCGGTTTGTTCTGCACCAACGCCTGCCTGTTTTTTACGATTCCTTACATTGCACGGCTGTTCAGCCTTTCGGATACTGCGCTCAACATGTGCGTTACCGTTATGCACTGGTTCTCTTTGTTCAGCGTTCTCTGCTGGGCTACCAGTTTTACGCTGCCCAACGCCCTGCGCAGCGGCGGCGATGCCCGCTACACCATGACGGTGAGCATTTTCAGCATGTGGCTGTTCCGCGTAATTTTGAGCTACATCTTCGTGCTCAAGCTCAACATGGGGCTGACCGGCGTGTGGTTCGGTATGTTCATTGACTGGATCTGCCGCAGCGTATTCTTCATGATCCGCTTTGTCAGCAACAAGTGGATGGACCACAACGTAATCTGATACTATTTCTGCTTTAAGTTTCCTTAGCTCACATTCTAAATAACATCAAAAAGCGGCGCAGAGCCGGGCGTTATCTTCTCCGGTTCTGCGCCGCTTTTTTATTTTTATGTGATAATGAACGATTTACAGGATATCCCACTGCACGGGGGTCAGGAACAGCTTTTCCGCCTCGGCACGGTCGGTGGTCTGGCCCAGCACCCACATCAGTTTGACTGCGGTGGCTTCGGGGGTCATATCGTGCGCTTCCAGCACACCGGGCAGGGCTTTGGCCGCGCGGCCAACTTCGTACACGGCAAGGTCGCTGCCCTCATGCGGTACCTGGGTAGTGAACACAGCCAGGTGCCCCGCGCCGCACCAGTCCCGCACGGCGGCAAACATGGCACCATCATCCTCGCCGGGCAGACCGCCCACGCCAAAGCTTTCCAGCACCAGAGCGCGGTAACGGCCCTCCAACATGGGGATGATATCCGCCCGCATGCCCGGCACCAGCCGCAGCACAAACACATTGGGGTCCAGCGCGGTACTGAACACCGCATGGGTATACTCCGCCGGGCGCTGCAGGAACTGGATCAGGCGGCGGTCCCGGAAGATGGCAGTTTCGGGATAATCAATGCTGGAAAACGCGTTAAAACTCTTGGTTCGGGTTTTGCGGGCGCGGGTGCCCAAAATCACCTGATTGTCAAACACGATCTGCACACCCCAGGCATCCGGATGGCAGGCATAGGCCACGGCGCGCCACAGGTTGTTGCGGGCATCGGTATCGCGGTTATAAATCGATTTCTGGCTGCCGGTCAGCACCACCGGCTTGGGGCTTTTGCGTATCATGTAGCTGAGCGCTGCGGCGGTATAGCCCATCGTGTCCGTGCCATGGGTGATGACAAAACCGTCATAGCGGTCATAGTTTTCCTGCACAGCGGCGGCAATGCCCTGCCACTGTTCGGGGCCCATGTTGGTGGAATCCAGGTTATACAGCTGGATGGCATCAATGCGGCAGAATTCCGCCAGTTCCGGCACGCAGGAAAGCAGCTCTTGCGAGGTGATAGCCGGGGCAAGCCCGCCCGCCGCCGTTGGGCGCGAGGCAATGGTGCCGCCGGTTGCAATCAGCAGGATCGTTCTCATAAATTGGAGTTCTCCTTTTATTTTTCACTGCACGGTGCCTTGGCGCAGGGGCGGGGCACCCTTGTGCATAATATTCATAAGTGCGCTTATTATACCATCTGTGTGCGCGCAAGGCAAACATTTTTTGCAGGGGGTTGACAAGCTTGGTCTATTGTTATAGACTAGGTTTATAGCAATAGACCAAATGAGAGAAGGAGCACCCCGAAATGGAACAGGATTACCGCCTTGCGGAAGGCGAATACCGCTTTGCCTGCCTGGTGTGGGCCAACGAGCCGCTGGGCAGCGGCCAACTGGTAGCGCTGGCAAATGAAGCCCTTGGCTGGAAGAAAAGCACCACCTATACCGTGCTGAAAAAGCTGTGTGAACGCGGTATATTACACAATGCAAACGGCACCGTAACGGCACTGGTCAAACAGGCCCAGGTTCAACAGGAAGAAAGCGCCGCCGTCGTGCAGAAAAGCTTTGGCGGCAGCCTGCCCCGCTTTGTGGCCGCTTTTTTGAACACCAGCTCCATCAGCGAGGAAGAAGCCGCCGCCATCCGCGCCATGCTGGATGACGCCCGCCGCCAGGACAGCGACGCCTGAATGCTGCTTGCTTACTGCTTAACGGAAAGGAAAAACGCCATGATGTTCAGCATCCGTTCTTTTGTGCTGTATGCCGTTGGCACCAGTATGTGCGGCGGCCTGCTGGTACTGCTCTGCCTACCGTTGTGCGCGCTGCTGCGCAGGCTGCGGGCACCCAGCAAACTGCTGTGCCTGCTTTGGCTGGCGGTCGGGCTGCGGTTTCTGCTGCCGGGCGGCATCCCGGTATCCATCCGGCAGCCGGGCAGCGCGGCCCCCATTCAACAGGCTGGCGCCGTGGTTCAGGCGCTCACCGTGCCCGCGGAACTCCCGGCGCAGGCTTTGCCGGGCGCGGCAGGCAGTGCTCCCCTGCCCGGCAGCATGTTTAACATCTGGGTGGCACTGGCAGCGATCTGGGCTGCCGGGGTAGTGGTTTTACTGGTGCGCGCGGCAGCTGGCTATTGCCGCCTGCGCCGCATGGTAACCCTTGCCTGCAAAACGCCGGATAGCTGCTACACCTGCGCTGCGGTTGCCACGCCGTTCACACTTGGCGTGCTGCGCCCCCGCATTTATATGCCGCAAAGCCTGCAGGGTCCCCCACGCCGTGCGGTACTGCTGCATGAACGCACCCACATCCGCCGGGGTGACCCCATTACCAAGCCGCTGTACTATCTGGCCGCCTGCCTGCACTGGTGGAACCCGCTGGCGTGGCTGGCGTTCCGTCAATTTGAGCAATACATGGAACTTGCCTGTGACGAAGCCGCCATCGGCACCGCTCCCGCTGCCGAGCGCGCGGATTACTGCGAAAGCATTCTGCGCTTTGCCACGGTGCGCCAGATGCCCGGTGCCCTCGCTTTTGGGCAGGGCCAGGTGGCCAAGCGGGTGGCCCACTTGCTGAAATACCGCAAACCCGCCCCGCTGCTGTTAGCCCTTGGCTGTGTGCTGGTTGCGCTGGGCTGCGGTGCCTGCGCCCTGCGGCCCCAGGCGGAAACCATAACACCGCAGGCCGAACCCGTTTCCGCTGCGGCAGAACCCACGCCGGAACCTGCCACTCCTGCTGATGATACGCTGACCAACAGCGCCGCGGAACCCACCGCACAGCCGGAGCAGCCCCAGGCCACGGCAGAGCCGCTGGTTTTTGGCTGGCCGGTGGCAGATTTCCATTACATTGCCCGCTTTGTATCAGACTGTCACCGCGGAGCGGATTACAGCGCCACCAAAGGTACGCCGGTGCTGGCAGTGTATAACGGCACGGTGGTGGTTGCCAACAACCACTACAGTTACGGCAATCATGTGGTGATCGACCACGGCACCCTGCCGGACGGCCACAGTTACCGCACGCTGTATGCCCACCTGGATACCCTGAGCGTGGCAGCTGGCGATACAGTGACCCAGGGCCAGCAGCTTGGCACGGTGGGTTCCACCGGCAAATCAACCGGCAACCACCTGCACCTGGAGCTGTTTGTGGATGGAGCCTTGACCGATACCCGCACAATGATTCCTTACGATAACACCACCTCCCCGGACCTGCATTTGACCACCACGCTGGATTTTATCTGCCCGTTACAAGACTACACGGCAATTTCTGCCCCTTTCCGCACCGATGATTCTGACACACCGCCGCACCTGGGTGTGGATTTTGCCGCCGCGGGCGGCACACCGGTCCAGGCTGCGCAGAGCGGCGTTATAACCCAGGCAGGCTGGGATGATGACCACGGTTACTTTGTAACCATCTACCACGGTGCAAACGCCGCTGCCAACGATGACGGCGTTTACCCTGCCAACTATGCCACCAGCTATGCTCACCTGCAAAGCAAGCCCGCCGTACAGGTGGGGCAGCGGGTCGCGCAGGGGGATGTGATCGGCTATGTGGGCAGCACAGGCAGTTCCACCGGCAACCACCTGCACTTCCAGCTGCTGGTAAACGGCACCCCTGTTGACCCGCTGGCCATGCTGCTGCAATAAGAGAAACCAAATGAAACTGAAAACATTCTATGTACGGGCTGCTGCAGCTGCGGCGGCAGCCCTGCTTTTTTTGTACCCATTCCCCGCCCATGCAGCGGATTCCGCTGCCTTGCAGGGCCAGGTGAGCGCAGCGCAGCGCGAATATGAAAGTGCCGCCAGCACACTGGACAGCATGCAGCAGCAAGCCAGTGACACCCGCCAGCAGGTCAACGACTTGCAAAGCCAAACCGACGCACTGCGCGGCCAACTGGGCAGCATTGTGGCCCAGCTGGAGCAAAGCCGCACCGAGCTGGCTGAAGCCCAGAACCAAGCAACCGCTGCGGCCAAGGCGCTGGAAGAAAAGCAGGCTGCGTTCAGCGCCCGATATGACAGTTGCAAGCAGCAGCTGACCGCCATGCAGCTGCTGAACGAAGGCGGGGAAATCAGCCTGTTGATGCAGGCGGATGATTTGTACGAACTGCTGACCTTTTGGCAGGTGCTGAACGATTTGACCGAGCACAATAAACAGCTGCTGGACGAGTTGGATGCGGAAGCTCAGGCTCTGGACACCCAACGCCAGCAGGCCGAAGCCGCTGCAACGCAGGCCGAACAGGCCGCCCAAGCCCTGCAGGCGCGCCAGGATAAACTGACCCAGACGCAGATCCAGCTGGAACAGGCCTTGCAGCAGGCCAGCACGGAACTGGACAGCCAGCAGGCAGCCGCCGAAGCCCAGGCCGCCGTGACCGAAGAAAAACGCAAGGCCTATGAACAGGCCACCGCCGCGCTGGATGCCTACTTAAAAGCGCAGAGCCAGAAATACCAGGATCCCGCCCGCCATTGCAGTTTGGATTTCACCTGTCCCCTGCCCAGCGTGGGGCGCATCAGCACCTACTTTGGGGAGCCGGATGCTGTATACAACAAGCCGCACACAGGGGCCGACATGCCCGCCGCCAGCGGCACCCTCATTTACGCCGTGGCGGATGGCGTGGTCAGCGCGGCATCCGCCCGGCCCAGTTATGGCAACTGTGTGCAGATCGACCACGGCACCGCGGATGACGGCAGCAGCTATGCCACCCTGTATGCGCACATGTCCAGCTTTTGCGTCAGCGCGGGGCAGACGGTGCATAAGGGCGATGTGATCGGCTATGTGGGCAACACCGGGGATGTGCGCGGTGCCAACGGCGGCTACCACCTGCATGTGGAGCTGCGCATCAACGGCACCCGCACCGACCCGCTGCAATACATCCCGCACTGAACAGTGAATGTCGATTGACCGGCTAACGTACAAAACAAACACACTATGGCTGAACTGCAACACAAAACACCGCGCAACCCCCGCCGCACCAACCTGCGCCGGCTGCCCGGCTGGCACAAAACTGGCGAGATTTTTTATGCCGTCGGCTTTTTAACAGAATATTGGCTCATCTGCCTGGGCCGCAAGGCTGCCGCCGCGGCGCACGCTGCGCGGGATGCTGCGCTTTATCTTATCTGGCTGCTGCTTGCCCCGGTGTTGGAGCTGGGGCAGGCATTCTGCACCGCGCTGGCCGGGCCGCACCCGCTGCGGCAGCTGGTGCCATGGCTTGCCCCCTGCGCCGCCGGGGTGATACTTTGGGCTGTGGTTGCCCATGGGCTGAACCTGCACTTTACCCTGCAGGTGGAAGTAAACGGCACCGTGGTTGGCAGCGTTGCCACCGAGCAGAACTTTGATACCGCCCGCGCAGACCTCCAGGCCCGCCTTGCCGCCGCACGGCAGCTGGCGGATTCCGATACCGCCGCCCTGCCGGTGCTGGAGCCAACCTATACCCTGCACATCGGCGGTACCCCCATGACAGAATTGCAGCTGACGGATGCTATTCTGCGCGCCAGCGGCAGCTCCATTGTGGAAGGCACCGCAGTGTATCTGGATGGCAGCCTTGCTTTTGTTACGGTAGAGGGCGACCACCTGCGCTGCTTTTTCAACCAGCTGCAGCGGCCCTGGCGCGCCCCTAGGCAAAGCAATGTGCGCACCGCATTTCTGCACGAGCTCCGGCTGGTGGATGGCATCTATCTGGCGGGTTCGGTGCAGCCTTATGGCGAGATCGTTCAGCAGCTGCAAAGCCGCGATCTGCTGCAGGTCAAAACTGTGTACACCCGCGTGTATCAGGAGCCGATCCCCTATGACCAGCAGACGGTGGAACGCAGCGACCTTGGCTTTGGCGTGGTGGAAACCATCCAGCAGGGTGTTGACGGCACCCAGCAGCTGACTGAGGAGATCACCTATGTGAACGGTGTGCAAACTGCCGCCGAGGTGGTACATATTGATATATTGACCCCCGCAGTGCCGGAGATCACTGCCCGCGGCACTCATCTTGCGCCGGGCATGACGGCGGAGCTGGACGGGCACACCTTCATCTGGCCGGTGCCGCAGTACAAGCATGTCAGCCGCTGGATGGGCGGCAGTGACAACCACAAGGGCGCGGATATTGCCGCGCCGCGCGGCACCCCCATCATTGCCTCAGCAAGCGGCACGGTGGTAACGGCCACCTACCACAACAGCGTTTTCAGCTATGGCAACTATGTCATTCTGGACCACGGGGATGGCTACCGAACCTTGTATGCCCACATGAGCGCTTTTGCCGTCAAGCAGGGCGATGTGGTGCAGCAGGGCCAAATAATTGGCTATGTGGGGGATACCGGGTATTCTTTCGGCTGCCACTGCCACTTTGAAATGTTTGGTCCCGGCGGGCGGTTCAGCGCGCAGCTACTGTTCCCCACTTTATAGTGCAGCAGCTTTCCATTTTTATAAGGCAACACCGCACAATTCCCGCCTTACGGCTTAAGCACCGCTCCGACGGCTGCGGCACGGCATCTGCGTTGCCAAAATGCTCGATAATGTCGGGTTGCGATACCCGCATCGTGCTTCGGGGGCAAAAGCCCCTCGCACTCTGCGACCGCTGCCCCTGCTTCGGTTCGCTGTTTCCGCCACTGGCGGCGCTCACCTTTGCAGCATCCAGTATTATCTGCGCTTTTGGCCTAGCAGCTGCCGCACCTCGCTCGCCGTATCGGCACTTAGAATTATGCGGTGTTGCCTTATAAAATTTTGCAATCCACTTTACCTTTTCCATTTTTTGTGTTAGAATTTTAAGTAATTTATGGGGACAATGTCGTCCGCCCTTGTTGGCGGCTGCATTGTTCCCTTTTTTACTTATAATGGAGGTGGATGGTATGGACCGCATTGACCGCAAAATCATTGATATTCTGCAAACAAACGCACGCGCCCCACTGAAAGAAATTGCCGACCGGGTGTTTTTGTCCTCCCCTGCGGTTTCGGCCCGCATTGCTAAACTGGAAAAAGACGGCGTACTGACCGGCTATCAGGCGCAGGTTGCCCCGCTCAAGCTGGGGCAGCTGGTCAAGGCGTTCATCAACCTGGATATGGACCCCAAGCTCAAGCCGGAGTTTTACCCCTACATCCAAAGCTGCGGCAATGTTGTGGAGTGCAACTGCGTGACCGGCGATTACAGCATGCTGATTGAAGTGCTGTTTGGCACCACGCAGGAGTTGGATACCTTTATCAACCATCTGCAGCAGTTTGGCCGTACCCGCACGCAGATCGTGTTTTCCACCCCGGTGGAGCACCGCGGCCTGCCGGTGAGCGAACCGGAGGAAGAACCGGCGGCGGAAACCTGACTGCCTGTTCCCGCCTTTTCCCATCCCTGTCCTGAATATGGGCGGGGATTTTTTTATTTTACCTGTTGACAGCTGTGTATATTGCGTATATACTGTATATACAGCATATGAACAGTTCAGATTGCAAGGAGGAACACGGCATGGAGCTGTATATCTCCAATTCCGGCCAGGAACCCATTTACGCGCAGATCACCCGGCAGATCAAAGCCAAAATTTTGAACGGCGAATTGCAGCAGGGCGATGCACTGCCCAGCATCCGCCTGTTGGCGAAGGAGCTGCGCATCAGCGTGATCACCACCAAACGCGCGTATGAGGACCTGGAGGCCGATGGTTTTATTACCACCATGCCGGGGCGCGGCAGCTTTGTTGCGCCGCAAAACCCGGCTCTACACCGGGAGGAAAGCTTAAAACAGATGGAAGAGCACCTGCAGCACGCCATTGATGCCGCGCGGCGCGGCGGCATTACCAAAGACGAAGTGCGCGAAACCCTTGACCTTTTGTGGGAGGAATCATGATGGCTGAACCTTTGGCCGCCGCACTGCATGGTGTGGCAAAACATTACCACGGTTTTACCCTTGGCCCGTTGAACCTGGAAATTCCCGCCGGGAGCATTGTTGGCCTGATTGGTGAAAATGGCGCGGGCAAAACCACCCTGCTCAAACTGCTGACCGGTGTAAACCGCCCGGATGCCGGCACCGTGGAGCTGCTGAGCGCCACCCCAGATGATGCCGCTGTGCGCGCGAAAATTGGCGTTGTGTTTGAGGATGCCTATTTTTATGAATCGCTGACCCCCGCACAGGTTGGTGCCAGCCTGCGCGGCATATTTGGCCCAGTGTGGGATGCCGGTTATTTCGCCGCTCTGCTGGAGCAGTTCCACCTGCCGCCGAAAAAGAGCATCAAAGAACTCAGCCGCGGCATGCGGATGAAGCTGAACCTTGCCAGCGCTTTGGCCCACCGGCCGGAGCTGCTGGTGCTGGACGAAGCCACCTCCGGGCTGGACCCCGCCGCCCGCAGCGAGATTTTGGATATCCTGCTTGATTTTATCCAGGATGAGCGCCACAGCGTGCTGTTGAGCAGCCACATTACCACCGACCTGGAACAGATCGCCGATACCATTGCCTACCTGCACCACGGGCAGCTGCTGTTTGCCAAAAACAAGGATGACCTGATGGAAGAATACGGCATTCTGCGGTGCAGCCAGCAGGACCTTGACCGCCTGCCGCCGGAGTGGATCGCCGCCACCTGCCGCACCGCCGCCGGCTGCGAAAGCCTGGTACACCCGCGGGTCAGCGTCCTGCGCGCATTGCCCGGTGTGGTATGCGATGCCGCCAGCATTGATGACATCATGCGTCTGACCAGCAAGGAGGGATAACAATGAAAGGTCTTTTGTGCAAAGACTGGGCCATTTTGGTGAACAGCTACAAGAAAAATTTCCTTATTATGGTTGTGCTTTATCTTGGCATGGCGGTCTGCCTGCATATGAATTACCTGTGCTATGCGCTGGTTGCCGTGTGCGGCGTTTACGCATCCAGCACCATGAATTTTGATGATTACGCCCACTGGGATACCTATGCCCGCACCCTGCCGGTCACACCGGGGCAGGTTGTTGGCTGCAAGTACCTGCTGGGGCTGCTGTTCACCCTGTTTGGCAGCGTTTGCGCCGCGGTGGGGATTTTCCTTACCGGCCAATACACAGATGTGTTGGAAGCGGCATTCTCGATTCTGCTCATTGCCGCGTTTTCCCTGCTGCTGTTTGCCGTCAACATGCCGTTTTCCTACAAATTCGGCGCGGTGCGTGCCCGCACCTGGGTGTACCTGGTCGCATTCTTTGGTGTTTTCCTCATAATTTTTGCCATGGAGCATCTGCCCTATCTGCAGCGTTCTTCCGTCATTTCCCTGCTGGACGCTTTGGGCAATGCCCTCACCGCGCAGCCGGTGCTTTTGTTGCTGCCCTGCGCGGCCGTGCTGCTGCTCTACCTTGGCAGCTGGGCCTTGAGTGTACAAATTTATCAGCGCAAAGAGTTTTGAGGGAATTCCTGGTTCTTTTGCTCGGCGGTAAAAACGCTGAGTGAAAACACGCCGGATCAGGCCGGAGCAGCTAAAAACCGGCAATCCGCTATTGACAAACCGGCACCCGTGCGGTAAAATAATTAAGTATTCAATGCGGGTGTCGTACAACGGCTAGTACATCAGCCTTCCAAGCTGGGGACGAGGGTTCGACTCCCTTCACCCGCTCCATAGAAAAACAGCGCAGAAGCGAAAGTTTCTGCGCTGTTTTTCTGCTCAAGTACCCACTTTCTTTTTTACCCAATACCAAAACAGGCAGTGTCCTTCTCCCCTTTCCGGGAGCGGCACTGCCTGTTTTTATTCTATTAAAGTTTCTTCGGTTCCCTTCTTTTCAAAGAAGGAACAAAACTCCCGTAACTTTACTGCTGCTGTTCCGCGCGCTTTTTGGCGATGGCGGCCAGGGCATCCTTGCGGGACAGGTTGATGCGACCCTGCTGGTCGATGTCGGTTACCATAACGATGATGGGATCGCCCACGGCAACAACATCTTCCACATGCTCTACACGGTGGTCGTCCAGCTTGGAGATGTGAACCAGACCTTCCTTGCCCGGGGCAATCTCAACAAATGCGCCAAAGTTCATCAGGCGGGTCACGCGGCCCTTGTAGATAGCGCCCACTTCGGGATCTTCCACAATGGTCTTGATGGTGGAAATCGCGCGCTTGGCGTCGTCCTGATCCACAGCGGAGATAAAGACGTGGCCGTCCTCCTCAATGTCGATCTTGCAGTTGAAGTTGGCGCACATTTCCTGAATGACCTTGCCGCCCTTACCGATGACGTCCTTGATCTTGTCAACGGGGATTTGCATGCTGAACATCTTGGGTGCATACTTGGAAAGCTCTGCGCGCGGCTCGGCAATGCAGGGCTTGATGATCTCGTCCAGGATGAACAGGCGGCCCTTGCGGCACTTTTCCAGTGCTTCGGCCACAATATCATAAGTCAGGCCGTCCACCTTAATATCCATCTGGATAGCGGTAATACCGCGGCGGGTGCCGCCAACCTTAAAGTCCATATCGCCGTGGAAGTCCTCCACGCCCTGGATATCCAGCATGGTCATCCAGCGGCCGCCGTGCAGCGGGTCGCCATCGGTGATCAGGCCGCAGGAGATACCGGCAACCGGTGCCTTGATGGGCACACCAGCATCCATCAGGGCCAGGGTGGAAGCGCAAATAGAAGCCTGAGAGGTGGAGCCGTTGGAGCTCATGATTTCAGAAACGGTACGGATGGTGTACGGGAACTCTTCCATGCTGGGCAGCACGGGGATCAGGGCACGCTCCGCCAGGTTGCCGTGGCCGATCTCGCGGCGGCCGGGGCTGCGGGGTGCGCGGGCTTCGCCGGTGGAGTACGGCGGCATGTTATAGTGATGGATGTAGCGCTTGAGCGGGGTATCGGACAGGTCGTCCATTATCTGGGCATCTTTGGTGGAGCCCAAGGTGCAGATGGTCAGGGCCTGGGTCTGGCCGCGGGTGAACAGGCCGGAGCCGTGCACACGGGGCAGCACACCGACTTCGGCGGCCAGCGGGCGGATCTCATTGATGCCGCGGCCGTCAACACGCTTGCCTTCTTCCAGCAGCCAGGTGCGCACAACTTTCTTCTGCAGCTTATAGCTGATCAGATCCAGGTCGGCGGCGTTCAGTTCGGGGTGTTCCTCGGCAATAGCATCCATGATGGGCAGCATGGCGGCATCGCGGACGTTTTTGTCGTCGGTGTTCATGGCAGCCTTGACATCTTCCAGGTGCTTGGCGTACACATCCGCCAACAGAGCGTGGTCCAGTTCCACCGGGGTAAAGCTCTTCTTCGGCTTGCCGATCTCTGCAACAATGCCGTTCATAAAGGTGAGCAGCTTTTTGATTTCCTCATGGCCAGCCTTGATGGCGTCCATCATGACCTCTTCGGTCACTTCGTTGGCGCCGGCTTCAATCATGACGATCTTTTCCATGCTGGCAGCCAGGGTCAGGGCCAGGTCAGAGCGCTCGCGCTGCTCCTTGGTGGGGTTCAGCACGATCTCACCGTCCACATAGCCGACTGCCACGCCGCCGATGGGGCCATTCCAGGGGATATCCGACATGGCAATGGCGAGAGACGCGCCGTTCATACCGGCAATCTCAGGGGAGCAGTCCGGGTCAAGGCTCATCACAGTCATGGTCACGCAGACATCGTTGCGCATATCCTTGGGGAACAGCGGGCGGATGGGGCGGTCAACCACGCGGGAGGACAGGATGGCGTGTTCGCCGGGGCGGCCTTCGCGGCGCATAAAGGAGCCGGGAATGCGGCCGGCGGCGTACAGCTTTTCTTCAAATTCCACGCTCAGGGGGAAGAAATCCACCCCTTCACGCGGCTTTTCGCTCATGGTAACATTGCACAGCACGCAGGTTTCGCCATAGCGGATCATTGCGCTGCCATTGGCAAGGCCGCAGAGCTTGCCGGTTTCCACCACAAACGGGCGGCCGGCAAAAGTTGTTTCAAACTTGCGGTAGTTGGGGAAGGTTGCCTTACGGGATGCAAATTCCAGTGCCATAGTAATTCTCCTTCTGATATAATTTTTGATACCTGGTGGGAATATGCGGTTCAGGCAGCCCCATGCTTTGAGCAATAAATCCAGCGGCGGAACGGTTGTTTTGCTCCGGCGTTCGATTTACTGCACAAACCATGCGGGCGGCCAAAAACATTAAGTTAGGAGGTAGGAGGGAGGAGTTAGGAGTTACAGCACTGACCAAAGGTACCGCACATTACATTGTAAAAGGCAGTGGGATATAATGGACTGGCAACGGTGGCCGGAGTGCCAAAGTACCGTTCTTCTCCCTCGGGGTCCTAACTTTATTCAATATTATTACAGGTCAGCGGCAGAGCATAATAAAAATGAATGCCGGAACACCTGCTGAAATATAGAAAATGGGCAGGGCGCACATACAGCGCCCTGCCCGTTTTGCGAATTACTTGCGCAGACCCAGTTCAGCGATCAGAGCACGGTAACGGTTGATGTCCTTCTTCTGCAGATAGGCCAGCAGGTTACGGCGGCGGCCGACCATCTTGAACAGACCACGACGGCTGTGGTTGTCGTTCTTGTTGGTCTTCAGGTGCTCAGTCAGGTGGTTGATGCGTGCGGTCAGCAGCGCAACCTGAACTTCCGGAGAACCGGTGTCACCCTCATGGATGGCGGCTTTTGCAATGATGGGCTGTTTTTCGATAGCAGACTTCTGGCTCATAGTAGTAATACCTCGCTTTATAATATTTGCCTACGGCGCAGCAAAAGGCAATCAAGGCTCCCTGATGCAGGGCATACACCCAAAGCCGGGCCGCGGTAACATTTAGATTATAGCATATCCGGCATAGCGTGGCAAGCCGTAACAGCAAAAAAACTGCACAGATTTTGCCCTGCTTTTCCGGCATGGGTCACAGGGTCACGTTTTTCAGATTGCGCAGATCCCCGCTTTCGCGGAAATCCTCATAATCCAGGCTCAGGTTCGGGTTGTAATAGGGGTCATGCAGGATATTCTGCTTACCGTGTACCTCATACAGGCGGGCCTGCTCCTTGGCAAAGCGGGCCTTTTTGGCGGGGTCTTCCTCGTCCGAACCGCGGGATTTGCTTTCGTGGTGGTACAGCTCCGCATAGGGGGTCCACACAATACGCCAGCCTTTTTCCCGCAGGCGCAGGCAGAAATCCACATCGTTGAATGCAACAGTAAAGGCTTCATCCAACCCGCCAACGGCATCATAAGCCGATGTGCGCACCAGCAGGCAGGCCGCAGTGCAGGCGGAATAATCCTGCACGGTGGCCAGGCGGAACATGTACCCGCTACCGCCGCGCTTGTGGTACTTGTGGCTGTGGCCCGCATACCCACCCAAACCGGTGATAATGCCCGCGTGCTGGATGGTATCGTCCGGGTAATACAGCATGGCGCCGCAGGCCGCCACGCCGGGCTGGCTGGCTTCGGCCACCATCTGGGTCAGCCAGTTTCCGCTGATGATTTCAATATCGTTGTTGAGCAGCAGTAAGAACTTGCCGTTGGCAAACTTGCGGCCAAAGTTATTGATGCGGCTGAAATTGAACCCGCCGCTGTAAGCCACCACGCGGCAGTTGGCATAGCGGTCCGGCAGCTTTTCATAATAAGCCTTTGTGGCGGGGTCGGTGGAGTTATTTTCGATGACGATCACTTCAAACGCTTCGTACAGCGTTTTGGAGTACAGGCTGAACAGACATTTTTCCAGGTCGTCCACATGGTCCTTGTTGGGGATCAGGATGGACACCAGCGGTTCCGGCTCCGGCAGTTTCCACTGCACATGGCAGGTACCGGGGAAGATGCCCTCCTCTACCCTGCCGCTGCGGCCGGTTGCCGCCAGGTGGTCCGCCACGGCTTTCTGCGCGGCTTTTACCACATAGGGCTTGGCCTCGGTGCCGCCGGAGGTGGACGCCGCATGAACCCGCCAGTAATACAGCACCTGCGGGATATGCAGCGGTGCGGCGTTGGCGTCTTTCGCCTGCATGGCGTCGATCAGCCGCAGGAACAGATCATGATCCTGTGCGCCGTCACACTCCGGGCGCTCCCCGCCGATGGCATCAAACAGACTTTTGCGGAACACGGCCAGGTGGCAGATGTAGTTGCAGGCCATCAGGTATTCCGGCGCATAGTCCGGCTTAAAGTGGGCCACATGGGCGGTTTTGGGGCTTTTGCGGAAAAGGGCTTCATCGCTGTAGGCGAAATCGGCCCCCGTTTTTTGCAGTTCTTTGCCCATGCAGTAGATAGCATGCGGGGCCAGGATGTCATCATGGTCTGCCAGAGCCAGATATTCCCCCTGTGCCAGCCGGGCCGCCGCGTTGGTGTTGGCCGCAATGCCCTTGTTTTCAATTTTCACATAGCGAATGCGCGGGTTGGCCGCCACGTGCTTTTGCACCAGCTCCCCCACATAGGTGTGGGCATCGTCCGAAGCATCCGCCAGGCAGAGCTGCCAGTTGTGGGCGGTCTGGTTTTCCACACTATCGAGAAATTCTGTTAAAAAGTTTTGCGGCGTATTGTACAGCGGCGTTAAAATAGAAATGATGGGGAAGTTTTCCGCCGCGGGGTCGCTGCGCTGGGCTTCCAGCGCCATGTTGGACGGCCAGTACCGCGCCCGCTTGCCGAAAAAGCGCCGTTTGAAAAAGCCCGCCGCACGCACGCACATGGTGCCAATGCCCTGTTCCTTCGTCAAGGTACGGGCATAGCCAAATAGTTCTTTGATGCGCTTGGCCTGCTGGTTCATAACGTTACGTCCTTTCGGGTGTCAGATTGTTGGGGGTTGTTCCGGTTCGGGTTCAGGCAGTCCGTCTGCCATGTTTGGGGGTTGGAATCGATGTACAGCCAGATGGTTTCATAATCTGTCTGGGTACGGATGACGTGGTCATGGAAGGATTTTTGCCAGATGGGGTGATGGAGGTGTTTGGTTACGCTGCTCTTTCATTGTTGGACGATGTTGGAAACCGTAGGGGCGCGCATTGCGCGCCCGTCGCCCTGGATCAAAAGCAGCAAATGCACATGGTTGGGCATGACCGCGTATTTTTCCAGATGCACCGTCGGATATTTATCAGGGATTTGCAAAACAGCCTGTTCAACCACATTCCCTATCGCAGAGGGTTCCGGGCAAGGTGACGGGCGCGCATTGCACGCCCCTACGGCCTGGGAATTCTGCCGCAATCGGGTGGGTTCTTTCCAAAATAAATGCACTCTGCCCTGCGTACAGAAGGTTATGAAATATGCACCATTTTGGCTGTAATCATATCCCTGCAAACGGTTTGGCACTCTTGTATGATACGGCATGCCGTTCACCAAACATAAAAATCCTGATATACTTTACCCATCCAGCCCGTTTGCTTGGCGCTCCATGTTTTCTACAATGATCTTGTGCAAATCGCCTTGGCTGGCGGCGTATTCCAGCACCTTCCAGGGAGTATCGGTGTGGTAATGTACTTTCACCACTTCCTCATCCCCCACCACGATCAGGCAGTCGCCCTCGGCGCTGGCCATAATCCCGGCGCGGATGTCATCCTCGTCCAGGTTGCTGCCTTCGATCAAAAACTGGGTATCAAACTTATTTACCATAGTTTTAACCTCTGCCCCGCCTTATTTCAGCCCAAAGTTTTCAAACAGGTTGTTGAAATGCGGGTTATAGTACGGGTCATAATGATCAATATATTCTTGATACTTCGTGTAAAAGTTTGCCTTTTCGCGGGCATAGCGGGCGGCGTTTTCCGGGGTGGTGTCCAGACCGCGGCTCTTGCTCTCGTAATGGTAGGCTTCGGCACGGGGGGTATACACATTCAGCAGGCCCTTCTGCCACAGCTTCAGGCAGTAATCCACATCGTTATAGGCCACGGCAAATTTGGCTTCGTCCAGGCCGCCCGCCGCGCGGTACAGCTCCGTTTTGGTCATCAGGCAGGCACCCGTCACGGCCATATAGTCCTGCGTGGTGACAAGGCGGTACAAATCGCCCACAGCCTTGCGCGGGTAGCTCTTGTGGCTGTGGCCTGCACTGCCGTTGATGCCCATAATCACGCCCGCATGCTGGATGGTATCATCCGGGTAATAGAGCTTTGCGCCCACAGCACCCACATCCGGCCGCTGGGAATAGCTCAGCAGCTCCCGCAGAAAATCATGGCTGAGTACCTCGATATCGTTGTTCAGCAGCAGCAGATGCTCGCCCTTGGCAAAGCGCGCACCAAGGTTGTTGACGGCAGAAAAGTTAAACGGCCCCACATAGGTCACCACCCGGCTGTTGGGGTAACGCTCCGGCATGGTTTTGTAGTAGGCGAATGTTTCCTGCTGTTCAGAGTTATTTTCAATGACCAGGACTTCAAAGTTATCATAGCCTGCGTTGGCGTACAGGCTTTTCAGGCAGCGGTCCAAATCGTCAATATGGTCTTTGTTGGGGATCATAACGCTGACCAGCGGGTGGCCGGTCAGCTCGTACCGCACCTGGAACGCACCGGGCGCGTCCTCCACCTGCATGGCTTTGCCGGGCAGGTTCAGCCGCTTGAGCTGGGCATCAATCGCGCGCACACCGGCCGCCAGAGCATAGGGCTTCGCCTCCATGCCCGCCGCGGTGGAACCCGCATGGCCGCGCCAGATATAGAGCACCTTTTTGATATGGGCAATTTTATCCCGCGTGGTCTGTTCGGTCAGGCGCAGCATCAGGTCATGGTCCTGTGCACCATCGTACTCACTGGATTCATATGCACCGGCACGGTCCAGCAATGCGCGGGAGAACACCGCCAGATGGGTGATGAAGTTGACCCCGCGCAGATAGTCCGGCGCAAAGTCCGGCTTAAAGTGGTAGCCGCCCAGCTGTTTCAAATCCGCCGAAAGCACGATCTCATCGCTGTACACCAGCTCGGCTCCCTGGCTTTGCAGGGTTTTCACGCTCTCATACAGCGCGTTGGGGTACAGCACATCGTCATGGTCCAGCAGGGCGATATACGTTCCCGTTGCCAGCGCAAAGCCTGCCGTGGTGTTGGCCGCAATGCCGCCGTTTTCCACTTTCTTATACAGGATGCGCGGATCCTTTGCCGCGGCCTTGCTGGCATGGGTGCTGAACGCGGCATGGGCTGCGTCCGAAGCATCCACCAGCACCAGCTGCCAGTGGGGGTAGGTCTGCTTTTGCACGCTGGCCAGCATCTGGCCAAAGAACTTTTCCGGCGTGTTGTACAGTGGCACTACAACGCTTACCACCGGTCCCGGCTTGCCGTCTGCGTACTCGGCGCGCTGGGCTTTCAGCTCCCGGCGCAGGGGCAGGTCTGCCCGGTGCTGCCAGGAATCATGGTGGAACGCCAGCCCCACGCGGAAGGTCACATCGCGCCACAGCTGCTCGGCACCCTGCTCTTTCAGGGTGGCGGCGCTGCGGCGGGCAAGGTCTGACAAATGGGCGGGGTTCAGCAGGCGTTTGGCCATGCCGCCCACACTGTCCGCCTGGGCCACATCCGCCGGGCGGTTCTGGTTCGTGTCCTGTGCCATGCGCCTTATCCCTCCACTTTGTCCGCCTTCATGGCGTCCTTCTTTTCAAACTTGCGGTATTCCGCCGTCACCTCTTTGGTGGGGCCAAGGCGGCGCAGGTGGCCGTGGTCCAGCCAGGCCACCTTATTGCACATGCGCTCAATCTGCTCAATGGAATGGCTGACCAGAATCACGGTCGTGCCGCCGGAAAGCAACTCCGCCATGCGTTTCTCACACTTTTCCTGGAACAGGAAATCACCGACCGAAAGGATCTCATCCGCAATCAGGATATCCGGCTTGGTCATGGTTGCCACGGCAAAGGCCAGGCGCGCCACCATGCCGGAGGAATAGTTTTTCAGCGGCACATCCAAAAATTCCTGCAGCTCGCTGAACTCCACAATATCGTCAAACTTGGAATCAATATACTTGGGGGTATAGCCCAGGACCGTGCCGTTCAGGTAGATGTTTTCCCGCGCGGTCAAATCCATGTCAAAACCGGCACCCAGTTCGATCAGCGGCGCAATGGTGCCGTTCACCGTCACTTTACCGGCGCTGGGTTTGTAGACGCCGGAAATCACTTTCAGCAGCGTACTTTTGCCGGAGCCGTTCAGGCCGATCAAGCCGTAAAAATCCCCCGGCATAATGTCAAAGCTAACATCCGAAAGGGCGAAGAATTCATCAAATCGCACACCGCCGTGCAAAAGGGCCACAAAATATTCTTTCAGGCTTTCGTGCTTTTCTTTTGCCAGGTTAAAACGCATCGAAACATGGTCGATGGAAATAATGGGCTGTTGCTTTTGTTCGCTCATCTTGCAGCCCCCTTACATATACAGGACAAATTTGTCCTGGTTCTTTTTGAATACATATACACCGATCCCCAGACTGAGCGCAGAACACAGGAAAGGAATCAGCACCATGTTCAGGGTCAGGCCGGTGCCCCACATCACGCAGGAACGCACCGCCGTGATGTACCAGTAGATGGGGTTCAGGTTGATGACAGCCTGCATCCAGGATGCCATCTGACTGGGGTCATAGAAAATGGCACTGCCGTATACCAACAGGGTGCAGAAGACCTCCCAGATGTGCATGATATCGCGCACAAAGACATACATCGTGGACAGGATCAGCCCAACGCCCAGGCTGAAAACGAACAGCATAACAATGGGATACACCGCCAGCAGCACCGTGCGCAGCGAAATATGGGACCAGGTAACCAGCGCTACAAAGAAGAGCGCCACCAGGCTGAAAAAGAAGTTGACCAGCGCAAAGCAGCATTTTTCCAGTGGAAAAATGTACTTGGGGATATAGACTTTGCGCAGCAGCGGGCCGTTTTTCAGCACGCTTTCCATCGCCATGCTGGTGGATTCGCGGAAGAAGTTGAACATCAACTGGCCAATGATCAAAAACAGCGGGAAATCCTCAATGCCATCCCCGCGCTGGTTGAACAGCGCGCCGAACACAGCCCACATGACAAGGCAGGTCAGCAGCGGGTTGAGCACGCTCCAGGCAACGCCCAGCACGCTGCGGCGGTACTTGAGCTTAAAATCCCGCGTGATGAGGTTTTGCAGCAGGTAGCGGTATTTCCAGAAACTTGCAAACGAGTTTTTTAAATTCTGCACATCGGTTCCCCTGAATCAGTATTTTTCAAAGTATTCAAACTTCTGCTCGGCAAAGGGCGTGTGTTCTTTGTCCTTGGCGCTGGTCTTATGCTCGCAGCCGCAGTCCGGCCACTGAACGTTGACGGTCGGGTCATCATAGGGGATGCCGCCCTCTGCGGTCGGATCATATACGTCGGTACACTTATAGCAGAATTCCGCCACATCAGACAGCACCAGAAAGCCATGGGCAAAGCCTTCCGGGATATAGAACATCTTTTTGTTCTCGGCGGAAAGGTTCACACCCACCCACTTGCCAAAGGTTTTGCTGTTGGGGCGGCAGTCCACGGCAACGTCGTACACTTCGCCCATGGTCACACGCACCAGCTTGCCCTGGGTATGGTTCTTCTGGAAATGCAGGCCGCGCAGCACGCCCTTAGTGGAGCGGCTCTGGTTATCCTGTACAAAGGGCTTGTCAATCCCGGCGGCGGCGAAATCGTCGATCTGATAAGTCTCCATAAAATAACCGCGGTCATCGCCAAACACGGTCGGTTCGATCACAACAACGCCGGGGATTTCGGTTTCAATAAAATTAAACTTACCCATTTTTTCATATTCTCCTTTTATCGTTCGGGCTTTGCCCGTAGAATAACATAATAATACAGATACATTATATTCTGTTTCCGGTTTTTGCGCAAGACTTCCTGAATAAATGGCCGCCTTGCTGTAACAAACGGGCGGAAAAATCCGTTTATTTGGGTAAGAGGGCACCGTAAAACAGAAAATGACATTGCGGCCGGCCCTCCCCTATCCCGCAAATTTATGCTACAATGGATGCGAGGTGAACATGATGACAAAAACTGAGGCACGCGCGCAGGCCAAGGCACTGCGCAAAAATCTGGACCTGCACGCCATCGGCGCTGCCATGACCCAGCAACTGTTTGCCCTGCCGGCATGGCGGCAGGCGGGCACGGTGTTCTGCTTTGTTTCCATGCGGGACGAACCGGACACCACCGCTATTTTGCAGCAGGCCCTGGTCAGCGGCAAGCGCCTGTGCGTGCCGCGCTGCCTGCCGGGCAATGACGGGCGGATGGAGCTTGTGGAAATCACCAGCCTGAACGACCTGCAGCCGGGGCGGTACGGGATTCTGGAGCCCTGCGGCGGCCGCACCATCGCCGCATTGGAGCCGGGCGCACTGGCCTTGATTCCCTGCCTTGCTGTGGACAAGCAGGGGGTGCGCCTTGGCCGCGGAGCCGGGTATTATGACCGGTTCCTTACCCGCTTTGGGCAGACCGGCCCCAAGCTTTTGCTCTGCCCGGAGGCACTGGTCTTTCCCGCGCTGCCCACGGACGAATGGGATGTTCCCTTTACCCCCGGTGAAATATTGACGGAAAATGGGGTAAAATAAAAACAGTGGGGCATTTGCCGCACCCTGCCCCCCTGCTTGCTCCCGCTGCGCATTCCAACAACACAACCTACGCAGCCCTGCATCATACAGGGCCGCGCAAGATAAAGGAGATTTTTTATGAAAAAGCTGACATTATTTCTGGCTGCTGCCCTGCTGGCTGCCAGCTTTGCTGCGTGCGGAAATTCCGGCGCGTCTTCCTCCACAGCGCCGGAGCCAACGGCCATCCCGGATGACATCCTGAACGCCCCGGCTACCAAGCCGGACCCGGACATGGAGATCGATCCCGGTTTCGGTGTTGACCCGGAGGACAGCAGTGCTGCGCTCCAGCCGGAACCGGATGCCGAGCTGAGCGGCATTGTGGACCAGATCTATGCCGCACACCCGGTTGACCTGATGATGGTGGAAACGACCGCCGTGGACCTGACCAACGCCGAGTGGTACCCCTACCAGACCGGCCTGAATGAAGAGCAGATCACCAAGGTAGATGCCGCTGTAACCAGCGAGCCAGGTGTCGGCAGCCAGGCTTACTGCATGGTACTGGTGCGCCTGAAAGACAAAGCCAATGGTGATGAGATTGCCGAAGCCATGCTGGACGGCATTGACATGCACAAGTGGGTCTGCGTGGCGGCCGACAAGGCCAGCGTTGCCACTTTTGACGACAAGGTTCTGTTCGTTATGGCTGACAGCGAACTGGTGGATGTAGACGCCCTGATGACGGATGCCGCCAACGCCCTTGGTGTGACTTTTGGTTACAATATGAGCAAGGAATCCGCTGAAGATTACGGCGAACTTCCGGATGAACTGCTGGCTACCCCCGCGGTTGTTGGCTGATTTTTTACCGCTCTTTCAAAAATTTGCATAAAAAATGCGCCTGTGCTCAAAGCAAGCACAGGCGCATTTTATTGGCAATGCTGTAACTTATGGCAACACCGCACAATTCCCGCCTTGCGGCTTAAGCACCGCTCCGGCAGCTGCGGCACGGCATCTGCCGCACCTCGCTCGCCGTATCGGCACTTAGAATTATGCGGTATTGCCTTATAATTACAGGAAGATGTACTTTAGGATGAACAGCACGGTCAGAACATACATCAGCGGGGTGATCTTCTTTTCCTTAGCCTTACCGGACAGCAGGTTAATCAGCGTCCAGGAAACAACGCCGATTGCAATGCCCTCGGAGATGCTGTAAGCCAGCGGCATGACCAGGATGGTCAGGAAAGCCGGGATGGCATCAGTCATATCGTCAAAGTTGATCTTGGCAACAGCGCCCATCATGTAGAAACCAACAACGATCAGGGCCGGAGCAGTTGCAAAGGAAGGGATGGTCAGGAACAGGGGGCTGAAAATGCTGGCCAGCAGGAACAGCACAGCGGTGGTAGCTGCGGTCAGACCGGTGCGGCCGCCCTCGGTAACGCCGGAAGCACTTTCAACATAGGTGGTGGTGGTGGAAGTACCCAGCACAGCACCGGCGCTGGTTGCGATAGCGTCAGCCAGCAGGGCGCCCTTGATGCGGGGCAACTTGCCCTCTTCGTCCAGCATATCAGCCTTGGAAGCAACACCAATCAGGGTGCCCAGGGTATCGAACAGGTCGACAAAGAGGAAAGCGAACATAACAACGATGAAGTTGCCAATATTAAAGTTGGTGAAATCCAGGTTGAACACCTGGCCGAAGGTATTGCCCAGGTAGCTGAAGTCAAAGCTGACGAATGCGGTGGGGATGACAGAGTACATGCCAGCTTCTGCATCCGGCACATAGATGCCGGTCAGTTCGCAGATGATGCCCAGCACCCAGGTCAGGATAATGCCGTACAGGATAGCGCCCTTGACGTTCTTGATGAGCATAACGGCGATCAGCAGCACGCCGACCAGAGTCAGCAGAGCACCGATGCCAACGCTGTGGAAGGTTTCGCCCTTGAAGTGCTGGTAGGTCAGCAGGGTGGAATCGCTGTTGACGATGAGCTTGGCGTTCTGCAGGCCGACAAAGGCAACAAACAGGCCAATGCCCACGCTGACAGCGGATTTCAGCGTCAGGGGGATGGCGTTGAAGATGGCCTCGCGCACATTGGTCAGGGACAGCACGATGAAGACGATGCCTTCAACAAAGACGGCCAGCAGAGCCATCTGCCAGCTGTAGCCCATGGAGAGCACAACGGTGTAGGCAAAGTAGGCGTTCAGGCCCATGCCGGGTGCCAGTGCAAAGGGGTAGTTTGCCAGGAACGCCATGAGCATGGTGCCGACAAATGCTGCCAGAGAAGTGGCGATCAGAACTGCCTTTGCATCCATACCGGCTGCAAACAGAATGTTGGGGTTGACCGCAAGAATGTAAGCCATCGTCATAAAGGTCGTGATACCGGCCATGACTTCGGTTTTTACATCCGTGTGGTTTTCTTTCAGGTGGAAGAATTTTTCCATGATGTACCTCCGTTTTAAAAACGTTATTTCCGGGGCACACCAAAAGCGCCCGCACAGCGGGATTTTTTAGCAGACATGCCCGCCGCGCCGCAGGTTTCCGCAAACGACGCAACATTTTTATTCTTGCCTATTCCTTTGCATTTGTAAACGGTATTTGTGAAAATAATTGCAATTCTGCGTCAAAACATTCATCTGCCGCTCTTCCCCGCCCTGCCGCCGGGCAGCAAAAAGGGCCGCACCCCTGCGGGTACGGCCCTTAAATGAGCAGCAGAAATTATGCCTTGGCGGCTTTGATCTCCTTGATCAGTTCGGGAACGACCTTGTACAGGTCGCCAACGATGCCATAGGAAGCAATGCCGAAGATGGGGGCATTCTCATTCTTGTTGATGGCGATGATGGTCTCGGAATCCTGCATGCCGGCAACGTGCTGGATGGCACCGGAGATGCCCAGAGCAACATAGATGCGGGGATGCACGGTCTTGCCGGTCTGGCCAACCTGATGGTCAGCAGACAGCCAGCCTTCATCGGTAACGGCACGGGAAGCACCGACAACGCCGCCCAGGGCACCAGCCAGCTCTTCGGCCAGGGCAATGCCCTTTTCGGGGTCAGAGCTGATACCACGGCCAACGGAAACAACCACATCAGCACCGATCAGGTCAACCAGCTTCTTAGCGCTCTTCTTGATGTCCAGGATTTCAACATGGATATCGTCAGCAGTCAGAGCGGGGGTAACCTTCTCAACAACAACCTTGGCAGCACCAGCTTCGTCGAACGGCTGGGTCTGCATAACGCCGGGGCGCACGGTGGACATCTGCGGGCGGAAGCGCGGGCAGATGATGGTGGCCATCAGGTGGCCGCCGAATGCGGGACGGGTCATCTTCAGGTTGGTGTTCTCTTCAAACTTGGTGTTGTCCACATCAATGGTGGAGGTGGTGCGCAGGAAGTCCTTATACTTGGCGACATCCACATCCAAGTGGGTGCAGTCAGCAGTCAGGCCGGTGTGCAGGCGGGCTGCGCAGCGGGGGCCAAGGTCACGGCCCAGGTTGGTAGCGCCAATCAGCATAATTTCCGGCTTTTTCTCCATGATGAGGTCACACAGAACCTTGGCATAGCCATCGGTGGTGTAGTCCTTCAGCAGGGGGCTGTCGATATAGTAAACGCGGTCTGCGCCGTAGCCGCCGAGAGCCTTGAGGTAGTCCTCGTTGACCTCGCTGCCCATCACAACGCCGCACAGCTCAACGCCAAGGTCGTTGGCCAGCTTGCGGCCTTCACTCAGCAGCTGATAGCTGATGGCCTGTACCTGGCCTTCGCGCTGTTCGCAGAATACCCACACGCCCTTGAAGGCGGCGGTGTCCATTGCATTGAATTCAGCCATTGTACTTCTCTCCTCTCTCAAATCAGGTGCTTGTCGTTCAGGATGCCAACCAGCTGGGCAGCACCCTCAACCATCATGCCGGCGCCCTTGACCGGGGGAGCAAAAGACTTGTAAACGTTCGTCGGGGAGCCCTTCAGGCCGATGGTGTCGGTCTCAATGAGGGGATCATCCTTCAGAGCATTGTAGTCGAACACTTCAACGGGCTTGTCATAGCACTCAAAAATGCCGGAAACACTCATGTAACGCGGGGTGTTCAGCTCCTTGATGCAGGTCAGCAGGCAGGGGGTGTTCACCTTCAGCTCCATGTAGCCATCTTCAAGCTGGCGCTTGACGATCAGGGAGTTGCCGTCCTTCTTGATATCGGTAACATAGGTGACCTGGGGCAGGTGCAGCTTTTCAGCAATCTGCGGGCCAACCTGTGCAGTGTCGCCGTCGATAGCCTGACGGCCGCAGAAAACGATATCCTCCGGGCCAACGCCGATCTTGTTAACGGCAGCTGCCAGGATCTGGGAAGTTGCAAAGGTATCGGAACCGCCGAACTCACGGGCAGATACCAGCACGCCGCGGTCAGCACCGCGGGCGATCAGCTCACGAAGCATGCCTTCTGCCGGCGGCGGGCCCATGGTAACAACAACAACTTCGCAGCCGGTCTCATCTTTCAGCTGCAGGGCAGCCTCAACGGCGTTCAGGTCGTCGGGGTTGGTGATGGTTGCCATCGCAGCACGGTCCATGGTGCCGTCAGCCTTGACAGCAACCTTGCCCTGTGTATCGGGAACCTGTTTGACACAAACAATAGCTTTCATTGTACGTCTTGCCTCCTTACTTCAGCAGCGCGCCGGAGATGACCATCATCTGCACTTCGCTGGTGCCTTCGTAGATCTCGGTGATCTTGGCATCGCGCATCATGCGCTCGATGGGGTAGTCACGGGTGTAGCCGTAACCGCCGAACAGCTGCAGGCAGCGGCGGGTAACATCGCTGGCGGTGCGGGCTGCAATCAGCTTAGCCTCGGCAGCCTCAACGCTGTAACGGACCTTAGCGCCGTTCATGGCCTGCTGCTTTTTCAGGCCAGCCTTGTAAACCAGGTACTTGGCAGCGTCAACGCGGGCTTTCATCTCAGCCAGCTCGAACTGGGTGTTCTGGAACTGAGCGATGGAACGGCCAAACTGCTTGCGCTCCTTGACATAGGCAACAGTCTCGTCGATTGCGCCCTCTGCGATGCCCAGAGCCTGTGCGGCAATGCCGATACGACCGCCATCCAGGGTAGCCATAGCCAGCTGGAAGCCCTTGCCCTTAACGCCGAGCAGACGATCCTTGGGGATGATGCAGTCTTCCATGATCAGCTCGCAGGTGGAAGAACCACGAATGCCCATCTTATCTTCGGGCTTGCCGACCTTGAAGCCGGGGTCGGTGCGCTCCACGATGAACGCGGAGATTTCCTTCTGCTTGCGGCCGCGCTTGTCGGTCACAAAACCGGTAACAGCAATGATAATGAAGACATCAGCATAGCCAGCGTTGGTGATGAAGATCTTGGAGCCGTTCAGCTTCCAATGGTCGCCCTCATCCACAGCAAAGGTCTGCTGGCCCTGTGCATCGGTGCCGGCGCCGGGCTCAGTCAGGCCGAAAGCACCCAGCCATTCGCCGCTGCACAGCTTGGGCAGGTACTTTGCCTTCTGGTCTGCAGTGCCGTTCTCATAGATAGGAGCAGCACACAGGGAGGTATGGGCGGACAGGATAACACCTGTGGTGCCGCAAACCTTGCTCATTTCCTCAACAGCCATCACGTAGGAGAGCACATCGCCGCCTGCGCCGCCGACCTCTTTGGGGAAGTAAATGCCCATCATGCCCAGCTTTGCCATCTTTTCAACGGTCTCTTTGGGGAAATATTCCTCCGCGTCAACCTTTTTGGCAAGGGGTTTGACTTCGTTCTCAGCAAATTCTTTGTACATTTTCTGTACCATAGCCTGCTGCTTGGACAGAGTAAAATCCATAACGGTATCCTCCTTATCTAACAGTGCGCCTGCTGCCCCGCAGCCAAAGCCGCAAGGGCAGGTTTACAGGCGACTGAACAAATCAATCCTGACGGAGATTTTGCACTCCGTCAGGAGAGATTGTTTCAAATTTTACAGGGCATCAACAGCGGTCTTGGTGCGGTCTGCGTTGTAAACGTAGAAGCCCTTGCCGGTCTTGCAGCCCAGGTTGCCGCCGCGAACCATCTTACGGATGAGCGGGCAGGCGCGGTACTTGCTGTCGCCGGTCTCCTTGTACAGAACGTCCATGATGGCCAGGCAGATATCCAGGCCAATGAAGTCACCCAACTCCAGGGGGCCCATCGGATGGTTGGCACCCAACTTCATAGCGGTGTCGATGCCGGCAATGTCAGAAACGCCTTCCATCTTGATGAAAGCAGCTTCGTTGATCATGGGGATCAGGATGCGGTTGACAACAAAGCCAGCAGCCTCGTTGACCTGAACGGGGGTCTTGCCGATCTCAACGCTGATCTTTTTGATGGTCTCAACAGTCTCGGCGGGGGTGTTCACGCCTGCAATAACCTCGATGAGCTTCATACGGTCAGCGGGGTTGAAGAAGTGCATACCAACCAGGGGACGGGTCAGGCCCTTGCCGATCTCAGTGATGGACAGAGAAGAGGTGTTGGAAGCAAAGACGCACTCCGGCTTGCAGATCTTGTCCAGCTCGCCAAAGGTGGTCTGCTTGACCTTCATATCCTCAAAAGCAGCCTCAACGATCAGGTCGCAGTCAGCGCACAGATCTTCTTTCAGGCCAGCGGTGATGGCAGCCATACGGCGGTCAACTTCAGCCTGATCCAGCTTGCCCTTGGCAACCAGCTTTGCATAGCCAGCTGCGATCTTATCCTTGCCTTTATCGGCCCATTCCTGCTTGATATCACACAGGGCAACAGTGAAGCCCTCAGTCTGTGCAAATGCCTTAGCAATACCCTGGCCCATAGTGCCAGCGCCAATAACGCCAACTTTCATAGTTGTGCCTCCTGTTAAAAATAATAATGAATAGAGAAAAAGGAAGAATGAAGGTGTGCCGCAAGCGGCACGATTTTAATAAGGAACTTTGGTGCAGCCACAGCGCCCGCCCTTTTTGAACAGCGCGCAGCGCTGTGATCCACCACCATTATTCATTATTCTTTATTCATTTTTCTTTCAAAATCAGTTGTTGGTAAACACTGCCTTGGGTTTCGGCTTTTCACGGCTCAGGAAGCACTGCATGCCTTCCACCTGGTCGTGGGTTTCGAAGCAATCGCCAAACAGTTTTTCTTCAACCGCAACAGCCTCGTTGATGGGCTTGGAGATGCCCTCGTTGATGGCCTTCTTGCAGTGGCGGACTGCGATGGGAGCATTCTTGGCAATCTTATTTGCCAGCTTCATCACATTCTCCATCAATTCAGCCTGCGGGTAAACAGCGTTGACCAGGCCGATACGCAGGGCTTCGTCTGCCTTGATGTTCAGGGCAGAGTAAACCAGCTGCTTTGCCATGCCCATGCCAACCAGGCGGGCCAGACGCTGGGTGCCGCCGAAGCCAGGGGTGATGCCCAGGCCAACTTCGGGCTGGCCGAAGACGGCGTTATCGGAGCAGATGCGGATATCGCAGCTCATGGCCAGCTCATTGCCGCCGCCAAGGGCAAAGCCGTTGACAGCTGCGATAACGGGCAGCGGGAAGCTTTCGATCTCCAGGAACACATCATTGCCCAGCTTACCGAAGGCCTCGCCTTCTGCCTTGGTCATGGTGGACATGGAGCCGATATCAGCACCGGCAACAAAGCTCTTGTCGCCTGCACCGGTCAGAACAACGCAGCGCACGGTGTTCTGGTCGATGGCTTCAAAAGCGGCCTTCAGGTCAGCCAGAACTTCGGGATTCAGTGCATTCAGGGCTTTGGGACGGTCAATGGTGACGATCGCAACAGCGCCCTGAATTTCAGTCGTAACAAAGGACATTGTCAATTCCTCCGTAAATTACATTTCCACGATGGTGGCGCAGCCCATGCCGCCGCCGATGCACAGGGTAGCCAGGCCCTTGTGTGCGCCGCGATGCTTCATGGCGTACAGCAGAGTGACAAGGATACGAGCGCCGGAAGCGCCAACGGGATGGCCCAGAGCAATGGCGCCGCCGTTGACGTTCAGCTTTGCCTGGTCAAAGTGCAGAGCCTGGCCGACTGCAACAGACTGTGCAGCGAATGCTTCGTTGGCTTCGATGAGGTCCATATCATCAACAGTCAGGCCGGTCTTTGCCATAACCTTCTTGGTTGCGGCGATGGGGCCCAGACCCATGACTTCCGGCTCAACACCAGCCAGTGCACCGGCAACCCAGGTAGCCAGAGGCTCAACACCCAGCTCCTTGGCCTTTTCTTCGCTCATGATAACCAGAGCAGCTGCGCCATCGTTGATGGCGGAGGAGTTTGCAGCGGTAACGATACCATCCTTCTTGAAGCAGGGCTTCAGCTTGCCCAGAACTTCCATGGAGCTCATGCGGGGGCCTTCATCGGTATCAAACACGGTGTCACCCTTCTTGCCCTTGATGACAACGGGAACGATCTCATCCTTGAAAGCGCCATCAGCGATAGCCTTGGCTGCCTTCTCCTGAGAATGGTAAGAGAACTCATCCAGCATCTCACGGGTGATGGGGCTGTAGCCGTACTTCTTCTGGTAGGTTTCGTTGGTGCAGACATTCTCGGCGGTCATGCCCATGTGCATGTTGCAGCCGGTTGCATCCCACAGAGCATCGTTGACCATGGTGTCCACCAGCTCGCTCTTGCCCATGGGGTAGCCCATGCGGTAGCCGTAACGGCCCTTCATCATAGCGAACGGAGCCATATCCATGTTTTCCATACCACCTGCAACAACGATGTCAGCATCGCCTGCTTCGATCATCTGGGCAGCCATGTTCACACAGTTCAGGCCAGAGCCGCAGACAACGTTGACGGTGACAGCGGGGGTCTCGATGGGCAGGCCGGCTTTCAGAGAAGCCTGGCGTGCAACGTTCTGGCCCAGACCAGCCTGGATAACACAGCCCATGTAAACGTGGTCAACCTGCTCCGGCTTGACATTGGCGCGGTTCAGGGCTTCCTTGATGACAATGGAGCCCAGCTCTACAGCAGGAACATTGGCCAGGGTGCCGCCGAACTTGCCGATAGCAGTACGGCATGCGGATGCGATAACGATTTTCTTCATAAGAAACAGCCTCCTAAAAATATGAATCTTATTTAGACGGTTGGGAATCCTTTGTATCTTTACAGGCCTTAGCGACCCGACAAAGCACGTTTTCGGGGGGTCAAACTTTACCCTCACGGATTTTTTTCTTCAGGGCAGCTTCCACATTGGGGGTAACGAACTTGGAAACATCGTGGTTGTAATGGGCAGCCTCCCGCACAATGGTGGAGGAAAGGTAGCTCCATTTCAGGGACGTTGACAGAAACACGGTTTCGATCCCCGGGTAGAGCGCGTGATTGGTGTGCGCCAGCTGGATCTCGTTTTCAAAATCCGTTACGGCGCGCAGCCCCCGCACCATTACGGTGGCGTGCTGCTGTTGGGCAAAGTTGACTGTCAGGCCGTCAAAGCTCATCACCTTGACATTGGGGATATCCTTGCAGCATTCCCGCAGCATCTCTTCCCTTTCCTTCACGGTAAACAACGGGGTTTTGGCGCTGTTGTTTAGCACGGCAACGATCAGGGTATCAAACATGCGGGAACTGCGTTTGATAATATCCAGGTGGCCGCGTGTAACGGGGTCAAAGCTGCCGGGATACATTGCAATGGGCATAATCTTTAGTTCCTCTGCAGTGCCAAAGCTGTTAAAAATCTAACAGTCCTGGACGGAAATAAAAGCACCATGCGCGCCGCGCGTTTAATGGGCGGGCCTTAACCCCCGCCGCAGACCGTACCGCCTGCCTGGTGCTGCAAGTGAACTCCGGCTCCTATTTCAGGGATCCGTTTGGCTCACACTTATAGTTTTACACTTTTGTTAAGCTTTTGTCAATGGCTTATCTGTTAAAAATCCGACAAAAGTTTCTGGGCTGTTTCAGTGGAATGTACAAAATCCACCCGATTTGCACGTTTTGGGGGCAAAAAATGAACTTTATTGGTTGACAAGCGTCAATATAATGTTAAAATAATATCAATGGTTGTGGTGCTGTGCCGCCATTCTTCCGGCGGGGCTCCCCCGCTGCGGGCAGCGCGCCACGCCACCGGGCGGCTGATTTTCAGGCATCCGCACTGTGCGTACCGCCAGAGCAGCGTACCGCCCCATAAACATTATATAAATAGGTAAGCAAATCCGCAAAGATTACATAAGCAGTTTTTGCGGAATGAACAAAGGAGCTGTTTGTAGAAATGGATTTTAACACTGTTTATGCACAGAAACTGACAACGGCCGACCGCGTTGCCGCTTTGGTCAAGGATGACGATTGGGTCGATTACGGCTGGGCCATCGGCACCCCTGTCAGCTTTGACGCTGCTTTGGCCAAGCGCCTGCCGGAGCTGCACGGGATTAAATTCCGCGGCGGCATCCTGTGCCATGTGCCGGAAATTTTCAAGATCGAAAATCAGGCAGAGCACTTCTGCTGGAACAGCTGGCATATGGGCGGCATTGAGCGCAAGGCCGTTGCCGCCGGTTACGCTTACTATTCTCCCCTGCGCTACTCCGAGCTGCCGCGCTACTACCGCGAAAGCCCCGACCCGCTGAACATTGCGGTGTTTGTGGTTGCCCCCATGGATAGCCACGGCTACTTCAACCTCGGCCCCTGCGCCAGCCATCTGGCCGATGCTGCCCGCAAGGCCGACAAGGTGTTTGTGGAAGTGAACAAGAACATGCCGGTCTGCCTGGGCGGCTACGACAACTGCCTGCACATTTCCCAGGTTGACGGCATTATCGAGGGTGACAACCCGCCGATCGACCAGCTGGGCGGCGGCGGTGCCCCCACCGAAGTTGACCAGGCTGTTGCCCGCCTGGTGGTGGACCGCATCCCCAACGGCGCCTGCCTGCAGCTTGGCATCGGCGGCATGCCCAACGCCATCGGCGCCATGATTGCCGAGAGCGACCTGAAAGATTTGGGCGTACATACCGAGATGTATGTGGACTCTTTTGTAGATATGGCAAAGGCTGGCCGCATTACCGGCCGCTGTAAGAACATTGACAACGGCCGCCAGGTCTATGCGTTCGGTGCCGGCACCCAAAAGATGTACGACTACCTGGATAACAATCCGGAGTGTATGTCTGTACCCGTTGATTACACCAACGATGTGCGGGTGATCAGCAGCCTGGATAACTTTATCTCCATCAACAACGCCATTGACGTTGACCTGTATGGCCAGGTGAACGCCGAAAGCAGCGGCACCCGTGCCATTTCCGGTGCAGGCGGCCAGCTGGACTTTGTGCTGGGTGCCTATCTTTCCAAGGGTGGCAAGAGCTTCATCTGCCTGTCCTCCACCTTCTTTAACAAAAAGACCGGCCAAAACGAAAGCCGCATCCGTCCCACGCTGCACCCCGGCAGTGTTGTGACCGATACCCGCGCCAACACCGATTATCTGGTGACCGAGTACGGCGTTGCCCGCCTGAAGGGCCTGACCGCCTGGGAGCGTGCCGAAGCCCTGATCAACATTGCCCACCCAGATTTCCGTGAGCAGCTGATTGCCGACGCCGAAAAGATGGGCCTGTGGCGCAAGAGCAGCAAGCGCTGATCCGTTGTTTTTTATTCTGTTCTTGACGGCCTTGAAGCGGGCAACGTTGGTTGCAAACTTCTTGTCATCATCCCCACGGGTGCGGTTAGTGTTGACAGAACGGGCGGCGGTAACGATAGCAGTAGAAGTGAACGTAAGATACTTCCTTTCTTGCCTTTCGGCGATAAAATATTGACAGAGTGGTAAGCTCTGTGGTACAATACAAAGAAGAGGATGGGGTGCCGCCGCGTGAACAGTGACGCTCCGCTTGCCTAGGAACTAATCGGCTTCTTCCGCTTCCAATTCCCAGCATTCTGTGTCACTAACGAACGCAGAAACACCGGAATTGGCTCGGATATGTACTCTGAATCTGTCCACATTGGCAACCCCCCTTTTTCTGCCGCCTGGGTATAGCACGGGCGGCTTTTTTCTACCCTTTTGTATCCGCCAAAAATTGGCTTGACAAACTGTGTGCCGGTGTGATACAGTAACAATAACGCAGGGCCGCTGACTGACGGAATCTGGTGGGCATGACCACCGGGGAAGCGGGCTATTCCCTGCATTAAGCCGACCGTCTGGGCTGCATACACTGATGTATAGTGTACGCAGCCCTTTATTTTTTGTAAACGGAGGAATGCCACATGCTGAGCGACATTGTAATTGCACAGGCAGCCAAAATGCTGCCCATTGCCAAAGTAGCTGAAAAACTGGGCCTTACGGACGAGGACCTGATTCCTTATGGCCGTTACAAAGCCAAGATCAACCACAAGCTGATCCACAGTGACCGCCCAGACGGCAAGCTGATCCTGATGACCGCCATCAGCCCCACCCCTGCTGGCGAGGGCAAAACCACCACCAGTGTTGGCCTGGCGGACGCCCTGAACGCCATGGGTAAAAAGACGATGCTCTGCCTGCGTGAGCCCTCCCTTGGGCCCGTGTTCGGTGTAAAGGGCGGCGCTGCGGGCGGCGGTTACGCCCAGGTTGTGCCCATGGAAGATATCAACCTGCACTTTACCGGCGATATTCACGCCATTGGCACCGCAAACAACTTGTTGGCTGCCATGATCGACAACTCCATCCAGCAGGGCAACCCGCTGAACATTGACCCCCGCCGCATCGCCTGGAAGCGCTGCATGGACATGAATGACCGCCAGCTGCGCTTTATTGTGGACGGCCTGGGCGGCAAGGTGAACGGCACCCCGCGTGAGGACGGCTTTGACATCACCGTTGCCAGCGAGGTCATGGCGATCTTCTGCCTGGCCACCGACCTGGCCGACCTGAAAGACCGCCTGAGCCGCATTGTGTGTGCTTATACTTACGATGGCCAGCCGGTCACTGCGGGGCAGATCGGCGCAGCAGGCGCTATGGCGGCTTTGCTGAAAGATGCCATTGACCCCAACCTGGTCCAGACGCTGGAAAACAACCCCGCCATCATCCACGGCGGTCCCTTTGCCAACATTGCCCACGGCTGCAACAGCGTGACTGCCACCAAACTGAGCCTGAAGCTGGCCGATTACGTTGTGACTGAAGCAGGCTTTGGTGCCGACCTGGGCGCTGAAAAGTTCCTGGATATCAAGTGCCGCATGGCGGACCTGCACCCCTCTGCGGTGGTTCTGGTTGCCACCGTCCGTGCGCTGAAATCCCACGGCGGCGTTGCCAAGCCGGATTTGAACAAGCCTAGCGTGGAGGCCGTCCGCAAGGGCGCGGCCAACCTGGAGCGCCACATTGACAACATCAAGAACGGCTTTGGCCTGCCCGTCTGCGTTGCCATCAACGCTTTCCCCACCGACACGCCGGAAGAGATGGCCGTAATCGAGGAAGTATGCGCCAAGGCGGGCGTCAAGTGCGCCCTGTCCGAAGTGTTCGCCAAGGGCGGCGAGGGCGGCAAAGCCCTGGCCGAGACCGTTCTTTCCATCATGCCGGAAGCCCCCCAGCCCATCCAGTACACCTACGACCTGGGCGCTTCTCTGCCGGAGAAGATCGAAGCAGTTGCCAAAAAAATCTACCGTGCTGACGGCGTGACCTACACTCCCGCCGCCAAGAAGATGCTGGACGACCTGGCCGCCATGGGCTACGGCGAGCTGCCTGTCTGCATTGCCAAAACGCAGTATTCTTTCAGCGATAACGCCAAGCTGACCGGCGCCCCCACCGGCTTTAAAATGAATGTACGCGAAGTGCGCCTTTCCGCCGGTGCTGGGTTTGTGGTCGTCATCTGCGGCAGCATTATGACGATGCCCGGCCTTCCCAAGCACCCCGCCGCCATGGATATTGATGTGGACGCAGAAGGCCGCATTACCGGGTTGTTCTGATGGCGTTTTATCCCTGAAACAGCTTAAATTTACATAATATGCCAAAAAGCTCCGCAGCAAAGGCAAATGCCCAGCTGCGGAGCTTTTGTTTTGGCTGATTTTTGTTTTTACAGCGCAGTGGCTTATTTTTCGCTCTCCCCTGCCGTATCCTGTTTTTCCATCTCCTCAATATCCGGTGCCTTGCGGCCGCCGGGCATGGTTGCACCAAACGCCGGAACAAACAGGAACTTGCGCACAAAGAAGATGAGCGCAATGGATGCCACGCTGATAAAGTTTTCCACTGCCGATTCATGCCCAACGATCATATGGCGGGCAATGGCATACAGCAGCACTTCCAGCGCACTGCCGGGGCTGTGCTTGGCAAGCATCTTGATGAACTCGATGCCGATGACGATATCCAGCGCGCGCTGCAAAAACAGGCTGATTTCCACTTCATTGGTATCCACCAGCAGGCCGGGCAGCATTTTGATCAGCGGCACCACCGCCAGCATCAACGCCACCACAACCAGCAGCGAAATGCCCACTTCCAGCAGGCCGGCCAACTCGGCCAGCTGGTCACGAAAGATGCGTTTTACACGTTCTTCCCCGTTATGCAGCACCGTGCGGGAAAAATGGGGGTGTTTGTTGTTTGTATTCATGTTTCTACTCCCTTGGGGTGTATCTTAAAAGCTGAAAATACAGCCCGTTTCTCTGTTTTCCGATACACCTGTTTTGCTTGTTGCTTGTATTATAGCAGATAACCGCTGCCGCGTACTGCATAAAATTTTATATCAGGTGTTATGCAAAACGCCCGCCGCACAGCAACGTGCGGCAGGCGCTTTTTTGTCTGCTGTTTATTTTTAGGCAACACCGCACAATTCCCGCCTTGCGGCTTAAGCACCGCTCCGGCAGCTGCGGCACGGCATCTGCGTTGCCAAAATGCTCGATAAGACATCCAGTATTATCTGCGCTTTTGGCTTAGCATCTGCCGCACCTCGCTCGCCGTATCGGCACTTAGAATTATGCGGTATTGCCTTTATAATCCGGGCGTATTATCTGCCTCTAAAATGGCGTCGTTTTCTTCTTTATACTTGGCTGCGGTATCGCTGTCCAGCACATACACATTCACGGCAATCACTGCATTATCAACGCTTTCGGAGTAAGTCTCGTAATACAGGTCAATAAATGCGCTCCCCGTCATCATGGCTGTGCCGGTATCTGCCGCATAAGCATAACCGTACACAAACCGGCCGTCTGCGGAGGTAATATACATCAGGCTGCCATAGGGAATCACATTGGGGTTGACCGCCACCGTACCATAGGTCAGCCGCCGCCCCGAAGATCCTTTTGCCGTCGGCGATGCCGAATACCCGGTGGAACGCTGTGCGGTATAAGTCGCCGCAATGCCCTCGCATGGTTTGCCGTCCACGATCTCGGGGCCCACGAAGGAGCTGACAGGTGCCTGATCGTCATAGTGTTTTATAATGGTGGGCACCATTTCTATCACAGTTTCGCGGTTCGTTTCTGTTGTGTCAGTCAGTTCGCCATCCACATAGGTTTCCCGGTAGCTCACGCTGCACAGGCCGTCGCTGCCCTGCCGGATCAGCTGTTCTTTGCTCTGTTTGCGGTAGAACAGGCTGGTTTCCACATACTGGGTCTCAGTGGGAATCACTTCGTCCTGAGTGTATTCTTCATAGCGCACCCGCTGGATGGTCACCATGGTGTTTTCCTGGGCCGGGGTATCCAGCGCAGGCTCAATCCAGTCATCTGGGCCAAGGGTAATGCCGGCTTCCGCCAGAGCATCTCCCACGGTGCCGCCGGTCACCACAACCTCCTGCACACCGCCGTCCACCGTGACGGGCACGGTGTAAGCGCGCAGGATGTGGATCTGGTCAAGGCCTGCATCCTCGGTAATTTCCAGCTCGTCCTCGGTATCGGGTGCCGCAATGCCGGCTTGCTGCATCAGCGTTTTGATATCATGCGCCGAGGTGATAGCCATGCCCTGTGCACCGTGGGTATCGGTAATTTTAACCACATGCAGCTGGCTGCCGGTGAAGGCCACACAGCCCGCCAGCGCCCCCAGGCTTACCAGCAGAGTTCCCCACCGCGGCAACCCAAGCGCGGCACGGCGCCGGATATGCTCTTTTGTTTTTGTTGATAACATAAGTTCCCCTTCCACATCAAGTCCAACCGCCTGAACGGGCAGGCACTATGTTCCTGACTGTAACAGAAAACACGTCATAAAAAATGTCGGCCCAAAATGAGCCGACATAATAAGAATCGGATTGAATAAATCAGCGCTTGCTGAACTGCGGTGCGCGACGAGCGGCTTTGAGACCGTATTTCTTACGTTCCTTCATACGAGGATCGCGGGTCAGGAAGCCAGCCTTCTTCAGGGTGCTGCGCAGCTCGGGGTCGAACTGCAGCAGAGCGCGGGACAGGCCGTGGCGGATAGCGCCAGCCTGGCCGGAAGTACCGCCGCCGACAACGTTAATCACGATGTCGAACTTGCCATCGGTGTTGGTCAGAGCCAGCGGGCTGCGGACCATCAGCTTCAGGGTTTCCAGGCCGAAGTAATCGTCGATATCACGATTGTTGATGGTAATCTTGCCGGTGCCATTGTAGACGCGGACGCGGGCAACGGAATGCTTACGACGGCCAGTGCCGTAGAAATACTGTTTAGTTTCGTACATCTTCTATTGCCTCCTTATCAAAATTCCACAACTTCGGGCTTCTGGGCAGCATGTGCATGCTCAGCAGTCTTGTAGCAGTGCAGGCGGGTCATAGCCTTAGCGCCCAGGGTGTTGGAAGGAACCATGCCCTTAACAGCGTAGGTCATAGCCTTATCGCTGGCTTCAGCCATCAAGGTCTTATACTGGGTTTCCTTCAGGCCGCCGATCCAGCCAGAATGGGTGCGATGATACTTCTTTTCCAGCTTCTTGCCAGTCAGAACAGCTTCGTCGCAGTTAATCACGATGACATGGTCACCGCAGTCAACATTGGGGGTAAAGGTAGTCTTGTTCTTACCACGCAGCAGGACAGCGGCCTGGGCAGCAACGCGGCCGAGCGGTTTGCCGGCAGCATCAATAACATACCACTTGCGGTCGACCATCTCAGCGGGCTTAGCGAGAGTAGTGCTCATGATTTGAATCCTCCATACTTTATAGTGACGCATCCGAATCATTTCGGTTTATTCAAAGCGCAATGCACAGCACGGCACTGCGCTGATTTCGCGCAAGTATGATTTTAGCAAATACGCGCTGTTTCGTCAAGGGATTTTGCAAATAAAATCATTTTATTCTCGCGTAGCTCTTGTTTTCTTGCGTTTTCTCTTGTTTTCTAACGTTTTCGTAAACGGCATTTTACTGTTTTGCCTTTTGCACCTGTTTTTGTGTACCCTGCAGCAAAGTGTTCTGCCCGCTTTGTGCAGTCTGCTGGTTTCCGGTTTTCTCCCCTGCCCTGCTTTGCCAGCCAAACTGCGGCGCGGGTGCGGCTTTGTTTTTGCAGCTCCTGTGCGGTGCTTTGATAAAATTCTTCCGATTTGGCTGCGGCTGTTGGCATTGGACAGCAGGATGTGCTATAATAGCGATGTTTATAGTATCGTCTTAGAGTGTATAAAGGTAAGGTGGAACGGGCATGCAGCGCTTGGAGGGTCTGCTGCGCAAGGCAGTGCAGGATTACGAGATGATCGCACCGGGCGACCGGGTATGCGTTGGTGTTTCCGGCGGGAAGGACAGCGTTGCGCTGACCGTGGCGCTGGGACACCTGCGGCGGTATCTCGGCGTTCCGTTTGAGGTCATGGCGGTCACGCTGGACCCGCGCTTTGGCGGGGTGGAAGCCGACTACCAGCCACTTGCGGACCTGTTTGCGCAGGAAGGCATTCCTTACGAAATACGGCGCACGGATATCGGCCCCGTGGTATTTGATTACCGCAAAGAGCCGAACCCCTGCGCGCTGTGTGCCAAAATGCGGCGCGGGGCACTGCACGCTGCCGCGCAGGAACTTGGCTGCAACAAAGTGGCGCTGGGGCACCACCTGGATGATGCCGTGGAGACTTTTTACATGAACCTTTGGCGGGAAGGCCGTATTGGGTGTTTTTCGCCCGTGACCTATCTGGACCAGCGCAACATTACGCTGATCCGGCCAATGATCTTTGCCACCGAAAGCGAGGTAAAAAGCGCGGTATACCACGCCGGGCTGCCCATCATCAAAAGCCGCTGCCCGGCTGATGGCGCCACAGTGCGCGAACAGACCAAATTGTTTGTGCAGCAGATGAGCCGGGACGACCCGGCTTTCCGTCAGAAAACACTGCACGCTTTGCAGCAAAGCGGCATTGACGGCTGGCGGCCGCTGCATACCGGGCGCACGCGGGGTTAGATTCCCTGTTGTGTTTTGTATCGAAATGGGGTGGATTGCAATGACGAACGAACTGTACGAAAAGCATTGTTGGGCATTGGTTGATCTGGATGCTATGCAGAGCAACCTGGCACTGATCCAAAAGACGGTGGGCGCGCCGGTGTGCTGCGTTGTCAAGGCGGACGCTTACGGCCACGGCGCCGCTGTGGCCGGGCCCTGGCTGGAAGAAAACGGTGCAGCCGCTTTTGCGGTCAGCTGCCTGGCCGAAGCGCGGCACCTGCGCCGCCACGGGATCAGTAAACCCATCTTGATTTTGGGCTACACCGACCCGCTGCAGGTGGATCAGCTGGCGTTCAACTGCATTACCCAGACCGTCTATTCCGAAGAGTATGCCAAGGCGCTTTCCGCTGCCGCCCAAAACGCCGGCGTGGAGGTATACTGCCACTTTAAGGTTGATACCGGTATGGGACGCATTGGGTTCAGCGTGCGTTCTGACTTTGAGGCGGCAATCGCTGCCATGGAGCGCTGCGCCGCCCTGCCCAAGCTGCACTTCAGCGGTATTTTCCAGCATTTTGCCGTGGCAGACAGCACCACGCCGGAAAACGAAGCCTACACCCAAGCCCAGCACGCCCTGTTTGAGCGCACCGTGCAGCGGCTGCAGGCGGACGGCGTTGCCCTGCACACCATCCATTGCGCCAACTCTGCCGCACAAATGCGCTACCCGGAATGGCACCACAGCCTGACCCGCGCAGGCATTATCCTGTATGGGCTGGACCCCAGCCCGGAAGTGCATTTTGACGGCCTGCGCCCCACCATGACGCTGAAAAGTGTTGTGGAATTTGTAAAGGACCTTTTACCCGGCGAGAGCGTGAGCTATGGCCGCACCTACACAGCCAACACACCCCGCAAGGTTGCCACCGTATGCGTTGGCTATGCGGACGGCTACCCCCGCGCGCTTTCCGGCAGCAATGGCAACCCCAATGCGGGGGTTATGAGCATCCACGGAAAGCCCGCCCCGATAATCGGCCGGGTGTGCATGGATCAGACCCTGGTGGATGTGACCGACATCCCCGATGTTAAAATGAATGATGAAGTAACGGTATTCGGCCCTGAAAACGCTGCGATCGGCGCAGATACCGCCGACAGCATTGCAGCTAAGACCGGCACCATCAACTATGAAATTATCTGCGGCATCAGCCGCCGGGTTCCCCGTGTTTACCTGCGGGACGGCGCGCCGGTGCGTATCTGGAACGATTTGGAGGAAACCTGATGGCACGCGACAATATTCGCAACTTTTGTATCATTGCCCACATTGACCACGGCAAGTCCACACTGTCGGACCGTATTCTGGAGCTGACCGACAGCGTGGACAAGCGCACCATGGAGGACCAGATTCTGGACGACATGGAGCTGGAACGCGAGCGCGGCATTACCATCAAAGCCCGCGCCGTTACCATGCACTACCACGCCGATGACGGCAAGGAATACGAATTCAACCTGATCGACACGCCGGGCCACGTTGACTTTCAGTACGAAGTCAGCCGCAGCCTGGCTGCCTGTGAGGGTGCCATCCTGGTGGTGGATGCCAGCCAGGGCGTGGAAGCCCAGACGCTGGCCAACTGCTACCTGGCCATTGACCACAACCTGGAAGTTGTGCCCATCCTGAATAAGATTGACCTGCCCAGCGCTGACCCGGATGCCGCCGCCAAAGAGGTGGAGGATGTCATCGGTCTGCCCTGCATGGATGCCCCGCGCGTGAGCGCCAAGATGGGCATCAATATCCGCGAAGTGCTGGAACGCGTGGTGCAGGATGTTCCCGCCCCGCAGGGCGACCCCGATGCCCCGCTGAAAGCCCTGATCTTTGACTCCATTTACGACAGCTACAAGGGCGTTATCGTCTATGTGCGCGTGTTTGAAGGCACCGTGCGCCCCGGCGATACCATCAAGCTGATGAACACCGGCGCAACCTTCCAGCTGGTGGAAGTAGGCCACATGGGTGCTACTGCCCTGGCCCCCTGCGATAAGCTGGAGGCCGGTGAAGTCGGCTACCTGACAGCCTCCATCAAGACCGTGCGCGATACCCGCGTGGGCGATACCATCACCCTGGCCGAAGCCCCCACGGCGGAAGCTCTGCCCGGTTTCCGCCAGGTAACGCCGATGGTGTTCTGCGGCATTTACCCCGCCGATGGCGCCGACTACCCTGATTTGAAAGATGCGCTGGAAAAGCTGCAGCTGAACGATGCCGCCTTGAGCTTTGAGCCGGAAACCAGTGCAGCCCTGGGCTTCGGCTTCCGCTGCGGGTTCCTTGGGCTGCTGCACATGGAAATCATCACCGAGCGGTTGGAGCGCGAGTTTGACCTTGACCTGATCACCACCACCCCCGGTGTTCAGTACCGGCTGACCTTGACGGACGGCACGGTGGAAGTGATCGATAACCCCTCCGCCTATCCCGACCCGGCCCGCATTGCCAAGGCGGAAGAACCATTTGTGGATGCCCACATTTACACCCCCAACGATTATGTTGGCCCGCTGATGGACCTGTGCCAGCAAAAGCGTGGCACCCTGATTGCGATGGATTACCTGGATGAGACTCGCGTGGACCTGCATTACCAGATTCCGCTGGGCGAGATTGTTTATGACTTCTTTGACGCCATCAAGAGCCGCAGCCGCGGTTACGCCAGCTATGACTATGCGTGGGAGGGCTGGCACCAGTCCGAGCTGGTCAAGCTAGACTTCCTGCTGAACGGCGAGATCGTGGATGCGCTTTCGATGATTGTATTTGCGGATAACGCTTACGCCAAGGGGCGCCGCATCTGCGAAAAGCTGAAGGAGAACATCCCGCGCGCTTTGTTTGAAATTCCCATTCAGGCGGCCGTGGGCGGCAAGATCATTGCCCGCGAAACAGTCAAGGCCGTGCGCAAGGATGTTTTGGCCAAGTGCTATGGCGGCGATATTACCCGTAAAAAGAAGCTGCTGGAAAAGCAGAAAGCCGGTAAAAAGAAGATGCGCAAACTGGGCAGCGTGACCCTGCCCAGCGAAGCCTTTACCGCCGTGCTGAAGCTGGATTCCGATACCTGATTGACTACAGCACCATAGATAGCAGCACCCGCCGGGGCGGCGCAGCACAACAGCTGCCTGCCCCGGCGGGTTTGTTTTTGGCGCGGCGCATTTAGGCCAGTGGCCGAATATAAAACGACCACCCCCTGCCCTGCCGCACAAGGTTTTACCGTGCGGTCGGGGCAAGGGGTGGTTTTGTGTTATTTTCGTTCAGGCGTTCAGCTTACCGCCGGGCGGCAGCGAACGCGGCAAAAGAGTTCAGCGGATCTCAATGCCCAGCTTGAACTTGAGGTTGCCGAGGATTTTCTTGACAAAGCGGTCCACATCGGCAGCTTCCAGGGCTTTGTTTTCCGGTGCAAAGTGCAAGGTGAACGCCATGCTCTTTTTGCCGGCGCCAATGGCTTCGCTGCGGTAGATATCAAACAGCTCCACATCGGCCAGCTGCTTGCAGGCGCGCTTCATTTCGGCAATGATGGTGCCGCAGGGGGTTTCCTCGTCAGCAACCAGAGCCAGGTCACGGGCCACGGTATCGAACTCCGGCAGCGGATGATAACGCAGACCGGCAGGCAGCTGTGCCACCAGCGTCTCGTAATCGATCTCGCCCAGGAAGATCTTCTGGTTGGCGCGGCTGTCACGCGGCAGATCCAGACCGGCCTGCACATCGTTGGCCAGCTTGCCAAAGCTGCCCACACGCACGCCGTTGCACAGGATGTAAGCGGCAATGCCGGGGTGCAGGTAAGGCACATCCTCGGCACGCTCCACCTCAAAGGTTACGCCGAAGGAAGCAGCCAGGTCTTCCAGTGCGCCCTTAACGGCAAAGAAGTCCTCATGCTCACCAAAGGCCACAAAGCCCAGGTGCAGGCGCTCTTCCGGCAGTTCGGTCAGCGGAAGCTGTTTGGGCACATAAATGTTGGAAAGCTCAAACAGGCGGCCGGCAGCGTTGCCCTTTTTCAGATTGGTAACCGCCACGTTCAACAGGCTGGGTGCCAGCAGGGAGCGCATGATGGTCAGGTTGGAGGAGATGGGGTTGACAATGCGGATGGCATTGCGCTCCGGTGCATCGGGGGCAATGTGCAGGGCATCCAGGTCGGCATCCGCATAGAATGCCAGCGTCATAGCCTCATAGAAGCCTTGGGCACACATAGCGCTCTTGAGCTTATCGCGGCGGTGCTGGTCAGCCGTCAGGCCCCCGGTGGTGACCTGGGCAGCTTTCAGGAAGGTGGGGGTGATATGGTCATAGCCATATTCACGGATCACTTCCTCGGCCAGGTCCGGCTCGCCGATCTCGATATCCTCGCGGTAGCGCGGAGCAACCACCTGCATGGTGTCACCGTCGGCTTCCATCGTCACTTCAAAGCTGAGCTTTTTCAGGATGGCCAGAATTTCCTCGGTGGGCACGGTAATGCCCAGAATGGCGTTGATGGCGCTGATGCGGGCGGTGAAGTGCTTGCCTTTACGCGGAGCCCCGGCAGAGCAGTCAAACTCGGTGGCGGTCACTTCGCCGCAGCCCAGCTCCTGGATCAGGTGCAGGGCGCGGGCCATGCCCAGCTCGGTGATATATTCGCTGATGCCCTTCTCGTAATGGGCGGAAGCATCCGTGTTCTGGCCAAGGCCGCGGGCGGTCTTGCGGATGTTATCGCGGGCAAACTTGGCAGATTCAAACAGCAGCTGGGTAGTTTCCGGCTTGATCTCGCTGTTCAGGCCGCCCATAACACCGGCCAGGGCAACCGGCTTTTCGCCATCGCAGATGACCAGGTTCTGGGGGGTCAGGGTAAACTCCTTGCTGTCCAGCGTGGTGATCTTCTCGCCGTCCTTGGCACGGCGCACAATGATCTGGCAGCTTTCCAGCGTGTCCATATCAAAGGCGTGCATCGGCTGGCCGATTTCCAGCATGACATAGTTGGTGATATCCACCACGTTGGAAATGCTGCGCAGGCCGCACAAGGCCAGCTGGCGGCGCATCCAGCGCGGAGATTCACCGGTGGTGATGTTGCGCACATAGTGGCCCAGGTAGCGCGGGCACAGGTCCGGTGCTTCCACCGTAATGCTCAGGCGCGGGTCCTTGTAATCGCTCACGGTGTAATCGGTGGCAGGCATTTTCAGGGGCTTATTCAGCACAGCGGCAACTTCGCGTGCAATGCCCAGAACGCTCTGGCAGTCGGCACGGTTGGCGGTGATGGAGATATCAAAGATATAATCATCCAACCCAACAACCTGCTGAATGGGGGTTCCGGGCACGGTATCTTTGGGCAGGTCCAGCAGGCCGTATACCTCAGCGCCGGGGTACAGGTCCTCGTTCAGACCCAGTTCCTCGCCGGAGCAGAGCATACCGTTGGATTCAATGCCCATCAAGGGCTTTGCCTTGATCTTGATGCCTCCGGGCAGCGTGGAGCCGTCCAGAGCAGCGGGGGTGTGCATACCGGCGTACACATTGGACGCACCGGTGGAGATCTGAATATCATGGCCATAGTCGCCGCAGTCCACCTTACAGATATGCAGGTGGGTGCCCTCCTGGGGCACGCACTCGGTCACAACGCCAACAACAACCTTGCTGATCTCAGCGCCAAGGTCGATGAGTTCTTCTACTTCAAAGCCACAGTCGAATAGTTTGGTTTCCAGCTCCTGGGCGGAAACATCAATATCCACATACTGTTTAAGCCAGCTGAATGGTACTTTCATTGTTGTTCCCCTCCTTAACCCTTGAACTGTTCGAGGAAGCGCAGGTCGTTCTCGAACATCAGGCCGATGTTGTTGATGCCGTACTTAAGCATGGCGATACGCTCGATACCGATACCGAAAGCAAAGCCGGAGTATACCTCAGGGTCAATGCCGCAGTTTTCCAGCACGCTGCGGTGCACAACGCCAGCCCCCAGAACTTCGATCCAGCCACTGTGCTTGCACAGAGGGCAGCCCTTGCCGTGGCATTCAAAGCAACTTACGTCAACCTCCACACTGGGCTCAGTGAACGGGAAATAGGACGGGCGCAGGCGGGTTTTGACCTCCGGGCCAAACAAAGCCTGCACAAAGCGGTCCAGCATGCCCTGCAGGTCGCACAGGGTAATGCCCTTATCCACAACCAGACCTTCCATCTGGTGGAACATCGGGGAGTGGGTTGCGTCAGAGTCAGAGCGGAACACGCGGCCGGGCACCAGAACCTTGATGGGGGGCTTTTCCTTATCCATCACACGGATCTGGCCGCCGCTGGTCTGGGTGCGCAGAACAATGTCATCCGCCACATAGAAGGTATCCTGCATATCGCGGGCCGGGTGGTTTTTGGGTACGTTCAGGCGGGTAAAGTTGTGGTCATCGTCCTCAATTTCGGGGCCTTCGTAAATTTCAAAGCCCATGCCGGCAAACACATCAATGATCTCATTCTTGATCTGGGTGATAGGATGCAGTGCGCCGGTGGCGTGGTGGGTGCCGGGCAGGGTGATATCCACGGCTTCGTCCTTGTTGCGGGCGGCAAGTTCGGCCTTTTCGATCTCGGCGGAAGCAGCCTGATACTGGCCCTCCACCCAGACCTTGAATTCGTTGATGGTTTTACCGGCGGCGGGGCGTTCCTCTTTGGGAACATCGCGCAGGGACTTGGTCAGTCCGGTCACGCTGCCGTTTTTGCTCAGATACTTCTGCCAAAAGGCGGAAAGTTCATCTTTGTTGTGCACTGCTGCAAGGTCGGCTTCCAGCTCGGCGCGCAGTGCGGCGATTTTTTCTTCCATAATGCACCTCTTTGATGATTTACGGGGCGAAGGCTGCTCGCTTTTGCTGCAAAACAAAATAAAAAAGCCCCGTCCCTGAACGGTAAAATCAGGGACGAAGCTGTAACATTCATTTACACTCCGCGGTACCACCCGTGTTCCGCCAAACCATGTCTGGCGGCACTCGATGCTTTGTAACGGGGCAGACCGTCCCGCGCTAATGGCTGCAATGCAGGGTTCACACAGGCCGCTCAGGAGCGAACTTCTGCCAGCAGGCTTTCGGGGCGGCTTACAGCCGATGGCCGCCCTCTCTGTGCTAAGTTTGCAGGCATACTTTCTCCGTCAATGCGTTTAACATAAAGCATTATAGGCCGTTTGGCCTTTTTTGTCAACCCTGGACGCACAGCAAAAAGAGCGCTGCCCCTTGCGGAACAGCGCCCTTTTTTCAAATTATCAAAACCGATCAGTTGTTGCGGCGGGAACGGCCCACGATGCGGACGATATACAGGAAGATGTTGATATAATCCAGGTACAGGCTGAGTGCGCCGATGATGGAGGATTTGTGCAGCATGGAAGCATCGCCGCCATAGTAGGCGTAATAGTACTTCAGCTTCTGGGTGTCATAAGCCGTGAACAGCATAAACACCAGGACCGAAACCGCGCAAAGCACGATATCCATCATACCAAAGCCCGCGCCGGTCAGCATGCCGATCAGGCCGCCCACCAGGCTGGTCAAAATAATGGCAATCAAAGCACCCATCAGGTTGATACCCCAGCCGCTCAAATCGCGCTGGGTTCGGGCACCGTAAACAGCCATAACGCCAAAGTACACGGTACCAACCAGGAACGCCAGAATCAGCGTGGAAAGATCATAGATGATAAAGTAGGTGCTCAGGTTGATGCCGTTCAGCACCGCATAGGCGAAGAACAGCCCCGTTGCGGTGGTGGGCTGCAGGCGTTCCACCCTGGCGGACAGAACCGCAACCAGCACCAGCTCCGCAATGCTCAGGAGGAATACCAGGCCAGTGCTGAACATCAGCTCAAACAGCGGGGTGGTAACGGTAAGCAATGCCGTTGCAAAGGTAACCAGCAAACCGGCGGCCATCCAGCCGTAGGTGCGGGTCATATACTGGTTTAACGTGCCGAACGGACTTTCGGCATAGGAGATATTATAATATTTCTGGTCCATAAAACAGACCCCTTTCTTTTTGGCTGATTCTATTATATACTCTGTATTGAGTGAAATGTGTTATCGATATGTGAATTCTCTATTACACTTTTCCGTTCCTGCCCTATTTTAAGGCAATACCGCATAATTCTAAGTGCCGATACGGCGAGCGAGGTGCGGCAGCTGCTAAGCCAAAAGCGCAGATAATACTTTGTGTATTATCGAGCATTTTGGCAACGCAGATGCCGTGCCGCAGCCGCCGGAGCGGTGCTTAAGCCGTTAGGCGGGAATTGTGCGGTGTTGCCTTAACGGAATTCTATCATTTTTGCAAGATAAGGAGCCATGCCTTGCCCAACCCCGATACTTACGGCATTTACCTGCACATTCCTTACTGCCGCAGCAAATGCCGCTATTGTGATTTTTACTCTGCCCCCGGCACGCGCGGGGTGCCGGATGAATATGTAACTGCACTGCTGCGCGAACTTTCCAAAAGCTCCCGCAGGCCGGACACGTTATATTTTGGCGGCGGCACCCCCGCCCTGCTGCGGCCGGACCAGGTGCACCGACTGATCAAAGCCGCCGCCCCGCTGCCGGGTGCGGAGATCACGCTGGAAGCCAACCCCGATGTAGTGACGCCGGAAAATCTGGCTGGTTTTGCAGCCGCCGGGGTAACCCGCATCAGCTTTGGGGTACAGAGCGCAGACGACGCCCAGTTGCGCCGCCTGGGCCGCACCCATACCGCTGCTGCCGCCGCGCAGGCGTTTGCCTGGGCGCGGGAGGCAGGCTTCCGGGAGATCTGCGGGGATATTATGCTGGCGCTGCCCTATTATTCCATCGCGGAGTTTGATAAAACCCTTGCCCTGCTGCAGGCGGGTGGCTGCACCCATATTTCGGCCTACCTGCTCAAAATCGAGCCCGGCACCGCCTTTGGCCGCAACCCGCCGCCGGGCCTGCCGGATGCCGACGCCGCTGCGGAGTTTTACCTGTACGCCGTGCAGCGTCTGGCGCAGGAGGGCTACCGGCAATACGAGATCAGCAACTTTGCCTGCCCCGGCCACGAAGGGCGGCACAATCTGCTGTATTGGAACTGTAAAGATTACTGGGGCATTGGTCCGGCGGCCCACAGCTGCCTGGGCAGTGTGCGCCGCTTTTGGCCCAATGACACCGCTGCTTTTATTGCCGGGACTGTTCAAGAGCAGTACGAAGGCCCCTGCAACGCCGAGGATTACCTGATCATGCAGTTGCGCCTTTGCAGCGGGCTGAATCTGACCGAGTATGCGGCCCGGTACGGCGTTCGGTTCGATGCCGGCCAGATGGCATTTTTGCGCCACTGCGCCGCCAGCGGCTATGCTGTGTTGGATGGCGATACCCTGCGGCTGACGCCGAATGGCATGATCGTGCAGAATGCCATTCTGGAAGAACTGATTTGATTTTCAAAAATATCCGCCGTCCATATGGGTGCTTTGGGCCACTGGCTGGTCGTGCAGCCCCATCGAAACGCCCAGTGCTTCATCCACGCGGCGCATGTCATCTTCCGGAATGCGCCCGGCGCGCTCCCTCAGGCGGCGTTTATCCAGTGTGCGAATTTGTTCGGTCAGCACAATGCTGTCTTTGGCCAGGCCGCAGCGGTTGGCCCGCACGCCGATATGGGTGGGCAGGCGGTTTTTATCCTGCCTGCTGGTGATGGCGGCAGCGATCACGGTGGGGCTGTGCCGGTTGCCGATATCGTTCTGAATGATAAGTACCGGCCTGATTCCCCCCTGCTCCGACCCAACCACCGGGCTGAGATCTGCGTAAAACACTTCACCTCTGTGCACTTCCATAACAAAACCTCCCTGCTGATACTGCAATGCGTTCTGTTTACAGTATAAGCAGGGAGGCTTTATTTTAATCATGAATCGGTGGGGCAAAAAAGCATTGCGATTCTATCTGGCGGGGAATGCAAGTGGTTGCCATATGCCCAACATGCGGGGCAGCAAGCATCGTCCCCTACAAATGATTTGCAGCGTTTGCTGCAATCAGCAAGGTTTCCATGCGGCGGGGAGGGGCCTTGAAATGTACCACAAACCACACAAATGCTTTGCCGTGCTTTACTGCTTGCGGCAAACCATGTATCACTCCACCCGTTCCAACACCACAAACGCACCGGCAAGGCCGGCCTCATGGGTCAAGCTCAAATGAGCCTGCAAATGGTTCTGCGCCATGAAACGGGCGGCTTTACCGGTAAATTCCAGGTAAGGCGCACCGCTTGGCTGGCGCAGGGCGGCGATTTCCGCCATGGAGAACCCGGAAAGGCCGGTGCCGCAGGCTTTCAAAAATGCTTCTTTTGCAGCAAAGTTGGCCGCGGCGGTTTCCGCCTGCTTCTTGCCCGTATGGGCGACAATGAGCTCCTGCTCCGCCGGGGTATACACATGCTGCAAAAATGCCGGGCGGGCAATGCTCTTTTCAATCCGGCCCACATCACACAGGTCTGTGCCAATGCCGTAAATCACAGCAGGCCCTCCTTTTCCAGCGCGGCCAGCAGGGCAGCTTTCTCGTTGGGCAGGCGGCCCTCCATCACGGCGCGCAGCAAGGTGTTCAGCGCCTTACCCACCGCGGGACCGGGGGTGATGCCTGCATCCATCAGGCTGGCCCCGTTCACGGCAAGCTGGCCTACCGTATAACAGGCGGTAGCCGAAAGTTCCAGCATCCGTCCCTCAAAAGCGCGCACCTGCTGTTCGCGCTGCATCACTCCTGCATTGCGGGCATGGGCGGCAAGATCCGCGAGCTTCAGGCGGCAAAGGCGCTGCAAAAATGCGGCACCATAGCGGTTCAGCATGTTCAGGATGCCGGCATCATCGCTGGGCAGGGCACCATCGTGGATAGCAACCAGCGCGCTGGCGCTTTCCACAAGATAAGTAGGCGCCTTGAGCCGCAGCAGAATGCTGCGCGCCATTTTACTTCCGGCCTGGTTGTGGCCGGGGAAATGCGCCGCGCCGTCCGGGCCGACGGTGCGGCATTCCGGCTTGGCCAGATCATGCAGAAAAACACTCCACCGCAGAATGCGGGCATTTTTATCGTCCATGCCCGCCACATCCAGCAGTTCCACCGCCACGGCGGTGTGCTGCCACACATCATAGCAGTGCCAGCGCCCCGGCTGGGTGCAGCCGATGCATGGCTCAATCTCCGGCACCGCCCCGGCAAGAATCCTGCCATAGCGGCTCAGCACTTTGCCCGCAGCGGGGGCGGCCAGCAGCTTATCCAGCTCGGTATAAATGCGCTCGGCGGAAATATTCTGGATGCTCTGCCGCATGTCCAGCGCGGCGCGCTCGGTGGCTTCCTCCAGAGCAAAATCCAGCTGGGCGGCCAGCCGCACCGCGCGCAGGATGCGCAGGGCGTCCTCGGCAAAACGTTCTTCCGGGTCGCCCACGCAGCGCATCAGGCAGGCGTGCAGGTCACTGCGGCCGCCGTACAGGTCGATCAGTCCCTCGCCGGGGGCATAAGCCATGGCGTTGATGGTAAAATCCCGCCGGGCAAGATCCGGCTGCACCTGCGGCACAAACTGCACGGCATCCGGGTGGCGGCTGTCATGGTACTGGCCATCCACACGGTAGGTGGTGATTTCGTAGGGTGTGCCGCCCACGATGACGGCAACGGTGCCGTGCTTTTCCCCCGTTAAGATCTGGCGGTAGGCGGAAAACACCGTCCGCACCTGTTCCGGTCTGGCAGAGGTACATATATCCCAATCGCCGGGGGTACGCCCCAGCAGGCTGTCCCGCACGCAGCCGCCTACGACATAGGCTTCAAACCCGGCGCGGCGCAGTGCCCCCAACAGGCGGGATGCCGCCGCGGGAATGCTGATTTTGATTTGCGGTTCATGGCCAGACAAGGCGGTCACTTCCCCTCTGCAAGTATTTCAGCCGCACGGCGGTTTATCAGCCAAAGTTCCATTCTTCGGCAAGGTCTACGCAGCAGGCCACACAATCGCCTTCCTCACGCAGGGCGGCAATCTTAGCTTCAGCTGCTTCGGCATCCGGCATCCAGGTAACAATAAAAAAGTTCTCCGCCGGAACGCCGTAATACACCCAGGTGCCATCGGCACGCACCAGGTCTGCCAGGTGGTCCAGTTCCTCGCCGTCGGTCAGGCCCTGGCCTTCTTCGGCGTAAATCATTTCCGGCTGCACCTGCATGGAATCGATCACGGTAATGCTGCTGTTGATGTAAGTATCGCGGTCGGTGCTTTGGTCGCTGTTTTTCCACGCGGTAGCAAACGCTTTTACAAGCAGCTCCCGCACTTCCAGCATTTTATCGCCTTGCTGATACATGATAACTCTCTGCCTTTCCATTTATAAATATATAATACAGTATAACACGAAACAGGCCTGCACGCCATAAGAATAGAAAGAATTTTGGCGCGCGCCCCGTAGGGCAATGCCGAGCAGTGCTTTACCCCCGCCGCATATACAAAATCGGGTACGGGCCTCCCTGTTCATCCAGCTCACTGCGGCGGTATACGGCAAAGCCCATGTGCCGGTAAAAACCGGCTGCCGCCGGGTTCTGCTCGTTCACGGTCAGCTCACTCACGCCGTACTGCTCCATGCCAAGGCACAGCAGGCGGGCACCAAGGCCCTGGCCGCGCGCCTCCGGGTCCAGAAAGAGCATTTCCAGCCGGTTCTCCTGCACGCCCATAAAGCCGACCGGTGTGCCGCTTTCATCCTGCGCAACAATCAGGTGTTCCACCCCGCACAGGGCCTGCGGAACATAAGTACGGATAGCGGCAATTTCCGGCACAGACAAAAACAGGTGGGTTGCCTGCACAGAGCGCTGCCATACCTCCACCAGCTGTTGGACCAGCTGCGGGGGCCGGGCAGAAACTTCGGCTATTTTCACGGTGATATCCTCTCTTTTGTTTTATGCTCTAAGGCAATACCGCATAATTCCCGCCTTGCGGCTTAAGCACCGCTCCGGCGGCTGCGGCACGGCATCTGCGTTGCCAAAATGCTCGATAATGTCGGGTTGCGGTACCCGCATCGTGCTTCGGGGGCAAAAGCCCCTCGCACTCTGCGACCGCTGCCCCTGCTTCGGTTCGCTGTTTCCGCCACTGGCGGCGCTCACCTTTGCAGGATCCAGTATTATCTGCGCTTTTGGCTTGGCATCTGCCGCACCTCGCTCGCCGTATCGGTACTTAGAATTATGCGGTATTGCCCTAAATCCTGTAATAACAAACAACGGGGAGCTGCCAGGCAGTCCCCCGTTGCTTGTTATTATTTAGTTGAACTTAAAGATTTTTTGTGCCACATGGTAGCCCCACAGGGTGATCTTGTGACCCAGCGTACCGGGCAGGTTGCAGGCACCGGCGACGGAATAGCGGCACTTGTTGTACACGCGCTCATCGTGGTTTTTCAGGTACTGCCACAGCTCGGTCTTTTTTTCAAAAGCCTCCGGGCGGCCATCCATCGTCAGGAACACGCTGGAGATCGCCATCATCATGGACAGATAGTTGAACATGTAGGCGCGCAGCTTTTTCTGGCTTTCCGGCAGAGCATACAGATCCACCGCGTCGATCATGATCTTGGTCACGCGCAACTGCTGGTCCACGCGCTTGACCATCACGCTCTCATTCACGCTCTGGTCATCACGGCCAATAAAGTAACGGTACAGGTCAATATCCATATAGTACAGACGCTGGCAGAGCGGCAGCGGCTGGTAGACGAACACGTTATCAACATAGAAGGTATGCTTGGGCAGCTCCAGGCCGCTGTCACGCAGGATCTGGGTGCGGTAGATGACGGTGTGCATCAAAATGTTCTGGCTCGGCGGAAAACGGCCGATCTCATCCCAGGAAAACACACGGTCCTGCGGCAGAATACTCTTGTAGCTGACGGTGTGGTGGGTGTTATCCACCACATGCTCGTACACATAGTTGCACATCAGCAGGTCCACCGGCTGCTCCATGGCGGCAAAACCGCGCAAGGTCTGCATGATCTTTTGCAGAGCTTCGGCATCCAGCCAGTCGTCAGAGTCCACGACTTTGAAGTACATACCGCTTGCGTTGCGGATGCCCTGGTTGACACCCTCGCCATGGCCACCGTTTTCCTGGTGGATGACCTTGACGATGTTGGGGTATTTTTCAGCATAGGCATCGGCAATTTTGCCGGTGTCGTCCTTGGAGCCGTCATCTACAAGGATGATCTCGGCCTCCTCCCCGGCGGGCAGCAGCGTTTCTACGCAGCGGTCCATATAGGCTGCGGAATTATAACACGGTACGGTAAAGGTGATCAGCTTCATAACAGGCCTCAATTCTTAGGCAACACCGCACAATTCCCGCCTGACGGCTTAAGCACCGCTCCGGCGGCTGCGGCACGGCATCTGCGTTGCCAAAATGCTCGATAAGACATCCAGTATTATCTGCGCTTTTGGCTTAGCATCTGCCGCACCTCGCTCGCCGTATCGGCACTTAGAATTATGCGGTATTGCCCTTATAGTTTCATGCTTATTTGCGGGGTGCGGGGCCGGTCTGCTGCACATTTTGCAGCCAGTCCTGCCAGGTGCGGCTGGCAAAATCCGCCGTTTGGGTAATCTGCGGCCAGAACTCTGCCATTGGTTCATCATAAATGCCAACGGTGGCGAAACCGGCGGCGCGTGCGGTGGCAATCCCCACGGGGGAATCCTCAAACACGGTTGCCTGCACGGGGTTCTGCACGCCAAAACGGTGCAAAGCATCCAGATATACATCCGGCTTCTTTTTGCCGTCAGGGTTCTTGCAGTCCACCGCAAATTCAAACCAGCGCATCAGCCCGTGGGAGGTCAGCGCGGCTTCGATCAGCGGTGTTTCGGTGCCGGATGCCACGCACATGCGCATACCGCGTGCGTGCATGGCTGCCAGCACCTGCTCAACGCCCGGCTTTACGGTGGCTTCCTGCGCATAGCCGTACCGCGCTTCGGCACGGATCAGCTCTGCGCATTCAGGCTCCGTCAGCGGCACGCCAAGCTGCTGCACAAACATCGCGGCGGTTCCTTCCACCGTAAGGGTCATGTTGGCCATGCGCTGTTCATGGGTGATGGTTTTGCCATATTTTGCAAGGATGCGGTCCGTTACATGGTCCCACATGCCGGTGGAGCACAACAGGGTGCCATCCATATCAAAAATTGCGTAAGGGGTCAGTTCCACGGCGTACCTCACAATCGTTTTGGGGTGCAAAATTGTACCCTGCAATAAGCAATACGTTTTAAGGATACTAAATTTTGCAAAAAAAAACAACCCCTCCGGCATAACCATTGCCGGAGGGGCTGCGCACCGGGTGGGTGGCCTGGTGCCTGCTTGCTTGTTTCAAGGTGCAACAAACAGTATTATGGTGAATCAATCATCCATATCCTATTTATGCCCTATTCGTGGTAAATTCCGGTCAGAGCCGCATCCTTCTGCGCACCATTACCGTGTGCGGGTCCAATCGTCGAGAACGATACGGTACCGTCTTAGTACTCCCGGTCGAAGCGGCAGAAGTCATGAACGCCGGAGGGGATCACGTCGTTGTAGACATCTTCCGGCAGGTTATAGGCTTCCTCACTGTCCAGAATACCACGTACCCACTTTGCAAACGAACGAAGGTTCAACATTGCAACCCCATCTCCTTTCTGTCTTTATTATATCCAGCGCAGGGGGATTTTGCAATGCACGCTTTGTACAATCTTACAAAAGTTTTTTGTATATTATAAACTATTTCGTTATTTTGTATATTTTGCAGCTTCATCTGTACGCGTCACGCGGACATTTCGTCTTGGTAGTCCTCCCATGCCTCCTGCATGGTATCGGCGGAAAAAAGGAACTCGCCCGTTGCGGAATAAACTTCAATGTGGCCTGCTACATACCGGAATTGTGCTGTCATGGGAACCCCTGCCTTTCTGCTTTGCTATGGGCAACACCGCACAATTCCCGCCTTGCGGCTTAAGCACCGCTCCGGCAGCTGCGGCACGGCATCTGCGTTGCCAAAATGCTCGATAATACATCCAGTATTATCTGCGCTTTTGGCTTGGCATCTGCCGCACCTCGCTCGCCGTATCGGCACTTAGAATTATGCGGTATTGCCTATGGTTTTATTATAGCAGACATCCAGGGCGATAAACCGGACTTCCAGTCCTCGCAGACGAAAAAGCAGGGTGATAAAGTGTACTTTAAGCCTTTGTGCGGGCCACATAGGCGGCAAAACCGCGCAAAAAGCGCATCATACCCAGCACCCACAGGCACAAAAGGAACCAGAGTGCCGTGTATTTTGGGCACACAAGCCCGGCAAGGTTGCCCCATTCCTGGCTGTAATCCCACACCTCAACATGCAGCAGACGGCGGCAGGCAAGCCCGGTGCCCAGTTCCAGCACCGAAACCCCAACCGCGCCGATCCCCGCCAGCAGCGGGGTGGGCAGTGGCAGGCGGCCGAGGGCATCCAGTGCGCAAAGGCAGGCCCCGCCCGCCAAAAACATCGTCCAATGGGTTGTGCCGCGCCAGGCGATCTCCAGCGCAAGGTACGCGGTACCGCCCATGGCAAACAGCACCAGCTGCCCCGGCGCAGCCAGACGGTGGAAACAAACAGACATACAAACGCCCCCTGTACAGTATGGAAGAATGACCCCGTCATCCTTTGCCATAGTATGTGCAGGGGGCGCAGCTTGTAACCATTTTGTAATAAAATTACAGCATTTTATTTGGACAGCTTCTTCAGCAGTTCGCTGCGGGTATCCCACAGGTTCCTGCTCAGGTCAACATAATAGCGGTGCGGGTTTTCAAAGCGTTTTACTTCGTCCCACAGGGTGCCCACCTGGGCTTTGCAGAACTTGCGGATATCAGCCAGGTTGGGGCTGGTGTAAACGCGCTTGCCGTTCTCATAGATCGGGGTGGAAATGCAGCGGGCAGTGCTGTTGACATAGGTACATTCCTTCCAGGTCTCGATGGGGTCAAACAGGGTAATGCCGTTCTTGGTGTCCACCACTTCGTCTGCCATAGTGATCAGGTCTGCCTGGGCTTTGCCGTCCTCATCATAGATACGCCATACCTTTTTCAGGCAGGGAATGGTCATCTTTTCCACGGATTCGGAGAGCTTCATCTTGGGGGTATAGCTGCCGTCATCCTCTTTCACTGCGGCCAGCTTGTACACGCCGCCAAACACGGGGTCGCTCTTGGCGGTGATCATGTTCTCGCCAATACCAAAGCTGTCCACACGGGCCCCCTGCAAAATCAGGTCGCGCACGATGTATTCATCCAGAGAGTTGGAAGCGCAGACGGTGCAGTCCGGGTAACCGGCGGCATCCAGCATCTGGCGGGCCTTTTTGGAAAGGTAGGCAATATCGCCGGAGTCAATGCGCACACCTTTGGGGCGCTTGCCCATCGGCTTCAGCACTTCGTCAAACACCTTGATGGCATCGGGCACGCCATGGCGCAGAACGTTGTAGGTATCCACCAGCAGCACGCAGTTGTCCGGGTACATCTCGGCATACTTCTTGAATGCGTCATACTCGGTGGGGAACATCTGCACCCAAGAGTGTGCCATAGTGCCGGATGCCGGGATACCGAAGTCACGGGCAGCCATCACGCAGGAGGTGGAGCCGCAGCCGCCGATGTAGGAAGCGCGGGCGCCAAAGTAGGCGGCGTCATACCCCTGGGCACGGCGGGCGCCAAACTCCATAACCGGACGGCCAGCGGCAGCGCGGCAGATGCGGTTTGCCTTGGTGGCAATCAGGCACTGATGGTTAAAGGTGACCAGCAGCAGGGTTTCCAGCAGCTGGCACTCAATAGCCGGGCCTTCTACGGTCACAATGGGCTCCTGCGGGAAGATGGGCATGCCCTCTTCAATCGCCCAGATATTGCAGTGCAGCTTAAAGTTGCGCAGATAGTCCAGGAACTGCTCATTGAAAGCACCGGTGGAGCGCAGATAATTGATGTCTTCCTCGGTAAATTTCAGGCTGTCCACTGCGTTGATGAACTGCTCCAGGCCGGCCATAATGGCGTAACCGCCGCCGTCCGGCACCTTGCGGAAGAACATATCAAAGACGGCAATTTTATCCTTATACCCTTCGTCCAGGTAGCCGGCCGACATGGTAAGCTCATAAAAATCCGTCATGGTTGTCAGGTTGCGTTTTACATCCAACATAGTACAATGTACCCCCTTATGGCTGGCTGGTGCCCGCCATTATTTCTTAGGCAACACCGCACAATTCCCGCCTTACGGCTTAAGCACCGCTCCGACGGCTGCGGCACGGCATCTGCGTTGCCAAAATGCTCGATAAGACATCCAGTATTATCTGCGCTTTTGGCCTAGCAGCTGCCGCACCTCGCTCGCCGTATCGGCACTTAGAATTATGCGGTATTGCCCTTATTTCAATCGTTCGGTTTATTTTTGCGTTTTGGGGTCGGTTGCTCCACACGGCGCACCGTAAGCAGCATAACATACACCCACAAAACCGCATAGACAGCAGCCGCTATGATGCAAAGCACAATAACGACCTTGAAATAAGTGCTTGAAAAGAAAGCCTTTACCTTCGCCATGGTATACAATAGCTCGTTGCGGTCCACGCTGCTGCCGGCCAAAAGGTCCACCGTGCCAACGGTTTCGCCCTGCATGGTAACGGTAACGGTACCCACCACATCGCCCTGCTTGATGGGCGCGGAGAGGTGCTCCGGAACATTAAAGATCTTTTCCGTCAGCTCTGCCCCGCCCTGCCGCGGCAAAAGGGTCTGCATATCATCCGCCGGGTAGATCATTACCGTATCCGTCTGGGAGGAATACACAATAGGCAGCTCGGTGATGGGCTGGGTGGTATCCAGCGCCGCGGTTACGGTAAAGGTGGCGAACGCCCAATCCATCAGCTCGGCGGTTTCGGTCAGCGCCGGGCGCGGGTCTTCGTCCGTTTTGGGACTGTGCAGCACCACGCTGACATAGGTTTCGCCGTCCTGGGTGTGCCAGCCCGCAAAATTCTGCCAGTCATCCAGGCTGCCGGTTTTGCCGCCTTTGGTGTAAGAGCGGTAATAGTTGCTGCTGGGCGAAACCAGCTTATCACTGGTCAGGATGGTATAGGGCGAATCATGCTTGGTGGAGGCCGGCATCTGGTAGCTTTCCTCCCCTGCCGCCTGGGCAAAGGCATCATAGCCCATAGCCACCCGCACCAGCAGGTAGGCATCCCGCGCGGTGGTCACGTTGCCGGGATCCAGCCCGCAGGGGTCAGTAAAGGTAGTGCCGGTGCAGCCGATGCGGGCAGCTTCATCGTTCATCATGGCCACAAAGTTATCAATGCTGCTGCCGCTCATATAGTCTGCCACGATATACGCTGCCTCGTTGGCGCTGGGTAGCAGCATGGCATACAGCAGGCTGCGCAGGGTATGGGTCTCGTCTTTCCAGATATCCGCCGTGGAAGCATTTTTGCCGTACAGGTAATCATAGATATAGCCCGGCGCTGTAATGCTGATGGTATCCAGCTGGTCCTGGTAGCTTTCCAGCATCAGGATCATGGTCATCAGCTTGGTCAGGCTGGCGGCGGCCATGGGGGTTTCGCTGTTTTTTTCATAAACAACCAGCCCCGTATCGGTGTTAGCCACATAGGCTGCCTCTGCGGTAACAGAAAATCCCGGTGTCAGGTTGGGGGCATCGGCGGTTTCCTCCGCTGCGGCGGGCAGGACCAGCAGCACCGCCAGCAGCAGTACCGCAAGGCAGGCAGACAGGAATTGTTTCATGGCATGTCCTTTTTGGTTTGTCGGCCCAACCTGTAAAGTTATGTGTCAATACAGGTTAAACCTTAGTATAGCAAATTCTTTCTGCAAAAAAAAGAGATTATACAAAAAAATCAAAAATAATTTGGGCAGTTTTTTATTGGAAATAAAGATGTCAAGACTAATTCATGGCCCCGGCTGTGGCAAACAGGCGCTCCACTTCGTCCGAAAGGGCTTTGTGCTCCGGTTTGGCCAGGTTGGGGTCCAGGGCCAGCAGGGCTTTGGCTTCCTGCTGGGCAACGGTCAGGGTGCGGGTATCCTGCACAAGGTCCGCCACATGCAGGGTGGGCAGGCCGTGCTGTGCCTCGCCGAAAAAGTCGCCTGGGCCGCGGGTTTCCAGGTCATACTTGGCAACGGCAAAACCATCCGATGTGCGGCACAAAAAGTGCAGCCGCTGGCGTACCGCTTCTCCCTCGTTATCCGAAATCAGGATACAGCAGGAATTCGCCGCACCGCGCCCCACGCGGCCGCGCAGCTGGTGCAGTGCCGAAAGGCCGAACCGCTCTGCATTTTCGATCACCATTACGGTTGCATTGGGCACATCCACACCGACTTCAATCACGGTGGTGCTGACCAGCACATCCAGCTCCCCGGCCTTGAACTGCTGCATCACTTCATCTTTATCTTTCGGCTTCATTTTGCCGTGCAGCAGGCCGATGCGCCGCCCCGGCAGCAGCGGGCAGGCCACCTGCTCGTAATACTGCTTGACGGCTTTCATGCCGGAATCCATTTCGTTTTCCTCAATGGCCGGGCAGACGATATATACCTGATGCCCTGCGGCGATCTGTTTTTCCAGAAAGCCGTACATATCGCGGCGCTTTTTGCCAGTGATGAACCAGGTCTTGATGGGCTTGCGGCCGGGGGGCAGCTCATCCAGGATGGAGATATCCAGATCCCCGTACATCAAAAGCCCCAGAGTACGCGGGATGGGGGTTGCGCTCATGACCAGCAGGTGCGGGTTGTTGGCCTTGCCCGCCAGAATGCCGCGCTGCCGCACGCCAAAGCGGTGCTGTTCGTCCACAATGGCAAGGCCGAGATTTTTGAACACCACGCTGTCCGTCAGCACCGCATGGGTGCCAACCACCAGCCCGGCACGGCCATCCGCAATGGCGGCAAGGGCCACCCGCTTTTCGGCGGCTTTCATGCCACCCACCAGCAAGGTAACGTTGACGCCAAACGGCTCCAGGCGGTCGGCCAGGTTGGCGGCGTGCTGGCGGGCCAGAATTTCCGTTGGGGCCAGCATGGCGCTCTGCCAGCCATTTTGCGCGGCAAACCAGATGGCCGCAGCGGCCACCAGCGTTTTGCCGCTGCCTACATCGCCCTGCAGCAGACGGTTCATCGGGGTCTGGCCGCACAGATCATGGCAGATTTCTTCCGCCGAGCGGCGCTGTGCCCCGGTGGGTGCATAGGGCAGGCTGCGCCAGAACGGCGCAAGGTCCAGCTCCCGCATGGGGGCACCGGTAATTTTGCGGCCATGGCCTCGCATCAAAAATATGCCCAGCTGCAGGATATACAATTCTTCAAAGATCAAACGGCGGCGGGCGGCAGCGGCGTCCGCCGTGTCCCGCGGGGCATGGATGGCCCGCACAGCGTCCGCTTTGGGCGGCATGCGGTAGCGGGTCAGCAGCTCTGGCGGCAGCGGGTCATCCAGCTGGGCCACATATTCCAGCGCCAGCTGGGCGCAGCGGGTCAGGCGGGCGGCGGGCAGCCCTTCGGTGCTTCCGTAAACCGGCAGCAGGGGTGCCGCAGCAACCTGGGCTTCGGTGCGCACAAGCGGGTGCAGGATTTCCCGCCGGGTCATCATGCCGCCAACGCGGCCCTCGAAATAATATTCGGTTCCAGGTTCCAGCTTTTCCGCCGCATAGGGCGCGTTGAACCAGGAAAGCGCCAACATTCCCGTATCGTCCCCTGCCAGCACATGGGAGAGCATCCGCCCGCCTTTAATGCGCCGGTCCGGGTCCCGCTGCAGCACCGTTGCCTTTACACAGCAGTCCACATCAAACGGCGCTGATACTACCGTGTACGGCTGGGAATAATCAATATACCGCCGCGGATAGTGCAGCAGCAGATCCCGGATGGTATAAATGCCGAGCTTGGCAAACTTTTTGGCGTAAGCCGGGCCAACGCCCTTCAGGTATTGGATGTCGCTGTTGATATCCGGCATGGCTGCACCTCCTTCCGGTAGGGTTATAAACAAAGGACGAACATGCGTTTTGATGCACAAGTTCGTCCTTGAATGGTTTTGTCCGTTATGCCGGGATCATTCCACGCTGAGCATATAGTAGTAAACCGGCTGACCGCCATGGATATGGCTGACCTCCACGCTGGAGCCGCATTTGGACTGCACCAGTTCGGTGGTACGTTCGGCATCTTCCTCGCTGACTTCCGCACCGGAGATCACGGTGATGAACTGGCTGTCCTTTTTCTTCATGGAACGTGCCAGGCGGTAGGTCATCTTGGTAATGTCGCTGCCAGTGGCAACGATCTTACCGTTTTCCAGCGCCATGATCTCACCCTTACGGATGGGGCGGCCGTCAAACTCGCTGTCGCGGGCGGCATAGGTGATCAGGCCGGTAGCAACCTTTTCGGCGGCGGCCATCATGTTGACGGCGTTCTCCTCCGGGGCGACTTCGGGGTCAAAGTTCAGCATGGCGGTCATGCCCTGGGGCACGGTACGGGTAGGCAGAACCAGGACCTTGCGGTCAGCCAGCTTTTCTGCCTGTTCGGCAGCCATGATGATGTTTTTATTGTTGGGCAGCACCAGAACGGTCTTGGCGGGCACGCTCTGGATGGCAGCCAGGATATCCTCGGTTGCCGGGTTCATGGTCTGGCCGCCGGAAACAACGGCATCCACGCCCAGGTCCTCAAACACGGATTTCAGTCCATCGCCCGCCGCCACGGCAACAAAGCCATAGGCGCGGTCCGGGTCAACTGCAGCGTAAACAAAAGTTTCCTTTGCGCCGGTCTCGGCAGCCTTTTCCTCGGCTTCGGCCTGCTTTTCCAGGCCCTTGGCCTGCTTCTGGCGGGCCAGGAACTGCTCGTGCATGTTCTCGATCTTAAAATTGGTCAGGTAGCCATACTTGATGGCCTCGCTCAGCATCATGCCGGGGTCAGCCGTATGCACATGGCAGTTGGCCACATCGTCATCCTCGATCACAACAACAGAGTCGCCGTTGGATTCCAGGAAAGCGCGCAGGCGGGTGATGCTTGCTCCGGAATCCTTATGGACCAGGAACTGGGTGCAGTAGCCGTTTTTGATATCCTCAACCTTCATCAGGTCGTCGGTAAACACGCCCTTGCCCGCTGCGCTGGAATCCAGCTTCGGCTTGGCGGCAACCTCGGCACCGGCAACGATCTCGCCGCCGTCAAACACCTGCTTCATGCCCTCAAACACCCGCATGATGCCCTGGCCGCCGGCATCCACAACGCCAGCCTTTTTCAGCACAGGCAGCAGGTTGGGGGTGTCCTCTAGAGCTTTCTGGCCAGCTTCGCACACGGTGGCCCACAGCTGCGGCACATCGTCGGTTTCAGCGGCAACGGCAGCCTCGGCAGCCAGGCGGGTAACGGTCAGGATGGTGCCCTCGGTGGGCTTCATGACCGCCTTGTAAGCAGCTTCCACGCCCATCTGCAGGGCTTTGGCCAAGTCAGCGGCCTCGGCATCGGTTTTACCAGCCAGCGCCTTGGAAAAACCGCGGAACAGCAGGCTAGTGATAACGCCGGAGTTGCCGCGCGCACCGCGCAGCATGGCGGAAGCAGCGCTCTTGCTGGCTTCGGCCACCGTGCAGGTATCCGGCATGGCGTTCAGCTCGCTCAAGGCCGCGCCGATCGTCATGCTCATATTGGTACCTGTATCACCATCCGGCACAGGGAAAACGTTCAGCTCGTCCACGCGGGTACGTTGATTTGCAATATTGTTGGCGCCGGAAATGATGGCGTCGCGCAGTGTCTTACCAGTAATCATTCTAACAGTTGCACCTCATTGTAATTTTTGGGGAAACAAGCCGCCGGGGCAAATGCCAGCCGGGGCCCCCGCCGCTTTATTCGTCAATGATATCATCAACAAACACATCAATGCGGGCCACTTTCAGGCCGGTTGCATGTTCAACTTCATCTTTAACGCGGTGGGTAATGCTTTGCGTGATGGAAGCGATGTTCAGGCCATACCCCACTTTGATGTGCAGGGTGATGACCAGCCGCCCTTCCTGCTGGCTTACGGTAACGCCTTTTTCGGGCAGGGAGCCGTTGCGCAGCGCTTCGCGCACTGTGCTGGCGGCAGAGCTTTGGCCCATGGCGGCAATACCGTAACAGTTTTTGGCAGCTTCGGCCACAAGGCCGGAGAAGTAATCATTCGTAAGCGAAATATGTCCCAAAGGATTCACTCGTGTGATCATTTGCGTTCCTCCCTATGGAATACAGATGAATTCCCAGCTTCGGGTTTAACCCTTTTGCCGGGTTCCATGTGCGTCAGTTACAGCTAACGCAATTCTATTATACACGATTTGTTTCGGTTTGAACAGAGCTTTTTGTAAAAAGCCCTGCCGAAAAGGGAACAAAATTTGCAGCCTAATTTTTTACATCGGTTTTAACAATCCATTCACAAAGTTCTCCCAAACGGCGCGTATACTTAGTATTAGTAAAGGTCGTACTTTTAACGCCTGCCCCGGCAGTAGATGCGGGGAGCAGCAAAAGCCGCCGTACACAGTGCTTTCCCTTTCCATCAAGATAACCTGCAAAGGAGTTATTTTCCGCCATGAATCTGTTGTTCTTTTTAACGCCAAAACAGGACGTTTTATTTATCTATGAAGATTTTACCCTGCGCCAGACCCTTGAAAAATGGTCCAACCAGCGCTTTGCCACCATTCCGGTATTAAAACGCAACGGCGAATACCTGGGTACCATGACCGAGGGCGACATTTTATGGGGCATCAAAAGCATTCACGGGCTGGATATTGACGCCAGCGAGGATATCCCCATCGCCTCTTTCCCCCGCCGCCGGGATTACAAGGCAGTTCCCGTTACCACTGACATGCACGCTTTGCTGAACGCCGCCGTTGACCAGAATTTTGTTCCCGTGGTGGATGACCGCAACGTATTTATCGGCATTGTACGCCGTACCGCAATTTTGCAGCAGGTTGCCAAAGACTATGAGAGCCCAAAGGGCAATGTGATCCCGGAAACCGCTAAAAGCAAAGCCCGCAAGGAGGCGGCATTTGTGTAAGGGCAACACCGCACAATTCCCGCCTAGCGGCTTAAGCACCGCTTCGGCGGCTGCGGCACGGCATCTGTGTTGCCAAAATGCTCGATAAGACATCCAGTATTATCTGCGCTTTTGGCTTAGCAGCTGCCGCACCTCGCTCGCCGTATCGGCACTTAGAATTATGCGGTATTGCCTAAGAAAATCCGGTTGTTTGCACCGCATTTTTAATGTGTTTTATTCCACCGTGACCACCGGGGCGCACATTGTATGCCCGCCAACCTGGCGGCATATCAATGCCAACGCAAAGACGTCACATATTTTAACAAGCCGTACACACAGCAAACAGCCGCGGGCGAACGATGTTCGCCCTTACCAAGGCATTTATATTTTTAACTTTCCTGTTCATCCGCAAACTGTAAACTAAAAACGCAAAACATCCCCCGCAAGTCAGCGATTGCTGCACCTGCGGGGGATGTTTCAACTTTATTTTTGCAGAACGTTGAAAGTTCTGCGTTTTTTATTTTTTAGTAGAACCAGCCATTTTCGGTTTCTTCGGCTCGTTTGCGTTCCTGTTCTGCTTTCTTGGTCAGGCGCTTTTTGCGGTGTTTGTGGCCCAGAATGGACAGGATAACCAGCAGCACCGCTGCCACGGCGCCGCCGATCAGAATCGGCAGCGGAATACCGGGCTTTTCTACTGCGGCAAGGGTCGTTTCGTCCGTCATGGCGGTAAACACCAGATAGCTGCCGTCCTCGGTGGTGTCTACTTTGCGCCAGCTGCCGTCAGCATCGCGCAGGTATACCACAGTATTGTCCGAAGGTGCCAGATAATGCAGCACATGGCTGTCGGAGTGGTCCTCCGGCAGGGTGATTTCCCAGCATTCCAGCAGCGTTCCCACCGCGCCGGGGCTTTCGCTGGACGGGGTCAGCGTTACTTCCGCCGTGCCAAAAGCGCCCTCTGCCAACAGGATGGGCAGGCCGTTGCGGGTATCGCCGCTCTGCACCACGGAATCCAGCGGGGTGTATACTGCTTCAATCGTCTGGTCAAACACAACATGGTCATGGTCAAAGTCCGACCATTCCGCCGTATAGCCGCCCTTGGCAGGCAGCTCCGGCGCATTGGCCATATCAAAGGCCGCACCGTACTCCACCGTAACAGCTTCCACCGTAACCTGGTTGGCGACAAAATTCAGGGTAACATTGCGGAATTCATCCGGCATGCCCTCCTGTGCCGTCAGGTCACAGAATTCCTGGAACGAAAGCGGTTCCGCCTGACCTGCATAACTTACGCCGTCAATGCCGCCCAGCGTTTCGCTGACAAAATAGTTGCCGCTCTGCTCGGACTCGGAATCCTGAAGTGCGCTGTTCAGGTTGGTGATGGAATTGCTGCTTTCCAGCCCACCGGCAATCGCGCCGACATACTCATCGCCATCCGCCAGCACAAAGCTGCGGCTGCCGGTAATGGTAAAGCCGCTGCCCGCAATGCCGCCGACATAGTTATCACCGCTCAGGCGGCACTTGGCTGCGCTGCGGCGGATGATGGACTTGCTCTGCCCGGCAATACCTCCAACATAATCCGCATCGTCCGATTCCAGATTGCCAAAGTTATAGCTTTGCAGCACCGAGCCCATATCCATGCTGCCAACAATGCCACCGCCGCCTTTTTTCTTGACATTGACAGCCCCCTTATTGATGCAGTCCCGCACCACGATGCGGGTCTTGTAGGTCACATTCAGTGAGCTGCTGCCGCTGGTTTTGGTATCATCTTCGGGGTCCAGGTCGTTTTCACGGGCCATGGCGCCGGTAATGCCGCCTGCATTGATATCGGCGTTTACCTCGCCAAGGTTCATGCAGTTGAACACTTTACCTTCGGTATCGCCATCGGTATCGCTGTCTGAAACATCTTCAAACAGGTTGTTGTCGTCCTCGCTCTGGTCTGCAGCACCAGCCAGCGTATCGCCAATTTTGTTCAGCTGGCTGCTGATGGCCTGCACATCCTGGATCAAAGCCTGGGTGTGGCTGCCGGTGTTGGTGTTCAGGCTACTGACACCGTCAATGATGGAAGCCAGGCTACCGTTCAGGCTGCTGCGGGCTGCGGTGATGGAATCGCGGTCGCTCAGCGTAATACTGGGCACCGTCAGGTCAATGTTGCTGTCGATCTGGCCTTCGCCGCCATGGTCGATGGTCACATCGCCGCCAGCGTCACCGCCGCCTTCCCCGCCAAAATCGAGATCCACATCAAAAGTAGGTTCATTGCGGCGGGGGCGGCCATGTGCTTCGCCCTCGCGGTCGTCCTCGCTCTGCTCTGCGGGCTGGTCGTCAGGCTGGTCCGGCTCCGGGGCAGGCGCCGCAGTCGGATCCGGGTCAGGGGCCGCGGTGGGGGCTTCCGTCACGGCCGGCGCTTGCGTCACAGCCGGCGTTTCGGTGGGTTCCGGGGTTTCCTCCGGTCCTTCGGTCGGCTCCGGGGTGGGCACCAGCTCAATGGTGCCGTTGATGTTGCCATTGCCGGACCCGTTGGCGCTGCCGTTGCCGCTGCCATTGATCGTACCCTGCCCGGTCAGTTTGGTCAGGTTGGTAATGTTGATGGTCTGGGTGCCGATATCAAACCCGTTGACCGTCTTATCGATCAGGGTATCCACGGCTTCGCGCGCGCTGTCCACCCGGCCGGTCAGATCATTCAGCTGGCTGGTCAGCTCACTGGAAGAAGCCGAGGCATCGTTGGTGGCCTTGTTCATCAGGGCAGAAAGGGTATTCAGTTCGCCCTGCAATTCCTGCAAGGTATCCTGGTTATATTGCAGCACGCTGGAGGGTTCCATCTGGCCCACAATGCCGCCGCCCTCCTTGCGGGCGTTGACGGTGCCATAGTTCACGCAGCCTTCCACATAGCCGGTCTGGCTGCCGGTAATACCGCCGACATTATAGCCAATGTGGCTGTAGCCAATGGTTCCGCGGTTGATGCAGGCGCGCAACACACCGGCATTGTTGCCCGCAATGCCGCCTGCATCGGTCACATCGTTGGCCTTTTCGGTTTTCAGCACATCGTCCAGGGTCAGGTCATTCAGCTTGACTTCGTTCTGGCTCACGGTGGTATTCACGCTGGCCACGTTGGTGCAGTTGGCAGCCACGCCGTCATTCTGGCCCACAACGCCGCCCACAAAGTGGCTGCCGTACACTGTGCCGCTTACCGTGCAGCCGTTGATGCTGCCCTTGACCGTATTGACACCGGCAATGCCGCCAATCTGGCTGGTGCCGGATACCACGCCGTCAAACGCGCAATTTTCAATCGTACCGGCGTTGCTGCCCGCAATGCCGCCCACGCTGGCGCGGGTTCCGCCCGGCTTGATACGGCCCTTTACCGTCATATCGCGCACCAGGGCCCCCTGCTGCACATAGCGAAACAGGCCCTGCACGCTGCCGTCCTGGCTGAGGGAAAGTCCGGTAATGGCGTGGTTCTGGCCTTCCCATGTGCCGCCAAAGCTGGGGATACCGTTAAAGTCAACACTGGAAAGGTCAATATCGGCTTCCAGCACAACGGTGCGGTTCTGGCTCCAACTGTCCAGGCGGCAGTCCTTGGCCAGCTGGATCAGGTCATCCGCACTGGAAAGGTAGACCGTATCTTTTGGGGCCGTATCCTGCACGATTTCGGTCTGGGCGGTGTCGGCTTCCTCGGCAAACACCTGGGCGGGCAGCATGGCCCCCAGCATACACAGGCAGATACACACAGAGAGGAGTTTTTCCAGCGTGCGTTTTGCTGTATTGCGTTCCATCAGACTTCCTCCCCTTCCGTATAATTTTCTGCCCATTCAGCCGCCGCTTGTTCCTTGCTTTCCGGCAGATAAAAATCAGGCTTTGTTGGTTCTATCGTTGTGCCGCTGGTAACAGAGGCTTTCAACGTACCGTTCAACGTACCCTTGATCTCGGCATCGATCACACCGTTCACATAGCCGCGCACCCGGCCGCTGACGCGCATGTTGCCGCTGGCCGTGCGGTTGACGCGGGACAGATCCACAGGAACTTTTACATCAAAGCTGGTGCGCTCCACAATGGTATCGCCGATGAGCAGGATCTGGGGCAGAACCGCCATAACCAGCACAATGGAAATGACCGTGCCGCGGCCCAGGCAGGTGCCGATGGCAGCGATGACCGGATTGGTGGTCATAACGCCGATCAGCGCACCGGCCACCGCCAGAATGGTGCCGGATGTAAAGATAGTAGGGAACGCTTCGTTCAATGCGGCGATAATTGCCTCTTTGGGCCGCATTTCTTTTTTCAGGTCAGTGTAATGGCTGGAAATAACGATAGCATAGTCAATGTTTGCACCCATCTGGATGGAGTTGACAATCAGGTAACCCAGGAAGTACAGCGATTCATGTTGGATGGTCGGCACCGAGAAGTTGATCCAGATACTGCCCTGAATGACAACGATGAGCAGCACCGGCAGACCAGCCGATTTGAAGGTGAACAGTAGGATAATGACAACAAACAAAGCAGACAGCACACTGATCAGCATATTATCCTCGCCAAAGGAGCTGGACAGATCTTTGACGTTGGTGGAGTTACCGACAATGTAGGTATCGCTGCTGTAATACTTAGCAATCAAGGCGTGCATCGTATCCAGGAAGTCCATGGTCTCGCCACTTTCTTCCGGCAGGTTCAGGTAGACAACCAGGCGGCTGTATTTATCGCTTTGCAGCTGCAGCTGTGCCTTGTTCAGCTGTTCAAACAGGTCATCCAGCGTTTCCTGAATGTCGCCGTCCAGCGTAATGTTGCCGTCTTTCATCTCCCGCTGCAGGAACATGAACATATCAAACAGCGGTACTTTATAATCGCCAAGGCCGCTGATCAACTTGCCGTATTCGTTCTGGTCCACGGCATAGGCAGCGTACAGGGCTTCGGCCACCTCGTAATCCAGCCCGGCCAGTTCTGACATCTGGCGCGGGGTCAGGGCATCGGCCAGTTTGTAGCCATCCATAGCGTCAATGTTGGCCAGGCCCTGGGTGGATTTTACTTCCGCGCAGGAATCCAGGTCCTTGAGCAGCTGGCGTTCAGAATCATAATCCCCTGTCGGCACGATCACCGCCACCATGTTGTTGACACCAAAAGTGTTCTTGATTTTCTGGTGGGCAATCTGGCTTTCACTCTGCTTGGCGGTGACCAGGTCTGTATAGCTGTAGCAGTAGGGGCACTTGTTGGCCAGCACTGCGGTGACTACAACCACAACGGCAAAAATCGGCGGGACAATAAACCGGGTGGCGACATCAAACTTGCCCAGGAAGGTGATCTTGGGGATCAGGTTTTTATGGCGGGTTGCATCGATCTTTTTGCTGAACACCATCAGCAGGCCGGGCATCAAGGTAAACACCGACAGCAAGCTGAACAGAATAGCCTTGATCAGCACGGTTGCCATATCGCGGCCAATGCCAAAGTGCATGAACGCCAAAGCCCCCAAGCCGGAAATGGTGGTCAGAGAGGAAGAGCTGATTTCGGGGATTGCCTTGGACAATGCCGCGATACAGGCCTCCCGCGTATCCTTGGTTTCGTGCTCATCCGAGAAGCGGTGGCACAGGATGATGGCGTAGTCAATGGCCAGTGCCAGCTGCAGAATAACGGTAACGGAGTTGGAGATAAAGGAAATGGTGCCACACAGGAAGTTGGTGCCCATATTCAGCAAAGCCGCCGCGCCAAAGGTCATAATCAGAACCGGAACCTCGGCATAGGAACGGGACGTAAGGGTAAGCACCAGCACGATGACGATGGCCGCCAGTACCAGAATGACGCTCATCTCGCTTTGCAGGTCTGCGGAGGTATCCACGCCGACTTCGGTATCAATATAGGTATCGTACCCGGCCAGCATATCCCGGATGGTATGCAGCGCATGGATGCTGATATCGTCCGTTGTGGTACCGTCAAACGTTACGCTGAACAGCGCCGAAGCGGATTTGTAGTGGTCCGTGGTATCATCAAAATCCACGCTGGTAACGCCATCAATGCTTTCCAGGTCACTGCAGATATTCTCGGCGGTTTCATATGTAACATTGGAAACCATCACGCGGGCTGTGCCGTATGTAACAAAGTTATCATTCATCACGGTCAGGCCCTGGCGGGTTTCGGTATCCTCCGGCAGGTAGGTAGTAATATCATTTTCCACCTTGACCCAGCCGGTTGCTACAATACTGAAAATTAACGCAAATGCATAAAGCAGAAAGAACAGGTTGCGCTTATCCACAATAAAGGTAGCGATTTTTTCCATACCGCTGCCTTTTGGCTTTTGCTCCTCCATATACACACTCCTTACCTGATTAGCCACAGTACCAAAAGCACAAAACCAACAGCACCGTGCATGGTTTGCCGGTGCACGGTGTGTGGCTGTGCCTTTCCCGTACTTAACACCCAATAATTTTATCGGCACTCTCCTGCCCTATTTTTATATGGAACCGGGCGCAGAGAGCACTTTATTTATATCATTTTTATTATAAGGATTTTTGTGTCAGAAAGAAATGGATATATCTTGAACATTTGTAAAATCACACTGTCAAATTCTCGTTTTTGTACAAAAATGAAACCGTGATTTGTGTATTTCGCGCAAAGGGGATCCAGGTGGCTGACATACAAAAACCGCCCCGCGGTTTACACCACGGGGCGGTTTGGAAAAGATTCAAGTAAGAAGAATTACTTCAGCTCAACCTTAGCGCCGACTTCTTCCAGCTTCTTCTTCATTTCCTCAGCGTCAGCCTTGGAAGCCTGCTCCTTCAGCTTAGCGTTGGCAGTCTCAACGAGCTTCTTAGCTTCCATCAGAGAAGCGCCGGTCAGCTCCTTAACAGCCTTGATGACCTGCATCTTGTTAGCGCCGACATCAGCCAGGATGACATCGAACTCGGTCTTCTCTTCCTCAACAGGAGCAGCAGCGCCAGCAGCAGCCGGAGCGGCAGCAGCAACAGCGGAAACGCCGAACTCTTCGCAAATGGTATCAACGAGCTCTTTCAGCTCGAGAACGGTCATAGTCTTGACAGACTCGACAATGGCAGTGATCTTTTCAGAAGCCATGGTAGTTACCTCCATAATTTTTATAATTGTTTGTGTGCGGCGGTTTTGTTGAGGTTTACGCCGCTTTCCTCATGCTGCAAGATAAATCAGGCAGCGGGGGTTTCTTCCTGCTTGTCGACGATCCCCTGGATCGCAACAGCCAGACCGCCGATGATCCCGTTGAGGGAGCCAGCCAGCATAGAGAGCAGGCCTTCGCGGTTGGGCATGGTGGACAGGCTCTTGACGCCAGCGGCATCCAGCACCTGGCCGTCGCAGAAGCCACCCTTAACAGTGAAGCGCTTGGACTTGTCTGCGTCAGCAACCTTGCACAGGATGCGGGCAGCAGCAGCCGGGTCCTCAGCAGACAGAGCAATTGCGGTATCACCCTTGAAGTACTCAGCAATAGCTTCGTACTGGGTGCCAGCAACAGCACGGCGCAGCATGGTGTTTTTGACAACCATGTACTCAACGCCAGCTTCACGCAGTTCCTTACGCATCTTGGTATCATCAGCAACGCTGATGCCGTTGTAAGAAACGACAACGCCAGCCAGAGAACCAGCGATCTTGGTGTTCAGTTCTGCAACATAAGCCTTCTTGGCTTCCAGAATCTTTGCACTGGGCATTTGTTTTCACCTCATTCCGCTTGTAAGATATACAGGCAAGCGGCTCTATCAAAAGAAAAAGCCACTTTCCCGTTGCCGGGAAAATGGCTTTGAAGCAAATTCAAAACGCACGTTTCTCGGCAGGTGGGTCAAACCCGTTAGGCCCCAAAGGGCGCCTGCTGTCTTAAAAACAGCTTAATTATAATAGCACGGGAATGTGCGTTTGTCAAGCATTTTTTAAGAGAAAATTCTCTTATACACCATACTTGTTGGTGGCAACGCGAACGCCGGGGCCCATGGTGGTGGCGATGGTTGCGCTCTTGAAGTACTGGCCCTTGGCAGCAGCCGGCTTAGCCTTAGCAATGGCTTCCAGGACGGTGTCCAGGTTGGCCATCAGCTTTTCAGCGCCAAAAGAAGCCTTGCCAACGGGAACATGGATGATGTTCTGCTTGTCCAGGCGGTACTCGATCTTACCGGCTTTGGCATCGGTAACAGCCTTGCCAACGTCGGGGGTAACGGTGCCAGCCTTCGGGTTCGGCATCAGACCACGAGGTCCGAGGATCTTACCCAAGCGGCCAACGCGGCCCATCATATCCGGGGTGGTAACCAGAACGTCGAAGTCCAGGTAGCCGCCCTGGATCTTGGCGATCAGATCATCATCGCCAACTTCCTGAGCACCGGCAGCCTCAGCAGCCTTAGCAGCGTCGCCCTTGCAGATAGCAACAACGCGAACGTTTTTGCCAGTGCCGTTGGGCAGAACAACAGCGCCGCGGACCTGCTGATCAGCATGGCGGCTGTCAACGCCAAGGCGGACATGCAGCTCAACGGTCTCGTCGAACTTGGCCTTAGCGGTCTTGCAGCACAGCTCCAGGGCTTCCTGGGGCTCGTAGGTCTTGGTACGGTCGATCAGCTTAGCGCTGTCGACATAATGTTTACCGTGATTCATTACTTTATTCCTCCATTGTGGTAGTTATCGGATTTATCCTCCCACGCAAAAGAGCTTGATCAGCCCTCGACGGTGACGCCCATGCTGCGGCAGGTGCCCTTGATCATGCTGACGGCAGCTTCCAGAGAAGCAGCGTTCAGGTCAGGCATTTTGGTCTTGGCGATCTCTTCGGCCTGAGCCAGAGTGATGGAGCCAACCTTGTTCTTGTTGGGCACGCCAGAGGCGGTGTCGATGCCAGCGGCCTTCTTGATCAGGACCGGAGCCGGCGGGGTCTTGGTGATGAAGCTGAAGGAACGGTCAGCGTAAACAGTGATGACAACGGGGATGATCATGCCGATCTGGCCCTTGGTACGTTCGTTGAACTCCTTGGTGAACGCCATGATGTTAACGCCCTTCTGGCCCAGAGCAGGACCAACAGGGGGAGCCGGAGTTGCCTTGCCGGCGGGAATTTGCAGCTTAATGTAGCCAGTGATTTTCTGTGCCATGATAAATTGCACCTCCAAAATTTGTGGTGAGTTGCGGCCCGCGGTGCAGGCCTCCCACGAGCATGCGACCCTCGCACGCTCTATAAAAACTGCTCATGCGCAGTTTCTACCGGAATTACTTGCCTGTTGCCAGGCGATTTGCGCTAAGTTCCGCTTACAGAAGTTTGACTTCGTGCAGACCAAGTTCTGCCGGGATTTCGCGGCCAAACATGTTGATCTTGATGCGGACCTTGCGTTCGTCGAGATTGATCTCTTCCACCGTACCGATGGAACCTTCCATTGTGCCGGAAGTGATCTCGACATTGTCGCCCACGGCATAATCGACTTCGGGCGCGGCAACGCCGTTATCAACGCCGAGCTTGGCGACTTCCTCCTCCGAGAGGGGTTCCGGCTTGGAAGCCGGGCCGACAAAACCGGTGCAGCCGCGGGTGTTGCGGACAATGTACCAGGTATTATCGTTCATGACCATTTTGACAAAGACATAGCCGGGGTAGATCTTGCGCTGAACTTCTTTTTCGCCGATCTTATTGCCGGTTTTATCAAACTGATCCTCCATCACGGTCTCGGTGGGGACCTTGACATCGCAGATAAGATCCTGAATGCGGCGGTTTTCCACCATGGTCATCAGATCCGTTGCGACTTTGTTTTCATAGCCGGAATAGGTATGCACAACATACCAATATGCTTGTTCAGCCATAGTTGCCTCCGCTCAAAAGCCGGTTCACGCGCCGATCAGCAGGTGAATGATACCGCCAAACGCCATGTCCAGCAGCACCAGCACAACAGCCGCGATTACCACAACCACAATAACGGTAATGGTGTTGTTGCGGGTGTCTTCCTTGCTGGGCCACACAACCTTTTTCAGCTCGCTTTTGGTATCACGGAAATACTTGGTGATACGGCCAAAAAAGTTTTTGACCTTGGCAGTGAAGGGAACCTTCTTTTTGCCGTCGTTTGCCTTAGCCTTTTTGTCAGCTTTAGCTTCTTCCGGCTTGGCGGCGGTCTGGTTTACCGCTTTGTTATCAGCCATCTTAAAAGCTCCTTCAAACTTACTTTGTTTCGCGGTGAACAGTATGCTTCTTGCAGAAACGGCAATACTTCTTCATCTCAAGACGATCCGGGTTGTTCTTCTTGTTCTTTTCCTTGTTGTAGTTACGCTGCTTGCACTCGGTGCAGGCCAGGGTGATCTTGACAGTCATTCGTTCGGCACCTCCAATTAACGGTTTATACGGGTGCAGCACCGAAGTTAAAGCTTGATGCTTTGCGCTGCGCCCAAAGGCCTCCCTCGTTGTGCAAAGGGTTGCCGCCCTTTGCGCCCGCGGGCCCTGTGCCTAAAAATGGGCACAAAAAAATAGACCCGCAAAAGAGGTATTACTATAATAGCATACCAACCCCCGTGCGTCAAGGGGGGCAGGCAGAAAAAAATCACGTTATCTGCCCAAAAGTTTATCGCCTATTCCAAAGGCGGCATATTCCAGCGGGATATCGATCTCATCCTGCATGGCGAACGAGTAGATGGTCAGCTTTGTTACCGGCACCGGCAAACGCAGGGCAAACGCACGGCGGTACAGCCGCAGCTGCGCGGCATAGCTCTCAATATAATAGGTGGCATTGCGGCTTTTATCGGTTTTATAGTCCAGAATTTCGGCGTGGTCGTCAAACACCAGCACCACATCGGCAATGCCCTGCACCAGCACCGGGGCCTTGGCCGCTCTACCCTGCCCCGCCGCTTCGGGGACGACTTCTCCGGCCGGCAGCGCGGTAATGAACGGTTCTTCCCGCAGGACCTGGCGGGCAGCGGCAATGCGCTGCCATACCCCGCTGGCAAAAAACGGGCGTACCTGTTCCAGATCCAGCACTTTGGCCAGCTCTGGGTCCAGCAGGTGCAGGTCCAGCTGGCGTTGCACTTCGGCTTCCAGCTCTGGCGGCTGCGGGCCAAAGGGGACGCTCTGCAAAAACGCATGGATGGCCGTGCCGCGTTCCGCCCCGGTCATGCCGGACTTTTGCAAAAAGGCCGGGCGGCGCAGGGTCAGTTCCTGTTTGGTGTGGGTCACGGCGCTGACACTGACTTTAACCGGGATGGTTTCCAGCGCTTTGTTGGGGCTTTGCCATGTAAACGCTTCCAGCAGGCGTTCGGTCAGGGCATCGTCCGGCAGGGCCGGGGCTTCCGGCTCCGCTGCCTGCACCGCGGGGGGCGGGTCCAGCAGGCGGATGTTCAGCGGCGCTTCCGTTGGGATATGATGGGGCAGCAGTTCGCTGTATTTCCACAGTTCCTCGCTGGCCGGGTGCAGCATAGCTGCCGTCAGCAGCCAGAGCGCCCAGTTCTGTGCCCCCAGCATGGCTTCGGCATCCGTTGCCTCGGCGCTGGCAAACATGGCCGGATTTTTCAATTCACTTTCCGGTCTTTTCAGCGGTACCGTAATGATCAGCGCATCCTGCGCACGGGTCAGCGCCACATATAAAATGCGCATTTCCTCGCTGAGTGTTTCACGTTTGATCGTCTGCACCACGGCGGTATAAGGCAGCGTTTTGTAGCGGCTGGCACTGCTGCCCGCGCGCAGCATCAGGCCAATGCCCAGCTCCTTATGATACAGCACCGGATAGATGGCATCGCTCTGGTTGAACTTGTGGGAGGTGTTGGCCACAAACACCACCGGGAATTCCAGCCCTTTGGAGCGGTGGACCGTCATAATGCTCACGCAGCCGGGGCGGCTTTGGCCGATGGAAGGCGCCTGCACCCCGCTGCCCGCCTTGGCGGCATCCATTGCGCGCACCAGGGCCGAAAGACCGCGCGCCCCGGCGTTCGCTGCCCACGCGGCAAATGCCAGCAGGTCATCCCGGCAGCGGGCACCGTCCGGCATGGCGCCGACCGCCGCCAGGTAACCCGTGCGGGCAAACAGCTCTTCGATCAGCTGCCCCACCGTCAGGGTACGGGCCAGCTCGCGGTAAACCTCCATATCCTGCAAAAACGGTGCAAAGCGCGGGTCGCTGCCGTGCAGCACCGCCGCATACAGGCTGCCGCCGCGCACAGCCGCGCGCAGCTGCACCAGATCATCCGGCGTGTAAGGGTACAGCGGGCTGAGCAGCACAGAGGAAAGCTCCACATCCTGTGCCGGGTTATCCAGCACACGCAGCAGTGCGGCAAAGGGGCGCACATGAGGGGCGTCCAGCAGGTCAGCCGCCACATCGGCATAAACCGGGATCTCCAGCGCGGTCAGGGCAGCTTCATACAGCGCAAAGTCCGAACGGCCGCGCAGCAGAATACAGAAATCGTCATACTGGCAGGGGCGGGTTTTGCCGGGTTCGGCGTCCCGCACGGGGTAACCATCCGCCATCATCTGGGCAATGCGTGCAGCAATGGTGCGGGCATCTGCCGCGGTATCGGCTTCGCGGATCACATCCAGCTCGCACAGGCCGGGGTAGGTTTCGCCTTTTCTGCCCACCACAAGGCGCTGGCCATCGCCGTAATCAATGCCGCCGAGCCGCCGGGAGAAAAACGTTTCAAAAAAGTAGTTGATCCCCCGGATTACATCCGGCGCACTGCGGAAGTTGGCATCCAGCGCAATGGTGGCCGGTTCCGGGTAAGGTACCGGGGCATCGGCCGGGTAGGGCTGCCACGCCGTCTGCTTGCCCACAAAGACGGAGGGGTCCGCCTGGCGGAAACGGTAAATGCTCTGCTTGATATCCCCCACAAAAAACAGGTTAGAAGCATCCGGCGCGGCAAGGGCAAAGTAGATGGCATCCTGCAGCGCGTTGGTATCCTGGTATTCGTCCACCAGCACAGCAGAGTACCGCGCGCTGACGGTACGGCACAGGCTGGTGCGCTCGCACTCCGGTGTCAGCAGCAGTTCCAGCGTCATGTGCTCCAGGTCTGCATAGTCCAGCACTTTTTCTGCCAGTTTAGCTTCCAGCAGTGTGCGGCGGTACTGCTCCACTGCGCGGACCAGCGCAGCCACAAGCGGGGCGGCGCGGCGGCGGTCTGCCTGATAGTCAGCTGCCGGGCAGAGCAAAAAGTCCGTTCTCAGGGTCGCTATCTGTTTTTTGGCGCGGTCCCGCAGCATATTGGCCGACATTGCCGCTATGTTGGATGCGATCCCACCGGGCACCCGCCCGGCTCTGCGCCAGTTATCTGCGTTATCCAGTGCTTCCGGAACGGTGTCCCACGCGCCGTGATCGAGCCGATCCAGCACCAGCAGCATGCGGTCTTCGTCATCCATCAGTACAGCTGTCAGGGCTTTATCCGCCGCCGGGTCCTTCGCTGCAATTTTTTGCGCCGTGCGCAAAAGGCGCAATACGCCCTTGATCCGCGCAGAGGTTTCTCGCAGAACGGCCTGCCCCCACTGGGTCTTTTCCGGTGGGGCATCGCTCTGCCACATTTCAACAAAGCGCTGCAGCGCCTGCGCCGGGTGTGGCAGCGCCTGGGTAAAGTGATACAGTTCCTGCACCGCCCGGCCTGTGGTATCATCCGTCCGGCCGCGGTCATACAGGTCCGCAAAGGCACAGAAGTCAGGATCGGTATATGCCTGTTCCAGCACGGTGGAAAGGGTTTCCTGCTGCAGGCGCACCAGGGTAGCGTCATCCGCAATGGTAAAATCCGGCGGAACATCCAGAGCCGAAAAGTTCTGCTGCACAAAATGCAGGCAGAACGCATCCACTGTGCCGATGGATGCCCGCTGCAGCCGCATCTGCTGGCGGCGCAGGCGCACATCCTGTGGATGCTGGCGAATCTCTGCTGCCAGGCGCTTGGTAATATCCGCCCGCAGCTTGGCCGCTGCCGCATTGGTAAATGTCATGATCAACAGAGAATCTGCATCCACCGGGTGGTCCGGGTCGGTGATCAGCCCCGCCACACGTTCCACCAGCACCCGCGTTTTGCCGGAGCCGGCCGCAGCCGAAACCAACAGGCTGCCGCCGCGGGCCTGAATGGCCGCGGCCTGCGCCGGGGTAAATTGAATTTTCGCTTCCGCCATTGTTGTCTCCTTATCCGGCGTTTTTGCATTTTAAGGTATATCTGAAAGCAAAGAAAATAACGACAATTTTACAAACACAAGACGAATTCCAATGGCAATACCGCATAATTCTAAGTGCCGATACGGCGAGCGAGGTGCGGCAGATGCTAAGCCAAAAGCGCAGATAATACTGGATGCTGCAAAGGTGAGCGCCGCCAGTGGCGGAAACAGCGAACCGAAGCAGGGGCAGCGGTCGCAGAGTGCGAGGGGCTTTTGCCCCCGAAGCACGATGCGTGTACCGCAACCCGACATTATCGAGCATTTTGGCAACGCAGATGCCGTGCTGCAGCTGCCGGAGCGGTGCTTAAGCCGCAAGGCGGGAATTATGCGGTGTTGCCTTGACTTTCCAGCTGCCCCGCCGGTTTACTCTGCGCCAAACGGGTCGTCCGGTTTAAGCGGTGTGCGCTCCCCTTCGCCGTCCGCATGACGGCAGACGGTGCGGTACTCACACCAAAGGCAGGGGCTTTTGCCTGCATTGGGCACCAGCGGGGCCGCGTCGATTTCACCGCTGTACAGGTTCTTGGCCATATCGGTCAGCATTCCATCCAGGTGGTCCCGGATGCGGTTGAACTTTTCCCGGTCAGCCAGCCGCGCTTTGGCCGACTGTGCCGTTGGCTCCCCGGTTTTGGCGCTGAAGCTGAGGGGCACAAAGGCACCGGTGCCCCTGGTATCCATGGCATGGTAAATGCTCGGCTCATCCAGCAGCAGTCCTTCCAGCGGGTAGTTCTGCGCCTGCAAAGGTTCTGCATCATCTGTTTCCGGTCGAATGATATTTTCCGGCGCGGGATCCGCCCACAGGTATTCTACCCCGGCTGCCGTGCCCTGCGAGAACAGATGCCCGCCGTTGCGTTCCAGGGTAAACAGGTAGAGCAGCATCTGGCAGTCCAGGCCGTAATACACTTCCCGCAGGTCAAACTTTTTGGTTCCGGTCTTATAGTCCACCACACGGATGTAGGTTTTGCCGCCCAGTTCCATGGTATCCACACGATCCACCGTACCCACAATACGCACCGTGTGCCCCCTGCCATCGTCCAGCTGAACGGGGTCCACGCGTGGGGCATCCGGGTCATCGCTGTCCGGGCGGTCATCAATGCGCAGCTCAAACGCCACGGGCTGAAAGCCGGACTGCCGCACATCCCGCTGGATGAACCCCAGCAGCCCCACCAGGTTGCGCTGGATCCGCCCCAGCAGGTAGTTCATCCGCACCCCCGCGCCGGGCAGGTTGGCGGCGGTGTATTCCTGCACCAGGCTTTCCACCAGCTGTTCCAGCTGCGGCTGGGTCAATTTGGCAAAGGCACTGCCCTCCCGGCGCAGGGCCTGCTCCAACACCCAGTGGGTCAGCGTACCGCTGATATTGGGGGCCAGTTCGGCTTTCTGGCGCGGGCGCGCCCCCAGCACATACTGCATAAAATAGGCAAACGGACAGCTGATGTACCGTTCAAACCGCGTGGGGCTGATGCGCACACTGGGGCCAAGAATACTTTCCAGTGCCTTGACATCCTCCACGCGGGCGGGCTTGCGCTGGGCGGCGCGCTGCACGGCGGCATAGCCGGGTGCGGCCTGCGCGCTGCCCTCCACGGCTGCCAGTGCCGCCTGCACCGATGCCCGCTGCGGGGTGTTCTGCTGCCAGACATCCCCCAGCAGGTCAAGCGCAGCGGCGGGTGTTGCGGCCAGCTCTTCCGGCTGCACCACCGCCGGCGGCACCCGCAGCAATTCCAGCGCCGGGGCCAATGCCGCCGTGCCGGGCAGGCCCGCAGCGCCGCCCGGCCAGCTGAGCCACAGGTATTTCTGCGCCACCGTCAGTGCCTTATAAAAGCAGACCTGCTCACGGATCACACGGTTTTCAAAGCAGTCGGGCAGTTCCGCGCCAAGCGCGATCATGGTATCGCGGTCAGCGTGGCTCAAAAGGCCGGTATCCCCCGGTGTCTGGGGAAACTCCCCTTCTGCCAGCCCCATCACAAACACGGCCTCGGTTTCGGGCAGGCGCATGCGGCCAGCGGTGGTAAAGATCACGCTGTCCATGCTTTGCGGAATATGCCCCATATCCGTGGTGCGCAGCAGCAGGGTGAACAGGTCATCATAATCAGCTGGGGTGATGGTCTCCCCTGCGGGCAGCAGGTGCACCATCTGGTCCAGCAGCTCGGTGATCACATTCCATTCCCGCAGGGCTTCGTCCGCGTTGGGCAGGTCCCCGCATGCACGCAGGCCATCGGTCAGCTTCTGCAGGGCCTCCTCCGCCCCCAGGCTTTGCAAAAAGTAGTAAATTTGCGCCGTCAGGGTGGCGGTATCCGCATTGCGGGCACGGTCCATAAATTTCTGTACCCGCGGCACCAAAAAGCTGCGGGCTTCCTCGGCGCGCTGCAGGTCCTGCTGGCTCTGCTCGCTCATCCGGTCGGTGTAGCCCTCCGGGTTGCGGGTAAAGGGTTCCCGCCAGTCCTGCGCATGCAGCGGCCAGGTATAGGCATAGTTTTCCAGTGCGCACTGGCTGTCCCGGTCCAGGTCCACCAAGCCGGTTTTCAGCAGGCGCAGCAGCGCCGTGGTGGTCAGACCGCCGCGCAGCAGATCCAGCGCTGCATGGATCGCACGGGCCGGGGCGGTGTTTTCCGGCGTTGTGGGTTCATCACAGAACAACGGGATATTTTGCAGCCGGAATTCATACCGGATCTGCAGCAGGTACTGGTCGACCGTGCGGCAAATCACCGCCATTTTGTTATACGGCACACCCGCACGGGCACGCGCTTTGACGGCTGCCGCCACGGCCTTAGCCTCCGCCTGGCGGCTGTCCGCCTTATAATAGGTAATAGCCGGGGCGGCGGGGTCCACCTCTGCCTCCGGCGTATAGGTCGGATCCGCCAGCAAAAGGCCAAGCTCCGCCAGCACAGGGGCATCTTTGTGGCGCATATCCTGGGTCAGGCGGATTTCTTTACAGGGCACCCCCGCACTGGCCGCCATGGATTTCAAGGTATTGGCCACCCGCCGCGCACCGCTGAACACGCCATCGTCCGCCTGGTCCGGAGCCTGGTCACAGCACAGGCTTACCGTTACATCGGCAACCGGCAGCATGGCCGCCAGCATGGCGCGCTTGGAGTGGTTGAATGTATCAAATTCATCAATGTACACCGTGCGGCCCGCAAAAAAGGCCTGGTCCAGGCTTTTGGCCGCCAGCTCCACGCGGTCGCCGGGGTCCATGGCCGTTTGGGCCAGCAGGGTTTCATAGGTTCCAAAAATCAGGGCCAGTTCCCCCAGCTTATCTTTGTCCGCACCGGGGGCGTTGGCATAATCCGCCAGGGTCTCCGGGCGGATGCCCGCGCTTTTCAGCTCGCTGATGGTTTCCGCCGCCTTCTGGCAGAACGCAGCGCTGCGGCGCTGGCGGCTGTAATACACCACCTTGTCCATCATTTCATCCATAGCGCGGCGCACCAGCACGGCGCGTCCGGCCTCGCTCAGCGTGGGCACCGCCGCACCGCCATAGCGGCGCAGCAGGATTTCGGCCAGCGAGGTAAAGGAATAGCTCTCCACATAGGCAGAAAGTTCATCCCCCAGTGCGTGGTAAAGCGCACCTTCGGTCGAAGATGTAAACTGCTCCGGCACAATCAGGATGCTGCGCTGCCGGCTGCGCGCACGCTGGCGCAGTTCTTCCCGCAGGCGCACCGATTTTCCGCTGCCCGAAGGGCCAAGGATCAAGGTCAGCATGGTGTTCCTCTTTCTTTTGCAGAGCTTCTTCTTGCACGCCCTGCCGCCATTTTGTCAATCCGTTATTTTCTGCCACACGCTGCGGGCGGTATCCAACAGAGCAAACCGCACCTGATAGCCGCCAAACACCAGCGCGTTTTCTTCCGTATCCGCATACCTGGCTTCGCTGCTGCCCACGCAGAGCGCCGGGTACAGCACACAGAACCAGTTGTGCCCCTGGGCGCTGCCCAGTTCGATCCGCAGCGCCGTGTAAGTACCCGCCGGCAGCCAGAAGCCGGAATAGCGGCGGGCTGCAAACGGGATTTCTTCCAGCCTGCACTGTACCTGTTGGCTGCTGCCCGCATGGCGCAGCGTCCGTTGGGCTGTGCGCTGCAGGTCCGGCATGGCTGTGCGCAGGGTCTGCACCGCCTGCTGCTTGGTTTCGGCATACTGCGTTGCGGCTGTCACCTGTTCCAAAACAGCATCCCGCACCTGCAATTTCAGCAGCTGATCCTCCACTGTATCGCTGTTGGCTAAAATGTGCAGCCGCAGCGTATCCCCGCACACACGGGCACACACAGTTTGATACCGCACAGCCGCTGCAGTAAGTACAATGGTCAGCAGCAGGCCGCAGGCACAGCCCCATTCCAGAATTTTGCGAATCCTTAGCGGGCTAGCCCCGGCAGATGGTAATTTTTGCAGCAGTTTTTTCATCAGCGTTTCCCCCTTTTGCTGCAAAAGCAAAAAGCCGGCCCGGCAACAAACGCCCGGTGGCCGGCAATGCTTTTGTCTGCACGCTGCGCAGTTCCCTGCGCCGTGCCTTGCCCCTTGACGGCTTGATGTTACAAGCAGTATGGGGCCAAAGGAAAGCTGTTATTCAATTATTTTACGTTATCTACTCTTTATGTGATGTGCCCATGCATTTTTCTACACCACTATATTTTCTTTGTCTATATAGGCAACACCGCACAATTCCCGCCTGACGGCTTAAGCACTGCTCCGGCGGCTGCGGCACGGCATCTGCGTTGCCAAAATGCTCGATAATGTCGGGTTGCGGTACCCGCATCGTGCTTCGGGGGCAAAAGCCCCTCGCACTCTGCGACCGCTGCCCCTGCTTCGGTTCGCTGTTTCCGCCACTGGCGGCGCTCACCTTTGCAGCATCCAGTATTATCTGCGCTTTTGGCTTAGCATCTGCCGCACCTCGCTCGCCGTATCGGCACTTAGAATTATGCGGTATTGCCTATAGTTTTTATAAACCATAAAAGGCATAAAACCAAAGACGCAAAAGCTATTGGCAGGTCACATGCTGCAGACCTGCAACCAGCAGGCTTATTCTTCCCGCCTGGGTGTGTGGTCCTTTTTGGCAGGGCGCGGCAAAACGCGCGCACCGCCGCGCACCGGGCGGGCCAGATAAACCTGGTCATACCCGGCCTGCAATGCCTGTTGGGCCTGTTTCGCCTTTTGCCCATCATCAAACACACCAAACACCGCCGCGCCGGAACCAGTCATCAGGCTGGTTATTGCGCCTTGGGCATTCAGCTGCTTACAGATAGCGGCTGTTTCCACCGCGCCGCTGCAATGTTCCAACGCATTGCCCGCAGCGGTGCACATAGCAGCCAGATCGTTTTCGCGGATGGCCTGTTCCTGGCGCTCACAGTCCGGGTGAACCGGGCTTCCCATGATATCATAGCGCTTGAACGCCTCCGGTGTGGAGATGCCAACGCTGGGCATAACCACCACAAACCAGCAGTCCGGGCAGGGCGGCAGCGGCTTAATCAAATCGCCCACGCCCTTTACCCGGCAGGTTCCGCCCATCAGGGCAAAGGGTACATCCGCGCCAATGCCCGCACCGATGGCACACAGCTCGCTCATTGAAAGCTGCGCGTTGTACAGCTCATTCAGGCCAACCAGCACACCGGCAGCATCCGCACTGCCGCCCGCCATACCAGCCCGCACCGGCACATGCTTCTGGATTGTAATATCCACCCCGGCCAGCAGCCCGGTATAATGGAAAAACGCCACAGCCGCTTTGTACGCTGTATTTTTATCGTTGGGCGGAACAAAGCTGCCCGGCAGGCGCAGGGTCAGGTCTGCACTGCGGCGCAGGGTGATGCGTTCATACAGGTCAATGGTCTGCATAACCATGTCAAGGTCATGGTAGCCGTTTGGCAGCAGTCCAGCCACATCTAGCGAAAGGTTCAGCTTGGCAGGCGCCAACACCACGACCAATTGTTTTTGATATACCATATCCTGTTCAGCTCCTGTTTTTGCCGTTTATTCTGCCAGCCAGCCGTGGTCTTTCAGGAAAGTGCGGATGCGGCGCATGGCAGTTTCCAGGTGTTCCACGCTGTAGGCATAGCTGATGCGCGCATAGCCTTCCCCACTGGCGCCAAAAGCATCACCGGGGATAATGGCAACCTCCTGCTCTTTCAACAGCATTTCGCAAAATTCCTGGCTGGTCAGCCCGCTGCAGCGAATGCAGGGGAACACATAAAACGCCCCGCGCGGCTCAAAGCAGGTCAGGCCCATATCGTTCAGCGCCTTTACCACATAGCGGCGGCGGCGGTTATATTCATCGCGCATCATCTCAATAGAATCATCGCAGGAATGTAGCGCTGCGATAGCTGCATACTGGCTGGTGGTGGGGGCCGACATAATGCAGCTCTGGTGAATTTTGGTCATCACCTTGATCACTGGTTCCGGACCAACCGCATATCCCAGGCGCCAGCCTGTCATGGCATACGCTTTTGAGAAGCCGTTCACTACGATGGTGCGTTCTTTCATGCCCGGCAGTGTGGCAATGCTGATGTGGCGGTCCAACCCATAGGTCAGCTCCGCATAAATCTCATCCGAAAGCACCATAATATTGGTACCGCGCAGCACCTCCGCAATGGCTTCCAGATCTGCCGCATCCATCACGCCGCCGGTGGGGTTGTTGGGATACGGCAGGATCAACAGTTTGGTACGTGGCGTAATGGCGGCGCGCAGCTGGTCCGCCCGCAGGCGGAAATCATCCTCCACTTTGGTGGCAATGTGCACCGGCACGCCGCCGGTCAACGAAGTGATCGGTTCATAACAGACAAAACAAGGCTCCGGGATGATGACTTCATCCCCCGGTTTGACCAGTGCACGGATGGTCAGGTCAATGGCCTCGCTGCCGCCCACGGTAACAAGCACCTCGCTGGGCTGGTAGTTCAGCTCCATGCGGCGGGCCAAGTAGCGGCAAATTTCGGCGCGCAGCTCTTTGATACCCGCATTGGCGGTATAGCGCGTACGGCCTTGTTCCAGGCTACGGATGCCCGCATCCCGGATGGTCCACGGCGTCTTGAAATCCGGTTCGCCCACGCCAAGGCTAATGCAGTGCGGCATTTCGGCGGCCAAATCAAAAAACTTGCGAATCCCCGAAGGCCGCATGGATTTCGCAGCCGGCGCAAGCAGTTCATCGTAATTCATCACAGTACGGTACACTCTCTTTCGTCGGCTTCTTCGTTCAGGTACAGCTTGCCGCCGCGCTTATACGGGCGTAGCACAAAGCTGGTTGCCGTGGAAAGTACATCGTCCAGCGGAGAAAGGCGCTTTGCCACAAACAGGGCAATTTCCTGGAAGCTGTGGCCCTTGATGATGACCTGCAGATCATAGCTGCCGCTCATCAGCAGAACGCTGTCCACCTCGTCAAAGCTGGCGATCACCGATGCGATCTCGTCAAAACCGCGGCTCTTGCGCGGGGAAACGTGCAGTTCGATCACTGCTTCCACCACATTGATACCAGCCTGTTCCCAGTCGATCATGGCTTCAAAACCGCGGATATATCCCTTGGCAACCGCCTCATCCATCATAGTGGCAACCTGGGCAGGCGTTTTGCCCATCATAGCGGCGATATCTTCCACCGGCAGGCGGGCATTTTTTTCAAGAATATGCAGCAATTCTTCCATCATGCAGAAACTCCCCTATCTTTTCTGTTTTACCGTCTGCCGCAGGGCAAATTTCCTGCCTGCTTCCGGCCCGTGATCTTACACACGCATACAAATAATATATAGATATTAGTATACCACAAATTTTTATGTCTGCACAGGGGGTAAAGCTGCTGTTTTTATCGGGCTGCTTCCGCATTTTGCTCCGCCTTACCAGCGGTTCCCCGGCCCAGCAGCGCCATTTCGCACATATCTTTCCAATAGCGCTTGGGAGCGTGGGACATCTGGCAACGTTCATTGCGGCGCTGTTCAATGGTAACGGCATCAAAAAAGCGTTTCCACAGCTTTTGCCAGTCCAGTTCCTCCTGCCCGGTGTTTTTATCATAATGCTCCATGACCATATACTGCACTTTGCGGTCCCTGCGCAGCATGGCGATGCCGTGGGTCGCATCAAAAATCATAAAGTCTTCATCCGGTAACCGACTGCAAAAGTGCCCGCGCAGCAGCGGCAGAATCCTGTTTTTGGGGTGGATCACCGTGCCAAGCATCATACCACGCTGTTCAAAGCGGATGAACTCAATATACTTGCAGGCTTCATTATTGACCGCCCGTTCTAGGTCAAACGCCGCACAGATATCCGGGTCCCCTGTTGCACGCGCGGCAGCGGGGCCTTTTTCAAAGCAGATACGCGCAAAGCGCAGCAGGATCAGTTCATGTTCCGGGTCATCCGATAAAAATCCTGTTGTTATGCGTTCCTTTACCGTCGGTCCGAGCCGCTCCAATCCTCTTGCAACGCGCTGGGCGCGGGCAGGGTCTGTTACGATCTCGCACGAATCATAAAAGCTGATCTGCCCGCGGTCAGGTGCGCAGACGGCGGCAGGGATCTCTTTGCGGGAATAGCTTTCAAAAATGCAGCACAAAAAGCCCTGGAAGGTTCCATCATAGCGGTACACCGTGTCGGTCACATGCGCCGGGTAAGACATTGCAAAGCCTCCTGTTTTACCTCATAGGCTGCCTGGCGGGCGGGCATCCCCGCCGCGGCCAGTTTCTGCACAGCGGGCGCTGCATCCGGCAAAACCTTCGGGGTAAAGTCATCCAGCGAAAGCTGCTGCGTACCCACGGCAAATGCCTTGGGGTCCAGCAGCGCCGCGGCGATTTCCTGCCGGGTTCCGTGGGCTGCGGCGCGGCCGTTGCAGGTAATAAAGTACTGGGCACGTTTCAGCACAACCCCCATCCGCTTGAGTTCCGCCATTCCAAGGTGCTGCTGGCGGCGGGCGGACAAAATCCGCAATGCACTTTTGGGCCCGATACCCGGAATACGCAGCAGGGCCGCCTTGGGCGCAGTGTTGATCTCCACGGGGAAAAATTCCGGGTGGCGCACTGCCCAGGTACATTTGGGGTCCAGATAAGGGTCAAAGTTCGGCTCTTCCTCTGTCAGCAGTTCCCAAGCCGAAAAATCATAGTACCGCAAAAGCCAGTCCGCCTGGTACAGCCGGTGTTCCCGCAAAAGCGGCGGGCGCACATCCAGCGCAGGCAGGCGGGAATCACTGTTAACCGGAAGATACGCCGAAAAGAACACGCGCTTGAGCGAGTATTTTTTATATAAAGATTCCGCCAATCCCATAATGTGGCGGTCGCTTTCCGGCGTCGCTCCAATAATCATCTGGGTGCTCTGCCCTGCCGGTGCAAACGCCGGGGCGTGGCGGTACAGCACCAGCTCCTTTTTGCTCTGCGCACTCTGTACAGCGATCTGGCCCATCGGCTTCAAAATTGCCTGCTTCTTTTTATCGGGAGCCAGCAAGGAAAGGCTGGCTTCGCTGGGCAGTTCAATATTGACCGAAAGCCGGTCCGCCAAAAGACCGATACGCCGCACCAATTCCGCGTCCGCGCCGGGGATGGTTTTGGCGTGGATATAGCCGTTGAAATGATATTCTTGCCGCAGAATGCGCAGCGCCTCGATCATGCGTTCCATCGTATAATCCGGCGTACCGATGACCGCACTGGAAAGGAAAAGCCCTTCAATGTAATTACGCTTATAAAAGCCGATTGTCAGTTCTGCAAGCTCCCGCGGGGTAAAGGTCGCACGGGGTACATCGTTGGAGCGGCGGTTGACACAATAACCGCAATCATAACAGCAGGCGTTGGAATACAGCACTTTCAGCAGCGAAATACACCGCCCATCCGGCGTAAAGCTGTGGCAGATGCCCGCCGCCACGCTGCACCCCAGCTTGCCGTGTACCCCGGCGCGGTCCACACCGCTGGAAGTACATGCCACATCATACTTGGCGCTATCCGCCAAAATCGCAAGTTTATCTTCCAGCTGCATGGTTCGTTCTCCTCTTACTAGCCAGCACGGTTTTATAACGTGCCCTAAAAAATGGTATAAGAAATACACGCCGCCGCATAAGCATTGTTTTGCAGACGGCGTGTAGGAAAAATTTTATTCAGTTATCTGCTGGCCTCATCCGCATTACCGCGGGAACGCGCTGCGGTTTTTTACCACTTGGCTTTGGTCTCCACAACCTTACCGGCAATGTACAAATGGTCCAATTCTTCCCCGCGGATGATCAAATCCTCATAATCCGGGTTGAAAGGATGCAGCACAACAGCGTTGCCGCGCTGGATGTATTTTTTCAGGGTACCGTTGCCATCACCATACACCATAACGCCAAGGTCACCGTTATCCAGCGTATTCTGGCGGTGAATAAGGGCCAGATCGCCATCCGAAATGCGCGGTTCCATACTGTCGCCTTTAACCACAAGATAGAAATAATTCTGCGGGTCCTTTACGCTGGCGTATTCTGTACCGTAATCTTCCTCAAAAGCAAGGGCATCGTACCCTGCGCGCACCGTCCCCACAACAGGAATTGGGCACTGGGTATACTGGCTGAACGCACGCTGCCCAACGGCGCCGTGCGCGTCTGCGTTGCTTTGCAGGCCAAGCAGCATGTCTGCGGTAGTATCTAAAATTTCTGCCAGCCGGGCAACTGTCTGTGGGTCCGGGGTGGAGCGCCCAGTCTCCCACTTGCCAACAGCCTGTTGGGTAACGCCTAGCAGGCGCGAAACTTCTGCCTGGCTATAATGTTTCGCCTTACGGGCTTCTCTCAGTCGTTCTGAAAACATGGTTTTTCCTACTTTCACTGTGGTTGCCGCGCTGTACATAAAGCAGCAGTCAAGCGATGCACCCATGCACCAGCCCAAGCCGCGGCATTCGCCAAGTTTTATGGTTTCATTATACAACCCAAGGTAGTATTTGTAAAGAGATTCCGTGAAAAAATATTCTAGAAAAAGTTGTTTTGCGCCCCTTGACAACAACCGCTAGTTGTACTATTCTAGATTCATAAAACAACCTCAAGTTGTTCTTATGCATTTATCGTTGTACTTTTATTGCATTTTTCGCAACTGTTTTTTAATTTGCGGCACGATCCCGGAGGTCATAATTATGAAAATGAATCTACTTACCGAGCTTATCTGCAATGTCCTTTTGTATTCCATCGGTTTTGGCGGGCTGATGGTCGTCTGCGCCGTGGCAGAAGGTCAGCTTTCCCTACTGCCAGCCCTCGCCATTGGGGCCGTGCTGTGCTTCACCTTTAACGCAGTTGCTGGGGTACGCATTGCCCTGCGCAATACCAATACGCAAAAGCGGAGCGTAACCATTGCCCCGCAGCCACACCCACAAAGCAGCACCCCACCCCTGCGCGTTATGCGCGGTGGGCATGCCGCTTAAATTTGTCGGCGCTCTTTGGTAGCGCAAAGGCATTGTAACCCCGTCCGGAATGTGTTACTCTTATATTAAGGCAATACCGCATAATTCCCGCCTTGCGGCTTAAGCACCGCTCCGGCAGCTGCGGCACGGCATCTGCGTTGCCAAAATGCTCGATAAGACATCCAGTATTATCTGCGCTTTTGGCTTAGCATCTGCCGCACCTCGCCTGCCGTATCGGCACTTAGAATTATGCGGTATTGCCTTAAGTAAGAAAAATCGTTTTGGAGGGTCATTATGCTGCTGGAAGTTTGTGTGGATAGCCTTGCATCGGCGCGCGCTGCCATTGCTGGCGGGGCGGACCGTCTGGAACTGTGCAGTGCACTGCTGGCCGGTGGGCTGACCCCTTATACCGAGCTGCTGCGTCAGATCCGACACGAAAGCGATGTTGCCGTGCGCTGCCTGATACGCCCGCGTGCAGGGGACTTTCTATATATGCCGGAAGAGATTGAGATGATGTGCGTGCAGATCACCGAGCTGCACAGTGCCGGGGCTAACGGTTTTGTGATTGGCTGCCTGAACCCGGACGGCACGCTGGATTGCACCGCAACCGCACGGCTGGCAAAGGCCGCCAATGGTGCTGGGCTCACCCTACACCGCGCCATTGATGTATCTGCCGACCCATTGCAAACCTACCGCGACGCCGCCGCCCTTGGAATTGATACCGTGCTGACCAGTGGTGCCGCCGCCAGCTGTGTGCAGGGTGTTGACGTTCTGTGCAGCCTGTTGGCAGAGCGTGACCGCACCAATGGTCCGGAAGTACTGATCGGTGCCGGGGTAAACGCTGGGGTGATCCGGCAGCTTTCGGCTGCCCTGCCGGGCGCAAGGGCTTACCACATGAGTGGGAAAGTGGAACTGGAAAGCCGGATGGTGTTCCGCCGCGAGGGCGTTCCCATGGGGCTGCCCGGTTTGGACGAGTGGCATATCCAGCAGACGGATACAGCGTCCGTGCGTGCCGCGCGCCAAGTGTTGGACGATTTGGCGTGATTTTATTGTATTTTCTCTTTTTCTTTTTAATTTTTGCAATTTCTTTTGCTGTTTTTTCATTTTCATGCTTGACATTCTGCATGGCTTATGGTAATATAACTATCGCACCTTGGTGGTGGCCACTGTGGAGAGGTGTCCGAGTGGTTTAAGGAACTGGTCTTGAAAACCAGCGATTCGCGCGAGCGGACCATGGGTTCGAATCCCATCCTCTCCGCCATTTTGTGTGAAAAAGTGAATAGTTTATCACTTTGACTTGTGGAGTAATACTCAAGAGGTCGAAGAGGCGCCCCTGCTAAGGGCGTAGGGTCCGAAAGGGCCGCGAGAGTTCAAATCTCTCTTACTCCGCCAACAAAAACCCGCGTATCTGCGTAAGATATGCGGGTTTTTGGTTTATCTAAACGCACCTCTACCCCACCATTTACCTCAATAATACCCCTATCTAGGGTGTATCTGAAAAGTCGAAAATATCGTCTATTTCTACAAACACAGGTTGATGTTCATGGTATCCCGCACACAAAAACAAACAGGCCGCCCCAAGGCTTGTCCCCGCAAAGGGGGATGAGCAGCCCCGTTAAAACCGTTGCATTTGTTAGTTGTAACTAACTTCTTTTTCAAAAAATAGCCGGAGTGTTTCCACAAGCGTTTTGCGGGTATACTCCGGCTTTTATTATACGGTGCGGCACAAGGATGCAGTTCAGGATGCGCGGCGGCGGAACAGCACCGCCAGAGACCATACCAGCGTGGCCGCGCTGAACCACAGCCCGGTGCTGAACGCGTTGGCTGCCGCTGTGCGCAGCATGGCACCGGGCATGGGGATCTCCGGCATATGCCTGGCCGCCTGCCACACTGCCGCTGCTTGAACAGCAGCCTGCTCCGCCCCAACGGCGCAGCCAACGGTAGAAAGGATCATCGGCAGCAGCAGGCGCTTTTTATCTTTATGGCACCAGCCCAGCAGCAGGCCCGCGGAAATTATTCCCGTCCCCCACGGCAGAAGCCCCAGCAGGGTGCCCAGCCAGCTGTCGGGCTTCGTGCTGACAAATACCGCCGTTGGGCCATCTGCTCCGCCAATAATGCCAATGGTGCTGTTGGCCTGCGCTCCCCTTGCCTGCACCCGGTCTTTCAGCTGGTTCCAAAATTGGCTCACGATCTTCCCTGCCTTTCATTTGTTGTTTGGCCACTGCATGTATTTTGTTCTTGTTTGGTTAGCTATACTATAGCATGTCACGCTGTTTTCGTCAATGAAACATTAAAATCGCAGCATCCCTCAATATTTCTGCCACGAAAAACCACCCCGCATGCAGCAGTGGACAGCATGCGGGGCGGTAATTATGGATTCAGTTCATCGAAAGATCACAGCAGGCCCTTGTACAGTTCCTTGATCTCCTCAACGCTGGTATCACGCGGGTTGCCGGGGCAGCAGGCATCGGCAAAAGCGGACTCTGCCAGGAACTGGATGTCCTCTTCCTTCAGGATGCCATGCAGGTTTGCGGGGATGCCAACATCGGCGCTCAGCTGCTTGACGGCTGCGATGGTTGCATCAGCGGCTTCGGCATCATTCATCTCGTCAATGCCGGTCACGCCCATAGCCTTGCCGACTGCGCGGTAACGCTCGCCTGCAACACTCTTGTTGTATTCCAGGCCGGTGGGCAGGATGATGGCGCAGGCAACGCCATGCGGGGTGTCGTACAGAGCAGACAAACCGTGTGCCATGCTGTGGACAATGCCCAGGCCAACATTGGAGAAACCCATGCCGGCAATGTACTGACCCAGAGCCATGCCTTCGCGCCCTTCCGGGGTGTTCTGCACAGCGCCGCGCAGGTTCTCGGAGATCAGCTTGATGGCTTCCAGGTGGAACATATCAGAGATGGTGCAATGGCCCTTGGTGATGTAGCCTTCAATGGCATGTGTCAGTGCGTCCATACCGGTGGCGGCGGTCAGGCCCTTGGGCATGCTGGACATCATATCGGGGTCAACCACAGCGATTTCAGGAATATCGTTGGTATCCACGCAGACGAACTTGCGCTTCTTCTCTACATCGGTGATGACATAATTGATGGTAACTTCGGCAGCGGTACCGGCGGTGGTGGGTACGGCAATGGTAAACACAGCGTGCTTTTTGGTGGGGGCAACGCCTTCCAGGCTGCGGACATCCGCAAATTCGGGGTTGTTGATGATGATGCCGATGGCCTTTGCAGTATCCATGGAAGATCCGCCGCCAATGGTCACGATGCAGTCCGCCTCAGCTGCCTTGAAAGCAGCAACGCCGTCCTGCACGTTCTGGATGGTGGGGTTGGGCTTGATTTCGCTGTAAACAGCATAGGGGAAGCTGGCTGCATCCAGCAGGGCAGTGATCTTGCCGGTAACGCCGAACTTGATCAGGTCGGGGTCAGAGCAGACAAAAGCCTTTTTATAGCCGCGGGCGGTCAGTTCGGGAACAATGTTCTCGATTGCACCATGGCCATGGTAAGAGATAGTATTCAAAACAATGCGGTCAGCCATAATGGTATTACCTCCGTTTTCTGTGCATGGTTTGCTCTTGGGCACGCGCTGTACGCAGCCCGTTCCATGCCTTTGTTATAATTATAACATCGTTTTACCCTGCCGTCTTTGGGCTTTTGTATCCGCTTTATTGTGAAAATTCCACTTTGCTGTTAAGCCACCCAAAAGTTTCTAAAGTTTTTGGGCATTTCTTCCGTGCTGTCCCCCACTTGCAAACACCTGCGCGATATGCTATACTGTTTTTGCAATGAGGCGCGACCTGTTTTTTGGCCGTGCCTTTTTAACTATCAGGCCAAAGCCGCGGCGCGCAGCCCGGTTTTTTATAAGGTGTATCTGAAAGCAAAGAAATAAGCCAGATTTTCGACTTTTCAGGTACACTCTAGGAGGGATAACGTCATGCGCTTATTTGATGTGCTGGGCCCCGTGATGACAGGCCCTTCCAGCAGCCACACGGCTGGCGCGGTGCGCATTGGGCTTACAGCGCGCAACCTGTTGGGCGAAGCCCCAAAAACCGCCGAGATCCTGCTGCATGGCAGCTTTGCCGCCACAGGCCGCGGCCACGGTACCGACCGTGCGCTGGTGGCCGGGCTGCTGGGCATGCTGCCAGACGATGAACGCATCCCGGACAGCTTTTCCCTGGCGCAGCAGGCCGGGCTGGATTATACCATCGGCACCGTGGTGCTGCGCGGTGCCCACCCCAACACCGCCCTGCTGCGGCTGGAAGGGGTGAGCGGCCGCAAGCTGGAAGTAATGGGTGCTTCCATCGGCGGCGGGCGCATCAACATCTGCCAGATCGACGGCATTACCACCAACTTTGGCGGCGACCACAACACCCTGATCGTTCACAATCAGGATACCCCCGGCCATGTGGCCGAAGTGACCACCGCATTGGCGCAGCGGGGTATCAACATTGCCACCATGCAGCTGTACCGTTCCACCGCCGGGGGCTATGCCGTAATGGTGCTGGAATGTGACCAGCCCCTGCCGGACGCCTTAATTGCCGAACTGCGCGGCATGCAGGGCATTGTGAAAGTGACCGGTCTGAACCTTGCGCAGCAGACCGAAACAAAGGAGGGCGCGTGATTATGGCATATTCTTCCGTTAAAGCAATGCTGAACGTCAGCCGCCAGAACAACCAGCCCCTGTGGGACGTTATTTTGCAGAGCGACCTGCTGGAAAGCGGGCTGACCCGCCCCCAGTCCCTGGCCGAAATGCACCACCTGTGGCAGGTGATGGTGCAAACCAGCGATAACTACTGTGGCGCGGATCGTTCCGCCAGCGGCTTTGCGGGCGGCGATGCTGCCAAAGTGGCCGAAGCCGAAGCCCGCGGCCAGCTGTTGACTGGCGGCTATCTAGCCCAGGTGATGGCCGAAGCCCTGAAAACCGCCGAATGCAACGCCTGCATGAAACGAATTGTCGCCGCGCCCACGGCGGGCAGCTGCGGCGTTCTGCCCGCGGTGCTGCTGCCCTTGTGGCGCAGCGGCAACTATAACGAGGAAGCCATCTGCCGCGCGCTGTATGTCTCCGCCGGGTTTGGGCAGGTTGTGGCCGCGCGCGCCACGCTGGCCGGCGCCGAGGGCGGCTGCCAGGCCGAGGTCGGCGCTGCCAGCGCCATGGCAGCCGCCGCCCTGGTGGAGCTGCGCGGCGGCACCGCCGAACAATGCGCCGAAGCCTTTGCCATGGCGCTGACCAACCTGGAGGGCCTTGTGTGTGACCCCGTGGCCGGGCTGGTGGAAATTCCCTGCATCAAGCGCAATGTGATCGGGGCCATGAACGCAGTCTCCTGCGCGGACATGGCGCTGGCCGGCGTGGTAGGGCATATCCCCGCGGACGAGGTGATCGACGCGATGGCCGAAGTTGGCGCTGCCATGAGCAATGACCTGCGCGAAACCGGCATCGGCGGCCTTGCCGGCACCCCGACGGGAAAGGCGATCCGGGATATTGTGCAGATGCAGGGCTGATGCGCAGCATCAGAATGAATAAATAATAAAGAATAATGGCGGTGTGCGCGCCACGCGCGCACATTAAAATAAGGCGTTACTTTCCTTCATTGGCAATTTGCTGTAGGAAAGTAGCGCCCTATTTTTTGAGCCGTGCCACCGCACGGCGGTCCACCAACATTATTCTTTATTCATTATTATTTATTATTTTGCTTTCTCAGCGCCATTTTCACCACCAGCACTAGGGCCGCATACAGAATGCCGCCGATGGCCCAGATGAACCAGCTGTATTGGGGCTGGCCGTTGCCCTTGGGGCCAAAGGTGTACAGCAGGAATGCCGCCGTGACCACCAGCCAGTACACCACGCTGATGGCGGTACGCAGCTCACGGGTGGCTTTGCTGTGGCGGGTGTAGTCCCCTTCTTCCAGCAGCTTTTCCGTTGCGCCGTAATAGGTCCCGCCCAGCACAAAGGCAAAAACGCCGCAGGCAACCAACACCAGCAGAATACAAACCGCCGCATTCATCACGATTCCGCTGTTCACCATCATGGCCACAAACAGCGGAATAGCGGACAGAATGCACAGCACGGTGCCGGTCAGGTTCAATTTATCATAGGTGGGACGGTACGCCGCCTGGCGTTCCCGCACCATGCCGGTCACGCCGTATTCTGTTTCAAAGGGTTCCTTTTCCAAAAAATCAAAGTCCCGGTTCTTCGTGCCGCACAGCATAAACAGCACCACAGCCACGCATTCCATTACCAGCAGAACGCACAGGCCAATACCGGTCGCCACCTTCTCGTTCAGGCCAAACTGGGAATGCTGGCAGATTTCGCCCAAAAGCAGCAGCATAACAGGTGAAGCAACACAGAGCGCGGTTCCCCACGCCATGTAGGGAGCGTTGACCTTTGCCTGGGCCAGGGCAGCGTTAGCCTGCTCCAGCGTTACACGGCGCAGGGCGGTGAGCTCACTTTCGGCATATTCCGGTTCGCCCATCTCGTCTTTTAACAGGTAATCTGTGGTAACGCCAAACAGCTTGCTGATCTGCAAAATCTTTTCAATGTCCGGCACCGACTGTGCGCCCTCCCATTTGGAGACCGACTGCCGGGTCACGTTCAGCTGTTGGGCAAGTTCTTCCTGGGAATATCCTGCCTTTTTGCGCAGGGCGATCAATTTGTCTGCAAAGATCATGGTCAATGTCCTCTCTTGTGTTGTGGGGTTTTGTTTCGGTGGCTTTATCGTACCAGCTGGTGCCGTTGCAAAAAAGAACCTGACTGTTGGAAATGTGTCAACCGCCGGTTGCGGGCAGAAAATTTATCGTAGTATCGTTTACATCACAAACATTTCTTTGCAGATCGTTTTGCCTGTCTGCGTTTTGAAAATTTTATCCAGCGCGTTCTGCGCCGCTGCTTTGGGTACAGAATCCTCATACAGATTGACCAGGAAATCCGCTTCCACCAGGATCTGATAGTCCATTCCGTTGATATTGGTATACGTATGGTGGTGCCCCACCAGATAAGCAACGCGGTCGGCCTGCGCCGGGGTAAAGCCGCATTCCAACATCATGGCGCGGGCCGGGGCGGGGCCGAGCTCTTCCTGATATCTGCCCGCGGAGCTGCCATAGGTCTGCTCTGCCGGTTTGATTCCGATATCATGCACATAGGCAGCGGCTTCCAGAATTTCCAGCGTTGCGGCATCCATCCCCTCCTGCCGGGCAATCAGCGCAGCAAAGCTGTGCACCTTGATAAAGTGCTGGATGCGGGCAGGATCCGCTGCGTAATATGTAATCATATGCAAAGCAAGGTCATCCAATTTTGTCATGTCTTATTTCCCCTCTCATTCTGTTACAAGTCAAGCATCTGTCTGTATTGTACTGCACCGCCCTATAAAAGCAAGAGGCAGTTTTCCTTTTTGGGGGTCAATCGTAATCGTATTCCGGGCTTTCAGCCACGCGGGTGTCCAGCCAGCGGGCCAGACGCTCCATCTCAGCATTGGTGATGCGTCCGGTATCCGATAACGCTGCCACCATGCTGCGCAGGTCCCCGCCATACAGAGTTTGCAGGTGTGCCGCACTGACTGCCCCGCAATAGGTCACACGGCGCACCAGCGGGGTATAAATATTTTTGTTGCCCTGCTTTTCGGGCCGTACATAGCCCTTGGCTTCCAGCCGCAGCAGGAAGTTGAGCAGTGTGGAATCCGCCCACACACAGTCCGGCGGCAGTTTGGCCGCGATCTGCCGCCGGGTGGCCGGTTTGCCGCAGGCCCACAGCGCCGCCATGACCTGCTCTTCACTGGTTGAAAGTGCTTTCATTCTTCTCTCCATTCCGTTCTTTTATGTTTGTGGTTGATTTATGTGCTTTTATTTTACATCTGTGGCAGATATTTTAGCAAGGTGCATTTTGCACAAAATGTGCACTTACTTTTTGGCTGTTTTGGTGGTCAGCATTTTACATTTGTAAAAGCATCTGTTTTCGTTTTGCGCACATCTGTACTTATTGGCAGGCTGTCCGCGGCAATTTTCCACTTTTTTCGGTATTTTGACAAACGTGTTTTGCTTGCGGGCGGGCAGGTGCAGTGCGTATAATACAGGTGTTGTGAAAAACGAATCAACAAAGCAAGGCGCAGCGCGCCGCTTTGAGCTTGGGTGTAAGAATGAATTTAGGAGGTAACCTCTTATGAATCGTGTGTATAATTTCAGCGCCGGTCCTTCCATGCTGCCGGTTCCCGTTTTGCAAAAAGCTCAGGCCGACCTGCTGGACTACCATGGCAGCGGTATGAGCGTGATGGAGATGAGCCACCGCAGCAAGTGGTTCGATGAGATCATCCAGAACACTGAGGCCGGTATCCGCAAGGTGCTGAATGTGCCCGACAACTACAAGATCGGTTTCTTCCAGGGCGGCGCAACCCAGCAGTTCGCCATGGTGCCCCTGAACTTTATGACCACCGGCACGGCGGATTATCTGGTGACCGGCAACTTCAGCAAAAAGGCTGCCGAGGAAGCCGCTAAGTTCGGCACAGCCCGCATCGCTGCTTCCAGCAAGGATAAGAACTTCACCTATATTCCGGATGTCAAGGCCATTGCGTATGACCCCAACGCCAGCTACATCCACATCTGCCAGAACAACACCATTTTTGGCACTACTTATAAAGATGTGCCGCAGGTGGACGGCATCCCCCTGGTAGCTGACATGAGCTCCATGATTTTCAGTGAGCCGACCGATGTAAGCAAGTACGGCTGCATCTACTTTGGTGTGCAGAAGAACGTTGCCCCCGCCGGTATGGCCATTGCCATCATCCGGGACGACCTGCTGGGCAAGAGCGCAAAAGGCATCCCGGCGGAAAAGATCCCCACCATGATGAACTACACTACCCTGTTGGATAAGGACAGCATGTACAACACCCCGCCGTGCTGGTGCATCTACATGACCGGTCTGGTGATGGATTACCTGCAGAACGAGGTTGGCGGCCTGGAAGAGATGGCCAAGATCAACCACGCCAAGGCCAAGGTCCTGTATGACTACCTGGACGGTCAGGACTTCTATAACAATCCCGTTCAGCCGGAATACCGCAGCATGATGAACGTGACCTTCACCAGCCCCAACCCGGATATGGATAAGAAGTTCTGCGCCGCTGCTACCGAAGCCGGTTTCGTGAACCTGAAAGGCCACCGCCTGGTTGGCGGCATGCGTGCTTCCATCTATAACGCCATGCCTGCCCAGGGTGTGAACGACCTGGTTGATTTCATGGAGAAGTTCCGCAAGGAAAACGCGTGAAACTTTTCCAAAAGAATAACGAATAGAGAATAAAGAATAATGCCGGTGTGCGCGCCGCGCGCGTACATTAAAAACAGGCTGTTCCCTTCTTTTTTGAGCCGTGCCAGCGGCGGTCCACCTTCATTATTCATTATTATTTTTTATCTTTTAATTATTACAGGGGGTTATCCGCCATTATGTATACCATCAAAACCATGAACGCCATTTCGCCGGTTGGGCTGGCAAAGCTGCCGGCCAACCAGTTCGAGATCAATAACGAGGCCAACGACGCACAGGGCATTCTGGTGCGCAGCGCCGACCTGCATGATGTCGCCCTGCCCAAAAGCCTGCTGGCCATTGCCCGCGCAGGTGCCGGCACCAACAACATTCCCATTGACCAGTGCACCGAGCAGGGCATCGTGGTGTTCAACACCCCCGGTGCCAACGCCAACGCTGTGGCCGAGCTGGTCATCGGCGCGCTGGTGTCCGGCAGCCGCAATGTACCGGACGCTGTGCAGTGGGCGCAGGGCCTGAAAGGCAGCGCCACCCTGGCCAAGGATGTGGAGAAGGGCAAAAAGCAGTTTGTCGGCCCGGAACTGCGCGGCAAAACCATCGGTGTAATCGGCCTGGGTGCCATTGGTGCCCGCGTCGCCAACGCCGCCGTTGCCCTGGGCATGGAAGTTTTGGGCTATGACCCATACATTTCCATTGACGCTGCATGGAGCCTGTCCCGCAGCGTACAGCACTGCGTCACCCTGGGCGATATGCTGCCCCGCTGCGACTATCTGACCATCCATGTGCCGTACCTGCCCTCCACCAAGAACACCATCAATGCCCAGACGCTGGCCATGTGCAAGGACGGCGTGCGTGTGCTGAACTTTGCCCGCGGTGAGCTGGTTGATAACTTTGCCCTGCTGGATGCTCTCGGCACCGGCAAGGTTGCCCAGTATTTCTGCGATTTCCCGGCGGAGGAGCTGCTGGGTGTGAAAGGCGTTTACTGCACGCCGCACCTGGGCGCTTCCACCCCGGAAAGCGAGACCAACTGCGCTGTGATGGCAGCCAATGAGCTGAGCGACTACCTGAAAAACGGCAACATCACCCACAGTGTCAACCTGCCGGATGTCAGCCAGCCGCGCGTTGGCGGCAAGCGCATCTGCATCATTCACCGCAATGAGCCGGGCGCAATCTCTGCCATCACCGGCATTCTGACCGCCGCCAACCTGAACATTGAGAACATGGTGAACAAAGGCCGCAAGAATGTTGCCTACACCATGCTGGATGTAACAGGCAATGTGGATGCCGGCCTAACCGCACAGCTCAGCGGCATTGATGCCGCCATCCGCGTGCGTATCCTGTGATAATACCTTGAATTAGAGGGGTTTGGGTCTGCCGCAGCGGGGCATGGGGTTCCGTTGCGGCATTTTGTTTGGGCAATACCGCATAATTCTAAGTGCCGATACGGCGAGCGAGGTGCGGCAGATGCCAAGCCAAAAGCGCAGATAATACTGGATGCTGCAAAGGTGAGCGCCGCCAGTGGCGGAAACAGCGAACCGAAGCAGGGGCAGCGGTCGCAGAGTGCGAGGGGCTTTTGCCCCCGAAGTACGATGCGGGTACCGCAACCCAACATTATCGAGCATTTTGGCAACGCAGATGCCGTGCCGCAGCTGCCGGAGCGGTGCTTAAGCCGCAAGACGGGAACTGTGCGGTGTTGCCTTTGCTTTTTTATGTAATGCACCGCCATCATACGCGGTGCATTTTTGTTATTTGGTGTAGCTTTCCACCATGCGGTCAAAGTCGATCAAAGCTTTTTCTGCCCCGCGGGAAAGTCTGTGCACGGTGCGGCGGATCTGGCGGTGGTCCTGTGTGGCGGCATATACGGCGGCACCGCCAATGGCCATCCCCACGGCGGCAGCGGCAACGGTCGGGATCATGTTTTCCATTTTGCATTGCTCCTTTTGGTGTTTTTGGCTTTGGGATGCCGGCTTTCCATTCATCCCAGCCTGGGGATAGTTTTTCCATACAGTTTCGTGGTTATACGTCTTTTTCTGCGGGGAAGTTTGTGGTAAAATCAGTACAGACGTTTGGAAAAGACGTTTTCAGCCGCCGCGCATTCACTTTCCTGCTGCGGGCTGACCTAAGGCAATACCGCATAATTCTAAGTGCCGATACGGCGAGCGAGGTGCGGCAGATGCTAAGCCAAAAGCGCAGATAATACTGGATGTCTTATCGAGCATTTTGGCAACGCAGATGCCGTGCCGCAGCTGCCGGAGCGGTGCTTAAGCCGCAAGGCGGGAATTGTGCGGTGTTGCCCTAAATTCGATATAGAAATGAGCGTTTTTCTTATGTCCAATGCACCTAAAACAGTTCTGTGCATCCATGATCTGCCCGGCTTTGGGCGGGCTGGGCTTTCGGTCATTGTGCCTGTGCTTTCGGCGCTGGGGGCACAGGCCGTTGCCGTACCAACAGCAGTGCTTTCCACCCACACGGGCGGGCTGGGCACCCCGGCCAAGCTGGCCAACCCCGGTTACGGCCCCGCAGCCCTGGAGCATTACCGCCGCCTTGGCCTGCGGTTTGACTGCATTTATTCCGGCTACCTGGCCGATGCCAGCCAGGCCAAGCTGGTAGAGCAGGCCATGGACCTTTGGCCGGACGCCTTGACGGTGGTTGACCCCGTGATGGGCGACCACGGCCGGATGTACCGCGGCCTTGCGCCGGAAATGGTGCCCGCCATGTATACCCTGTGTTCCCGTGCCAGCCTGATTCTGCCCAACACCACCGAAGCCGCCCTGCTGCTGGGCGATCCGATGCCCGGTGTGACTGGCGAAGCGGAATTGCATACCGCGCAGACCCAGGCGCAGCGTTTAACGCGCATCTGCCCGCGGGTGCTCATCACCGGTGTGGCCGCCGGGCGCGGCATTGCCTGCGTTGGGGCAGACCGTGCCACCGGCGAAAGTCTGGTGCGCACCCCCATGGTACCCAAGAGCTTCCATGGCACGGGGGATATTTTCGGCGCGGTGCTGGTCGGGCGGCTGCTGCAGGGCAATGTGCTGCCCGCCGCCGCACAGGCTGCCGCCGTGTTTGTAGCCGACTGCCTGAAAGCCACCCCTGATGAAGCGGATGAGCGCCTTGGCGTGTGGCTGGAAAGCGTGCTGCCCCGGCTGATGCAGAACCCGGAATAAGAAACAATAAGGATGTGTAAATTTTGCCAACTGTAAATATTGTACTGGTTGAACCGCAGATCCCCCAGAATACCGGCAATGTTGCGCGCACCTGCGCCGTGACCGGTGCCCGCCTGCACCTGGTTGGGCCGATGGGTTTCACGATCGATGATAAAAAATTAAAGCGCGCCGGTCTTGACTATTGGGGCCAGCTTGATATAACATATTATCAGGATCTGGATGCGTTTTTTGCGGCAAATCACGGCCCGTTCTTCTACTTTACCTCCAAGGGGCCGCAGCGCCATACCGACGCCCATTATCCGGATGGTTCCTATCTGGTGTTTGGCCGCGAGGACGCCGGCCTGCCGGAAGAGCTGCTGGCCGCTAACCAGCAGCAGTGCGTGCGCATGCCCATGCGCAAAGGCGAGCGCTGCCTGAACTTATCCAATGCTGTAGCTGTGGGGGTATACGAAGTTCTGCGCCAGTGGGACTTTGCCGACCTGGAAACACACGGCCAGCTGACCCGATTTGAATGGAAGTGAGAACAAAGATGAGTGATGTGAAAGTTGCTTTTTTAACGGATTCCTGCTCCGACATTCCGCAGGAACTGACCGATAAATACGGCATTGATGTGATTGGGTTCCACATTATGCTGGACGGCAAGGAATACCTGGAACGCAAAGACATGACCAACGACCAGTTCTATGAGATGATGCGCCAGTCCAAAAGCGTACCCACCACCGCCGCCATCACCCAGCTGGAATGGGTGGATATCTATGCCAAATATGTAGACGCCGGTATACAGGACCTTGTGCACCTGTGCATCAACGCCGGTGGTTCCAGCACATACAATAACGCCGTAAAGGCTGCCGAACTGCTGGAAGACGAGCGCCCCGGCCACAAGATGAAGATTCATCTGATCGATTCGCACACCTACTCCATGCCGTATGGCTGGTATCTGTGCGAGTGCGCCCGCAAGGTGCGTGCCGGTGAGCCGCTGGATGCCTGCCTGCGCGAAATGCAGGACAAGCTGGCCCGGGTGGAAATCTGCCTTGCCGCATACAGCTTAAAACAGATGAAAAAATCTGGCCGTGTTTCCGCCGCCGCTGCCGTTGTGGGCGATTTGATGGGCATCCGCCCCATCATCAGCCTGAATGATGGCATCAGCAAGGTGGAAGCCAAGGTGCGCGGTGACAACAACGTGCCGCCTGCCATGGTCAAGTGGGTCAAGAGCCGCGTGGACGATGTGAAGAAAATGCCTTACATGGTTGCTTACTCCAGCTCCACCGCCAAGCGTGACGAACTTGTCAAGCTGTGCAAAAAAGAGTTTGGTCATGCGCCGCTGCTGGTGTTCCAGCTGGGCTGCGTTGTGAGCGCCAACACCGGCCCGGATGGTATTGCCATTGTATTTGAAGGCAAGCCCCGCCGCCTTGTGGATTACGCGGTGCCGCTGCCGTAAAAAGGGGTTGCTTTTTTCTGCTCTTCCTGCCGCTGTGTGCGGGAAGAGCATTTTTGTTATGGTGTAAGACTTGTAAAACGGAGGATGTATGGAGCAAAAAAGTTTAACCCTGCGGGAGTGCCTGATCGGTGACCGCACCTTTTACCGCCATGTTGCGGTGGTGGTTCTGCCTATTATTGTGCAGAACACCCTGTCCAACGTGGTCAGCCTGCTGGATAATGTGATGGTTGGCCAGGTGGGCACCCTGCCCATGAGCGCCGTTGCCATCATCAATCAGCTACTGTTTGTGTTCAACCTGTGCATCTGGGGTGCGCTGGCCGGGGCGGGCATTTTTGGCGCCCAGTATTACGGCCAGGGCAACATGGAGGGCGTGCGCCAGACCCTGCGCATGAAACTGCTGATTGCGGTCGGCCTGCTGGTCATCGCGTTCGGAGTGCTGCTGGGGGCCGGGCGGCCGCTGATCGAACTGTATATTTCAGCCGACACCACCGCCGCCGATGCCGCCGCCACGATGGAGTATGCCCTGGGCTACCTGCGTGTGATGCTGGTGGGGCTGATTCCCTTTGCGCTGACTCAGGCTTACGCCAGCACCCTGCGGGAATCCGGCCAGACAACGCTTCCCATGCGCGCCAGCATGATTGCCATGGGCATCAACTTTGTGTTCAACGGCCTGTTGATCTTTGGCCTGTTCGGCTTTCCTGCTTTGGGCGTAGTGGGTGCCGGTATTGCCACTTCGCTCAGCCGCTTTGTGGAGTTTGTCATCGTGGTCAGCGGGGCGCACCGCAGTGCCGAGCGCTACCCGTTCATGGAAGGCGTGTTCCGCAATTTCCACATTGACGGCAATCTGGCCCGCCAGGTGGCGATCAAGGGTTTCCCCCTTCTGCTGAACGAATGCCTGTGGAGCATGAGCCAGGCCATGCTGCTGCAATGCTATTCCGTGCGCGGCATCCAGGCCATTGCCGCCATGAACATTACCAACACCATCACCCAGATTTTTAACGAAGTTTTCCTTTCGCTGGGCAATGCCACGGCCATTCTGGTTGGGCAGGAGCTTGGTGCCAGCCGCATGACCGGTGCACGCCGCACCGCATGGCGGATGATCACCCTGAGTGTTTCCAGCTGCGCGGTGATGGGCACGCTGCTGGCCCTGTTCAGCCCGCTGATCCCCCACATTTACAACACCGAACCAGCCATCCGGGAGCTTGCTTCCAGCGTGATCCGCACGGCGGCGCTGTGCATGCCGCTGTTCGCCTTTGCCAACGCTGCCTACTTTACGCTGCGTTCCGGCGGCAAAACGCTGATCACCTTCTTTTTTGACAGCTGCTATACCTGGCTGATCAACTTTCCCATTGCCTTTGTCCTCAGCCGCTATACGGCACTGCCGCTGCCCATCGTTTACCTGTTTGTGAACGGGGTGGATCTGCTCAAGTGCATCATCGGGTTTATTCTGGTCAAAAAGGGCGTGTGGGTCAATAACATTGTGGCATCCAGCCAGGATGTCCCGCAGGCAGACTGATGGCGGGAGGAAAACGCATGAACATCCAGATTTTTGGCACCAACAAAAGCTTTGACACCAAAAAGGCGCAGCGCTGGTTCAAAGAGCGGCGCATCAAGTTCCAGATGGTGGACCTGAAAGAAAAGGGCCTGAGCCGCGGTGAGTTTGACCGCGTGTGCCAGGCCGTGGGCGGCTGGCAGGCCCTGGTGGACGAAACCGCCAAAGACCAGGATACCCTTGCCCTGCTGCGCTGGCTGGACGAAAGCCAGCAGGCTGACAAACTATTTGAAAACCAGCAGCTTTTGCGCCAACCCATTGTACGCAATGGCCGCGCCGCCACAGTGGGGTACCGGCCGGAGGTTTGGGAGAAGTGGGAATAGAGTTCGGAGTTCGGAGTTCGGAGTTCGGAGTTCGGAGTTCGGAGTTCGGAGTTCGGAGTTCGGAGCATTGTATGCAGGCTGAGCCTTCCTGTCAACTGCTTTTTCTTGTAAATTTGCTTATTCTTGCTTTCTATTTGCTTCTTTGTTTGCTTTTATCTGCCCTGCATTTTGTGCTTCTGCCGGAATGCAGGGTTTATTTTTTATTTATAGGAGATTGACATAACGAACGGGGTTTGTTATAGTGCTTTTAGGTTCCTATTTCATGTTGCTTTTTATGGGCAATACCGCATAATTCTAAGTGCCGATACGGCGAGCGAGGCACGGCAGCTGCTAAGCCAAAAGCGCAGATAATACTGGATGTCTTATCGAGCATTTTGGCAACGCAGATGCCGTGCCGCAGCCATCGGAGCGGTGCTTAAGCCGTAAGGCGGGAATTGTGCGGTGTTGCCATAGGTATTTTTTTACTTTTGTGAGGTGTTTTTATGGCATGTATTTTTGTGAACGCCAACCGTTCGGTCGGCACCATCAACCCCAATATTTACGGTCAGTTTTCGGAGCATCTGGGCCGCTGCATCTATCAGGGCATTTATGTCGGTCAGGCTTCTGATATTCCCAACACCAACGGCATGCGCAATGATGTTGTATCCGCGCTGAAAGCCCTGCATGTGCCCGTGCTGCGTTGGCCGGGCGGCTGCTTTGCCGATACCTATCACTGGCGCGACGGCATTGGCCCCAAGGAGAACCGCAAAACCATTGTAAACACCAACTGGGGCGGCGTGACCGAGGATAACAGCTTTGGCACCCATGAATTTATGGAGCTGTGCCGCCAGATTGGCTGCGAAGCATATTTCAGCGGCAATGTGGGCAGCGGCACCGTGCAGGAATTTTCGGACTGGGTGGAATACTGCAACATGGGCGGCATTTCCCCCATGGCATCAGAGCGCCGCGCCAACGGGCAGGACGAACCGTTCAACGTAAAATACTGGGGCATTGGCAATGAAGCCTGGGGCTGCGGCGGCAGTATGCGTGCCGAGTATTATGCCGATTTGTGCCGCCAATATTCCACCTACCTGCGCAACTACTCGCCGGAGCACAAAATCTTCAAGATCGCATCCGGCGCCAACGTGGCGGATTACCACTGGACCAAAACCGTGATGGAGCGCGCCGGGCAGGCCGTAGATGCGGTATCACTGCATTACTATACCGTGCCCCATGAGGATTGGCAGCACAAGGGCTCGGCCACAGACTTTACCGATGAGGAATACTATACCACCCTGCACAAGACCCTGCAGATGGAAGAGCTGGTGGAGAACCACACCCGCATTATCAAGCAGTATCAGGGTGACCGCAAAGTGGGCCTGGCCGTGGATGAATGGGGCACCTGGTACGATGTGGAACCGGACACGAACCCCGGCTTCCTTTACCAGCAGAACACCATGCGCGATGCGCTGGTGGCGGCCATCAACCTGAATATCTTCAACAACCACTGTGATACCATCTGCATGGCCAACATTGCCCAGATGGTCAACGTGCTGCAGGCCATGATCCTGACCGAAGGCAGCAAGATGGTGCTGACCCCGACCTATCATATATTTGAAATGTACAAGGGCCACCAGGGTGCCAAGCAGCTGGAAAGCTATGCGGAGACCACCCTGCTGAACCACGATGACCAGGCGGTGCCCGATCTGCATGTCAGTGCCAGCCAGCAGGCAGACGGCAGTATTCTGGTCACTGCGGCCAACCTGAACGATACGGCAGCTATCCCTGTTACCTGCATGCTGGGCGGGGCCAAGCCCACCGGTGTAACAGCCCGCGTGCTGGCCGGTGCCCCCGCCGCCCACAACACCTTTGCCGCGCCGGAGCAGGTTGTCCCCGCGGAACTGAACACCAGCCTGACGGCGGACGGCTTTACCGCCACCCTGCCGCCGTGCAGCGTAGCCGCTTTTGTGGTGAACCAGTAATGGAAGCCCAGCCCAAGCGCTGCCGCCGCTGCTTATTGCAGGACATGGCGGACGAAAACGACTATTACGCCAGCGTGGTGCGCTACCGCGCCACCATGCCCCGCCGTGTGCGCACCCCGGATGCGGAATACACTGCCCGGCTGGAACATTGCCGCACTTGCCCCAGCCTTAACGCCGGGACCTGCATGCAGTGCGGCTGCTATGTGGAAATGCGCGCCGCCCGCACAGACATGCACTGCCCGCTGGATAACGCGCCCTGGTAACAAACCTCTCTATCATTTTCTCCCGCACCGGCAGCCCGCCCGGTGCGGGATTTTTTGTCTGCAAAGGCAGTATTTTGCTCTTTTGCTGCAATATTATGCCCCTTTCCCCCTTGTATCCCCCATTTTCATTTGTTATAATAACAATTTGTTGAGCAACTTAGGATTTTAGGCTCCGCCTGGTTTTCAGGCGCAAACCCACCCAAGCCTGGCGGTCTTGGGCGCGGTCAAAATCTATCCGCCGGAGTGTAATTTTATGTCTACTAGCAAAAACAAACTGTCCGTTCAAACCCTGGTACGCTGCGCCATGATCGCCGCAGTTTACACCGTGCTTTGCCTGGTATTGCAGCCGTTCTCTTACGGCGCGGTACAGGTGCGCGTGGCCGAAGCATTCTGCCTGCTGCCGGTGTTTGGGGCTGAATACATTGTGGGCGTTACCCTGGGCTGCCTGCTGGCAAACCTGCTGGGTTCCACCATGGTGGATGTGGTGTTTGGCACTGCCGCCACCCTGATTGCCTGCCTTGCCACCTATGCCCTGCGCAATGTGCGCTGGAAAGGGCTGGCAATTCCGGCGTCTTTCCCTCCTGTTATCGCCAATGCACTGATCGTTGGCGCGTTTGAAATCACTGTGTTCTTCTCGGATTCTGCCCCCACGGCCACCATGGCGGTATTCAACGCCGTTGCTGTTGGCGTTGGTGAGATCATCAGCTGCTGTGTGCTGGGTGTTGCCCTGGTCAAGCTGATTGAGAGCAACGAATCCCTGAACAAAATTTTTGCAGAACAATAACCGCTTTCCCTGTATTCATTAAAAGGAGCTGCCATGAAACCGAGCCTTGTTTTATGGGACTGGAACGGCACCCTGCTGGATGATGTTGCCCTTTGTGTGGACGCGCTCAACCGTCTGCTCCGCATCTATCATTACCCGCAGCAATACAGCCTTGCCCAGTACCGTGAGATTTTTGGCTTCCCGATTGAAGATTATTATATTCGCGCAGGGTTCGATTTTTCCAAAAACTCCTACAAAGAGCTTGCCGATGATTACATGCAGGATTACCTGGCCCGCGCCGGGGCCTGCCCGCTGGCAGAAAGTGCTGTGCCCGCCCTTTCCCTTTTGAAAGGTGCCGGGGTGCAGCAGGTCATTCTTTCGGCTTCCAACTTGCCGGTTTTGGAACAGCAGGTCATGGAGCGCGGAGTGCGCCCCTACTTTGACCGCCTGCTGGGGTTGGATAATATTTATGCCCGCAGCAAAGTGGAAGTCGGCCTGGCTTATCTGACTGAACGGAAGCAGCGCGGTGCCGTACCGGCGCAGGCTATTATGATCGGGGATTCTGTCCACGATTTTGAAGTTGCCCAGGCGCTGGGCGTGCGGTGTGTGCTGCAAACCGCTGGGCATCAGAGCGCACAGCAGCTGCGTGCCACCGGTGCCCCCGTTGTTCCGGATGTTTTGGCCGCTGCGCAGTATTGCCTGAACGAACTGTAACAAGTTTTGGGATAGGAGATCATAACGAATGACGGATAGCGTAAGAGGCGCTCTGCTGACAATGTTCGGCGGCATGTGCTGGGGTGTTTCCGGTTGCGTGGGGCAGTATCTGTTTACCCGCCAGGGCATGGATTCCACCTGGCTGGTGCCCATCCGGCTGTTTTTGGCCGGTGTGATTCTGTGCATCTATTACGGTGTGCGCAACTGGCGCCAACTGGTGAACCCCTGGCGCAGCTGGCGCAACGCGCGCGACCTTGTGATCTATGGCCTGGCTGGCGTCAGCTTTTGCCAGTTCACCTACTTTTTGACCATCCAGCTTTCCAGCGCCGGTGTGGGCACCATTTTGCAGGATCTTTCCCCCGTGCTGATTCTGCTGGTGGTCTGCATCCAGCAAAAGCGTGCGCCGCGGCTGTTTGAGGTGTTCTCCATTGTGCTGGCGCTGGGTGGTGTATTTATGCTGACCACCCACGGCAGCCTGACCAACATGGCGGTTTCGCCCGCTGCGCTGGTCGTTGGTATTATCAGCGCGTTCTGCGTTGTTATTTACACCATATGGCCCCAAAACCTGCAAAAACAGTACCCCACACCCATGCTGCAGGGTTGGGCATTCCTGATGGGCGGCACCTTCTTTGCGCTGGTGTTCCGCCCGTGGCGGATGAACTACGTACCCAACGCGGCCGGCATTGCCGGTATTGCGGCGGTCGTGCTCATCGGCAACGTGCTGGCGTTCAGCTGTTACATGAGCGGCGTCATGTACATTGGGCCGCAGAAATCCAGCTTGTTCAGCTTTGCGGAACCGGTTACGGCGGCCATCATCAGCACGCTGGTGCTCGGTTCCCCCTTTACCGTGTGGGACGCCATCGGCTTTGTTTGCATCTTTTTGATGCTGGTGCTGCTGTTCATCAGCAACGAAAAGCAGGCCAAAAGCGCTGCAAGCGCATGATAACCGGCCAAGTTTCAACAAAAGCCGCTGAAACAGTTTAATATTTGCATTTTACACCCGCGCAGGTTTGACACAGTACCCTGCGCGGGTGTATTATATTAAAGTATAGCATTGTATCCAACAGGGGTTCCCCTGCTGATCCATTCGCCGCCATGCGGCAGAAATACAGGTGTTTACTTATGTCTTTTATGGAAAAACTGTTCGGTAATTTTTCCGACAAAGAGCTCAAGCGCATCAAACCCATTGCCAACAAGGTGCTGGAACTTGAGCCCGAAATGCAGAAACTTACTGACGAAGAATTACAGGCCAAAACCCCGTACCTGAAAGAAAAGCTGAAAAACGGGGCCAGCCTTGACGATATCCTGCCTGAAGCGTTCGCCGTCTGCCGCGAAGCGGACTGGCGTGTGCTGGGCCTGAAGCCCTACCCGGTGCAGATCATCGGCGGCATTGTGCTTCATCGTTCCTGCATTGCCGAGATGCAGACCGGTGAAGGCAAGACCCTGGTGGCCACCATGCCCGTTTACCTGAATGCCCTGACCGGCGAAGGCGTGCATGTTGTTACCGTCAACGATTACCTGGCCAAGCGCGACAGCGAATGGATGGGTAAGGTTTACCGCTTTCTTGGCTTGACGGTCGGCCTGGTTATCCATGACGTACAGCCGCAGGACCGCCGCAAGGCTTACCTGGCGGATGTTACTTACGGCACCAACAACGAGTTTGGCTTTGACTACCTGCGTGACAACATGGTGGTTTACAAGGCCAGCATGGTGCAGCGCGGCCATGCTTACGCCATCGTGGACGAGGTGGACTCCATCCTGATTGATGAAGCCCGTACCCCGCTGATCATCTCCGGCAAGGGCGAAGATTCCAGCGTGATGTACAAGCGCGCGGACGACTTTGCCAAAACGCTGAAAAAGTCTGTCATCGTTGAACTGGACGACAAAGTGGAAGCCGATGAACAGGTTGACGGTGATTACGTTGTGGACGAAAAGCACAAGACCTGCACCCTGACCGAAAGCGGCGTTAAGAAAGCCGAAGCATGGTTCAATGTTGAGAACCTGGCCGATGCCGACAACATGACCCTGCGCCACTATATTGACGGTGCCATCAAGGCCCGCGGTGTGATGCACCGTGATACCGACTATATCGTGAAAGACGGCGAGGTCATCATCGTTGATGAATTCACCGGCCGTCTGATGTATGGCCGCCGCTTCAATGACGGTCTGCACCAGGCCATTGAAGCCAAGGAAGGTGTGACCGTTGCTGCTGAGAGCAAGACTTTGGCCAGCATCACCTTCCAGAACTATTTCCGCATGTACAAAAAGCTGGGCGGCATGACCGGTACGGCTTCCACCGAAGCGGACGAGTTCAGCGAAATTTACGGCTTGCAGATCGTATCCATCCCCACCAACAAGCCCCGCGCCCGCAAGGACCTGCCGGACAGCGTGTACAAGACCATCAACGGCAAGTATAATGCCGTGATCGAGCAGGTTGCCGAATGCCACGCCAAGGGCCAGCCCGTTCTGGTTGGTACCGTCAGCGTGGAAAAGAGCGAGGCGCTTTCCAAGCTGCTGAAAAAGCGCGGCATTGAGCACAATGTGCTGAACGCAAAGCAGCATGAGCGCGAAGCCGAAATCGTTGCACAGGCCGGTAAGCAGGGCGCTGTGACCATCGCCACCAATATGGCTGGCCGCGGCACCGATATCATGCTGGGCGGCAACGTGACCTATATGGCAAAGGCCACCCTGCGCAAAGAGCTGACCCGCCAGATGAATGCCGACCTGGAAGTGCTGAAGGACGAATACGAGCACGCCAAAGCCCGCGCCAAGGCACAGGGCCTGCCCATCCCCCCTGCCCCGGATACAGCCTATGAAGCAAAAGTTGAAATGCTGATGACCGAGTGCGACGGCCATGCCGACACCCAGGATGCTGATATTCTGGCTGCCCGCAAGCGCTTTGACGAGCTGGTTGCAGAATATGAACCGGAAGTCAAGCGCGAAGCCGAGGCTGTGCGCGAAGCTGGCGGCCTGTTCATCATTGGCACTGAACGCCACGAAAGCCGCCGTATTGATAACCAGCTGCGCGGCCGTGCCGGCCGTCAGGGCGACCCCGGTGCATCCCGTTTCTTCCTGAGCCTGGAAGATGACCTGATGCGCATTTTCGGCGGTGAGCGCGTGCAGGGCCTGATGGATACCCTGGGCCTGGACGAGGACATGCCCATCGAGAACAAGCTGATCACCAACACGATCGAGAGCGCCCAGAAAAAACTGGAAGCTTCCAACTTTGCCATCCGTAAGCAGGTGCTGCAGTATGACGATGTCATGAACCAGCAGCGCGAGATCATCTACAAGCAGCGTCAGATGGTGCTGGACGGCGAGGATATCTCCGACAAGCTGCACGAGATGATGAAGCAGTCCATCGACGAGACCTGCGAGTCCTTCCTGAGCGGCGAAACCGCCGACGATTGGGATTTTGCCGCCCTGCGCCGCCACTACCTGAACTGGCTGTGCCTGCCCACTGATTTTAACTACACTGCCGAGCAGCTGAATGATCTGAAGCGCGAGGATGTTGCCAAGGTGCTGTATGAGCGCGGCATGAGCATTCTGGAAAGCAAGGAGCAGAAGTACGGTGCCCCCATGATGCGCGAACTGGAGCGTATCTGCCTGCTGCGCAATGTTGACTCCAAGTGGATGGAGCACATTGACAACATGGACCAGCTGAAGCAGGGCATGAGCCTGCGCGGTTACGGCCAACGCGACCCCATTGTGGAATACCGCATTGAAGGCTTTGCCATGTTTGACGAGATGATCGCCACCATCCGCGAGGATGCCGTACACATGCTGCTGACCATTGAAGTGCGCCAGCAGAACCAGGAGCCGAAACGCGAACAGGTTGCCAAGCCCACCGGCGAAGGCGCACCGGCTCAGGCTGGTGCCAAGGGTGCCACCCCTGTGCGCGTGACCAAGATTGGCCGCAACGATCCCTGCCCCTGCGGCAGCGGCCTGAAATGGAAAAAATGCACCTGCAAAGAGTATCACCCTGACCTGTAATTGAACCTTTTCCACCGTGCGGCGCGGGGCTGACCCCTGCGCCGCACATTTTGATTTTATGATTGCTGCCTGCCCGGCTGCGGGCAGGCATAACGAGGTATTGTTATGAAAGCCAGAATCCAGCAGGAACCGCGCTGTGTGCTGCTGTGGCAGGTTGCCCCCGGCAGTGCCGAGCACGCCGCGGTGGAACACGCCGCACGCCTGAGCCGCCTGAAAGTCCGCCTTTTGACCGCCGCCGACCTGGGCACCACCATGGAAGCCCTTTGCACCGGGCGGCACACTGGCGGTGAAGCCGCCCCCGCCCCGGATGTACCGGAGCGCCCGGCCATGATTGTGAGCGGGCTGCGGCATGACAACGGCGATCTGGGCCAGTTTGTGGATGAAGTGCGCCGCGGCGGGGCGGTGATCCCGCTGCGCGCCATGGTAACCCCCACCAGCCGCGGCTGGACCCTTGCTGCCCTGCTGGCCGAACTGAACCGCGAGCATGAACACGTGGGAGGCCAGGCATGAAGCGCCGCCTGACCTGTGCGGTGCTGGCGCTCTGCCTGCTGCTGAGCGGCTGTGCGGCAACTGGAACCACCAGCCCTCAGCGCTACAGCGTAACTTGGTGGGATGTGTTTGACACCGTTACTGTCATCAGCGGCTATGCCGACAGTGAAGCCGACTGGAACACCCAGATGACCGCCCTGCATGCAGACCTGCTGCGGTATAACCAGCTGTATGATATTTACAACCACTATGACGGCATGACCAACCTGGCGGATGTAAACGCCGGAGCCGCCGCTGCCCCCGTTGCCGTTGAGGATGAGATTATGAACCTGCTGACCTTCGCGCAGGAGATGTACCAGGCAACGGACGGTGCCTGCAATGCCGCTGCCGGGGCGGTGCTGCGCTACTGGCACGATGCCCGCACCGCCGCGGGCGATGGAGCCGAGGTAAGTGCCGATATCCTGCCCAAAACCGCCGACCTGCAGGCTGCGGCTGCCCACTGCAATATGGATGATTTGATTTTGAACCAGAATACCGGGACGGTGTATTTTGCAGACCCGGAATTGCAGCTGGACGTTGGCAGCATTGGCAAAGGCTATGCGGTGGAGCAATGCGCCCAGGCAGCCGAAGCCCGCGGCCTGACCAGCGCCCTGTTGAACGTGGGTGGCAATGTGCGCGCCATTGGCACCAAGCCCAACAGCGGGCCCTGGGTTGCCGGGGTCGATAACCCCTGGCCGGATCAGGACGGCCAATACGCTACCGCAAGCTATGTGGATACTGTGGAGTTGCAGCCGGGGCAAAGCCTTGTGATCAGCGGAGACTACCAGCGTTACTTTACCGTGGACGGTGTACGCTACCACCACCTGATCGACCTGACCACCCTGCAGCCTGCCCGCTACATGAACAGCGTTGCCATTGTAAGCAGTGACAGCGGCCTGGGGGATGCGCTTTCCACCGGTGTGTTCTGCATGCCGGTAGAAAAAGGGCAGGCTTTGATCGAGCAACTGGATGGTGTGGAGGCCCTGTGGATGCTGAGCGATGAAACCATGCTGCAAAGCAGTGGGTGGGGAAAGTGAACGGCATTATTTCCCTGTAGAAACCTTGGGCAATACCGCACAATTCCCGCCTAACGGCTCAAGCACCGCTCCGGCAGCTGCGGCACGGCATCTGCGTTGCCAAAATGCTCGATAATGTCGGGTTGCGGTACCCGCATCGTGCTTCGGGGGCAAAAGCCCCTCGCACTCTGCGACCGCTGCCCCTGCTTCGGTTCGCTGTTTCCGCCACTGGCGGCGCTCACCTTTGCAGCATCCAGTATTATCTGCGCTTTTGGCTTGGCATCTGCCGCACCTCGCTCGCCGTATCGGCACTTAGAATTATGCGGTATTGCCCTTGGTTTTTTATACAAACAGGCAAGCGTTTCGTACCCCGTACCATGACCTCATCGTTCCGTGGAGAACTTTCGTTTAATTTTAAAAGAACAAACAGAAAAATCCGTATCCTCCTGCCCTGCTTGGCATTCGGGATACGGATTTTTGTTATATTGCTGATTTCATGCACTGGGCATGTTATTTCTGTGCAAAAAAGTCTTTGACCACCTGCACCACGGCTGCGCGGTCATCTTCGGTCAGACCATAGTACAGCGGCAGGCGGGTCAGGCGGTTGCTTTCCTTTGTGGTGTATTCATCCACACCGGCAAAGCGGCCGTATTGGATGCCCGCCGGGGCGCTGTGCAGCGGCACATAATGGAAAGACGATGCCACACCGTGGGCTTTCAAATAGGCAATGAACTCGGTGCGCTGTTCCAGGTCCCGCAGCTTGACATAGAACAAATGCCCGTTATGCACACAGCCTTCCGGCACGGTGGGCAGCTCCAATAGGCCTGCTTCAGCCAGCGGTGCCAGCTCCTGTGCGTAATAATCCCAGCTTTGGGTACGGTCTGTATTGATGGTATCGGCCTGTTCCAGTTGTGCCCACAGGTAAGCGGCATTCAGATCACTGGGCAGGTAGCTGGAGCCATAAGAAACCCAGGTGTATTTATCTACCTGGCCGCGCAGAAAACTGGCGCGGTTGGTACCCTTTTCCCGCAGGATTTCGGCCTTGGTCACGGTTTCGGGGTCATTGATGACCAGTGCGCCCCCCTCTCCCATTGAGAAGTTCTTCGTCTCATGGAAAGAGTAGCAGCCAAAATCACCGATGGTGCCCAGCGCCTTGCCTTTATAACTGGCCATCACGCCCTGGGCGGCATCTTCCACCACCTTCAGGTTATGGCGGCGCGCAATCTGCATGATGGTATCCATATCGCAGGCCACACCGGCATAGTGCATCACGCAGATGACTTTGGTTTTTTCGGTAATGGCGGGTTCAATTTTTGCTTCGTCAATGTTCATGGTGTCCGGGCGGATATCCACAAACACCAGCTTGGCCCCAGCTAAAACAAAGGCCGTTGCCGTGGAAGAAAATGTGTAGCTGGGCAGGATCACCTCGTCGCCGGGCTGGATGCCGCACAGCAGGGCAGCCATTTCCAGCGCGGTGGTACCGCTGGTGGTCAGCAGCACCTTGCCCGCATGGAACCGCTGTTCCATCCATTCATCACAGCGGCGGGTAAAAGGGCCATCGCCGCAGATCTTATTGTTGGCCATGGCCTGGCGCATATAGTCCAGCTCTGTACCAACCTGCGGGGGAATATTAAAAGGAATCATTGTTTTACTGTCAACTCACAATCTATTATAACCACTCGGTCTTACTGGGCGCGGGTAGTATCACTTTCCGGCGTTTCGGGTTCAAAATTCAGCCGCTTTTCTTCCACCACCAGGGGGCGATCCATAATACGGGCGTTCATTGCCATGATGTACTCGCCCAAAAATCCCAGAAAGGTCAGCTGCACACCGCCCACAAAGAACACGGCAATAATCATCGGGGCATAACCCGCAGCAAAGGTATTCCAGTGGATCAGCTTTGCCACCAGGAACACAAGCCCCAGGATAAAGCTGACCGCCGCGCAGAAAAAGCCGAAGAACTCCGCCATCCGCATCCCAATCTTGGTGTAGCTGGTAAAGCTGAGCATGGCGGCATCAAACAGGCTGTACCAGTTGTTGTGGGTCTTGCCTGCCCGGCGCTTGGGCTGGGTGTATTCAATCTCCTTGCGCTCGGGGCCAAGCTCCGCCACAATCCCGCGCAAAAACGGGGTGGGGTCGTGCAAATCACGCAGGGTCTGGATAAAGCTTTTATCGTACAGGCCAAACCCGGTAAACTGCTCGATCATTTCCACATTGCTCATCTTTTTGATGGTTTTGTAGTAACAGTCCCGCAAAAAGTACATGACAGGGTTTTCCTGGCTGGTGGTCTTTTTGCCGATTACAATTTTGTAGCCTTTTTCCCATTCAGCCACAAACTTTGGAATCATCTCCACCGGGTCCTGGAAGTCCGCGCAGATGGTAATGGTGCAGTCCCCTGTGGTATGGATCATACCGTAATAGGGGCTGTTGAACTGACCAAAGTTCTTGCTGTTAAAAATGGCTTTGACCTTGGGATCCTGCGCGCAGATGTCCGTAATGATCCGGCGGGTACGATCCTGGCTTTTATTATCAATAAAAAGGATCTCATAGTCATAATCCGGGCAGTCCTTCCGAATCTCATCCCGCACCGCCTCATAGATGGGGCGGGCGTTCTCCTCCTCGTTATAGGTAGGGATCATAACAGAGATGACTTTTTTCTTCTCGCTCATGCAGGTTTCATTCCTTTAAGTTTAGTCTTTGGCCCACTGCCGCAATAGCCGGGCAGACCCTTATCACTATACACTATTTTGCAAAATAGGTAAAGAACAATTTATTTTCGCAGTTTTGCGTTTCAAAGTTCAGGCTTACAGGGCGGTCCGCCAGGGTGTAGGGCTCCTCGTTTTCCAGGCAGAAAGTCCCCTCTTTGGCAATGTGGCAGATGCCGCGGTAAATTTCCATGGCCGGGGTGCAGGCACCGATCAGCAGCGTTGCCGCCAGCAGAATGGTCACGGCATGCTGTGCAAGCGTACCGTCCCGCCATTTGGTGCCCACCAAGGCGATAAAGTACCGGGCACAGAGGGTCATCAGGATAAAGATAGCCGGGATGGACACCCGCATGCAGAAATCGCACCCCTGTCCCACCTTAAAGAACGGAATGATGAAGAGCGACACGGCGCAGGTATAAAACAGCCAGCTGCGGCGGTTCTGCCGCCAGAGCAGCAGCAGATAGATGCCGGCATCCAACAGGTAAAATACCAACATGCCTTTTTGCAGGCTGGTCAGAACGTTTTGGCCAAAAGTCTGCTGCGCTGCCTGGTTCCCGGCGACAGTTTCGCCCAGAACGCTGTAACCAAAGGCGTTATTGGCCAAAAAATAACTGGCCGTAATGCTGAGCACCACAACCAGCACCAGCACATTGGCCGGGGAGAACGCCGATTGCAGCACGCCTTTTTGACGCTGTGCCAGCAGAACAATGCCGCGCACCACCATAAAAATAACCAGCCCCACAAATGGGAAAGGGCCGCACATCAGGCAGGCCGTGCCCAGCAGCAGGTAGTTGCGGCAGTCTTTCTCCTGCAAAAAGCAGACGGTTGCCAGCCATGCCCCCACTGTCTGGTTGAACACCCAGAACAGGCAGGTCGTCAGGGAGCTGAACTGGAAATCATTCGTCCACCATTCCAGGTGCATAGCGTCATAGGCCAGCAGGTCCGGCAGTCGGCTGCTGTACAGCGCGCCCAGAATATCCATGCCGCTGAAGAAAATCAAAAACAGCAGGCCGATCCCCTGCTTTTTGCCGGTATCGGCACGCAGGTAGACCAACAAGTTCAGCGCCGCCAGATAGGTGCCCAGCGCCGTCCACCCCCAAAGGGCCATACGGGCGAACATCCAGGCGGCATCCAGCCCAAACAGGGCGTATACCGGTTTGGTCAGCGCCGCCGGGACCAGCCAGTGCCCGATATAATACACCAGCGCCGTATCCTTTTGCGGGTAATACACCGGCCAGCTGTTTGTGATCAGATCCCGGTAAATGGCGTTGCGGTAACCCCAGTCCGAGTTCTGGTAAAAAAAGCCCGTCTGACCGCCCAGGTAGCCCCACAACAGCATCAGGGCAAACAGCAGCACCAGCTTTGGCACCGAAAGCGTAATGCCCTGCTCTTCTTGCCCCACTTGCTTAACCTGCGGCGTTTTGCACACGGCATACCACCAGGCAAAGGCCAGCACGGCCAGGCCCGCAACGGCAAACGGCGCGCGGAGATACCCCGCAAAAAACACCGCCAGCGGCGCGGTGAGATAGGATAAGGCAAACGGCTTTAACTTTTGGTAGGTCAACTGCATAAATACTGTCTGGCTCCTGTTCGTCCATGCGGGTCCTGCCCGCACGGACGGGGTTATTCCTTATTGGCTTAATTGGTTTGCTTTTGCGTTTTTGCCCACGCAATGGTGGCGCGGATGCCATCGGCAAAGGCGGTGCGCGGCGCAAAGCCGGTATCCGCCGCAAGCTGGGTGATATCCGCCTGCAAAAACATGACCTGCTGCGGCCCGTAAGGGATTTTGCCCAGGCCAAGCGGCAGGGACAGGTCGATGGCATCACGCAGGGTCTCAATATATTCCCGCAGGGGGCGGGCGGTGCCGCTGCCCACCGGGTACACGGCACCGCTGCGGCCATGGCAGGCCATGCGGTACAGTGCATCCGCAGCATCGGCGGAGTAAAGATAATCCCACTTCTGCTCCCCTGCCGTCAGGTCCGGGCACTGCCCGGCCAACAGTTTTTGGATGGTGGCGGAGATCATCGTGTTGGGGCCGTCATGCGGGCCGTAAACCGAAAGGATACGCGCCCACACATGGTCCATGCCCAGGGCGGCGGCCTCGGTACGGCTCATCTGGCCTGCACACAGCTTGGCCATGCCGTACCCGTTTTCGGGGTTTGTGGGGGTATCGGCCCGCAGAACACCGTCCACACGGCCATACTCTGCCTGGCTGCCGGTACCAACAAACACACGGCAGCCCATTGCCGCCGCGGTGCGCACGGCATCAATGGTATAGCGGATATTCTCAATCTGAGCCGGCATATCATTGCGGCCCGCGCCAATGGTGTGCGCCCACGCCAGGTGGAAAAAGGCATCCGCCTGCACGGGCAGCCCGGCTTCGGCCATGCACTGCGGCAAATCCGCCAGGCTGGCGGCATCGCAGGCAACTACATACAGGTTTGCATCCTTGGGCAGCGCTACGGCCCGCGGGCTGCCGGGGCGGCAGACCGCTACCACGGTGCAGCCAGCCTGCAACAACCGGCTGCACAATGCTGTGCCCACGGCCCCGGTGGGGCCGGTTACGATTACGGTTTTAATGTTACGTTCTATCATCATTCACTGCTCCGGCACCAGGGGGATAAACATCTGCTTTTCCAGCTCTTCCCGCGGCAGGAACGGTGCCAGGTCCTCCAGCGGCGGGCTGACCAGTGTGCCGTCCGGCAGGCGCTTGGTGGCACTCTTCGGCTCCCAGACCTGCCGGGTATCGGTAAAGATCTCGCAGAAAGTCGGGCCTTCTGCGGCAAGGGCGGCATCCACCACCTGTTTCATCTCAGCGTTGGAATGTGCGCAGGAATACGGGTAGCCGAACGCTTCGGCAATTTTGCGGAACTCCGGGAAGGACAGATCCCCGCTCTCCGGCCCAATGCCGATCTTGCAATGGTCTTTGAACAGGTTGTTCTGGGTCAGGCGGATGGAGTGGTAGCCGTTATTGTTGATGAGGAAAATCTTGATCGGCAGCTTATTTGTCAGGATGGTCTGCAATTCCTGCAGGTTCATCATGATAGAGCCATCGCCTTCCAGGCAGATGGTGGTACGGCGGCCGCCTGCAATGCAAGTGCCAATGGCGGCGGGCAGGCCGTAACCCATGCTGGCAATGGCGCTGTTGTTGGCCATGCGGCTGCCTTTTTGGATGACATACGCCTGATTGCCCACCACGCAGCAGGCGCCGTTGGAAACTGCGGTCAGGCTGTTTTCCGGCAGGCGGGAACTGAGGTAGCGCACAAAGGCGTACACATTGGCGGTGGTGCCGTTTTCTTCCCACTGGCGCGGCAGCACGGCGGGGTAATCTTTTTTCCATCGCTGGCAGGTTGCCAGCCAGTCCGCTGCCTGGCTGACAGGGGTCAGCGGCGCTGCGGCGGCATCCAGCTTTTGCAGAAAGTCCTTGGCATCCGCCCACACGGGGTGCTCCACATGCAGGGTGTGCTTTTTCATCTCGGCGCGGTCAATATCCACCATGATGACTTCCGCCGCGCGGGCCCAGGTTTTCCAGTTATAGCCCACCTGGCGGATGGAAATGCGGGTGCCCACAGCCAGAATCAGGTCTGCGTTCTGGATAGCCCAGTTGCCGGGGCGGTCGCCCATATTGCCGGCACGACCGCAGTAAAGCGGGTTTTCGTCCTCGATCAGGTCCACGGCGTTCCAGTAGGTCACAATGGGGATGTTCAGCTTTTCCGCCACGGCGCGGAACACTGCGTACCCACCGGAAAGTCGGATGCCGTATCCGGCGTGGAACACCGGGCGCTTGGCGTGGCGGATCTTTTCCAGCACCATCTGCACGGTGGCATCGTCCACCGGGGGCGGCAGCCGGGCATCGTCCTGCGCCGGGTCATAGCCGGGCAGGCTGTCGGTTTCAATGTAGCCGCCCTGATAGTTGACCGGGATATCGATCCACACCGGGCCGGGGCGGCCGGTGGTTGCCAGGTGCCAGGCTTTTTCCAGCACATAGCGGATCTGGTTCGGGTCTTCCAGCATGGTGGCGTATTTGGTCATGGGGGCAACAGATTTGGTGATATCGTATTCCTGGTCGCCCACCGCGCGCAGGGGCAGGCCATCGGTAAACTGCGCGGCATAGCGGGCCGTGGTATCGTACCGAACCTGGCCGGAGATTACAAACATAGGGATGGAATCCAGCCAGCCGCCCACCACACCGGTCAGGGCGTTGGTGCCGCCGGGGCCGGTGGTAACGCACAGGGCGGCAATTTTGTTATCAATGCGGGCGTATGCTTCCGCCGCAATGGCACTTGCCTGCTCGTGATGGTTATAGGTAACATGCAACGCCGGGTGGTGGCCCAGTGCATCATTCAGATGCATGGCGCCGCCGCCCACCACGCTGAACACATCCGTAACGCCGTGCGCCGCAAGAAAATCGGCCACATAATCGGCCAGACGCTGTTTCATTGAGAGTGTCCTCCTTTTATTTAATCCGTTCAAGCTGCGGCTGAACCATTACAAAATACAAAGTTCTGGAATCCTGCGGGGCATCGACCCGCTTGCCGCTGTAGCTAATATCGATTGTACTTTCACCAAAAGGAACATCCACGGTATAGCGGATTTTCATGTTTTCCTGGCTGACCACAAAGGTCTGGCTACTGTCACCGAAGGTAATGGTAATGCTGGGGCGGTCAGAAATATCAAAGAAATAATCCCCCACTGTAAAGGTAAAGGTGTACCTTTCCGTATTCAGCTGCGGGTTTACCAGTTTGATCTCCGCACTTTTCTTGCACCAGTAAAACGGCAGCTCTTTGTTGGAGTTTTCAGGAGTATAATATTCTGTGTTATAAATGCCATTCCCCAGCTGCATGGTAATAGACGGCGCATTATACAGCACCCACACGCCATAGAAAACGGCAAGGGAAACTGCCAATGCCCCCAGTGAAGCGCCGAAAGTAACCAGCGTGCTGCGTGCAGCTTTTTTATCTAGTTTTGATTGTTCAGGCTTTTGGGTTTTCAGCGCTGCCAACACATAATTTACTGCCTGTACAACGCCCCAGATGATAGCTGTCAGTATTGCCAACTGTACAATGGTGTTGCGAATATAAGAGTTACGCTCTTCAAAGATTGGAAGCGGCAGATTAAATACCATCAAAACCGCAAAAGGCAATATATTTTGACGTGTCATCACCTTTTCCTGTGCAAGAAAATACGCCAGTGGAATCAGCGCCATGCAGTAAATATAGTTGCCCTGGCTTTGGTACATCATAGCCACGGTAATCAGCAGCAACGCCTGCCATTCCTGGCGGCAGAGCAGAGCACACACAACCAGTACCGCCGCCACAGCAAAGGCTGCTGCAAAAAAAGATACCGTTGCATTGCTGGTTCCGGCAATCAGGTCCACCAGATGCGCCCCATGTGCGAACATGCTGTTGATGCCATTGCCTGCCCAAGGTGTTTTACTTTTACTTCCAAAAGAGAACAAAATCTTCAGCCAAAGCTGCAAGCCGTACACGCCCTCCTGGAAGGCAAACACCGGGAGCACCAACGCTGCAATGCCATAAAACACCGTGCGGATTGCTGCTTTGAAATCCCGGTTTCTTAAAAGCATAACACCTAAGAATGCGGGATAAATTTTAAGTCCGGCTGCTACTGCCAGTGCAACCAATGCCAGTTCCCGCACCCATGCGCGCTTTGAACGGTGATACATGACGAAAAAAAGCGAAAGCCCCGCCGCCAGCAAAATAATATTGCCGCGGTCTACCGCATTAAGCACACCAAAGCTGAACAAGGCAAAAAACGTACTGGCCCTGGCCCACTGGGCATTTTGCATCACGTCACGGAGCAAAACCGCCAGCAAAAGAACCGCCAGCACCACAAAAAAGACGTATAGCAAAAAGCACGACTGTGTTGTGCGTAAATCAGTTTCTGTGCCGCGCATGGCAACTGACGCCTCAAAGTCATAGGTCCAGTTATCAGATACCGAAGCAGGCACCAGTAAAAACAGGGCATAAAAGAACAAATTTGCCAAGGGCGGATACAGTGTGTCAAACACCGCATACGGCTGGCGTCCACGAACATATTCAATGCTATGGAAAAAATCCATGCCGGCATCCAGTGTATCATGGTATAAAAAGTACGAAAGAAAATCACCATGGGTAACATACAGCGTTACCATAACCACAATGGCACACACTGCGCTGAGTACACAGTACAGCTTGGCCGTTTTTTTCCAGAACGGATTGCTCCCTCTTCCTTTTTTACCAAAAAGGTCTTTTCCCCGTTTCGTGTTATTCTCTTTCAGCACGCGCTGGCTGTTGCATTCATTCTGGCCATAATTCAGTCCCATCTGCACCGATTTGTTATCTTCCGGCAACAGCTGATCTAATCCAATGCTGATACCAGATTTATTCTCGTTATTTGTTGTCATGTTGTCCATACACAGCCTTGCCCTATTTCTGTTCCCGGTTATGTATCAGATGTTCCCTGGTTTCCCATATTTTTTTACCGATATATTTTGCAGTCTTATTTTCAACAATAAAGCACCGCCAACCAACCTCGTTGAGTCGGATGATGGTTAGGGATCCCGATACCGCACTTTTCCGTGCCGGATAAGCTCCACATCGTTGACAGGAAACATTTTGTCGTTTATCTTTCCTTAAATGTCCACAACTTGTTGATGATAAAATTCAGCGGAATCGTGACCAGCAAATTTACAATCGGCGCAATCGTTTTGCTGACGCTGAAGAACGTAACCTCTATCCAAAGCAAAACATTAGAAAGGATCGACGTGCCGCCGTAGCTGACATATGTTTTTCCAAGGCGTTTCAGTTTACTGCGCCAATCGTTTGCATTCCCGGTAAACACAAACTTATCGTTCCAAAAAAAGGCATTGGCAATGCTCAGAATTGTTCCCAGAACGCTGCCTACCATATACAGGTCTGGGCTGATCCACAAAAAGATATAATACACCGCCATTGATACCGCCGTGTTGCTTACGCCAACAAGGCCAAACTTGATAAACTGTGCAAGCAGTGCAACAAATTCCTTTTTGCTTTTTGCTCCCAACAGCGCCAACAATTTCTGCATGGATCCCGTTCCTTTATTATTCTTTATAAGCAATCAAAAAGCAAAGCCTGTATTGATAATTTACCGCAGTGCAGCAGCCATTTTTTCTTATCAGCCCGGCTTTGCTTTTTCTTATTGATTCATCTTATCAGCGCATTTTACTGGTTCACCGCTTCAATAATGATCTTTGCCATATAGTCGATCATCTCATCGGTCATGCCGGGGTACACGCCGACCCAGAAGGTGTTGTTCATGATAAAGTCAGTGTTGGTCAGCTCCCCTGCCACGCGGTAGGCGTCGGTGCCGCGGATCTGGTCAAAGCAAGGGTGCTTGATCAGGTTTCCGCTGAACAACAGGCGGGTCTGGACATTGTGGTCCTCAATATAGCGGGTCACGGCGTTGCGGTCCAGGCCGGATTCCGGCTTGACCGAAATCAGGAAGCCGAACCAGGACGGGCGGCTGTTGGCGGCCGGTTCCGGCAGGATCAGCTTATCGGCGGCCGGTTCCAGGGCTGCGCGCAGGCGGTCCCAGTTATGGCGGCGGCGTTCGATAAAGCTGGGGAACTTTTTCAGCTGCTCGCAGCCGATGGCGGCCTGCATATCGGTCACTTTCAGGTTATAGCCAAAGTGGCTGTAAACGTACTTGTGGTCATAGCCTGCGGGCAGTTTGCCATACTGACCGTCAAAGCGGTGGCCGCAGAAGTTATCATGGCCGGACGGGCAGATGCAGTCGCGGCCCCAGTCGCGGTAGCTCTTGATCAGGCGGTTCAGCAGCGGGCTGTTTGTATACACGCAGCCGCCCTCGCCCATCGTCATGTGGTGCGGCGGGTAGAAGCTGGAGGTGCCGATATCGCCCCAGGTTCCGGTAAAGCGGGTTTCGCCGTTGATGGTGTACTGGGTGCCCAGGGCATCGCAGTTATCCTCCACCAGCCAGAGGTTATGGGCATCGCAGAAAGCTTTGACGGCGGACAGGTCAAACGGGTTGCCCAGGGTATGGGCGATCATGACTGCCTTGGTCTTGGGGGAAAGAGCGGCTTCCAGCTTGGTCACATCAATGTTGTACTGCGGCACGGTTACATCCACAAACACCGGCACAGCGCCATACTGCAGCGCCGGGGTGACAGTGGTGGGGAACCCGCATGCCACAGTGATGACCTCATCACCCTTTTTGATCTGGCGGTCGCCCAGTTCCGGGGCGGTGAGCGCCATAAAGGCAATCAGGTTGGCGGAGGAGCCAGAGTTGACCAGGTTGGCGAACTTTACGCCGATCCACTTGGCAAACTCTTTTTCAAATTCATCCGCAAAGCGGCCGGTGGTCAGCCAGAAATCCAGCGTTGCATCGGTCAGGGCGCACATTTCTTTTTCATCAAACACGCGGGATGCATAAGTAACGCGGTCGCCGGGCTTGAAATCCGCCTTTTTCTCCTTAAAGTCATGGTAATATTCTGCCACCAGCGCCTTGATCTGCTCGCGGGCTTCGGCCTCATTGCTCCAATTTGCCATCGTCTGCTCCCTTACTCACTCAAAAATTCCTTGATCTCTTTGTCCATCTCCGCCGGGATATCCCCGCCGGAAAGCCATACCTTGCTGAACGCAACGGTCTTTTGCATACATTCCGCCATATGCCAGCGCGGTTTCCAGCCGAAGGTGGATTTCAATTTGCTGCAATCCAGCTTCAAAAAGTTTGCTTCATGCGGGGCGTTTGCCTCAGCGCGGTTTTCCCATGCAGCACCATCGCCCCACGCCTGGCAGAACAGGTCTACCAGGGTGCCGGTCGTCACACAGTCGCAGTCATCCGGGCCGACGTTATAATAGCCGGCGTACCGGTTATCCTCATACTGGCGCTGGGCGATCAGCAGGTACGCCGCCAGCGGTTCCAGCACATGCTGGTATGGGCGGGTGGAATACGGGTTGCGCACACCGATGCTCTCCCCTTTTGCCATCGCGCGCACGCAGTCCGGGATGATGCGGTCATTGGCAAAATCGCCGCCGCCAATCACATTACCTGCGCGGGCAGTGGAGATGGCCACGCTGCCATCCGCAAAAAAGCTGTTTTTATAGCTGTGGGTCACCAGCTCCGAGCAGCTTTTGCTGTTGGAGTAGGGGTCGAAGCCGTCCAACGGTTCGTTTTCGCGGTAGCCCCAGCACCATTCATTATTCTGGTACACCTTATCTGTCGTCACGTTCAGCACAGAGCGCGTCGGAGTTTGGGCGGTGCGCACACATTCCAACAGGTTCACAGTGCCCATCACATTGGTTTCATAGGTATAGCGCGGGTCCTTGTAGCTGTCCCGCACAATGGGCTGAGCCGCCAGGTGCAGCACAATTTCCGGCCGAGCGGCATCAAAGGCCGCTTTCAGGCTGGCAAAATCGCGGATGTCGCCGATCACGCTGGTCATTTTGCCTTCCAGCCCTGCCAGAGAGAAGAGGTTGGGGGTTGTGGGCGGTTCCAGGCTGTAACCCGTTACCACTGCACCGGCACCCACCAGCATGCGGCAGAGCCAGCTGCCCTTAAAACCGGTATGCCCGGTTACAAACACGCGTTTGCCGCGGTAAAATTCCAAGTTCATTGTTGGTTCCACACTTCCCAGGGCGCACGGCCAGACGCCCACATTTTTTCCAGCATACTTTTTTCGCGCTCGGTATCCATGCACTGCCAGAATCCGCGGTGCACATAGCTCATCAGCTGGCCTTTGGCTGCCAGCTCGCGCAGCGGGGTCTGCTCAAAAATGGTATCATCACCGCTGATGGTATCAAACACTTCCGGTTCCAGCACCATATAGCCCGCGTTGATGATAGCCCCATCGTTGACGCTTTTTTCACGGAACGCCTGAACCGAATTGTCCTGGCCGATATCCAGCACGCCTTTCTGCTGTTCCTGCACCACGGCGGTCAGGGTTGCCAGCTTGCCATGCTGCTTATGGAACTTGACCAGTTCGGCAATGTTCACATCGCAGACGCCATCACCATAGGTCATCATAAAGGTTTCGTTGCCGATATATTTCTGCACCCGCTTGATGCGGCCGCCCGTCATCGTGTTCAGGCCGGTATCCACCACCGTCACGCGCCACGGCTCGGCGTGCTGGTCATGCACGATCATCTCGTTGCCCTGGGTGAAGTCAAAGGTCACATCGCTGGTATGCAGGAAATAATCCGCAAACCACTCCTTGATCATATGCTGCTTGTACCCGGCGCAGATCACAAAATCATTGAAGCCATAGTAAGAATACTCTTTCATGATATGCCACAAAATAGGCATACCGCCGATTTCGATCATCGGTTTCGGCTTGAACTTACTTTCTTCCGAAATGCGCGTGCCATAGCCGCCGGCAAGAATTACAACTTTCATATTTTTCACTCCCGTAAGCCTGCAGCGGAACCCTGCCTGCAGTCCCGCAAAAGCTGTCTGTCCCACCAGCATTTCAACCGCTGGACAGTTTGGTACACACCCAGCCTATTTTTTATTACTATGATAGTATATCATTTTCACGTATTCAGTGCAACCGTTCCAGGAAACTTATCACACCTAGTAGGCTTGCTTTTTATTCCGCGTTTTGCTCTTTGTTATCACATTTTAACGCCGCTTTTGTTGCCGCTGTGCAAACAATATTCTTTACGTTTTTTCGTGCGTATTTTGTTCCTGCCAGGCGGCCCACTTTACATTAGTAGGCAAAACAGGTATAATAGTTTAGTTAATCTGTGATATTGCGCCATTTTGCCATATTGCGGGTGCAGGCGGTCTTATTTTATCCTTGCTGCCTGTGGATTTTTTGCGGCACGCCGCGCGTTGTGCGGTACCGCTCCTATTAGGTCTGGAGGTTGCGCTCATGGGGCTGCAAAGCCTGCAATACTGTGCATTTTTGGTGGTTGTGGCTGCCGTTTACCTGCATTTGCCGGTGCGCATGCAGCCGGTGTTTCTGCTGGGAGCTTCGTGGGTGTTTTATGCGCTGGCCATGCCGGCTATGCTGCCGGTCACCATTGCACTGGCGGTGTTCACCTACCTGTGCGGCCGCGGCCTTGCCTGGCGGGGCGGCGCACACAAAACCGCCTTTTTGCGCCTTGGCGTGATCGGTATGCTGGGCATTCTGGCCTTTTTTAAGTATAACGGCCTGTTGGGCGGGGTTCTGCACGGCTGGCGCGCGGTGGCCATGCCGCTGGGCATCAGCTTTACCAGTTTTGCCGCAATCGCCTACCTGATCGACGCCACCCGCGGCGACTGCGAGGTGGAAACCAGCTTTATCCGGCTGGCGCTGTTCCTCAACTTTTTTGCCACCGTCACCCAGGGGCCCATCTGCCGCGCCGGTGCGCTGCTGCCGCAGTTGAGCGCCGAGCACCGCTTTGATGCCGCCCGCACGGTGCGCGCTTTACGGCTATATGCGCTGGGGCTGTTCAAATACATTGCCGTGGCGGATGTGCTGAACATGGTGGTGGATACGGTTTTCCCCCACTATGCGGATTACAGCGCCCCCATGCTGATTTTGACCGCGGTGATGTACACTTTTTATCTGTATTTCAGCTTTTCCGGCTATTCCGAGATTTCCCGTGCCACCGGCCTTGTGCTGGGGCTGGACCTGCCGGAAAACTTTAAGACCCCGTTTTACGCCACCAACTTTTCCGGCTTCTGGAGCCGCTGGCACATCTCGTTTTCTTCCTGGCTGCAGGATTATCTCTTTATGCCGCTGGCCTGGGCAGATCTTGGCCGCTTTGGCCGCCTGCCCACCGAGCTGTGCGTGTTCTGCGTGTTCTTTGCTTCCGGCTTCTGGCACGGCAGCACCGCGCCATTCATCATCTGGGGTCTGCTGCAGGCGGTTTACCGCGTGGGCGAAGAGCTGCTGCACCGCCGCTTTGGCAAACCCAAAAAGCGTGGCACCCCGGCCCGTGTGCTGTGGGGCAAACGGGTTGTGGTGTTTGTTTTGTGGACCATCAGCATGGTGTTCTTCCGCGTGGGGTCCGGCAACCTTTCCGGCATGGCCGAAAACCTGGGAGTTGGCGATGCTTTCGTCTACCTGGGCCGCTGCCTGATGAACAGCTGGTCCCCCGCCCGCTTTGCCGGGGAGCTGTACAGCACAGCGTATACCGGCTTTTACGCCAATACCATTATGGTAGCGGCTTATTGGGCGTTCGCTGCGCTGGCGCTGGCGCTTGGCATCTGGCTGGATCACCGGCGCAATTTTGCCTGCAAAAACAAACCGGCTGAGGTTGCCCTGGCAAGCGCCAAGCACCGCAATGCGCTGTATGTTGTTTTGATCGTTTTTATCCTGGTGGGGTACATCATGCAGAGCGGCGGCTTTAACGCCAACGCGTTCGGCCCCTATGCAGGGTTTTAATCTTATGGAAAAAAGGAGATTTCCGGCGTGAAGCATATCATCAAAAAATTGGCGCTGCTGTTCGTGCCGGTCTATCTGTGGTTTGCCTTTTTTGTGGCGTTTGAGCCAAACAATTATTTTGGCATCAAAAAAACCGCCTCTTCCAGCCAGCCGGTGGCCCGTGTGCGCGCCTATGAGCAGAGCCCCGGCACCAACCTGATCATCGGGGACAGCCGCCTGGCCCACTTTGATATGGACCTTGTGGATTCCCTGACCGGGCAAAGCTGGCAGAACCTGGCCTTTGGCGGTGCTTCCCTGAATGAATGTGTGGACCTTGCCAACTATGTGCTGGATTCCGGCAACCAGGTGGACCACATTCTGTTTGAGCTTTCGTTCTACACCTTAAACAGCAGCTATAACACCGACCGTTTTTCGGCGCTGGAAGCTACCCTGCGCAACCCGCTGGCCTACTGTCTGAACCTGGAATACAACGTGAACGCCCTAACCGTGTTTATGGACACCGTAAAGGGCACGCCGGACACCATTGAATCCGGCGACTGGACCGCGGCGGATTACCTGGATGATGCCGGGAACACGATTCCGCTGCACAAAAAGCTGTATGAGTACCCGGCGCTGATCACCACCCGCTGCCAGAACTGGACACTGAACGAAACCGAGCTGGCGGAGTTTTTGGCTATGGCCCAGCGCTGCGCAGGCCGCGGCGTGGAGCTGACCATTGTGCTGCCCCCCATGGCCGCCAATGTGCGCACCGAGGTATGCGATGCCTTTGGCATTACCGCCGTGATGCAGGACGAAGTTCTGCCGCTGTTGGAAAAGCAGAATTTTACCGTGCTGAATTACGAATGGGGCACCAGCTGCATTACCGATGATGACACCCAGTTTTTTGACGGGTTCCACCTGGACGAAAAATACGGCCTGCCGGACTGGACAGCCGAACTGTTTGATGATATGCAGCGCTGATGCTGCCCCACCCCAAAAAGGAGGTTCCCTGTGGCACTGGACTTTTTGATTTTGTACGAACACACCGTTCGGGAATATGAGAGCGATCTTTTGCTCAAATTGGAGCTGGAGCGCCGCGGCTACACCGTGCGCATCCGTCAGCTGCTGGATGCCAAAGATCTGCGCCTGTTTGGCAAAGACAAGCCGGAAGTTCTGGTTGCCAGCTGCATGTATGACAACGAAGCCATCAACAGCCATGTGTACAACAACATTGGCAAATGCAACAAGATCGTCAACCTGCACTGGGAGCAGATGCTCTCCGACACGCAGGAGGAGGGCGATTGGTTCAACATGAACGGCAACGCCAAGCGCTGCGTGCAGACTTGCTGGGGCCAGCGCACTGCCCAGCGGTTACAGGCCCATGGCATGGATGCCAAGAACACCCCCGTGACCGGCGCTGTGATGATGGACTTTCTGCGGCCGGAGTTCAAGGGCTACTTTAAGGATAAGGAAACCCTGTGCAAGGAATTCGGCCTTGACCCCGCCAAACAGCTGCACCTGTACATTTCCAGCTTTGGCTATGCCAGCATGACCGACCAGGAAGTGGCCGAGCTTTCCAAAATGGCGGGAACGGATTTTTCCGGCTTTGCCCGCACCAACCGCGTTTCGATGGAAAAAACGCTGGCCTGGTTTGACCGCTACTTGGGTGACCACCCGGAGGTGGAACTGGTATACCGCCGCCACCCCAGCGAATGGAAATGCAAAGCCCTGGACGAGCTGGCCGCCAAACGCCCCAACTTCCATGTGATTTTTGCGGATTCCGTCAAGCAGTGGATTGTGGCGGCGGATTCCATCTCCATCTGGATGAGCACCGCTGTGGCCGAAGTATACATGGCTGGCAAAAGCTGCCATATCCTGCGCCCGGTGCCCATCGAGCACGAGTATGACCCCGTCATCTACAAGGATGCTCACTATGTGACTAGCTACCCGGAGTTTGCCGCTGCCATGGCGCAGCCGAACCCGCCGTTCCCCATTGCACGGGATGTGATTGAGGGCTATTTTGACCCCTCCCCTGCCCCGGCCTACAAGCGGATGGCCGACCTGCTGGAGGAAGTGTACAAAAATCCCCCGCGGGATGAACCGATGGGGCCCGGTTTTACGCCGCACTTCAACCTGCTCAAGTTCTGCGCACTGGCGGGGGTACACATGCTGTACCGCCACAAGTGGGAACCCAAACGGGTGTTTGCCTTCTGCCCGCCGCTGGCCAACTTTGCCCAGCGCATTTACGGTTATGTGGACAAAGCCTATATCCCGCCGGAGGAGATCCAGCGCATGGAAGCGCGCATCCGGCCATATGTAAAATAAAGTTGTTTTCCGGCGCGCTGCGGTGCGCCCGCTGCAAATGGGAGCCTGCCATGTCTGAACCGAAAAAAACTGAAAGCTTTGCCGGAAATGTGATGAAATACTCCATTGCCACCTACCTTGGCTTTGGCATTTCCGGCGCAGCGCTTATCATCAAGGGCGTCCTGCCCGCCGAAAGCTACGCCGTTCCTGCTTCCTTCATGGCATACACCATGTCGCTGATGAACGTGGGCATGCTTGGGCTGGACCAAAGCCTGCTGCGCTTTTACCACGAACCGCCTGCCGGTTCCACCGGGCGCAGCATGTTTGCCGCGTGTACCCGGCTTTCGGTGCTGGTCATGCTGCTGGCGGGCGGCATCGGCAGCATCTTTTTCGCCAAGCCGCTGGCGGCGGCCTTTGGCCTTGGGGCCAGCGGTGCCGGGCTGGTGCCGTTTTTGTTCCTGAACGCTGCTCTGTACATGCTGGTGCGTTACCTCAACGTGCTGCTCCGGCTGGAAAACAATGTGCGCGCCTACACCACCGAAACGCTGTGGATGCAGGCCTGCCTGAACCTGATCTACCTGCTGCCCGGCTTTGTTACCCAGGACGCCCGCGCTTTTGTGCTGGGTGCGTTGTGCAGCTTTGCGGGGGTCGCAGTGTTCTATTGGCGGCGGGCTTCTAAAGGTCAAACGAAAGAGGCCCCTGTGCGCGGCCTGCGCCCCTATGCCCACATTTACCGGGCGGCACTGCCTTACGGCATTGTGTTGGCACCTGCGGCCATCCTGATCCCGCTGTACCGCGCCATCTGCCTTTCTTTTTTAGGCAATTACGCCCCCGCGGCGGAGCAGGGTTCGTTTGATTTCGCCTACACCCTGGCCCAGCTTGTCACCACCATTCAGGCCGGTTTTTCCACCTACTGGGGCCCCTATGTCTACGCGCATTACCGCACCGAGCAGGAGCGCATTGGCCGCATCCATGATCTGCTGAACCTGCTGATCTTCGGCTTTTTCTGTCTGCTGGTCATGTTTGAGGATATCATCTTCATCATCTTCCCGGCCAAATCGGCCTGCCTGCCCTACTTTCCGCTGATGATGCTGGCCGTGGTGTTCTCTATCCTGTGCGAAGGCACGGTGTACGGCAACACCATTGCCCGCAAGCCGTTCCAGGATACGATTGGAACCGCCGTGGGCGTTGCGGCCAACATTGCCGTGTGCGCCGTGCTGGTGCCGCGTTTTGGCGTAATGGGTGCCGCGGTCGGCCTGGTAGCGGCCAATGCAACGATGTTTTTGTACCGCACTGTGACCGGGCAGTATTACTACCGCACCATCCCCAGCTTCAGCCGGACGATCTGCGGCTTTTTGCTGGCGGTGGGTGTGGCCGTGATCGGCGTGGTGTTCGCCCACAATTTTATCATCAAGTTTGTTTTAACTGCAGCAATCCTGTTTATTTACTGTAACATTTACCGTGCCCAGCTGTACAAGCTGTGGCAGATCTTTATGGGCTTTGTGCGGCGGTATCTGCTGCACAGCCAAGCATAACTACTGCAAAGGAAAGGTTGTATATCAAGATGAAGCATTGCGGCACACAAGAGTTGACCACCGAGCGGCTGGTCCTGCGTCGTATGACAACCGACGACTGCGAAATGATGTTTGGCAACTGGGCCAATGACCCGGAAGTGACCCGCTACCTGCGCTGGGAGCCCCACCGTGACTGGGTGGTAACGATGGCATATCTGAACGAGATCGTCAAACAATATGACCGCCCGGATTTTTATGATTGGGGCATCTGCGATAAAGTGACCGGTGTGCTGATGGGCAGCATCAGCATTGCCCCCGCCGAATCCTGTGAGCGTGAAAAGCCCTATGCCTGGAAAAACGTGAAAACCGAGCTGCTGGGCGGCATGTATGAGATCGGTTACACCTTGGGCAAAAAGTGGTGGAACCAGGGCTATGCCACCGAAGCCGCCGCTGCCGTGCGCGATTACTGGTTTGGCATGGTAGGTGCGCCCTGGCTGGCCGGGTTCCACGCCAGCCAGAATGTGGCAAGCAGCCGCGTGTTGGCCAAGACCGGCTTCCATTATGACCACGATACCGTTCTGCACCGCTTTGACGGCACCGAGGTGCCCTGCCTGGCCTGGTACCTGCTGAACCCCGGCAGCCAGAAATCCGATGAACCGGCAGCCGCTGCCCCCGCTGTACAGGCAGAACCAACGAAACCAGCGGAGAATGCCGAGACAACCGTCTGACATTCACTCCCCTGCCCCATACTTTTGCTGACCTGGCCGAATACGGCCAGAAAGGACCCCTATGGACGAAATGAAGGACCCCATCACCCTGGACTTTACCGCTACCCAGGCCCCGGCAGAGGACGCCCCTGTTGGGCAGAAGGCTCTGGACAGCGAGCGTCCGCCGGTGCGCGTTGTGCTGCTGGCGCTGGACCAGGGCAAGTTTGACTCCCAGCGCAGCCTGGATGAGCTTGCCGCCCTGGCGGAAGCCAACGGCATGCAGGCCGTTGCTACCGTGTGCCAGAAGCGCAGCACCCCCGAAGCCGCCACCCTTCTGGGGGAGGGCAAAGTGGAGGAAGCGCGTCTGGTATGCCTGAATACCGATGCCGAGGCTGCCATCTTTGACGGCGAGCTGACCGGCAGCCAGATCCGCAACCTGAGCGCGGCTTTGCAGGTGGAAGTGCTGGACCGCACGATGCTGATTTTGGAAATCTTCCGTGCGCGCGCCACCACCAACGAGGGCAAGCTGCAAACTGAGCTGGCCACCCTGAAATACCGCATGCCGCGCCTGCAGGGCCTTGGCGAGGTGCTGAGCCGCCAGGGCGGCGGTGGCGGCGGCGGTGGCGGTGCCCGCCGCGGTGCCGGTGAAACCAAGCTGGAGCTGGACCGCCGCTACCTGCGCAGCCGCATTGAAAAGCTGGAAAGCCGCCTGAAAGAGCTGGAAAAGCGCCGTGGTGAAACCCGCCGCGCCCGCCAGAAAAACGGTGTTCCGGTCATCTCATTGGTGGGCTACACCAACGTGGGCAAAAGCAGCCTGACCAACGCTTTGTGCGGCGCAGAAATTTTTGAAGCCGACATGCTGTTTGCCACGCTGGATCCCACCGCCCGCAAATGCACGCTGCCCAGCGGGTTACAAGTGATCCTGGTGGATACAGTCGGCTTTGTCAGCCGCCTGCCGCATGATTTGGTGGATGCTTTTAAGAGCACACTGGAAGAAGCTGCCTGCTCTGACATCATCTTGAAAATTGCCGACGCCAGCGACAGCGAAGCCGCCGAGCAGCTGAGCGTGACCGATGAAGTGTTGAACGACCTGGGCTGCGGGGATATCCCGCAGGTGACGGTCTACAACAAGTGCGACCGCACCGGTGTTGCCCCCTATGACCCGGATGTGCTGCTGGTAAGCGCCAAAACCGGCTACGGGCTGGACAGCCTGCTGGCCAAGATTGACGAGATTCTGGCACACCGTGTGCGCACCATTGAGGTACTGTTGCCCTATGACAAGCTGGCCCTGGCCGATGTGTTCCGCACCCGCGGCAGCGTTCTGGCTGAAGAATACCGCGAAAACGGCGTGTATTACAAGGCAACCGTAAAGGTGGATGACCTGCACCGGTTTGAAGCGTACCTGCTGTAAGCGCAACCGTTCGCTTTGTGCAAGATAACAAATACTGATTTTATTGCTGATTGTAGACAAAAAGACCTCCATCCCTGCACGGTTCTGTGCTTGGGATGGAGGTCTTTGGTTTATTTGTGTGTACCCTGCGTTACGGCAAAATTATTCCGCCGTCAGCAGTTTAACAGCGCGGGAGGTGCCCAGGCGGTCTGCGCCCAGATCCAGGAACTTTTCCATGTCCTCAACGGTGGAAATGCCGCCGGCTGCCTTGATCTTGCAGCGGCCGCGCACGCAGCGGGCAAACAGCTCAATATCATGGAAGGTTGCACCTGCGGTAGAAAAGCCCGTGCTGGTCTTGATGAAGTCGGCACCGGCTTCCACCACGATATCGCACATCTTCTCTTTTTCTTCATCGGTCAGCAGGCAGGTTTCAATAATAACCTTGAGCACCTTATCCCCCACGGCCCGCTTGACGGCGGCGATATCCTCGCGCACAGCGTCATATTCCTTGTTCTTCAGGCGGCCGATATTGATGACCATATCCACTTCCTCGGCGCCGTTTTCCACAGCGGTCTTTGCTTCAAAGCACTTGGAAGCAGTATCCATTGCACCCAGAGGGAAGCCGACCACGCAGCACACCGCAACACGGCCCGCCATATACTGCACAGCCTGCTTGACATAGCAGGTGTTGATGCAGACGGATGCAGTATGATACTTGATGGCATCATCGCACAGGGCCTGAATCTGGGGCCAGGTAGCCTCCGGTTTCAACAGGGTGTGGTCAACTTTGGAAAGGATTTCCTCCTTGGTGTATTTCATTTGAATTCTTCTCCTTTTTTACAGGTCTTGCACAGGTGCGCCTGGTGCAGGCCGATGGTCGAAAATACAATGGCCGTCAGGCTGACCGTTGCGCCCACAATGCCCAGGATCAGGCCGGTCAGACGGAATGCACCGCCGCGGATTTTGTTTGTCATAAGAAAGCCCTCCTTATCATCGTCGGTTTGGTTGTTTCGGGTTTCTATCTGTTCTGTGTTGTTATTTCTTTTTGAAAATAAACAACTTGCTGAACACATAGTTGGATACAATCACGATAACCTGGCTGAACAGTTTAACACCCATGGCCCACAGGTCAGCGTTGGCTGCGGCAAATGCCACATGCGGTGCCAGCACGCTGACGCCCAGCCAGATGATGACCTGGTCCATGACCATGGTGCCAATACGGCAGGCCACAAACTGGCCAAACTCCGCCAGAGCAGCCTGGCCGCTGTTTTTGCTGCGGAACACAAAGGTGCGGTTGGTCCAGTAGGCAAACAGAATGCAGATGATATTATCCAGCACATTGCCAATGCCGGTTGCAAAGCCCGTGCCCAGCACAGCCTGGAACACGGCAAACAGCACCAGGTTCAACAGCGTGGCAAGCCCGCCAAAAAACAGGTAGGCAAACCCCTCATAATATTTTTTAATAAAAGCCTTTAATTTTTCCATGCAGTTTATCCTTTACCACACAGCGCAGGGAGGTTTGCAGCGCTGCTCGCCAGTGTACGCCAACAGTGCACACTGGCATATAACAAAAGGGGCCCGCCTGTTGCCAGGCAGGCCCCTGCTGCAATTCGGGGATTATTCAGCGTCCTCGGCAGCCTCGTCGAGGCAAGCCTTCATGGACAGGCTGATGCGCTTGCGATCAAAGTCAACATTGATCAGCTTAACCTTGACCATGTCGCCGACCTTCAGAACGTCGGAAACCTTGTTCACGCGCTCGTTGCTGATCTCGCTGATGTGGACCAGACCGTCAATGCCCGGCAGAATGCGGACAAATGCACCGAACTTGGTGATGGAAACGACCGGAGCCTCGAACTCAGAGCCGATGGGATACTCGTTCTTGAGCTTCTCCCAGGGGTTGTCCTCTTCCTTCTTGTAGCCCAGGGAAACCTTCTGGTTCTCGGGGTCATAGCTCTTAACATACACTTCGATGGTATCGCCAACGCTGACGACCTCAGAGGGATGCTTGATGTTGTTCCAGCTCAGTTCGCTGATGTGGCACAGGCCATCCACGCCGCCGATGTCAACAAAGGCACCATAGGAAGTCAGGCTCTTGACAACGCCAGTGTACTGCTTGTCAACTTCAACGTTCTTCCAGAACTCATCGCGCTTTGCCTTGTTTTCTTCAGCAGTAACCTTGTTGATGCTGCCGACGATCTTGCGGCCTGCGCACTCGGTGATAACCAGCTTAACGTGCTGGCCAACCAGCTTGGTGTAGTCCTCGTCGCGGCGCATGGTAGCCTGAGAACGGGGAACAAACACACGAACGCCCTTGACGTTGACAACAACGCCGCCCTTGTTGGCTTCCATGACGTCGCCTTCCATAACGGTGCCGTTTTCGGCAGCCTCGGAAACATCCTTCATGCCCTTCTGGGCTTCAAAACGGACACGAGAAAGGGTGTCAACACCTTCCTGGTCATTGGTCTTGACAACAACCAAATCCAGCTCGTCGTCCACCTTAACAAGGTCTTCCATCTTGGCGTTGGGGTCATGGCTCATCTCGCTGAGCTTGACGATACCAGTGTGCTTGGAACCATCAATACCGACGACACATTCCGTCGGGGAAACGCTGATGACCTTGGCTTTTACGATCTTACCTGCGTACAGGGGCTTTGCTTCGGATGCAGCGAGCATCTCCTCAAAGCTCATGTCGTCACGGATTTCTTCACTCATACAGTTAAGTACCTCCTCAATTATAGACGAAGGCGTTGAAGCCCCGGCTGTTACGCCCACGATCCTGGCACCGTTAAGCCAATCTTTGTCGAGTTCATCAGCTGTCTCCACATTGATAGCTTTGGTATGCCGGGCCGCGACCTGCAACAGCTTTTGGGTATTGGAAGAATGATGACCACCAATGACGACCATATGATCGCATTTTTGGCTGAGGTCTTCCGCTTCCTGTTGCCTCGCCCACGTTGCATTACATATTGTATCAAATATTTTGGCATTTGTACACTGGTTTTTCAAAAATTCCTTGCAAGTTTCCCAACTTTGGACATTGAAAGTAGTTTGCGCTACCGCAAAAATAGATTTTTGTTGTGTGAGTTCCGGCAGCAGTTTTTCCAGCTCTGCCAAGTTGGCAAACACTTCCACTTTTCCCGTAGTATGGCCCACAATTCCCTGTACTTCGGGGTGTTTTGCATCGCCTGCCACCAGCAGCATGGCGCCCTCCGCACCGGCCCGCGCAGCAATTTTATGGATTTTTGTAACAAACGGGCAGGTGGCGTCATGATACGCCAGGCGGCGTGTTGATATTTTATCATACACACTCTGCCCAACGCCGTGGCTGCGGATGACAACCTCGCAGCCGTCCGGCACATCGTCCACACTGTCACAGGTAATGGCACCTTTGCTTTCCAGATCCTCCACCACCTGCGGGTTATGGATCAGCGGGCCAAGGGTTGCCACCGGGCGGCCCTGCTCCAACAATTCATAAGTCAGCTTGACCGCGCGGTTTACCCCAAAGCAGAACCCTGCGGTTTTTGCAAGAATAATTTGCATGGTTATTTCTCCCTGCATCGCGTTTTAGAAGTGATTTTCTTCGTACAGGCGTTCCAGTTCGGTTTTCAGGCGGGTGCGCAGGGCACGCAGCTTGGGTACCGAGCGGCGCGGGTCCTCTACCTTCATCTCCTCTGCCGGGATGGGGGTGCCAAAGCAGATGCGGATGCGGCAGAACATGTGCATGCGCTTATCCGGCGTATCGTAAATAATGCGGCAGGGCACCATGTCGGCATCGGCGTTGCCGGCAATCAGGAAAGCACCGCTTTTTAAGGTCAGCAGTTCGCCGGTCTTGCTGCGGGTTCCTTCAGGGAAGATCAGGATCGGCGTGCCGTTTTTGCATTCGTCTGTCACTTTATTAACGGTGTCCATATCGCCCTTGCCGCGGTCAATGGGCACCGCGCCCATGCAGCTCAAAAACCAGCCGATCAGCGGATTTTTGAACAGCTCCTGCTTGGCCAGGATGGTATAGCGCTTCCAGCTGAACACCGCTTCCAGAATATAGACCGGGTCCAGGTCCGAAAGGTGGTTGGATGCGATAACATGGGCGTGCCCGCGGGGGATGTTCTCTTTGCCGACCACCTCAATGCGCCACAAAATATGCAGCAGCGGCCAGACGATCGGCAGCAGGATCCAATAAAGCAGCATAGTTTTCCACCATTTCTTAGTAATTGGTTAAATGTTTGTTGTTCTGTGTTTTTGGGTACGTTGAGCCGTCAGGTTATTTGCCCCGTGTATTGTCGGAAGAGATTACCTACATTTTTCCAGGTGCAACGCTCTCCCCTGCTCGCAGCGCGGCTTTTATTTTGCGCGGTCCTGAATGACTTTTTTCAGGGCTTCAAAGCTCTGGTCAAAGTTCAGCTCGCTGGTATCCACCAGCACAGCGTCTTCGGCCTGGCGCAGCGGGGCTGCTGCACGGTGGGTATCCTGATAGTCGCGCGCGCGGACATCGGCCAGAACATTCTGGTAGTCGTGCTTTTCGCCTTTCATCAGCAGCTCTTTATAGCGGCGCTCTGCGCGGGCTTCCGGGGTGGCAGTCAGGAAGATTTTTACCGTTGCGTTGGGCAGCACCACAGTGCCGATATCGCGGCCATCCATCAGCACATCGCGGCTGGCGGCCAAAGTGCGCTGGGCATCCAGCAAAAAGGTGCGCACAGCCGGAATCGCCGCCACAGCGGAAGCCGCCATGCCGATCTCCTCGGCACGGATGGCCGAGGAGACATCCTCGCCATTCAGGTAAAAGTGCTGGGTGCCCTCCTCCAGCTTGGTATCCAGGTGGATTTGCGGCAGCAGGGCCTCCACGGCAGCGGCATCATGCGGGTCCTTGCCCTGGCGCACGGCGTACAGGCCGATGGAGCGGTACATGGCACCGGTATCTACATAGGTAAAGCCCATATCCGCAGCAAGGCGTTTGGCAAGGCTGGATTTACCCGCCCCGGACGGGCCATCGATTGCAACAGAGATCATCAGAAAAACTTCCTTCCGTTATAGTACTGTGTTTGTAGAAATAGGCGATATTTTCGACTTTTCTGATACACCCTAGGGCAATACCGCATAATTCTAAGTGCCGATACGGCGAGCGAGGTGCGGCAGATGCCAAGCCAAAAGCGCAGATAATACTGGATGCTGCAAAGGTGAGCGCCGCCAGTGGCGGAAACAGCGAACCGAAGCAGGGGCAGCGGTCGCAGAGTGCGAGGGGCTTTTGCCCCCGAAGCACGATGCGGGTACCGCAACCCGACATTATCGAGCATTTTGGCAACGCAGATGCCGTGCCGCAGCCGCCGGAGCGGTGCTTAAGCCGTCAGGCGGGAATTGTGCGGTGTTGCCCTAGGTATCGTTTCCTATCGCGCGCACCGCAGCTTGTGCGGTGGCCCATGCAATTTGCAGGTTGTAGCCGCCGGTGCGGGCATCCACATCCAGCACTTCGCCCGCAAAATACAGGCCGGGGCACAGCTTGCTCTGCATGGTTTTGGGGTCAACCTCTTTGGTATCCACGCCGCCAGCCGTAATCACCGCGTGCTGCAAATCGCCCAGTTCGCTGATGGGCACCTGCCAGTGCTTGCACAGGTGTACCAGTGCCATCTTCTGTTCGCGGGTGATCTGGGCGGCACGGGTGGCGGGGTCAACGCCCCACTTTTTAACGGCAACCGGCCGCATCGAGTTGGGCAGCAGCTTTTCCAGTGCACCCTGGGCACTGTGGCCGCCAAGGGCCGCAAAGTCGCGGGTCAGGCGGTCATACAGTGTTTTTTCATCCAGGGCAGGCTTCAAGTCAAACTCTGCAATATAGCGGTGCAGCTGCACATCATCAATATAGGTCGAAGCCGAAAGCACCAGCGGGCCGGAGATGCCAAAGTGAGTGAAAAGTGCTTCGCCCTGCTCAGTAAACAGCGGTTTGCCGTCTTTCAGCAGGGTCAAGGTCACGTTGCGCAGGCTTAGGCCCATCATCTGGCGGCAGGCCGGATCCGGGCTGACCAGGCTGCACAGGCTGGGCTGGGGCGGCACAATGGTGTGGCCCGCCTGCCGTGCCAGCTTATAGCCGGAGCCATCGCTGCCGGTGGCGGGGTAACTGGTGCCGCCGGTAGTAACCAGAACATGGGCTGCGCGGTGGGTTTTGCCATCCGATGTGCGCACACCAACACAGCGACCATCCTCAATCAACAGCTCTTTGGCGCTGCCATGCACAAATTTGGCGTCGGCGGCATAGCTGCGCAGGGCGGCCAGCACATCGGCGGCACGGTCGCTCTGTGGGAACACCCGGCGGCCGCGTTCCGTTTTGAGCGGCACGCCAAGGGATTCAAACAGTTCCATAGCGCTTGCCGGAGAGAATGCGTACAGCGCGGAGTACAAAAAGCGCGGGTTATGGCGCACATAGTTCAAAAACTCGCGCACATCACAATCATTGGTCACATTGCAGCGGCCCTTGCCGGTAATCAGCAGCTTTTGGCCGGGGCCTTTGGGGTTGTGTTCCACCACGGCGGTGGTCAGCCCCCGTGCGCAGGCGGCACCGGCGGCCATCAGGCCCGCCGCACCGCCGCCAATAATCAACAGATCCGTCATTCGGTGATGACTCCTTTATTGCGGTAGCAGATCAGGCACCCGTATGTGTACAGCAGCAGCAGCGGGTGCACGGTGGAAAGATACATGGTGGATGTGCCAATGCCAAAGCTGGAAACCTCAACAAAGGCGATCATGCCGCAGCGCAGGGCTGCCATAGCCAACAGGCCAAACAGAAGCAGCCAAGGCAGTGCTGCCCCTGCCGTGCGGCGGCGCAGAACCATGGGCCATGCGCACAGATGCCGCACCACAGCCCACACAAAGGCCAGCGGCAGCAGCACCGCGTACACGCAGCGCAATACGCCAAGCGCGCGGTAGGCCAGCTTTTGCAGCGGCGCATAGTAGGGCGTATCCTTGCCCGCTTCAGCGGCATTATTAAAGTTACAGTGCAGGTAGGCAGACCATTGGGCAACGTCCTCGGTGGTCCCGATAGAGCGCAGGGTCTGGTAATAGGCCGGGCAATCCTGGAAGGTCAGGGCCCAGAGGGCGCTCTTGGCAGCTTCCCGGATTGCGGGCAGTACATACTGCGCACGGATGGGCTGGCTGGTGGCGCTGCGCCTGCCGCTGCGGGCGGGCAGGGTGCCGTTATCACAGGCAGCATTGATGGCATCGGCTACGCTCTGCCAATAGGCATCGGCGGTGGCAGCGTCGGCGTAAATGCCCTCATACTGGGCGGCACGGCGGATTGCCCAATAAAAGCTGCCCGCACGGTAATCATCCAGTTCCGGGTCGCGGAAATCATTTTGCAGCTGGGGGTCCTCCTCCAGCCAGTATTGCAGGCATTGCAGCTGCGGGATTTCGGCATACAGCTTTTCGCGCGCATCGGCGGGCACGCTGAGCAGCGGCTCGTCCGAATCCGTCGCCACGCGGGTCATGGCACCCATCGCATCGGCAAAAGAGCCCTCGCTGAAATCCGAAAGCCCCCACACGCCGTACCAGTGCTGGTTCAGCGCGCAGAAAATGCCCACCCCTGCCGCCAGAACCGCATATGGAATCACCTGCGCCGCGGCGCACAGCCAGCGGCGGCGGTGCAGCAGCACCACCAGCATGCAAAGGGTAGCCGCAATGGCAAAAGGCAGCAAAAACAGCCCGGCATCTTCACGGTTCAGGTAACCGCAGGCAAGGCCAACGCCCGCTGCCAGCAGCCACGGCCAAATGGGTGCCTGCTGGCGGGTATAAAACACAACCCGCAGCGCCGCCCCCGCCATACCGGCAAAAAACAGCAGGCAGAGCGCCGGGAAGATATTATCCCGGTAGACGCGCAGCGTGTAAGACGCCCAGCTGGACGGCAGAAATGCCAGCAGCGCGTACAGCAGCAGGGTCAAGGCCCTGGCCTGGCCCGCCGGGCTTTTGCGCCACAGCGGGCGCAGAGCAAACGCTGCCAGCAGCGCTGCAACACACCACAGCAGTGCCCCGCCCAACAGGTAGGGCAGGTGCAGTTTGTTGAGCAGTGCCAGCCAGACGGCAAAAAACATGCTTTTGGAAAGCGTTAAATAGTCGTATTCCCCCAGCCACTGGCCGCTGGTGATAGCGTTGGCCGCGCGGAACATCAGTTCATCGTCCAGCGGGGCGCCGCCAGCCCACATATAGGCCAGCTGAAAATGGGTGACTGCGCAGCGCAGCAGGGTGATAAGCACCGTCCACAGCCAGAATGCGCGGCGGTTCAGCGCTGGCCGCAGCCCGCGCAGGCGGGATAACAGGTTCGGCATGCCGGGTCACGGCCTCCTTTATGGCATCACAAGGGTGCGGGCCGGTCTGCCCGCGGGTGTTTTGCCGTGTGTTTCGTTTTCTAAGGCAACACCGCACAATTCCCGCCTTGCGGCTTAAGCACCGCTCCGGCAGCTGCGGCACGGCATCTGCGTTGCCAAAATGCTCGATAATGTCGGGTTGCGGTACCCGCATCGTGCTTCGGGGGCAAAAGCCTCTCGCACTCTGCGACCGCTGCCCCTGCTTCGGTTCGCTGTTTCCTCCACTGGCGGCGCTCACCTTTGCAGCATCCAGTATTATCTGCGCTTTTGGCTTAGCATCTGCCGTACCTCGCTCGCCGTATCGGCACTTAGAATTATGCGGTATTGCCCTAAGCAAGGCGTTTATTCCAGCCAGGGCAGCAGGCGTACAATATGTGCCCCTATGGAATTATCCATTCTGGCTTGCCTGCTGCAATGCCGCCGCATGGCGCTTGGCAGACTGGAATACATAGTACAGTGTTGCCATAATGGCCACCGTTTCCAGCAGTTTAGCCCAGGGCGAAACCACATCTTTCGGCAGGCCGCACAGCAGGGTGCAGACTTTGGGTACCGCAAAGGCAATGACATCCACCAGCAAAATCAGGATACTTCCCCATGCGGGCAGGCTGATATGCGGCAGGCAGAAAATAGCGATGGCAGGCAGCGTCAGAATGATATAATCATGGCTCTGCTTATAAAACCACATAACGGAAACCACCGCGGTAACGGCGTACCAGAGCAGCCAGTCATTATCCAGCTTTTTGCGGAACATCCAGGCCGCAGCAGCCAGCAGAATCACACCGCCCACAGCGACATCCAGCAGGAGAACCACCTTGGTGGAGATGCCAAAGCCCAACAAAAAGTTGAACAGCCCATAATAAGAGGTATTATAGCTCAACCCCTGGTCCATGATATCTGTCAGCATGGAGATGGGGCTGCTTTCGGTTAAAATGGCCGCCAGCAGCCAGGACCCCAGCACAGTGCCGGAGGTAATGGTTATTGCTTTCCAGTGCTTTTTGCAGAGCAGCGGGAACAAAAACACAAACGCCACCTGCGGTTTGCACATGGCAACAGCCAGCAGCAGGCCCGCCAAAGTCTCACTGTCCTCCAGCACGCACATGGAAAGGATAACACAGCAGCACACAATGCCGCTCTGGTTGCCAAACAGCACCGCATTGGCCCACATGCTGGGGGCAAACACCAGCAGCGATGCCAGCACGGCCATGTATTTATCCTGCACATAGCGGTGGCGCAGCAAAAAGCGGCCCATGCACAGCGCCGTGACAAGCGGAGCGATAAAATCCAACGCCAGAATATACACGCACATCGCGCTGTACGGCAAAAAGCCGGGGTTGATTACATTGCCCAGCACATAGGCCCAGGGCACTGTGCCCCCCAGGGAAGCATCCAGCCAGCCGATAGATTCGATGGACGGCACGCGGCTGTGCATCACATCAAAGGGGTTCAGCCCGTGCAGCACATAGGCACACTCCTGCCAGCGCAGGCGGGCATCCCACAGGTACAGGCCGTCAAAGATCAGATAGCGCCCCAGGTTGGCCGCCATGATTCCCAGAAAGAGCACCACCGCAAACAGCCGCAGGCGGCGCTGGTCATATTGCTGCATCAATGCGGTGGCTCCCTCCCTTCCCCGCCTGTGCAGGGTTTACTTTTGGATTTTCTCGATGCTCTCGATCAGGTAGTTCTGCTTTTTGAACACCAGGTCCACCAGCAGCGAAAGATATTTGATGATGATGGTCAGCACAGCAAACAGCCCGGCAAAGCCAAGGGTCAGCACAAACATCATGGTGGTCCACCCTTCAATGGGGTGCCCGGCGCAGAAAATGATCAGCGTGTAGGCCAGCTCCGCCAGCGCCAGGAACATCATCACGATGGCAATGCCTGCACTGAGCTTATACCCGGCATCGGTATACAGCGCCAGACTGTCCATGGCAAGGGCAAAGCGCCCGCCGGAATTATCAGTCAGGCGGCCATCAAATTCCAGATCGGTCATTTTTAAGCCGGATGCCGCATAGGCCGCTTTGCGGTAGGGCAGCGTTTCACTGGAAGCATGCACACGGTTGATGGCGCGGCGGCTGACCAGGCGGAACGCATCGGTGCGCAGCTTGTAAGCCGAATGGCTGTTGCCGTTGAACACGCGGTAGAACATTTTGCTGCTGCCAGCCGTGGACCGCGGGCAGACGGATACAATATCGCTGCCCGCCATGGCGGCACGGTAAGCTTCAAACACCAGCTCAATGGGGTACGGTGTCTGGGTGGAGTCAAACTCATACACATAATCGCCGATCGCGGCATCCAGGCCCGCGTTCATGGCGGTCTCGCGCCCCTGGTGCAGGCTCAGGTGCAGGATGGTCAGCGGCTTTTCCAGCGCTTTGGCCCAGTCCCGCAGGGTGGGAATGGTATCATCGGCGCAGGCGTCATCCACGGCAACCAGCTCATACTGTTCAAAGTGCTGGTCCAGCACGGCGTTCAGCGCCTTAATAAACCGCACGGCCTGGGCACCATCGTTGTGCAGGTAGACCACAGCCGAGATAAAATTCTTTTCTTTATTTGTCACACTCATACGTTCAATACCTCGTCCAGGTCATACACGGTGTTGATCTTGCCGGAAAGTACGCTGACCAGCATCGGTTCGGTGTTCATCACGCGCACCACAGTGGGGCGAGAATCATCTATTTCGCTGGCTTTCAAAATCGGCTTCATGCTGAACAGGCTGCCCTGATAAGCAAAGCCGTACTCTTCTTTCAGGTATTTGCGGGCCAGCTGGCTCATGTAGGGCCAGGCGCTCTGCGGCTTAGCCGAGCATTCGTTGCAGTTATACAGGCTGCCCGGCCTGCATTTGCCCTCGCTCTGCTGCTGGCAGGGGAAGGTTGCTACCGCATCATAGCTGGTTTCGTGGGGAGTAAAGGTCACACTGGTCAGGCTGTGCAGGCCGGTCTGGCCAAAGGGCATCAGGCTGAAAAACGGGCCGTCCATCACGGTAATGCCGGTATTTTTCAGCCGCTCATCCACCGTGCACAGGATGATCTCGCACTTTTCGTATTTGATTTTGAACGGCGGCAGGCCCAGCATGGCGTGGATATCGTTTACGCCCGCATAGGTTGCGTTCAGGATGAACGGTGCTTCCACCGTGGTATCCCCTGCCGTTACCCGCCACACACTGCCGGCTTTTTCAATTTTGTCCGGCTTATGGCTGTACAGAACCTGCACATTGGGCAGCTTTGCCAGCTGTTCAAGGAACCAGTTTTTCAGCACCTGGGCATCATAAGTATACTCGGTGGTCAAAAATGCGCCATCGCACATACCGTTATTAAAGTAGCGCTCCGGGGCAACATCATCACAGCGGATCTTGGCCGCGGCGCAGAAGCGGCGGAATTCGGCCGCATTGGTCCAGCTGAAATGTGCGCTGGTGGCATAGATCTGGTCAAAGCTTGTGTGCAGGCAGAAATCATAATCCCGGCAGAAGCGCTGGAAGTAATGTGCGCTCTTGATGGCCGTGGAGTAGCTGCGCGGGTAATGGTAGCCCATGTGTACGCGGGCCTGATTGATATAGGTCGCGCGCATGAACGGGGCGGGGTCCCGCTCCAGCACCAGTACCCGCTGGCCTGCCGCGCCGCACTTTTGGGCTGCGTACAGGCCATACAGGCCAGCACCAATAATGATTTTATCCACTGTCATGCACAGGACCTCCGATAATCTATTACTATGCCGGGCACCCCTGCCCGATTACGGGTTATACTTGCCCGTTGCGGCGGCAAACAGCACCTGCAGCAGATTGCTGTTGCCCTTAAAGCCGCTGATCTTGGTCGGCGTTTTGCCGGATGCCGGGTATGCGCGGGTCACGGGGACCTCGCAGGCGCGCAGACCCAGCTGAGTGGCACGAATGCTGAGGTAGGCCAGCAGCTCGTACCCCATAAACACATCCCGCAGCGGCTGCACATCGGGGTGGGTCAGGTATTCGCGGCTGTAGGCGCGGTAAGCGTTGGTGGTATCGGTAAACCACTGGTGGGCTGCCGCGCTGATGATTGGCGCATGGATCAGCCGTACCGCCGCATAGCGCGTTTTGGGCGTATTGATGGCATGACCGCCGGGGATAAACCGGCTGCCCTGCACAAGGTCATAGCCTTCTTTCAGCTTGGCAACAAATTCCGGAACATCCTCGATGGAATCCTTATTGTTGCCGTCAATGGTCAGCACACCCTTATAGCCAAAGGTCAGGGCAAAATGCAGGCCCATGCGCAGCTGGGCACCCTGTTTGCCGGGGCCGGTTTTGACCAGCAGGGTGTTCACCCCGTACAGCTCCAGCGTATCGGGGTTCATGCTGCCATCGGTGGAGCCGCCGTCGCAGATGACAATATCCACCAAACGGTCCACCCCGGCTTTCTGGGCGCGGCCCAACTCGGTCAAAATGCGGGAGCCCTCATTGATGACGGGGATCAGCAGGCAGTAATCGCTGCTTTTGGGCAAAAAAGCGGTGCAGGTATAATCCGGCACGCCGGGAACATTCTGGATCGGCACTGGCTGCAGGCTCATGCAAACACCTCCGCAATATAGGCAAGGGTCTTGCGGACGGTTTCCACATCCGTCCGCTTCATCTCAATGGAAACATCGCCGCTGTAGCCAACGGCTTTCAGCAGCATGGCAAGTTCTTTGTGTTCCTGGCGCGGAATAATGGGTTCCAGCCCCGGCTCGCTGATATGAACATGGCTGACGTATTTGATATCATCCACAAAATCCCGCAGGCGCTCGCCGTTGGAGATCATGGTGGAAAGGTCCAGATTAACCGCAAGGCCGGGGCTTTGCAGCCGTTTGACCATGGCAAAAGCATCGGCTGTATTGTTCAGGTAGTTGGTGTATACCGGGGGGTTGGCCTCAATGGCAAGCACCACATCATAGTGGGACGCCAGCACACCGGCCTTGGCAAAAAAGGCATCGCCCTCCGCCGCGGTGTGCGGCGGGTCCAGGCGGCGGTTTTTGGGGCAGCCGAACACCAGACTGGGGCAGTTGATGGTGTGGGCAAACTGGAACGCCTCGGCGGTATAATCCAGCAATTCTTCGGCTTGCACGGGGTCAAAAATATTGCCGGTCTGGCCGTACCAGATGCTTTGCATGCTGGGTACATGGAACCCCCAGCGGTTGAGCAGGTAGCCGCCGAACAGAGCGGCTCCGGTCAGGTTTTCATACGGATATTCCGGGAAAATACGGGTGGGGGCAATTTCCAGCCCAGTAAAGCCGTTCTGCTGCATGGCAGCGTAAACAGCTTCGTCATCCGCTTTATCCCACGCAATATTGGAAATTGCAAGTTTCAGTTCGGACATCCTCAGTTCCTCCATGCGCGCATAAAGGCGCAGATCTCATCCAGCTCCTGCTGTTTTGTACACAGGTATCCGTCCGCCCCGCCCAGCAGCGCAGCATGCCGGCTGCGCAGGTCATAATCAAACGGGGGCTTGGGCAGCTCGTTCTGCCAGTCGGCTTTGCCGGTCACTGTGGTGTAAACCTCCGCCGCCGTAACGGGCGGGGTGGTCAGGTTGAGGGTGGTCAGGCCGTTTTGCAGCGCGGTCTGCACATCCTGCCACAGGCGGGCCAGGTGATAGAACTGGTAACGGCTGCGGGAATCCGTGAAGGCAAGGGCGTTAAAATCATTGCCCGCAAAAAATTCCCGCAGGGCCGCGGCATCCACCGCACCGTTGAGCTTATAAAAGCCGTTATCTGCCAGGGTATAGCCATCCCGTACCAGGGGGGATTTTTGTGCAAGTTCGGTATATTTTTCCGGCTTGAGCATAGCCGGGGTGATGGTGTGCAGGTCAAACAAAAAGTTCTTTTTCAGCCCAATGCCGTATAGGGCAGGCAGCCGCACAATCAGCGCATTGGGGTAATCCTCCCGCACCCATCGTTCCAGCTGCAGGCGGTTGCGGCCATAGGCGGGCAGGCCGTCCGGTGTCATGGGGCTCTGCTCGTCCTTTTCCCTGCTGTCGGCATAGACAGCGATGGAGGAGATCAGCACCAGCTGTTTGGGGGCGATCTGGCGCAGGTTTTCCCGCGCGGCGGCCATCACGGCAAGGTCGGCATCCGGGTCTGCATTCGCCAAAAACATGGCGGCGGGCACCCCGGCATACACGCACAGATCCGGCTTGGCACCGAACTGCGCGGCAATATCGGTGGAATGGCATACCGCGGCAAACGCATGTTTTGCCGCCAGGTTGCCCCCCACAAAACCGGTGGAACCGACCAGAAGATCCTTTGCCATATGCCCTGCCCCTTTTGCTGTTGATTTTTGCCGCAAAGCAGCGCCCTGCTTTGCAGATTGATACAGAATAGATTATACCATACCCCGGCGGTAAAAGCAATTAAAGCAATTTCAGACAGCAAATAAAAAATCCCATCATGCCAAAGCGGCACAATGGGAATAAAAAACAGACAGTATCAATACCGGGTGCGCGGGATCTCCACACGGTTGGCCACAGCGGCTTCCAACTGGGCAACAATGGTTTTCATGCTCTCTTCAAACTCTTCATCGGAAGAATTGTGGAAGATCAGCAGCGAATCGGGCTGGTTTTCCAGCTTTAAGCTGAGCGGCGGGTTAAAGTTGACACCCAGGATATATTCGTCCCAGTGGTTCAGCTTCCACATGTCACGGTCGCTGGCGCGGTCGATCATGCGCTGGTGGCACACTTCGGGGTTAGTATCTACCCAAATCACAACCAGCTCCGCCTGCTTCTTTTTCAGCTCGGCACGCAGGGTGGTAATATAGTCAAGGTCACGGATCTCCTGCGTAAAGGGGGCGTTAATCAGCACAATATCATCGTACTCCAGCGCTTCCATAGCAAGGTCCAGAACCACACGATATTCCAGGTCACGGATATATTTTTCAAAAAAGATGCTGCTGCGGTCATACGGCTGGTGCGCCACCGCAAAGATTTGCTTGGACAAAGGGATCAAGGTATCCTTATCCAGATAGACAACGTGGTTCAGCGCTTTTGCCAGCTGCTTGGAAATAAAGGTTTTTCCGCAGGCCGGCGGGCTTGTGACCAATATCAGCTTTTTCATGCACAGACACCTCTCCAGAAAGATTGTCATTTAATTAACCAAGCTACAGGTGTTATTATACACCAAACTTTTGTCCTTGGGAATAGATAAATGACCATTTTTCGGACTTTTATGGACTTTTGGTGCCATTTTTGCAGGCAAATTTGCACCAAATTGTACAACTCCGCCCAAAATTCACCCATCAGTTTAGCAAAACCAACAACAAAAATGGGAACGTTCGCGCAGAACGTTCCCTGGCATTGGATTATCTTACGTTTGAAAATCCGTTTTATTTCCCTGTTATTCTGCCTGGGCGCACAGGTCCAAGTAGGCTTTGATGATGCCAAGCCCCACTGGGCCGGATTTTTCCGGGTGGAACTGGGTGCCGATCACGCAGCCCTTTTGGGCAGCGGCGCACACCTTGCGGCCGCCATACACGGTATCGGCCAGGCGGTATTCCTCCGCTGCGGGCTTTGCTTCATAAGAGTGGATAAAATAGCATTCCTGTCCCGGCTGCACATTTTGCAAGGCGGTACCGGAAAAATCCGTGCGGCCGCCCGCCGGGTACAGTGGGTTCCAGCTGATGTGCGGCACCCGCTGGGGGCTGCCGTCCGCGTCCACATCCGGGATGCGCACCACGCGGCCGGGAATCAGGCCAAGGCCCTTGTGCAGGCCGAATTCTTCGGATTCGTCAAACAGCATCTGCATCCCAAGGCAGATACCCAGCAACAGGGTACCCTGGGCCGTCTTTTGCTTGATGGGCTCGATCAGCCCCAGCTGTTCCAGCCCCTGCATGCCGTCCTGGAAAGCGCCCACGCCGGGCAGCACCAGGGCATCGGCTGCCAGAACATCTGCCGGGCTGCTGGTCACCTGTACTTCTGCCCCAAAATGGGCGAACGCATGCTGCACGCTGAGCAGGTTGGATAGACCGTAATCGATCACTGTTACTTTCATACCCGGCGCACCTCCACCCCGCCTGCGCGGATTTCATCTTTCAGTTCCTGCACGGTTTCTTTTTTATAGTGCAGCACTGCGGCGCAGGCCACAGCATCGGCACCGGCTTTGGCACCGTCCACAATGTCATCCCCGCAGCCAACACCGCCGCCGCAGATGACCGGCACATTGACCGCCTTGGTCACAGCCTCGATCAGTTCCAGGTCCATGCCGCGCTGCAGGCCCTCGTTGTCCACGCTCATCAGCAGGATCTCCCCTGCCCCAAGCGCCACGCCGCGTTTGGCCCATTCCACTACATCATAACCAGAATGGGCACGGCCGTTGTCATAATAAGCTTCCCACTTGCCGGGCCAGGTGCGGTTGCGCTTGGCCTGGATGGAAAGCACCATGCACTGGCTGCCAAAGGCGTTGGCAACCTCGGTGATCAGCTCCGGGCGTTTGATGGCCGCCGTGTTGATGGCAACCTTATCCGCCCCCATGGAAAGAATGTGGCGCACATCCTCGACGCTGCGCAGACCGCCGCCCACGCAGACCGGGATATACACATCATCCACGGTTTTGCGCACAATATCCGAAAGGTTGTTACGGTTATACAGGCTGGCCACAATATCAATGTACAGCAGCTCGTCAATGCCCTGCTCATAATATTCCCGTGCAAACAGGTTGGGATCCCCCAGCTTGCGCAGGCCCTCCAACTGGATGCCTTTGACGAGGTTGGTATCCTTGACATCCAGCCGTGCAATCAGGCGGATTTTTTTCTTAGCCATAAAAAATTCCTCAGTTCCAGAGCTCTATGGCAACACCGCACAATTCCCGCCTTACGGCTTAAGCACCGCTCCGGCAGCTGCGGCACGGCATCTGCGTTGCCAAAATGCTCGATAATACACAAAGTATTATCTGCGCTTTTGGCTTGGCATCTGCCGCACCTCGCTCGCCGTATCGGCACTTAGAATTATGCGGTATTGCCCTTGGCCTTATATTTCGTGGTGGGTGCCCTTCGGGTCGCCCCAAAGCACTTCGCTGTCGCCCTCGTAGGGGGTGTGGCGCAGTTTCCACATGTTGTCCTCCCATTTCCAAAGGTGGGGACTGCGGAAACGGTCGGCCAGGTGCATAAAGTATTCGCGGTCCATTTTGGGCTGTTCAAACAGCTGGCTGGCCCACGGGAAGTGCTGGCGGTCCAGGGACAGATACTGGAAGATCTCTTTTTCAAAGCGGTCGGGATACTCGCCGTCAAACTTTTTGCACAGCGCCTTGCCCTCTTCCAGGGTGATTTCCTCGTTGCGGATCTCCTGTGCAGCGTCATAGGTGGTGCGCCCGATGCCGTACTTGATGTAGGTGGTGTAATAGAAAAAGTCGTCGATCTTATCATCGATGGAGTTATACTTGGAATAGGTGCCCTGGGTGCGCTCCGGTGCGGGGCGGAAACCGCCGTGTTCTACACTGTAATAGTAGGCGCCCTGCGGATGCCATTTTTCGTAATAGCCAAGGTAGCGCACCTGAACATGGTTTTTCTCCAGGTTGGAAGTTTCGGACGGCAGGTAGATGGCCAGGTCGGCTTTATCCACCTTATAATCCTCTTCCAGCTGGCGCAGGCTGACACCGCCCAGGTAGATATGGTCGTAATCATTGACGGCAAAAAAGTGCTCGTCACGCAGAGCAGAGTTGTTATCCGCAATGGGGTTGCCGAACTCGGCCTCGTTCTCGCCATAGAACACCAGGGGAATGCCGAACTTGGCGGCCATCTTGGGGGCCAGCTGCTTTTGGCCCAAAATGAACGGCTGGAACGGGTGGAACAGGTTCTCGGTCGCCAAACGGGTCAGCAGACGGTGGGTCATGCCGTTGGGGGTACACAGGTAGTTATCAAACCCGGCGTGGATCCAGGCCTGCATGTTATCCCAGCCCCAAGGGGTGTAGATATGCGGTGCCCAAGTCACCGTCAGGGGGTGCATGCCATATTTGTATTTCAGGATGTGAGCGGCATAAAAGCTGTCCTTGCCGCCGGAGCCGGGCACCAGGCAGTCATAGCTGCCGTCATTTTTGCGGTATTCATCGCACAGCTCACGCAGCTCTTTTTCGCGCAGGGCCCAGTCGATATGGCCGTTAGCCTTATTGTGGCAGGCATGGCAGGCATCGCAGGTGCCATCGTCCTGAATGACCATCGTCTTTTTAATGGACTTGATCGTATGTTCAAATTCATAGCAGGAGTTCGGCTTCTGGTTGCTCATCACGCATTCATTACAGAACTGTACATGTTTGGGCAGGCCGTAATAAGCTTCCAGCTGATCCTCCGGGATATCGGGCGCGTATTTGGCGTAATCGATTTCGACATAACGAGGATTCTTTTCCATATTTCTCACTCTCATTCCATCCGTGGTAATTCCTATTGAACCAAAAAAGGCGCTGTCCGTATAGCAATGCTATCGGACAGCGCCTTTGCTGTTCTGTGGATATTATAGCACAGCACCCTGCTGTTTGCAAGATGCCAGCCTATTTTTTACATCGGTGCAGTGCTTTTTATTTCTGGCTGACCACTGCGCCGTTGATCAGAACAACTTTCACGTTGGTCATAACCTCAAATGGGCAGCCATCGGTCAGCACCAGGTCTGCATCCTTGCCGACCTCGATGGAGCCAACACGGTCAGCAATGCCGATGTGCTTGGCCGGGTTGATGGTGATGGCCTGCAATGCGGCAAACGGATCCATGCCGGCTTTGACCGCCATACCGGCGCACAGCGGCAGGTACTGCTGCGGAATGACCGAGTTATCGGTGATGATGGAAACATGGCAGCCTGCTTTTGCCAAAACGCCCGGCGTTTCCCAGGATTTGTTCTGCAGTTCAAACTTGCTGGCAAAGGTCAGGCTGGGGCCGACGGCCATGGGGATATTGCTTTCCTTGGCCAGTTCGTCCACGATCAGGTGGCCTTCGGTCACATGTTCCAGCGTCAGGCCCACATCGAACTCTTTGGCAATGCGGATGGCGGTAAAGATATCGTTGGCCTGGTGTGCATGGGCTTTCAGGGGAATGGTGTGGTCCAGCACCGGCAGCAGAGCTTCCAGCTTCTGGTTATAAGCGGGCATTTTGGTCACATCGCCGTTGGCGGCAGCCTTGCGGGCGCCGTAATCCCTGGCGGAAGCCAGCGCCCCGCGCAGGAACGCAGCGGTGGACATACGGGTAGAATCGCATTTATCCTTATAGCAGCGCTTGGGGTTTTCGCCAAAGGCGCATTTCATGGCAACGGCTTCCTTGACGATCATGTTGTCCACACGCTCGCCCACCGTCTTGATGGCGGTAAAGGTGCCGCCCAGCACATTAGCGCTGCCCGGCCCGGTGCACACGCAGGTAATGCCTGCTTCCCGTGCATGGGCAAAGGAGGGATCGCGAGGGTTGATGCCGTCAATGGCGCGCAGCTGCGGGGTCCAGATGTCATTCATCTCGTTGTAGTCGCAGCCTTCGTACCCGATGCCATAACCATCCAGGCCGATATGGGTGTGCGCATCCACAAAACCGGGGAAAATATCCAGCCCGGCAGCATCCAGCACGGCGATATCGGCGGGCACGTTCAGTTCATGCCCCATGGCAACAATGCGGCCGTTTTCCAGCAGCAGGTCGATCTGCTGTGGTTCCGGGTGAACGGCGTCATGAACCCGGCCCCCGCGCACCAGCAGCGGCGCGGCGGTATGTTCTGTATTCTGCATCATTGATGGATCCTTTTTCAGCTTAATAGCTTACCCTGTTATACTTCAAAATCCAGGCAGGTGCGCACGGCGGTATAGGGGCGCACTTTGCCATCAGCCACAGCCACATGGGCCGGGTGAACGGCATAGCCTTTCAGGGCGGCTTCATCCACAAAGGTGGTATCCAGCATCAGGTCCGCATTGGCGGAGCTGGGCAGGGCCTTGGTGTAAACATGGATCTCCGTCAAACCGGGGATCTGCCCGGCCAGACCTTCCAGCCCGGCTTTGATATCCGCCTTGACGGTTTCCTGTTCAGCGGCGGGCATCTCTTTCAGCTTCCACAAAATAACATGACGTACCATTATTTGTTTTCCTCCCAGATGGGGTGTTTCAGCACCCATTCGCCGCAGTCGTTCTTTTCAAACAGGTCGCGGTTATAGAACTTGTCCATGATCTTCCAGAACTCGCTCTCGGTGTAGCCGCAGAAATCGCAGAAATCACGCACGCACAGCGGGTCCAGCTTGCCATCGCGGGCCTTGATGATGGGAATGGCTTCCTCGCGGGTCATCATGCCATAGCGGATATAGCGGGCGGTATAGTCGGTTGCAGCGGCATGGCCGAACTTGGGGTACTTGAGCCAGGAGTGCACCAGGTAGGCGCGGGAATCGATCTGGTCAAAGTTTTCGGCATGGTGGGTGCGGTCCCATTCATGGGTCAGGTCATGGAAGCCGTGCTCCTTGGCGATTTGGTAGTTCTTGTAGCTGTTCCAGGGCACAAAGTAGCTCATATAGAACGGGTCCAGCTTCGCGCGTTCTTCGGCAGAGGGAGCCAGCGTCAGGGACAGGTCGTTTTCGGTCACGCCGTCGCCCACCAGCTCTTCCATCGGGAAGCCGACCGCCACGCCATTTTCGATCTGATCCATGGCGGAATACGTCTCCTTATCGGAACAGCCGCCGTATTCAAAGCTGACGTTCTCGCCATAGCACAGCATGGGGGTGTTGAACTTGGCTGCCATGTGCAGCGGGAAGGTATAGATCAGGCGGTCCACATACCAGGTGGGCTTGCCGTATTTTTCAAAGAACTTGCGCATCAGCACTTTCTGGGCGCGGATGTTGGGCTTGCAGCTGATGATGGTGCAGCCGAATTCCTCGCTGATGTTTTTCAGGTTATGGATGCCGGCCTGCGTCATGGGGAAGTTATCCTCCACGCTGAACAGGATGGGGTTCATGTGCATGACTTCTTTCAGCATCCAAACCTGGAAGTGGCTGTCCTTGCCGCCGGAAACAGCAACAGCGCAGTCATAACCGCCGGGGCCGTTCATGCCGCGGTACTTGTTGCAGTAAGCTTCAAACTCCTTAAAGCGGGCGTCCCAGTCCACATTTTTGCGGTTTTCGTAATGGCGGCAGGCGCTGCAAACGCCCTCAGAGTCAAAGGTGATACCGGGGCGGGTGTCCGGCATGGTACATTTTTTGCAATAACGCATAACAGGTTCTCCTTTGCTGTTTCTTACCCAATCTGCCGGGTGTCCGGCAGAATATTTCTACTTATTGTTATCATACCCGATTTTGCCTGCATTGGCAAGTAGCGCGCAGCGCAAGACACGTCAGAATGCACGTTTTTCTTTTGGGCTGCACCGAACCTTCCCTGTCCTGCAGATTCAAGCGTCGATGGGGGCATCGACACGCAGAATTATGCGGTATTGCTTTCAAATTTTACATATGTAACCATTCCCAAGGCTATGCGGTTGTGGTATGATGATAGTTAATGATGTTCACTTTGAAGGAGGAATAAATTTTGAAAGGGACCCTAAAACTGCGCACAGCCAGCCTGGCTGCGGCAGCTGTTATGGCAGCAGGGCTGTTTGCGGCGCTGCCTGCGGCAGCCGAAACCAGCACACCGGAAACCGCACAGGAAGATTCCGGCGTACCGTATGATGTGGCAAACGGGCTGGAAAACAGCTTCCGCTACAAAGATGGCGTGCCGATCTATGATGATTCCGTGCCCGCCATCGAGTGGGAGGATATTGTCCAACAGGACGCTGCCACCTACAGTTCCAACGGCATTGCCACCTGCAGCGTTACTTATAACGGCTTTGATGTCAGCTACCATCAGGGCACCGTTGACTGGGACGCCGTTAAAAATTCCGGCATTGATTTTGTCATGATTCGCTGCGGCATTGGCAGCGAATACGACGGCGTGGGCGAAAACAAACAGGATGACGCCCAGTGGTACCGCAACGTAAGCGAGTGTGAACGGCTTGGCATCCCCTATGGCGTGTACCTTTACTCTTACGCTGAAAATACCGATATGGCCGCCAGTGAGGCCCGCCATACCCTGAGCCTTTTGAGCGGGCACAACCCCACCCTGCCGGTATTTCTGGACATTGAACACACCCGTGACGGCAACCCCATCGCCAGCAACTCTACTTACGGCGATATTGCCCAGACCTGGTGCAACATGGTTTCCAACGCCGGCTACCGCGTGGGCATTTACTCTTACTATTATTTCTTCCAGAATTACCTGACGGACTCTCGGTTCAGTAATTCCGGATGGTACAAGTGGATGGCCGACTACCGTTCCGGCGTAAGCCATGACGGCAGCAGCTGCAACATGTGGCAGTACAGCAACAAAGGTACGGTTCCCGGTGTGAATGCCAATGTTGACCTGAACTACTGGTTTGGCGAGTATCCCGGCAATAACAACAACTACACCGGCTGGCGCAGCGAGAACGGCCGCGATTACTGGTATGAGAACGGCGTAAAGCAGGGCACCACAGGCCGCGGCAAGGAAATTTACGATTCCGGCAGCAACGCCTGGTACTGGCTGGATGCCAACCAGGGCGGTGCCAAGGCCGTGAATAAAGACGTTTATCAGGAATACAACGGCGGCAAATGGGTGCGCTATGATGCCAACGGCCACATGGTAAAAGGTGAGGACTGCCAGAACGGCAAGTGGTACTATTTTGAGCCGGTCACCGGTGCCATGATCAAAGGCCCCTGGACCCTGCCGGATGGCCGCAAGGTGTACTATGACCCCAAGACCGGTATTATGCAGTATGGTTCCGTTGCGGTAAACAACCAGCTGTACTACTTCGACCCCGTTTACGGCAAAATGACCAGCGGCACGCCGGGCAACTTCTGGTACACGATTGATGGCAAGAGCTACTGGTACGAAAACTGGGTGCGCCAGGGCTGGCAGCCCAGCAACGCCAACTACCGCGGCAAAGAGATCTATGACCCCGCCAGCGGTGCCTGGTACTGGCTGGACAGCGTGCAGCAGGGTGCCAAAGCCGTAAGCAAGGAAGTATACCAGGATTCCAACGGCGGCAAGTGGGTGCGGTATGACGCCAACGGCGCTATGATCAAAGGCTGGTACGCCCAGGATGGCAAGCGCTGGTATTACGACCTGAACACCGGTGCCATGTACAAGGGCTGGAGCACCATTGATGGTCAAACCTACCACTTTGATGAAACCACCGGCGTACTGATCCAGTGATATACACAGGCAAAACCACATAAAGAAAAATCAGCGCCCGTACCGGATCCTTACAGTCCGGTGCGGGCGCTGCTGCATATCAGGATTATTATTTCTTTATTCTTCGTCTGTCCGCTTTTCGCGGCCCACTTTTGTGGCAACGCCGTGGCGCAGGCGGCTGAGAGTGACCGGGGTAATGCCCAAAAACGATGCAATATAGCGGTTATTGACCATATCTATCATGCCGGGATACTCCTTGCAGAACCATTCGAACCGCTCGGTCGCGTCCCCCTGGCTCAGGCTCACGGCGCGGGACTGATAGATCATGCCCCACTTGACGATCTGCTCCTGATAGACGCGGATCACCTCCGGCTCATCTTTCATGTTCTGCAACACATAATCAATGGGCAGCAAAATCAGGGTTGATGGAACCATTGCCTGGTCCGTGCTGATATGGCAGCCGGTCAGATCCATGTTGGAAAGCACCACATCGCCGCGGTTCATGGTAAAGCCCACGGTTTTCTCTTTGCCCTCACTATCCAAGGTAACGCAGCGCATCATGCCTTCGATCAAAAACGGCAGCATGGTCTGGCGTTCCCCTTTTTTATTCAGGATCTCCCCTTTTTGCAGCGTTACCGCCTGGGATACCGCCTCCAGCTTATCCAACAGTTCTTCGGAATGGACCCCAAGATCTTCCCGGTAGAACTGCCGGATATCAACATTCAGTGCTTTCTCCATGTGTGTTTCTCCCCTTCAGGCATATCTCTTTTTGTCTCTTCGCATCCGGGGCACACAGCCAGCCCGCAACTTGCTGGCAGTGTTACCCCCCCCCATAAATAATATGTGCTCCTGTTTTCTTCGTTTTTGTTCATAGCCGACATATTTGGTATTATAACACATATGACTTCCGCATTTCATTATCATATGTTAACATTGAAATTTTTTCTTCATTATTTCCATTTTGCACAAAAAAGAGGCCCAAAAACTGTCTTTTCGACAGTTCCGGGCCTCTTTTACTTTATTTGAGTGCTTAGTCAACGATCAAGCTCTTACCGGTCATCTCCGAGGGTACCGGCAGGCCGATATAAGGCAGCATGGTGGGGGCAATATCTGCCAGGCAGCCGCCCTCGCGCAGCTTCACATCGCCGCAGCCGATGGCCACAAACGGCACCGGGTTGGTGGTGTGGGCGGTAAACGGGGTGCCGTCCGGGTTCTTCATCTTTTCGGCGTTGCCGTGGTCAGCGGTCAGGAACACGCAGCCACCGGCGTTCAGCACAGCGGTCACAACCTCGTTCACAGCGGCATCAACAGCTTCCACAGCCTTGACAGCGGAATCAAACACGCCGGTATGGCCGACCATATCGCAGTTGGCAAAGTTCAGGATGATCACATCGTACTTGCCGCTCTCAATGCGGGCCTTGCACTCGTCAGCAACCTCCGGGGCGCTCATCTGGGGTTTCAGGTCATAGGTGGGCACATCCTTCGGGCTGGGGATCACCTTGCGGTCCTCGCCCTCATAGGGGGCTTCCACACCGCCGTTGAAGAAGAAGGTCACATGGGCGTACTTCTCGGTCTCGGCAATGCGCAGCTGGGTCTTACCGTTCTTGGAAAGATACTCGCCCAGAACGTTGCTCAGCTCAACCGGCGGGTAGGCAACTTCGCAGTTGGGCATGGTAGCATCATACTCGGCCATGCAGACATAGTGAACCTGCTTGCGGCCGCCGCGGCGCTCAAAGCCGGTAAAGGCATCATCGCAGAAAATGCGGGTCATCTGGCGGGCACGGTCGGGGCGGAAGTTCATGAAGATGATGGTATCGCCATCCTCCACGCGGCCACCCTCACAGGTAACGGCGGGGATCACGAATTCATCAGTCTTGCCGTCCGCATAAGAAGCCTCAATGGCCTCCTGTGCATTGGCGGCATGGTTGCCCTCGCCGTAAACAAAAGCGGCATAAGCCTTTTCTTCACGGTCCCAGTTGTTGTCACGGTCCATAGCATAGTAACGGCCGCTGACACTGGCGATGGTGCCAATACCCAGCTCGTCCAGCTTGGCCTGCAGGTCAGCCAGGAATCCCTTACCGGAATGGGGGTCGGTATCACGGCCGTCCATGATGCAGTGCAGATAAACCTTGGTTGCGCCCATATGCTTGGCCATTTCCAGCACGCCGAACCAGTGATCGGCATGGCTGTGAACGCCGCCGGTACCAACCAGGCCCATCAGGTGGATGGCCTTGCCGGCATCAATGGCAGCTTTCATGTTCTTGACCAGCACGGGGTTCTTGAACATTTCGCCGTCCTTGATGGACTTGGTGATCAGGGTGAGCTGCTGGTACACGATGCGGCCAGCACCCATGTTGGTATGGCCAACTTCAGAGTTGCCCATCTGGCCATCTGGCAGGCCGACAGCCATGCCAGATGCGTTGATGGTGGTCATAGGGTAATTTTTCATCAGTGCATCCAGATGCGGCTTGTTGGCAGCAACAACGGCGTTGCCATAGGTTTCGTCCGGGGTCCAGCCGAAGCCGTCCATGATGCAGAGCATTACAGGTTTCTTTGCCATTGATTGGTTCTCCCTTAGTTTTAGTTAGAAGTTAGAAGTTAGGATGGAGGAGTTAGGAGTTTGTGGTGGACAAAGGCTCGTTACGCATCCCACCGTAGGGGCGCACAGAATAATAGATACCATTTTGGTGCCACACTTGGCTTCCCTTGAGGGAAGCTGTCTGCGCAGCAGACTGAAAGGTGGTTTCATCGGCTCAAGCCTTTCCGGTTCAGCCAATTCCTAATTTCTCATTCCTAATTGCTCATTCATTCTCAGCCTTTGGTAGCAGCTTCCACGATAACAGCAAACTGGTCTGCTTTCAGGGATGCGCCGCCGATCAGGCCGCCGTCAACATCGGGCTTGGAAAGCAGTTCCTCTGCGTTTTTGGGGTTCATGCTGCCGCCGTACTGAACGGTCAGTGCCTTGGCGGCGTCAGCGCCGTACAGCTCACCAACCACCTTGCGGATGGCTGCGCAGACTTCCTCAGCCTGGTCAGCGGTAGCGGTCTTGCCGGTGCCGATGGCCCAGATGGGCTCGTAAGCGATAACAACGTTCTTCAGCTCGTCAGCGGTCACGCCGTTCAGAGCGATCTTGACCTGCATGCGGATCAGCTCTTCGGTCACGCCCTGTTCGCGCTGGGTCAGGCTTTCGCCCACGCAGATGATGGGCTTCAGGCCGCCGGCCAGTGCAGCCTTGGCGCGCTTGTTGACGGTTTCATCGGTTTCAGCAAAATACTGGCGGCGCTCGCTGTGGCCAACCACAACGTACTCAACGCCCAGGTCGGTCAGCATATCAGCGCTGATCTCGCCGGTAAAAGCGCCGGATTTTTCAAAGTGAACGTTCTCAGCGCCAACATGGATGTTGGTGCCCTTGGTTTTGGCAACGGCGGTCACCAGGTCGGTGAACGGCACGCAGATCACAACTTCGCAGCCTGCATCCTTAACAGCGGGGATCAGGGCGTCAATCAGTTCAGCAGCCTCGGTAGCAGTCTTGTTCATTTTCCAGTTACCGGCAATAATTGCCTTACGGTTCTGTTTATCCATGATAGAAACTCCTTCTTATTAACTACTTATTTGCTTGCGTGGATCTTCTTTGTTGTCCACCATGCGGGCTACATAACAAAAAGAGCGCAGCGGCTAAGCCGCCGCGCTCCTGCGGTTTTTTAATTATGCGTTCTGGATAACGGCAATGCCGGGCAGCTCTTTGCCTTCCAGGTATTCCAGGGAAGCACCGCCGCCGGTGGAGATGTGGGTCATCTTGTCGCCCAGGCCCATCTGCTGCACAGCAGCTGCAGAATCGCCGCCGCCGATCACAGTGGTAGCGCCGCTTTCAGCCATAGCCTTGGCAACAGCCAGGGTGCCGGCTGCCAGGGTCGGGTTTTCGAACACGCCCATGGGGCCGTTCCAGACAACGGTCTTAGAAGCTTTGACGGCATCAGCAAACAGCTTCATGCTCTCGGGGCCGATATCGCAGCCTTCCATGTCAGCCGGGATTGCGGTAACGGGAACGATCTTAACTTCGACAGGTGCGTCGATGGGATCGGGGAAGTCAGCAACGCAGGCAGCGTCAACGGGCAGCAGCAGCTTAACGCCCTTTTCCTGTGCCTTAGTCATCATTTCCTTGCAGTAGTCGATCTTGGAATCGTCAACCAGGCTCTTGCCGATCTCATAGCCCTGTGCCTTCAGGAAGGTGTAGGCCATGCCGCCGCCGATGATCAGGGTATCGACCTTTTCCAGCAGGTTGGAGATAACGTTCAGCTTATCAGCAACCTTAGCGCCGCCCAGAATAGCGGTGAAGGGGCGCTCCGGGTTGTTGACGGCGTTGCCCAGGTACTTGATTTCCTTTTCCATCAGGTAGCCAACAGCGGTATCCTTAACATAGTTGGTCACACCTGCGGTGGAGCAGTGTGCACGGTGGCAGGAGCCGAAAGCATCGTCAACGTAAGCGTCAGCCAGGCTGGCCAGCTCTTCGCTGAAGGTGTCGATATTCTTGGTTTCTTCCTTGCGGAAACGGGTGTTCTGGAGCAGAACAACATCGCCGTTGCCCATGGTGGCAACAGCAGCCTTGGCCTGGTTGCCAACAACGTTGTCGTCATCAGCAAAGGTAACCGGCTGGCCCAGCTTTTCGCTCAGGCGAACAGCAACGGGAGCCAGGCTGAACTTGGCTTCGGGGCCGTTCTTCGGCTTGCCCAGATGGCTGCACAGGATAACCTTTGCGCCGTCAGCGATCAGCTTTTTGATGGTCGGCAGAGCCGCATTGATGCGGTTGTCGTTGGTGATCACACCGTCCTTCATCGGGACATTGAAATCGCAGCGGACAAGCACGCGCTTGCCAGCGTAGTTTTCGTCATCAATCGTCTTTTTGCCCAAACCCATGGTAAAAAACTCCTCTCGGTAATTTATATTAGCCTTGTGCTTTGGTACTGTTTGGCACAGGGGGCAGACAGCCCCTTTTGCCCTGCCTATATTATACGCAGAATCTGCGGTTTGCGCAAGGGGTATTTGACACATTATTAACAAAATCCCTCAAAAAAATACCACCCGCCACGCCATGCCTTTTGGGCAGTTTGCAGCAGGCAGGTATTTTTTTGCGGTTTGCCGGGTTCCGGTACGGCTTTATTTTACAGGCCCTGCACCAGAATAAACACGATCAGCAGCGGTAGCACCACGCTGAAATACGGCTTGAACCACCGCGGCAGGCGCAGGCCCTTGCCGGTGTTGGCTTCGGTTAAGTAGTTATCAAAGCCCCAGCCCCACCTGGTTACGCAGAACAGCAGGTAGATCAAGCTGCCAATGGGCAGCAGCAGGTTGCTGACCAAAAAGTCCTCAGCATCCAGCACGGTGCTGCCGGGACCCATGGGCTGCACACCGCTCCACAGGTTAAAGCCCAGAATGCAGGGCACGCTGGCCAGCAGGATGAACACCGTTCCAACGGCACAGGCGCGTTTCAGGCTCCAGCCAAAGCTTTCCTGCAGGCAGGCCAGAATGTTCTGGAACACAGCAATGATGGTAGAAAAGCTGGCAAAGGTCATAAATACAAAGAACAGTGTACCCCACAGGCGGCCGCCCGCCATATTGGCAAATACATTGGGCAGGGTGATAAAGATCAGCTTGGGGCCTGCATCCGGGCTGACCCCGTAAGAGAAGCAGGCCGGGAAGATGATCAGGCCGGAACAGATGGCCACGCAGGTATCCAGCGCGCAGATGTGCAGGGACTCGCCCGCCAGGGTATAATCCCGGCTCATGTAGCTGCCAAAGATTTCCATAGCGCCAACGCCAAGGCTGAGGGTAAAGAACGCCTGGTTCATGGCAGCCACAATGACATTGCCAATGCCCATTTCGGCGGCACGGTTCCAGTCCGGCAGCAGGTAGAACGCCAGGCCCTCGCCCGCGCCGGGCAGCACAAAGCTGTGCACAGCCAGAACCAGGATCAGCACAAACAGCGCGCCCATCATCCATTTGCCAATGCGTTCAATGCCGTTCTGCAAACCGCGGCTGCAGACAAAAAAGCCCAGCAGCACGGTAATGGCCATCCAGACGATCTGCTCGAACGGGTCGGCCAGCAGGTCGGCATACACGCCGCTGACGGCATCGGCGGCCAGGCCGGTGAATGTACCCTTGACAAACCGGAAGAAATAGGCCAGCATCCAGCCGCTGACGGTGGTGTAATACATCATCAGCACGCAGCAGCCAATCAGGCAGGCCCAGCCGTGCAGGTGCCACTTGCTGCCTTTGGGTTCCAGCGCACGGTAGGCTGTGCCCGCGCTGCCGTGGCCCGCACGGCCAACAGCCAGCTCCATGGTAAGCACCGGTGCCCCCATCAAAACCAGGAACAGCAGGTAGAACAGCACAAATACGCCGCCGCCATACTGGCCTGTTACGGTTGGGAAGCGCCACACATTGCCAATGCCGATGGCACAGCCTGCGCTGACCATCAAAAAGCCAATGCGTGAAGCAAATGATTCACGTTTCAATCTCAACATCCTCCCTCATTGTAAGCAGCGGCAGGTAGTTGCCGCATGTCAAAAAGCATTGTTGGGGCGCGGTCAGCGGGCGTACATCATGCTCCCATCACCCCCGTGCAACATCACTTTTCAACGCCCGGTAACCACTGCCGGCTGCTTACACAACAATGTTACTATTATACGTTCCCCGGCACGGCAGTTCAAGAGGGCAGGCCCTCCCATCCACTCCGGCATTTTTTACAAAAAACAGCCTGTTTTCATGTACAGGATGGCGGTTTGCCATCCTCTGCCCCTTCGGGTGGTTCAGATTTTGCCTCGGGCAATCGTGGTATTATCCTGGGTGCGGTCGCGCAGGGCTTCAACCGGATGGGGCTTTTCTTCAAAGCGGTAGTCCTTGCCGCTGGTGCCAATGTGCTCTTCAATCACCTGGTGGCTGGCCACGCGGGCAGCGTCCGGGCAGACGGCAGCCTGGTAAGCATAGTAGGGTGCATCTTTGGTCAGGGTCTCCACCGGAATGGCGGGGTCATCCTGCACAGCGGTGTTCAAAATGGTGGTTTTGAGCACCTTGCGCAGATATTCTTTCTGGGGGCCAAAGCGCAGCAGTTCCGGGAAAGTCCCATCCGGGATGATCTGGCAGGCTTCCTTGCCCTCGTACTGTTTCAGCAGGGCTTCGGCGGCATGCAGGTGGCTGCACTCCTGCTCAAAATGCTGCTCCCAGATCTTTTTAATATGCAGGTCGGTTTCATCCTCCACGCAGGACCAATAAAGGTAGCACTCGGTATATTCATGCAGCAGCAGGTTTTCCAGCCAAGTCATGCCGGGGTCCAGCAGAGCGCCATACTGGGTCACATGCTGTTCTTCGATCATGCCGATCTCCTGGTACAGCCTGCGGCCAAGGTCACTGTCATAAAAGGTGCCGATGTTCATATAATAGTTCATCGTCTGCTGTTCGGCGGCGGTGATAATGGCGGCGTTCAGCTTGGTGATGGGGGCCGCCGTGGCCGCGCTGATGGGCTTGCGCACGCTGTCCCGCGGGTGGCGGTGCTCCGCAATGGTGGGGCGGCCGGGCATGATCTCGGTATAGCAGCCCACCAGCCGCTCGGCGTGGATGCCGCGTTCCAGTTCCAGCAGATCCGCATAGCGGTACAGGTGGTCAAAATCCTCCAGCAGAGCCAGGTTCATCACCTGCACCACATAGGCGTCCGGCTCCCGCTGGGCCAGAATAGCCGTCAGGTCCACGGCCAGCTGCTCGTACCCGATGGTGGTTTCCAGAATACTTTCGTCGATCGGCTTTAAGCAGGCAATGCGCTTTTGCTGTTGCTGCTCGGTGCGGCGCAGCACGGCAAGTTCCCGGCGCAGGTCGTTGTTGGTGCAGTGGCGGTGGAACTGGTGGGAGAACCAGTTGGCCTCGTACTCGGTGCCGTTCATTAAAATAATACGCAGCCGGGTGTAGGGGTCCACCTCGTTTTTGTCATAGGGGCGGGGGTAAAGTTTCTGCCAGTCCATATAGTAGCGGTCGGCGGGTTTGGTTTTTACCTCAAAGGGGTTCATTTTTGCAGGCATATACAGTGCTCCTTTCGTCATCGGGGTTCTTTGTTCAGTATGCCCGCAAATGGGCGGTAATACACAAAAAGCCCCCGGCAGAGCGTAAAATACTCTGCCGGGGGCCGTGGTTTTAGGGTTAAGCCAACATCAAGCTAAGCTGTTACGCTTAGGGCAATACCGCATAATTCTAAGTGCCGATACGGCGAGTGAGGTGCGGCAGATGCTAAGCCAAAAGCGCAGATAATACTGGATGCTGCAAAGGTGAGCGCCGCCAGTGGCGGAAACAGCGAACCGAAGCAGGGGCAGCGGTCGCAGAGTGCGAGGGGCTTTTGCCCCCGAAGCACGATGCAGGTACCGCAACCCGACATTATCGAGCATTTTGGCAACGCAGATGCCGTGCCGCAGCCGCCGGAGCGGTGCTTAAGCCGTCAGGTGGGAATTGTGCGGTGTTGCCTTAGTTCTTGTACTTGAAGTACTCAACCAGGGTGCGGTAACGGAAGTTGCCGCCATCGGTGTAGGTAGCAAAGGTACGGGTCAGATTGTTGCTGCTGTTCATACCCATGCTTTCCTGGTTGGTGTAAGAGATGCGCTGGTTGTTCTGGCGGATCTCGACAACTTCATCGTTCTGGAACTTGATGGAAGCGCTGGTGATCTTGTCATCGGTGACAAATTTGCCGCAATGACGGTCGAACAGCGGGTTGCCAGCGCCAATATTGTTATCGCTGGAGAGTCTGAGCACGTTAGAATAGCCGTTGGAGTTGCCGCTGTTGGTCCAGCCGGCCAGGTGGCCGTTGCTGTCATAGCTCCAGGTGTCAGTACGCACGGTCTTGTTGCTGCTGTTCACAATGGTCATCTTGGTGTAACGGTTACGGCTGCCGCTGCTGGTCAGGTTGACGATGCAGGTAACTTTGTTCTGGCCGTTGTATTCCCAGAACTTGGAAACGCTGCCCAGGCTGTCCCACTCTTTGGCAGTCCAGTAGCTGTACAGGTACCAGCCGCCATTGTAGCGGTAAACGGAGATCTTGGCAAAGCGGTTGCTGTTATCATACTCATAGCGATACTCGTAAGAGTAGTTGTCGTTGCCGTACTCGCGGTGGGTATGCTTGGTCAGCATGCCGTTGTATTCATAATAGAAGTCGTCCTGAACCTGCAGGTTGCCGGACTTATCGCGGCGCTGCTCTTTCAGCAGGCGGCCCTGTGCATCGTAATCGGTGGTCAGGGTGTTCATCACGCTGCCGTCAGCATAGTAGTTGGTGCGCTTGATCTCGCGGTACTTGGTCACATCCACGTTGGTGGACTGCAGAATGCCGGTGTTGTAATCAAACACGCAGGTAATGCCGTCGATCACAACGGTGCCCTTTGCCATAGCGCCGGTGATGAGGTCAAAGTAATAAGTACCCTGAGAGTTGGTATTCCAGCCCTTGATCATATGGCCGTTGGCATCATAGCGGACCCACTTGCCGCCGTTGGAGTCCTGATAGACATCCTTGCTGACAGCCATTGCGCCGTTATTGACGGAATCCAGCCAGTACCAGGCATCGGAAGCGGGGTCATAGATTTCCTTGCCGCGGCCAGTGGTGCCCTGGCGCTTGCCGCCTTCGTACCAGAACTTGTCGCCGTTGATGTTGACCCACTGCTTATCCAGGCCAATGCCTGTGGTGGTATCAAATGCGCAGGGAATGCCGTCTATCGTACACATCCCCTTTACCATAGCACCGGTCACGAGATCGAAGTAGTAAGTACCCTTCTCGTTGGTATTCCAGCCCTTGACCATATGGCCGTTGGCATCGTAACGCACCCACTTGCCGCCGTTGGAGTCCTGATAGACATCCTTATTGGTGGTCATAGCGCCGCCCTGAACAGCATCCAGCCAGTACCAGGCATCGCTCTTGGGGTCATAGATTTCCTTGCCGCGGCCAGTGGTGCCCTGGCGCACGCCGTTTTCGTACCAATACCAGGGGCCGCCGGGGTATTCCTGATACCAGCCGTTCTCCGGCGGTGCATCATAGGTAGCGGCGTCCTCTTTCACGTTGTCCTCTGCCGGTTCAGCGTCAACTTTCGGTTCCTCGGTGGCTGCGGTTTCCGGGGTAGCAGTTTCCACCACTGCAATGCTTGCAGCGGTTTCAGCCTGCGGGTTCGGCTCCTGTGCAAAAACGGGCAGTGCCATAGCGGACACCATTGCCAGCGCCAGCAGGAATGCGGTGATTTTTTTCTTCTGCATATTCCGTTCGTTCCTCCTTATAAATGGGCGTACCCGGGGATTTTCCGGCTGCACCCGGCAGCCTGTTCGGCCGCGCGTTGCTTTTTTAATCAAATGCGGCCGGGCCGAAAAATCAACCATAAACCGCGATTTCATTTATTATACCACACGCCAAAAAATTCCACAACATTTTCGCCATTTTCGAATTGTAAAAATTCAGGGCGAGTTTTTGGGTTTTTTACCCGGTTTATCATTTTCTAAAAATCGTTATCCCGTCAGGTTAGCGGGCGCACAATGGGCGTTCCAACGGGTAAGAGGCAGGTCAAATGGTGGTAGTGCATTATAAAGAGAACGGCCCCTCAGAGGGAAGCCAATTTCCTATTTGGGTTTTCATCAAAGCACCTTACGTTGGGTCGTTTTAAGCGCCTCACTCGATCACAATCCCCGTTCCATCCAGTAACCTTACCACATCAGGAAAGCTGAACCTTGCGCCTTTCAACTTGTTGGTCTCCAAATCAATGGCGTATTCTTCGGCGGTGCGCAGGTCGGCTTTTTGCAAATCGCAGCGGGTGAACCGGGTTCCGCCCAGCCGCACGCCGTAAAAGCTGGCCCCGGCAAGGCGGGTATCATCAAAGGTGCATTGCTGCAGTTCCGCCCCGGTCCAGTCAAAGCCGTTCAGTGCCATGCCGGAAAAATCATTGTAGCGGAACGCGCAGTTTTTGATTTTGCCAAACGGCTGGAACACCCCGCTTTTGCCCTGCAGCCCGCCCCACGCCATGGAGCGGAACGCACTGTTCAGCAGCCAGGCATCTTTCATGGTGGTAAAGCTGAACACCACGCCGGAAAAATTGCAGTGGTCAAAGGTACAGGCGTTGAAGCGGCAGTTCTGCACCCGCGTGCCCAGCCAGCGGCAGTGGTCAAACACACAGTCCTCGAACTCGGCGTTTTCCAGCAGCTCGCCGGGGTCATAATTGGCAAAGGTCTCCCCTTGATAAAATCGGCGTTCCGCCATCAAAACTCCTCCTTGTGCTGTTGGAAAAACTCAAAGGTATCCCGCACGCTTTCCAGCTCGGTCCAGCGGCGGGTGCGCACCGGGTCACTGTCCAGATCATAAATGCGGGCACCGGGGATTGCCAGCAAAAACGGCGAATGGGTGGCCAGCACAAACTGGCAGCCGTAAAACCGGGCCGAATCTGCCAAAAAATCCGCCAAAGCGATCTGCCGCGCGGCAGAAAGGCTGTTTTCCGGTTCATCCAACAGATAAAGGGCATCCCCGCGCAGTTTTTCCTGGAACATCAAAAAGGCGCTTTCGCCGTTGGAGTGGGTGCGGATGTTGGGAGACAAAGTTTTGCGCGCCACCTGAGATTTGGAATAGCGCCGTGCCGCGCTGACCTGCTTGAGCCGGTCATAATCCTCCATGCTGTGCATCTGGAATTTGGCGGTGCGGGCCTCGGTGTATTCATCAAACAGGCTGCCGCGGCGGGTATCAATGTTATCGTTGATGGCGCGCACATCCAACATATAGTCAAACACATCGTCGCTGGTCAAAATCAGGCTGCCCGCCGGGATGGCGTGCAGGGTGTGGAACTGGCACAGGGAAACATAATCCGGGAAGAAATCACTGCGGTTATACTGTGCCCCGCGCTGCAGGCGCAAAGCGTCCGCCATCACGTTGAGCGCTGTGGTTTTGCCGGAGCCGTTGCCGCCGTACAAAATGGTCACATCCGCCAGGTCCAGTGCTTTCAAGCCCCGGCCCGCAAACAGGCCAAAGGGGTAGAAAGAATCATAGCAGGTCATTTTGGCCCGCGGCGACTCGGCAAGGTAGTTAGCCTCGCTGTTTTGGCTGGGAAAATAAAATTCCGAAAGATAGATCACATCGCTCTCCTCCCTTCCGGTTTCTTTCTCAAATTATACCATACCGCCGGGTAAAGGCAAATGCCTTGCATACAGGCAGCGGTTTTGGGGATACGGCAAAGATTTTGCGGGTCAAAAATAAAAGCATGTGCACCCGCCCTCCTCGAAAACCCAAAATTTTCGATTTGTTTTGTCATGCACATGCTTTTGTGTTATCTGATGATACGCTGCGGTTTATGCCGGGAGGCACCGGAGCGCCGGAAATTCAGCCTGTTTTTTATAAACACAGCCGAATTTTTGCCGTACAGCCGGTATAGATTATTTCTTCTGAACGTACTTGAGGCAGTCCAGCATAACAGCAACCAGAATGATGATGCCGGAGAACACGAACTGCAGGTTCGTATCAATACCCAAAGTGGTCAGAGAGTAAGTCAACGCGGTGAAGATGAACACACCGACAACCACGCCGGAAATCTTGCCGATACCGCCGGTGAAAGAAACGCCGCCCACAACGCAGGCCGCGATGGCGTCCATTTCCCAGCCCTGACCATATGCAGCGGAGCCGGAGCCCACCATACGGATGCATTCCAGCCAGGAGCCGAAGCCATACAGAATGCCTGCCAGAATAAACGCGCCTACCGTAACGCGGAATACCGAGATGCCGGAAACAGCAGCAGCTTCGGCGTTGCCGCCGACTGCGAACAGGTTTTTACCAAAGGTCGTCTTGTTCCAGATGAACCACACAATGATCACAGCTGCGATAGCCCACAGGATAATGGTGGGGAAACCGCCAATCTTGGGGATGATCATGCTGGGGATGTTGCCTTCGATACCGCCAAAGGAAACACCCTTGGTTGAATAGGTGACCAAGCCAAAAATGACCAGCATGTTCGCCATCGTAGAAATGAATGGGTGCATTTTGAACTTGGCTGTAAAGAAACCTGCGATGGTGGTAAAGACTGTGCACAGGACAATGCAGACAAGCAGCGCCAAAATAACGCGTGCAACGACCGGCAGCCCGGTAAAATCAAACACATGGCCAAAAACCGCACCGGTGTTGATTCCCTTGTGCATAATGATGGTAGCGGCAGTCATGCCCATACCAACCATACGGCCAATGGACAGGTCCGTGCCGGCCAGCAGGATCAGCCCGGCAACGCCCAAAGCCAGGAACATGCGCGGCGAAGCCTGCTGCAGAATGTTCAAAATATTGTTGACGGTAAGCAGCGGCACTTTCTTGCCGAACTGAGCAATCAGGCACAGTATAATAAAGATGATAACGATTGCAATGTACAGACCGTTGCGCAGCAAAAAGTCACGGCGATTAAATGTGTACTTGTAGTTTTCCCACTTTTGCGCCAGAGACTCGCCAACCGTAAACTTGGACAGGCGCAGCATATCGATCAGGTGATATTTGTAATCAAACGCAGCATGCCGGCGGTCCTTGATTGCCTGGCAGTCCTTATCCAACTGCATTTTGGCGTCAAACAGGCGGTTCTTGTGGACATACTTTTCGTCCTTGATTTCCTGCTGATTGCTCAGCTTGGAAAGCGCCGTCTCGTGTTCCTTTTTCAGCTGTTCTACAGTTGCCTGATATTTCTGCTGGGCTTGTACCTTTTCCTGCTTGCAGCTGGCCACCACCGCCTGGTAATAGTCGCTGTCATAATGGGCTTTCAAATAGGCTTCAGCATCAGCGATCAGCTTGTTGATCTGGCCCTTGTTTTTTTCTTCAACTGCCTTGGCCGCTGCCAATTCAGCCTTCAGTTTGGTCTCACGTTCCGTTTTTTCCTGCGCGGTATAGATGCGGTCGCGCTTCAGGTTATCCAGTTCATTCTGGATATTGACAGCTTTTTCAGTACCGTCAGTACGAAGTTCATCGATCTGCGCCTGGATTTTCCCAACATATTCATCGATTGGCTGGCGAAGCTTGGCTTCCTGCTCCGCCGAAAGAATTTTTGAAGTTTGTGTTGCAGTTGCCATAGATCATTATCCCCCATTACAGGTATTTTGCGCTGAGTCTCAAAAGCTCTTCCTGATTTGTTTCCTTGGTATTCACAATGCCGGAAAGATGTCCGTTGGACATAACGCCGATCCGGTTGGTGATACCCAGAATCTCAGGCATTTCAGAGGAAACAACAATAACCGTCTTTCCCTGTTTGGCCATCTTGATGATCAGCTCATAGATTTCGTACTTTGCGCCAACGTCTATACCGCGCGTAGGTTCATCCATCATAAAGACCTGGGGTTCGCGTTCCAGCCATTTGCCAAAAATGACCTTTTGCTGGTTGCCGCCAGACAAACTGGTGATCATATCGTCAGGTCCCATGCACTTGGTGTGCATGACCTTGATCTCCTTGCTTGTGGCTTTTACCATTTTGGGCATTGACAGCCCAAGGCCACCTTTGTACTGGTCCAGGTTGGCAATGGTAGTATTGAATGTCAAATCGCTCTTCAGGAACAGGCCGTTTGCTTTGCGTTCCTCGGTAATTAGGGCAAATCCATGCTCGATCGCTTCGTGGGCATTGTTGAAGTTCATCAGGTGGTCGCGGAAATACACACGCCCTGCCGCACGGGTACGCACGCCGAAAATGGTTTCCAGCAGCTCTGTACGTCCGGCGCCCACCAGGCCATACAGACCAAAAATTTCGCCCTCGCGCACATCAAAGCTGATATCCTGCAGATAAGGCGCATATTTGGTGGACAGATGCTGGATGGACAAGATCGGATCTCCGGGGATATTGTCCACCGGCGGGAAGCGGCTTTCCAGCGAACGGCCAACCATGGCGGTGATCAGCTCGCCCATGTTGGTGTCCTTGCTGTCCTTGGTCATAACCAGGTTGCCGTCACGCAGAACCGAAATCTGGTCACAAATTTCAAAAATTTCGTCCATCTTATGTGAGATGTATATCAGCGCAATGCCCTGTTCTTTCAGCATTCGCATCATCTCAAAGAGTTTATTCACTTCCTGCACCGTCAGCGAAGAAGTCGGCTCATCCAGAACGATGACCTGGGCATTGTAAGAGATAGCTTTGGCAATTTCACACATCTGCCGCTGCGAAACCGACATATTGCGCATGGGCTGGGTCAGATTGACAGTCATGCCCAGCTTGCGGAACAGATCGGCTGCTTTCTTCTTCATCTGCCCTTCGTCAACCACGCCCATAGAGTTGACCGGGTACCGCCCCAGGAACAGGTTATCAATCACACTGCGCTCCAGGCACTGGTTCAGTTCCTGATGCACCATTGCAATTCCGTTTTCCAGCGCGTCTTTCGGGCCGGAAAAACTGATCTCCTTGCCATTGAGGAAAATCTTGCCCTCATCCTTTTGATAAGTACCGAACAGACATTTCATCATGGTAGACTTACCGGCACCGTTTTCGCCCATAAGCCCCATAACTGTACCGCGTTTTACATCCAGATTGATATGATCAAGTACTCGGTTGCGGCCAAACGACTTGCACATACCGCGAATTGACAAGACAATATCGTCTTTCGCTTCTGCCATTCTCGTCACTCCCGTCTTGCAAATTGGCAAACTGCCCTGCGGCTGCTCACCTGTTTTCATAAAAAAACGCTATTAGGGAAAACTTCATTCTCCCCTATGGAGAAATACATTCTCCCTAATAGCGTTGCCGTTACTTAACTGTCAGTTATTGCTGTTGCCGTTGGATCACTGGTTCAGCAGAGAAGTGTACGAAGCAGCGTTATCGGTCTTAACCATATTGATGGCAAAGGCATCGTATGCGCTGGGATTGCCCAGGCGGTTGGTGATGTTGGCCTCGGTCTGGCCGTCGCCGCCGATGTAGTCAACCTTCAGGTTCAGCAGATCATCATATTTCTCCAGCAGGGGCTGGTAAGTAGCGCTCAGGAAGTTATCCGCGGCGTTGTAGATATTCAGCCAAACGCTCTTTTCCGGGCTGGTAGTGGCATCCAGCTGGTTGGAAACAGGCCCATACGGCTTGGTAGAGTCGGTGAAGTCCGTGTAGTTGTCTGCCGTGACTGCCACGTTCAAAGCATAGTAGGAACGCTCGTCCTCATTGTAATAGTAAACATCGCTGCTCAGGACATTGCCTGCGGCATCCGGAGTGGCAATACCGGTGTTGATGTCCACGCCGTCCAGCGCATTGCGCAGCAGGCGCAGGGTCAGGTAAGCCTGCACGTCAGCGTGCTGGCTGATCGTTCCGCCGTAACCGTCGGCAATGGCAGCAACTGCGTCAGTGTTTGCATCGTAGCCAAAGGTGGGAACGCCATTTTCCTGCGACCAGGAGTTAAACATTGCCATGCCCATGCCGTCATTGTTGGAAATAACGATATCGATGGAATCTCCCAGAGCAGAAGCCCAGGCGCTGATGGCGTTGCTGGCGGTGCCTGCATCCCAGGTAGCGCCGGCGGAATTCTTCATTTCCTGAGAAGCAAGCTCACGAACGGCGAAGGTCGTGCCATTCACATCAATGGTGCCGTCCTGAACCTGGGTAGCGGAACCATCCGCATTGGTGCCGACAGGATCAGAAACAATGCCGTTGCTGCCTTCCACTGCGGTGCCCAAAGCGCTACGAACGCCACGGGTACGGGCAATCGAGTCATTATGGCCGATATCGCCGATTGCCAGAACATAGCCGATAACGCCGTCGCCGTTGCGGTCGATGGTGTCAGCATGTGCTTTAATGTAATCTGCGATCATCTTGCCCTGCAGTTCAGCACCCTGGTTGGCATCGAAACCGACATAATAAGTATTGCCGTTAAAGTTCAGCGCTTCCGTATCCAGCTCGCCTGTGGTGCTGTTGGAAGGCTGGCGGTTAAACCACACCAGCGGCTTTTCCTTATTTTCAACGGTACCGCTTTCAGCAGCCGTAGAGGTAGCTGCCGAAGTATCGGTAGATGTGCTTTCCGTGGATGTTGCGGCACTGGAGGCACTGGATGCACTACTGCCGCAGGCAGCCAGGCTCAAGGTCATTGCAGCTGCCAAGGTCAATGCTAATGTTTTTTTCATAATGGTTCTCCTTCTTTATATGTCGGGATGCTACTTTCGCTCCCACTCATTGTTTTTATGGTATAGCAAAACCGGAGGAAAAGCAAGGCGCATTTTGACTAAAATAGTTGCAGAATTTTGTACGTGTTTGACATATTGCAACATCTTTGTGTTCTGCTTTTGTATGTTACGCTCATTCCGGCTGCATTTTTCCTGCAACGCCATGTCACAGTGCTGTACCCGCATTTCATATGCTCCACCCGGCAGCAGAGTATCCTGTATGTTCCCGCACCATTTACATATTAATATTCAATACTATGCCTGATTTTATAAAGTATCGCCCGTCCTGCTCATCTGCAGGGCTGTCCGACAGCCTTTTTGACGCTTCGGAGCATGATGACAAAATAAAAAACTGTGCTCCCTAAGGCAATACCGCATAATTCTAAGTGCCGATACGGCGAGCGAGGTGCGGCAGATGCTAAGCCAAAAGCGCAGATAATACTGGATGTCTTATCGAGCATTTTGGCAACGCAGATGCCGTGCCGCAGCCGCCGGAGCGGTGCTTAAGCCGTAAGGCGGGAATTGTGCGGTGTTGCCCTAAATATAATCAGGGAAGCACAGTTTGTGGCGTATTTCTCCGCTGTTAAAGTTCAGCCTGTTTTTCGCGGCATTCAGGGCAGATGTAATGGATGGTCAGCTGGTAGGAACGCACTTCGGTTCCAATGGCATTTTCAATTTCGCGCACCAGGCCGATCACCGGCAGGTCCTGCAGGCTGCCGCAGCAATCACAGTACAAATGGCCGTGCGGGTTGGACGTTTTATCAAACCGGTCGGGGCCATCCGGCATTTCCAGCCGGGCAATTTCCCTGGCCTGTTCCATCAGCTTTAAGTTGCGGTACACGGTGCCGCGGGCAATGCCGGGCATCTTCTCCCTGGCAATGGCAAAAATTTCGTCCGCCGTCAGGTGTTTGGGGCTGTGCTGTAAAATTTCCAAAATCAAGGCACGCTGGCGTGTCATGGCGGGCTCCTTTCTGTATGGAATGAGTTGTAAGAAAATTTATAAAATAAGACATTGTAAGATATCTTTACCATAAGAATACACATGTTTCGTGCATTTGTCAACGGGATTTGCTGGCAAGCGGGATATTTTTTAAGAACTTGTCCGAATTCATGGCAGAGCAATGCCGCCGCACCATCCACGGTGCAGCGGCATTGCCTTAATTCTTTTCCGGGTCCAGGCAGGCGCCGGCTTTGCGGCATTCCAGGTGCAGGTGGCTGCCCTGCTGGGCTTCGGCGGGCACGTTGCCTGTGGTGCCAAGGCGGGTCCCGGCGGTTACTTTTTCGCGCTGGGTCACGGCAACTTCTTCCAGCCCGCAGTAGCGCCACACGCGATCCTGCGCGTCGGTCACTTCCACCACGCGGCCCCACAGAGCGTCATCCGCAATGGCGGTCACGGTACCGGCGGCCACCGCCGTTACCTGTTCGGCGGTATAATCCGTGCCGTTGTGGGTGCGCCAGTCCCCCAGGGTGGGGTTATACACCAGCGTATTCCCGCTGAACGCCTGGCTGACTTTACCGTTCCAGCCAGCGTGCGGCAAGGTTCCCTGCTGCGCGGACGAAGCAGCAGAGCTGCCAGTCCCGCCGGAGGCGCTGCCAGACTGCCCAGCCCCCTGCTGCAAGGATGACGATGCAGACCCCGCAGCTGACGGTGCGGGCGATGGCTGCGCTGTCGCCACAGGCACATCCTGTGCGGGCTGGTTTACGGCGGCATCCGGTGAATCCCATACGTCTGTTCCCTCCTCCAGGGCCTGCTTTTGGACGCGGGTCAGGTCCTCCACCCCGCGCACCACGCTGCGGATGGCGGCAATTCCGGTAATGGTTGCCGCAAACACCAGCGCAAGGCAGACAAGATATAACCCTTTTGCCTTCAAAAATGCTTTAATGCTGTTCATCTTCCCCCGTCCTTTGCTTGCCGTACGGCCAAAACATCGGGCGCAAAACCTGCCGCCCGGAATTTTTAACCGCACCGTTCGTGTTGTGTATGCCATTAGTGTTGCGCGGACAGATTGGATTTATGCACAAAGCGGGCAAAAATACCGCCCTGTTTTGCTATGCAGTTTGCCCCAACGGCACCGTTTTGTTTTGTTTAACCTTGCTCTTGCGTTTTGTTCCACCAGCGTTTATACTTATTATAGTAGGACTATTATGTCCATCACTATTATTATTTGTGAGGTGGAGACAATGAAGGAACCCCTGGTTATTACGATGGCGCGTGAATATGCATCCGGCGGCAGCGAGATCGCCCAGAAAGTTGCTGATCTTTTGGGGATTCCCCTGTACAACAAGGAGCTGATCACCATCGCCGCAAAAAAGAGCGGCCTGACGGAAGAAGCCATTGCCGCCAGCGAGACCCAGCGCAGCGGCAGCCTGATCTACAGCCTTTACATGATGGGCAACACCATGCCCCTGGCGGACCAGGTGTACATTTTGCAGTCCAATGTCATCAAGGAAGTTGCTTCCCAGGGCTCCTGTGTGATTTTGGGCCGTTGTGGTGACTATGTTCTGCGCGACCGCCCCAATGTGCTGCGCACCTTTGTGTTTGCCCCCATTGATATTCGTGTGGCCAACGCCAAAGTGCGCCCCGATGCCAAGGATATGCCCGATCGCCTATGGGAGACCCATCTGGCCAAGCATGACCGCGCCCGCGCAAGCTATTACAACTACTATACTGAAAACCGCTGGGGCGAAGCGAAAAACTATGATCTTTGCCTGAATGCAGCAATTGGCCAGGATGCCTGTGCCCAGCTGATTGTTCAGGCTGCAAAAGCAATGGAGGCAGCTAATCAGGAATGAGTGATTCTGTACAGAAATACTCTGCATCCCGAATGGGCAGCGCGCCGATAGGCCCGCTGCTCCTTTCGTGTTCAGTACCTATGATGATTTCGATGCTGGTTCAGGCACTTTATAACATTGTGGACAGCATCTTTGTCAGTCGTGTGAACGAAGCGGCGCTTTCCGCCGTTTCGCTGGCGTTCCCCATCCAGAACCTGATGATTGCCTTTGCCGTGGGCACTGCTGTTGGTGTAAACGCCTATCTTTCCCGCTGTTTGGGTGAGGGCAACCGGGCCGAGGCCAGCCGCGCGGCGATGAACGGCCTGTTCTTAGCGTTCTGCGGCGGCATCGCCTTTCTGGTGTTCGGCATTTTGGGCGCGCGGGCGTTCATTGCGTCCCAGACCACCGATGCCCAGATCATGCAGTACGGTGCCGATTATCTTTCCATCTGCACGTTATGGTGCATGGGCTTGTTCCTGCAGTGCATGCTGGAAAAACTGCTGGTCGCCACCGGGCGCAGTGCGTTCGCCATGGCCAGCCAGCTGATTGGCGCTTTGGTCAACATTGCGCTGGATCCCATCTTCATCTTCGGTCTGTTCGGCGTGCCCCGCATGGAAGCAGCCGGTGCTGCTGTGGCTACCGTAGCCGGGCAGTGGATCGGCGCAGCTGCCGGGCTGACGATGAACCTGCTGTGCAATAAGGACATCAACCTAACGCTGAAAGGCTTCCGCCCGGCGGGGTCCACCATCAAGCGCATTTACGCGGTGGGCATCCCCTCCATTGCCATGAACGCCATTGGCAGCGTGATGACCTTTGCGATGAACAACATCCTGATTGCCTTTTCCAGCACCGCCGTTGCGGTGTTTGGTGTTTACTTCAAGCTGCAAAGCTTTGTATTCATGCCTATTTTTGGCATTAACAACGGCATGGTGCCCATTATCGGCTACAATTACGGTGCCCGCCAGCCCAAGCGCATTACCCAAACCATCAAACTGGCTGTCTGCTTTGCCGAGTGCATTATGCTGTGCGGCCTGATTCTGGCCGAAGTTTTCCCACAGGTGCTGCTGGGTGTGTTCAACGCCAGCCCCACCATGCTGGCCATGGGTATTCTGGCCTTGCGCATTATTGCCATCCATTTTCCGATGGCGGGGTTCAACGTAATTTCTTCCTCCGCGTTCCAAGCGCTGGGGCGCGGCACGCTGGCGCTGTCGGTTTCGGTGATCCGCCAGCTGGTTGTGCTGGTGCCTGCCGCCTGGCTGCTGAGCCGCACCGGTAACGTAAACGCCGTGTGGTTTGCTTTTCCCATTGCAGAGCTGGTTGCCGTTACGCTGTGCGCTGTGTTTATGCGCAAGTGCCATCGCGACATTTTGCTGCCAATGGAAGCCGGCCAGAAAACGGCTGCCGCTGTATAAGGAGGGTTTGTATGCTGCGCCATATCAAACCGGGCATGCTGGTGTTCAGTGTGCTGTACATTCTGCTTGGCCTGCTGTTGCTGCTTGCCCCGCAGGCGGTTGCTGATGTGTTCTGCATTGCGCTGGGCTTGTTGGTGGTTTTGTGCGGGCTGCAAAGCCTGTACGGTTATTTTAAGAAAGATAACGGCAGCATCCGAGCCGCCGTCAGCCTACTGCTCAGCCTGCCCACCATTGCGCTGGGCATGTGGGCACTATTGTGTACCGTACAAAGCGCCATGACCTTTGAATGGCTGTTGCCGCTGCTGTTTGGCCTGATGCTGCTGGTGGATGGCGTGGTGCGCGCACAGTCTTCCTTTGCCCTTGCCAAGCGCAAGGGGCAAAAGTGGTGGGTGGTGCTGCTGCTCAGCGTTGTTTCACTGTTGTGCGGGGCATTGCTGGCGTGTTCTCAGCTGCTGAACAACCGCAACGTGGATCTTTTGCTGCTGTCCGGCATCTTTTTACTGGCAGAGGGCATTTTGAACCTGTGCTGCACCATTTATATTGCGATGGAGTTCCATGCGCTGGACAGGCTGGATGCTGCCAAGGCGGAAATGGAAACCGCTGCCGCACCGGAGCCATCCACCGAAGCCCCCTCCCCTGCCCCGGCTGAACCCGCTGCAGAAGAATCTGCCGAAACGGACCTGCCCGATGTGCCAGCCCCGGAGCTGACCACCGAACCACTGGAACCCGACCAAGAGCCCACAGTGGATGCCGCAACCTGATGTTACCCTGCGCTGAAACGGCGCTTATTTGTAAATTTAAGGAGCAATTACCCTACATGAACAATTATGATCTGATTATCGTTGGCGCCGGCCCGGCCGGTATTTTTACCGCACTGGAACTGCTGCGCAAAAGCAGCAAAACTACCGGCCCGCGCATCTGCCTGATTGAAAAGGGCAAACCGGTAGAAAAGCGCCACTGCCCCAAAGATAAAACCGGCCACTGCGTGAACTGCAAGCCCACCTGCGCCATCACCACCGGCTTTTCCGGTGCCGGTGCGTTCTCGGACGGCAAGCTGTCCCTCTCCTATCAGGTTGGCGGTGAGCTGCCGGAGCTGATCGGTGAGGATTTTGCCCAGGAGCTGATCAACTACACTGACAAGATCTATCTGGAATTTGGCGCTGACCCGCATGTGGAAGGTGTTTACGAGGGCAGCGAGATCAAGGAGATCCGCAAGCGCGCCATCCAGGCCGGCCTGCAGCTGGTGGACTGCCCCATCCGCCACCTTGGAACCGAAAAAGCCCAGCAGCTGTACCTGAACATCCAGAACTATCTGCTGGCCCGCGGTGTGGAGATGCTGTTCAACACCGAATGTGACAACATTCTGCTGGAAGGCAGCGAGTGCAAGGGCGTTGTGATCACCGAAAAGGGTGAGCGCCGCGAGCTGCGCGCCGACCAGGTTGTGATTGCCACCGGCCGCCGCGGTGCAGATTGGCTGGAAAAGCTGTGCGCCGAGCACAACATTGCCCACAAGCCCGGCACCGTTGATATTGGTGTGCGTGTGGAGTGCCGCAACGAGATCATGGAGACCATCAACAAGGTTCTGTACGAAGGCAAGCTGATCGGTTACCCCAACCCGTGGAAGAACAAGGTCCGCACCTTCTGCCAGAACCCCGGCGGCTTTGTCGCGCAGGAAAACTATGACAATGACCTGGCGGTCGTCAACGGTCACAGCTACAAGGATCTGAAATCCGGCAACACCAACCTGGCCATTCTGGTCAGCCACAACTTTACCGAGCCGTTCAACCAGCCCATTGCCTATGCCCAGAAGGTTGGCGAACTGACCAACATGCTGGGTGCCGGGCACATTCTGGTACAGCGCTACGGTGATATTCTGGACGGCAAGCGCACTTGGGCCAAGGAGCTGGCACATTCCAATGTGCGCCCTACCCTGAAAGATGCCGTTGCGGGCGACATTACCGCCGCCATGCCGTACCGCGCCATGGTGAGCATTATTGAGTTCATCAAGATGGTGGACCATGTTGCCCCCGGCTTTGCCGCACCGGAAACCCTGCTGTACAGCCCGGAGCTGAAGTTCTATTCCAACAAGGTCAAGATGGACACCGACCTGGAAACGAACATTTCCGGCCTGCACTGCCTGGGCGATTCCTCCGGATGGACCCGCGGCCTGATGATGGCCTCCGTCATGGGCGTTCTGATGGGCCGCAAGCTGATTGAGAATCATGATATGTGAGGTTTTTACGGAGGATTTTTTGTTCCTTCTTTGAAAAGAAGGAAGCAGAAACTTTAATCATATTATCACATAAAATAAAATTAAGGCGCATCACACAGGGATTGTGTGGTGCGCCTTAATTTTATTTTTTCTGTTTTGCTATACTAAAGGCAACACCGCACAATTCCCGCCTTGCGGCTTAAGCACCGCTCCGGCAGCTGCGGCACGGCATCTGCGTTGCCAAAATGCTCGATAATACACAAAGTATTATCTGCGCTTTTGGCTTGGCATCTGCCGCACCTCGCTCGCCGTATCGGCACTTAGAATTATGCGGTATTGCCTAAAGTTTCTTCGGTCCCTTCTTTTCAAAGAAGGGACAAAAAACTTCCGTAAAGAACTTAGTTCCCGTTTTCAGCCGTTGCGGTGGATTGGGTGCTTTCGCCCAGGGTCACTTCGCAGCTGATGACCTTGCCATCACGCTCTACCTGCAGGGTAACGGTATCGCCAACTTCCTTGCTCTGGCAATACTTCTGTACATCGGATGCACTGGAGACTGCCACATCATCAATGGAGATGATGCGGTCACCCAGCTTCAGGCCGCCTTTTTCGGCACCGCTGCCGGATGCGATCTGGTAGATATACACACCATAGTTGCTGACGCCGTACTGCATAGCAGTCTGGGCATCATTGATGGTGATGACCGTAACACCCATGGCCGGGCGGGCAACATAACCCTTTTCGATCATCTGTTTTGCCATTTCCATGGCGGTATTGATGGGGATTGCAAAGCCAAGCCCCTCTGCATCGCTGGAGCTGCTCTTGGCGTTGACAATACCGATCAGCTCACCGTTTGCATTGAACAGGCCGCCGCCGGAGTTGCCCGGGCTGATGGAAGCGCTGGTCTGGATCAGGTTCATATCGTTGCCCTGAACGGTAACTTCACGGTTCAAGGCGCTGACAATACCATTGGTAACGGTGTTGCTCAGGGTACCCAGCGGGTTGCCAACGGCAATGGTGGTTTCGCCAACAGCCAGGCTGTCGCTGTCGCCAATCACAGCCGGAGTCAGACCGGTGGCTTCGATTTTCAGGACTGCAACGTCCGAAGTAGAATCCTGGCCAACGACCGTTGCGGTATACTCTGTTCCGTCTGCCAGTTGTACCGTGATGTTATTTGCGCCGGAAACCACATGGGCACAGGTCACAATGTAACCATCCTGCGAGATGATCACGCCGGAGCCTGCACCGCTCTGCACATAGCTGCCGCCAAACCAGGTGTTGGTGCTGACCATCTGCTCGGTGGTGATGGCCACAACGCTGGGCTGTACCAGCGCGGCAACATCCTGAATCGACAGGTTGGTGCCGTTAGTGCTGCCCTGGGATACAGAATCCGTGTTGGTGTCACGCTGGACCTGCTGGACCACAACCTGGCCGCCGGTCAAGCCGGTGCGGCTGGCAACCACAGTTCCTGCCAGGCCACCGCCAAAGCCAAGGGCTACCACACCGATGCAGGCCGCCACACGCAGCAAAACCTTTTTGCCGCCGTGGCTCTTTTTGGGCTCGTTCTGCGGGGGCTGTGGGTTGCTGGAATAGCTGTAGCCATTGTAGCCGCCGTTATTGCCGTTGCCACCGTTGCCGCCATTGCCTGCAGCGGGGCCCTGGGGGTTATAGCTGCTGTTCTGTTGGCTGGAATAATTAGAATAATCTGTCTGTGCGGTGTTGGCGGTGTTCACTCCGCTGCTGCCCACATTGGGGTAACCGGACTGCTCTGCCTGGGGCTGTTCCGGCTGAGTGCCCGCTGGCTGCCCGTTATTATTCTGCGGGCCGCCATTATTATAAAGACCCGAATAATCATATTCACTCATGAAAAATCTCTCCTTTGTTCTGCCGCACGGCGCTTGGGGGCCGCCGGGCGGTGATACACGGTCTGGCGGAAGCTTTTGCTTTGTCTTTCTTGCTTCCCTCAACCTTGTGCCTACAGTATAACCGCTAATTGTGAAAACAGTTTCGCGACTGCGTGAAAGAAATGTGAAATCTCCAAAAATCCGGTCAGTTTGGGCTGTGGTTTGACTTTATCCGCCCCATGCCGTACAATCAGTTGCAGACTGAAACATTAGGGGGAGCTTGCCCATGCGGATTGAAAAAACGGCACTGGACGCACAAAACCGCTGTGTCTATTCGTTATATAAAGAGAAAGGCTGCATCGGCCATGCCGTTACCTGTGCCGATTGTTTTGAAGCGTTGGAAATTGCCCCGGAATGGCAGAGCCGCGGGTACGGAAGCTATCTGCTGCGGGAGGTTTTGCGCCAGAACGGCGGCTTTGACCGGACTGCCCCCAGCGAATTCACCGCGCCACTGCCGGATGCCGGCAATACCGCTGCGCAGGCGCTGGCGGCAAAGTTCGGTTTTGTGCCGCGCGGCGGCCTGCTGGTGCGCCGCCGCGTGCCGGACCTGACGGCAGTGGAGCTGACCCACCGCTTTTTGCGCAGCACACTGGCACCGGGCGGACTGTATCTGGATGCCACCTGCGGCAACGGGCACGATACCCTATTTTTATGCAGCGTTGCCGGGGAAAATGGCCGGGTGATCGGGCTGGATATCCAGCCTCAGGCCGCGGCCAACACCAATGCGCTGCTGGCCGCCAACGGCATGGCTGCCATTGGCCGCGCGGAATGCTGCGACCATCGGGAGCTGCTGCGCTTTGCCCCGCCGGGCAGTGTGGACTGCGTGATGTTCAACTTTGGCTGGCTGCCAGGTGCCGCGCACGATGTACACTCCACGGCAGATTCCACCCTGCCCGCGCTGCAGGCCGGGCTGGACGCCCTGAAGCCCGGCGGCGTGCTTGCCGCGGTGCTGTACAGCGGCAAGGTAATCGGCAATGCGGAGAAAAAGGCTGCGGCGGAGTTTTTCCGCAGCCTGCCGCTGGCCGATTATACCGTGCTGATCTGCGAATTTGCCAACTGGGCCGATACCGCTCCCCTGCCCTGCTTTGTCATTAAGCGGGAAAAATAACCGCTGCCGCTGTGAAGCCCCAAAAAAGGAAGTGCTGCCAATGCTGCAACAGCAAACACAAAGCCCCGGCTGGCGGGTGCTGAACCGCGATGTGATCAAATACATCGCGATAACCGCCATGCTGCTGAACCACATCGCCAATATTTTTCTGGTGCCGGGCACCCTCTGGTACGAGGTGCTGGTGGATATCGGCTACTTTACCGCCATTACCATGTGCTATTTTCTGGTAGAGGGCTTCCGGTACACCCACAGCCGCAAACAGTATGCCTTACGGCTGTTCGGGTTCGGTGTGGTTTCACAGGTGCCGTTCTCGATGGCGTTTGCCCAAAACGGCATTCTGGAATTTCAGGATTTCAACATGATGTTCACGCTGTTCCTGTGTTTTTGCATCTTGTTGTGTATCGAAACCATCCGGAACCGTTTTTTGCGCGGCGTGCTGATCGTGCTGCTGATTTTTGGTTCGTTGTTTTGTGACTGGGCGCTGCTGGCCCCGGTGTTCACCCTGCTCTTCCGCTGGTCCGGCCAGGACCAAAAACGACTGCGGTTCAGTTTTGCGCTTTCTGCCGCGCTGTTTGGCTGGCTGAATTACACCAGCAGCGTGTGGCTTTACCCCACCGCACAGTGTTTGCTGATGGCCTGCGGCAGCATGGCAGGGATCGCTGCATCCGGGTTTGTGATCTTGTATCTGTACAATGGCCAGCGGGCGGCGCGGGGAAAGAAATTTTCGCACTGGTTTTTCTATCTGTTTTACCCGGTGCATTTGTTGGTGCTGGGGGTAATTCGGGTGATGGGGTAATGGTGCGCGGTAGATTTTTACCGTTACACACTCCATGGGACGATGCAAGCATCGTCCCCTACAAATAAATTGCAGCGTTTACCGCGATAGGCGTGGTTCCTCCGCGGCGGGGTGAGGGCACCCCGCCCTACAGATGCTTTGTTGGTTTGCAACACATTATAAAATGCTCTGTAAGGAACGGTCCAGACCGTTCCTTACAGATTGTTTTTCAACTTGTACCAATTTCTATAAAGCCAACATCAAAAAGGCGCACCACACGATGGTTTTGTGTGATGCGCCTTTATTTATCTTTTGTGTTCTATTATACTAAAGTTTCTTCGAAGTTTCTTCGGTTCCTTCTTTTCAAAGAAGGAACACAAATCCTTCGTAAAGCCTCTCACAGCGTTTCCGGGTATTCGGCATCGATGGCGGCCAGCAGGCGGGGTGCGCTTTCGCGGGTATCGGTCATGCGCACGGCATTGCGCAGGGGCAGCACCGCGCGCGGGCTGACGGACAGCTCATCCACACCGATCGCCAGGAAGGTTTCGGTCAGGGTCAGGTCCGCGCCAAGCTCGCCGCAGATACCAACCCAAATGCCGTTCTTGTGGGCATTCTCCGTCACCATCTTCAACAGGCGCAGCACTGCCGGGTTGTGCGGGTCATAAAAACGTCCCAGATCATTGTTCTGGCGGTCACAGGCCAGGGTGTACTGGGTCAGGTCATTGGTGCCGCAGCTGAAGAAATCCACTTCCTTGGCCAGACGGTCACTCATGATGGCCGCTGCCGGGGTTTCGATCATGATGCCGACCTGCACATCCTCCGCAAAGGGAATGCCCTCAGCTTTCAGGTCGCGCTTGACTTCCTCGCAGTACTTTTTGGCTTCGCGCACTTCCCACACGCTGGTCACCATGGGGAACATGATGCCCAGCTTGCCGAACGCGGAAGCACGGTAAAGGGCACGCAGCTGGGTCTTGAAGATTTCCGGGCGGGTCAGACAGATACGCAGAGCGCGCATGCCCATAGCCGGGTTATCCTCTTTGGGCAGGTTAAAGTAGCCGATCTGCTTGTCCGCGCCGATATCCAGCGTGCGAATGATAACTTCCTTGCCGCCCATATCGGCAAGAACCTTTTTGTAGGCTTCAAACTGCTGGTCCTCGGTGGGGTAATCCGGGCTGTTCAGGTACAGGAATTCGCTGCGGAACAGGCCGATGCCGCCGCCATCGTTGACCTGCACGGCATGTACGTCGTCCGGGGAGCCAATGTTGCAGTAAATGCGGATGCTCTTGCCATCCTTGGTCACATTGGGCTGGCCTTTCAGGGTCTCCAGCAGGCGCTGCAGGCGCAGCTGCTCTTCCCGCTTTTTCAGCAGGTAATCACGGGTCATATCGTCCGGGTCGATCACCACATTGCCGGTAGCGCCGTCAATAATGCAGGAGCGGCCCTCATACTCCGGCTTCAGGGCATCGCCCACGCCCACAATGGCGGGAATGCCCATGGTGCGGGCCAGAATGGCCGTGTGGCTGGAACCGGAACCGCCCGCAGTGATGAAGCCCAAAATCTTGGATTTATCCAGCTGCACAGTTTCCGAAGGTGCCAGGTCGTCCGCAGCCAGCAGCACCGGCACATCCGAAGCAATACCGCCCTGCACTGCACCGGACAGGATCCCCAGGATGCGATCCGATACATCGCGCACATCTGCCGCACGGGCCTGCATGTAGGAATCGTCCATGGATTCAAACATGGCGGCGAACTGAACTGCGGTATCCGAAATCGCGGCTTCGGCGTTCATCTTTTCATTGTTGATATGGTCGGAGATGGCTTCCTCGTAATCGAGATCCTCGGCCATCATCTGGTGGGTCTCAAACAGCATGGCGGCTTCATCGCCGGCTTCGGCACGGGCCTTTTCGGCCAGTTCGCCCAGCTGCTCAATGGCGGCGGTCTGCGCGCCCTTGAAACGGTGCCACTCGGCATCGGGATCGGTCACGGTATAGCGGGGGATCTCGGTTTTGGTGCGGTGATAGAAATAAAGCGGGCCAACGCCAACGCCAGAAGATACGCCCTTGCCCTGAATACTGATCATAACAAGCGTCCTTTCTTTGGTGTTCAATGGGATCCTGACTGGTTATTTTATACAACCAAATGTAGCAGAAAACAAAATGCGGCTGCCTGCCCCAGCGCCGGGTAAGGGCCTTGCTGGGGCAGGTGCCGCAAACAAAAGAATTCAATTACAAATGCTCTTTGAAGAAAGCTTCCAGTGCCGGTGCTGCGGTATCCTCGTCCTCGCCTTCCACGGTAACGGTAACGGTATCGCCGCACTTAACGCCCATACCCATCAAAGCCATCAGTTTCAGCGCGTTGCTGGATTTATCGCCCTTGATGACGGTAACAGTGCTCTTATACTTTTTGACCTCTTTGACCAGCAAACCGGCCGGACGGGCATGGATGCCAACTGCTTCCTGAATGGTATAATCAAACTGCTTCATAGATGCGTCTTCCTCTCTGTTCCACAGCTTTTCAACAAGCCTGTGGAGAATTTAACAATTTGATTATACCAGCAATGTTGAGCAAAGTCAATGCAAACACTGCATTTCACCCTGTCGTTTTTTGTAAACTTTCACAAAATCAACAAAATGTTTTTAACAATATTGTGGATTCACTCGGTTTCAGTTTTCCTGCCTGGCCAGGAAGGCACGCAGGGTATCCTCCGGCTGGGGGGTATGGTTTGCATAGCGCCGGCGCAGCTCCGCTGCAGCGGTGGACATAATGTAAGGATGACCTACCAAATCCAGCATGGCAACATCATTATAGTTATCGCCAAAGGCCATCACATCCGCCGGGTCAATGCCCAGCACACGGCAGATGCTCTGTACGCCAATCCCCTTGTTGGCCACGGTGGTATCGATCCACTTGGGTCCCGCCACGGCGCAGTTGGCCTGCTGCCATTTGGGCACAAAGCGCTCCACAAACGGCTCCACGCCGTCCACCAAATAGACGGACACCTTGACGATATCCTCCGGGATCTGGGCGGGGTCTGTGATGACCGTATAATTGTTGCCAATGAACTTGATGCGGTCCACCACGCCGTGCCCGCGCTCCATCAGGTAGGACATGTTTTCGCCGGAAAGCATCACTTCGCCTAAGTCCTCAGTGTTGTTCCAGAAATCCCAGGCGATTTCTTCTGCCAGGGCGCGGGGCATCGGCGTTTTGGCGATTACTTTGCCACCGCGGTAGACAACCGCGCCGTTCTCGCACAGGTAGATGCAATCGTCTGCCACAGGGGCGAACAGTTTGCGCAGGCTGGTATACTGCCGCCCGCTGGCCGGGCAGAACAGGATACCACGGTCATGCAAAGCGCGGATCTCATCAAAAATTTCGCCCTCAATGAGCTTTTTCCCATATTGCAGCAGGGTGCCGTCCAGATCGCTGCAAACCATTTTTATCATATTTGTTTCCCCCTGATTGCTTTTCCTGAAGCAACGTAATATATTATTTAATATAGTAAAAGTATAACAAACACAGGCCTGTTTTTCAATTTAACTAACAGTGCCCGGCGGTAGAATTATTCCGGGCAGGGAGGTAAAATTATGGCAGTTATCACAGTATACGGCAAAACGCCGGATGTTGGCAGTGCAGCCTTTGTGGCCCCCAACGCCACCCTGGCCGGGGATGTTGTGCTGGCCGCTGGCAGCAGCGTGTGGTACGGCGCGGTGGTGCGCGGAGATACCGGCGCCATCCGCATTGGCAAAAACAGCAATATCCAGGACAACGCCGTGCTGCACACCGGGCCAAACCTGGGGGTAACGATCGGCAAAAATGTATCCATCGGCCACAGTGCAGTGGTGCATGGCTGTACGGTGGGGGACGGCGCTTTGATCGGTATGCACGCCACGGTGATGAACGGCGCCGTGTTGGGCAAAAATGCCGTGGTGGCCGCCGGGGCGCTGGTGCTGGAAAACACCGTGGTCCCGGACGGCATGGTGGCCATGGGTGTGCCCGCCAAGGTGCGTGAAGCCGCCAGCCCCGCCCTGGTGGAAGCCAACCGAAAAAATGCCGAAGGGTATGTGGCGGAAGCCACCGCCCATGCGGAGGCGAATAAGTAAGTCCTGACGGGTATGTTCGCTCTTTGATTTTATTTTGCAGGGGACAACACAAATTTTTTAGAGCAATACCGCATAATTCTAAGTGCCGATACGGCGAGCGAGGTGCGGCACTTAGAATTATGCAGTATTGCCTTAGAATCTGTGGCGTACAGTCAAACATTTGCCTTTCTCCCCCGGCGGGATGATGGCCCCCCACCACGCATTTTCCATCAAATTTTGCTTTTTTCTCCCCTTACCGGCCAAAAATCCGGTATCAGGCGTTGCAATCCCTTAAAAATCATAGTAAAATAAAAAGGTATGTCTTGTAACCTTTCTTGTAATAGTTCAGGTGCCGCCTGAAAACCAGAGTGATAGAGGAGTGTTCCCCATGTGACGGAAGCAGACAACCGTAAAAAGTCACATTGCAATGGAATAAAGGAGTATTGACTTTCATGGCAACTTTGCGTGAAGAAATCGAGCGCCGCCGGACGTTTGCGATCATTTCGCACCCGGACGCCGGCAAAACCACATTGACCGAAAAGCTGCTGCTGTACGGGGGAGCCATCCAGACCGCCGGTTCCGTCAAGGGCAAGCAGAGCGCCAAACATGCCGTTTCTGACTGGATGGATATTGAAAAACAGCGCGGTATCTCTGTTACCTCCTCTGTTTTACAGTTCAACTATCAGGGCAAGTGCATCAACATTCTGGATACCCCCGGCCACCAGGACTTCTCCGAGGATACCTACCGCACCTTGATGGCGGCGGATTCCGCCGTCATGGTCATCGATGCCGCCAAGGGCGTTGAGGCCCAGACCATCAAGCTGTTCAAGGTCTGCACCCTGCGCCATATCCCCATTTTCACCTTCATCAACAAGATGGACCGCGAAGCCCGCGACCCGTTTGAACTGATGGAAAACATTGAGACGATCCTGGGCATCAAAACCTACCCGATGAACTGGCCCATCGGCTGCGGCAAAGAGTTCAAGGGCGTGTTTGACCGCGGCACCCGCAAGGTGCTGGCTTTTGAAAGCGATGGCCGCGCCAACGGCGTGAAGATGGTGGACGAGATCACCGCTGAGCTGGGCGCACCCGAAATGGACGAATTGATCGGCGCGGCCAACCACCAGAAGCTGGCTGACGACATTGAGCTGCTGGATGGCGCCGCCGAAGAGTTTGACCTGGACGCTGTGCAGCACGGCCAGCTGAGCCCCGTATTCTTTGGCTCCGCGCTGACCAACTTTGGCGTGGAACCTTTCCTGAAAGAGTTCCTGCGCCTGACCCCGCCGCCACTGCCCCGCAGGGATGCCCCCACCGGCGATGTGGTGGATCCCTGCAGCGAGCAGTTCAGCGGCTTTGTGTTCAAAATCCAGGCCAACATGAACAAGAATCACCGCGACCGCATTGCGTTTTTGCGCATCTGCTCCGGCAAGTTTGAGCGCGGCATGGAAGCATTCCATGTGCAGGAGGGCAAGAACATCAAGCTTGCTACCGGCACCAGCCTGATGGCTGACGACCGCGCCATCGTGGACGAAGCCTATGCCGGCGATATCATCGGTCTGTTTGATCCGGGCATCTTCTCCATTGGCGATACGCTGTGCACCGGCAAGCAGCATGTGCAGTTTGCGGGCATCCCCACCTTTGCACCGGAACATTTTGCCCGCGTAACCCAGGTGGACACGATGAAGCGCAAGCAGTTTGTGAAAGGCATGGAGCAGATCGCACAGGAAGGCGCGATCCAGATTTTCCGCGACCTTGGCTCCGGTATGGAGGAAGTTATCGTCGGCGTGGTCGGCGTGCTGCAGCTTGAAGTGCTGGAATACCGCCTGCGCAACGAATATAACGTTGACATCCGTATGCAGACCCTGCCGTATGAGCACCTGCGCTGGATCATGAACGACCCGGACGAGCTGGACCCCAAAACACTGGACCTGACCAGCGACACCCGCTGCATCGAGGACCTGAAGGGCAACCACCTGCTGCTGTTCGGCAGCCCGTGGAGCATCAACTGGGCCGAGCAGCACAACGAACAGCTGAAGCTTTCCGAGTTCGGCAACCTGACGTTCTGATTTTGTTTTGTAATTATGAAAAAGGCATTGCGGGCCGCGCGTCTGCAATGCCTTTTTTGCATCTTGCGGTTGCACATGGGGGCCAAAACGGGTATACTGAGAGAGTGTAATTTTGTCCTTTTGCAGAAAGGAGGCCGCCCGGATGAAGGCTGACCGCTATTTGTTTGATGGTTCCCACCCATGCGCGCTGCGCAAGCTGCCCTGCGACAGCAAGGATGACCATGTAAAGAAAGAAGATATCCTGGCCAAAACTGCCGAAAACCTGGAAAAGATGGCCGCCCTGCAGGACGCCTTTTACGCCGATGGGCGCGAGGGCCTTGTGATCATTCTGCAGGCGCTGGATGCCGCCGGGAAGGACAGCACCGTAAAGCATGTGATGGGCGGCCTGAACCCCCAGGGTGTACAGGTAACCAGCTTCAAGCAGCCCACCAGCGAGGAGCTGCACCACGACTTTTTGTGGCGGGTGAACAAAGCTCTGCCGCCCCGCGGCAGCATTGCCATTTTCAACCGCAGCTATTACGAGGACGTTCTGGTGGTGCAGGTCCACGACCTGCAAAAGACCTACCAGATGGCCCCGCGCGTGCTGGAAGACAGCAAGAAAGACTTTTTTGAAAAGCGCTACCGCCAGATCCGCAGCTATGAAGAATACCTGTACGAGAACAGCTACCGCGTGGTCAAAATCTTTCTGCACGTTTCCAAGGACGAACAGAAAAAGCGCTTTTTAGAGCGCATTGACCGCCCGGAAAAGAACTGGAAGTTCTCCTGCTCCGACCTGAAAGAGCGGATGCGTTTTGACGAATATCTGGATACCTTTGATGAAGTCATCACCGCAACCGCTACCAAGCACAGCCCGTGGTATGCCATCCCGGCTGACCAGAAATGGTACACCCGCTACCTGGTCAGCGAGATTGTACTGGATGCTTTGCAGAAGAGCTGCCACGAATACCCGGTGCTTTCGGACGAAGCAAAGGCCGAACTGCTGAACTGCAAGGCTGCGCTGGAACAGGAATAATGCCAAACGCTGCCGGGTGGATGTTCCCCCGGCAAGCCGCAAAAGGAGGGGCGCACTTTGCCGCCGATCCGCGTATTACAAATCATGCCCGCCATGGACGCCGGCGGCATGGAAACCTTTGTCATGAATGTCTACCGTGCCGTGGACCGCAGCCAGGTACAGTTTGACTTTTTGTACCACTATGATAAACCCTGCTTTTATGATGCTGAAATTGAAGCCCTGGGCGGGCACATTACCAAGCTGACGGTGCGGCAGGACAATAATATCCCGAAATATCTGCATGACCTGCGCGCCTTTTTTACCGCGCACCCGGAATACAAGGTCATCCACGGGCATTACAGCGGCTTTGGCATGTTTTATAATGCCGTGGCCCGCCGCTGCGGGGTGCCGGTGCGGGCAGGCCACAGCCACAACACTGCCTATGAGCACAACCTGGTGGGCCAGCTGGACCGGCTGATGAGTTCCCGCTTTGACCACGACCTGACCCACCGCTTTGCCTGCAGCCAGCGCGCCGGGGAGATGCTGTACGGCAAACACCCGTTCACCGTGCTGCCCAACGGCATTATGACCGATGTGTTCGCCCTCCACGATCCCGCCGCCCGCGCCGCTCTGCGCGCTGAGCTTGGCGTGCAGGAAGGCGAAATTCTGTTTGGCCATGTGGGCCGTTTTTGTGAGCAGAAAAACCATGCCGGGCTGCTGCGCATTTTTGCCGGGGTCAGCCGCCGCATGCCCAACGCCCGGCTGGTGCTGATCGGCACCGGCGAGCTGGTTGATTCCACCCGTGCCCTTGCCCAGGAGCTTAACCTGAGCGACCGGGTAATTTTTGCCGGGGTGCGCAAGGATATGGCCGCGCTGTACCACGCCATGGATGTATTTTTGCTGCCCAGTTTGTTTGAGGGGCTGCCCGTTGTGCTGGTGGAAGCCCAGGCCGCCGGCCTGCCCTGCTTTGTGGCCGATACGGTGGACCCCGGCGCGGCGTTTGCCGGCAACATCCACTACCTGCCCTTGCAGAATGAAGCCGCCTGGGCTGATTCCATTGCCGCGGCGGACCTGACCCGTGACCCCAACGCCCAGGCCAAAGCCATTGCCGCCGGATTTGATGTGCACACCAGCGCGGGCATCCTGCAAAAATTTTACCTGGAGCAGACGCAGAAATATACAAAGGAGGTGCAGCCATGAGTGAAACCGAGCCCCAGTTCAAAGGCCCTGCCATTGCCGTGGTGGTGCCGGTACATAACGGCGCTGCGTTTTTGCAGCAGTGTCTGGCATCCCTGGCTGCGCAGACCTTTGGCGATTTCGCCTGTTTTGTGGTGGATGACGGTTCCACCGATGAAAGCGCCGAGCTTGCCGCCGCGTGGGAAAGCCGGGACGCCCGGTTTGTTGTGATCCACCAGCGCCAGAGCGGTGTTGCCGCCGCCCGCGCTGCCGGGGTGCGCGCGGGGCTGAACCTGAACGCCCGGTGGTTTGCCTTTTGTGATGCGGACGACTGCTACCACAAGCAGTTTTTGGATGCGCTGTACCATGCTGCCCAAACCACCCGCTGCCAGATTGCCTGCTGCCGGTATGACTGCTTTACCGAGGATATTCCTCCGGAAAGCCCGCCGCCCAGCCAGACCACGGTGTTTCAGCCGCCCGCCCATCTGGATGCCCTGCTGCATGACCACCGGGTGGACTTTGGGCTGTGGAACAAGCTGTACGCCCACGAGCTGATCACCGCCGAGATCATGGACAACGGCCTTGCCTACAACGAAGACCTTGTGGCCAACTGGCAGATTTTCAGCGCGGCAGACGGCTGTGCCTATGTGGATTTTGCAGGCTACCATTACCGGCAGCACGCGGCTTCGGCCAGCCACCGTGCCCTGCCGCCGGAAAGCATTGACCAGCAGCGCCAGGCCGCCGTGTTCATCCGCGAGCATGCCAGCCCGGCCATCCAGCAGAGCGCCAACGCCTTTTATTACGAAAAGCTGGTCTACCTTGCCAGCATGATTTTGCGGCGGGACGATGCCGCCGCCTACCGCGTGCAGATCAACGAGCTGGGGGTGGGCATCCGCGCCGGGCTGCAGGACCCTAACCTTGGCCGCAACCCGCGGCTGCCGCTTGCCATCCGCGCGGCGGCATGGGCAACCATCAACTGCCCGGTGCTGTGGCGCAAAGTGTGCCGTACCATGTTAAAAGACCGGCGCTGACTCCTTTTGCACAGGATAAACACCATGCGTATTTTATTTATACTGGATAGTGTGGAAAACTCAACCTCTGCCAATGTGCTGATGGCACAGCGTTTGGCAGGGGTGCTTTGTGCTGCCGGGCACACCGTACACCTGCTGGAACTATGGGACGGCCTGCATCCCCAGCCGGAGCTGCCCGGCTGCACCGTGCACCGCCTTGCCTTTGCGGACGAGCGCCTGATGAACGCCGCGCTGGAAAACGGCCGCAGTGGCGGTTCGCCCATTCCGGTGCGGCTGGCGCGGCTTTGCTGCCACCCCACGGCGGTGGCGGCGGCGTTCCGCCAGCTGGTGCTGCACGCCCCGCGCCGGGTGGTGGATACCCGCCGGGAGCTGGAAAAGCTGGATGCTGCGTTTCATTTTGAGGTGATCTGCGCTGTTTGTGCGCCCTACCGCGCCGCGTTTGCGCTGGAAACCGCACAGGTGCAGGCCAAAAAGGCCATCTGGCAGCTGGACCCCTATGCTTCCAACCGGGATTATCAGGCCCCCGGCGGCTACCCGCGGGAGCTGGAGCTGCTGAACCATCTGGCCGCCGCCTTTATCACCCGGCAGGCCGTTGGGGATTACGCCCCCGGCGCCCCGCTGGCCGCGGCGGCGGAAAAAGTTCATGTGCTGGATTTCCCCAGTCTGGTGCCCCCGGCGGCAGTGCCGAACCATGCAGCAGACAGCAAAAAGCGCTGCGTGTTCTGCGGTTCTTTGTATCCCGGCCTGCGGGAGCCGGGCTTTGCGCTGGAACTTTTCCGCGCCCTGGGCCCGGCCAGCGGCTGGACCCTGACGATGGCAGGCGGCGGCTGGCAATACTTTGCCGCGGACGCTGCCCAGACCAAGGCTGTATTGGGCGAACAGTTTGAACAGCCCGGCCCCGTGCCCGCCGAAACCGCCCGCACCATGCAGGCACAGGCCGATGTTCTTTTGAACCTTGGCAACGCGGTAGACAACCAGCTGCCCAGCAAACTGTTTGACTACTTTGCTGCGGGCAAGCCAGTTTTGCACCTCTGCGTGATCGAAAACGACCCTGCCCTGCCCTATCTGGCCCGCTATCCGCTGGCGCTGGTGCTGCACCAAGGCCAGGCTGATGCTGCGGATATTCTGCACCGCTGGCTGGGTGAAGTGTGCGGTAAACAGCTGTCCTTTGGGGAAGTGTGTGACCTCTTCCCTGAGCTGGTGCCGCAGGCGGTTGCGGCTGAATTTGTGAGGTGGCTAATGTGAAGGTACTCTGGCTTGTCAGCATCACCATCCCTGCTGCCGCGGATGCCTGCGGTTTGCAGGCAAAAGAGATCGGCGGGGGTTGGCTTTCCGGCGCGCTGGGCGGCATGACCGCCGCACCGGACGCCCCGGCCATTACCGTTGCCAGCGTGGATGCCCGCGCGGAAACTTTAACCGTTTGCAGCAAAAACGGCGTAAGTTTTGCACTGGTTCCCACCGGAAGTGTGGAAAACTTTTCTGCCCTGCTCAAAAAGATTGCCCCGGATCTTGTCCATATCTGGGGCACCGAGTACGCTGCCGCCCGCACCATACAGCAGGCGGCCCAGGCGGCGGGGATACCGGTGCTGGTGGGCATCCAGGGCGTGATGGTTGACTGTGCCCTGCACTTGAATGACGGCGTGCCAGCACGGCTGCTGCACTCCTGCGCGGCGCAGCATTTGATTGACCGCCATGTGCCGGGCGGGCTGCTGGACGTGAACCAGGCCCGTTTTGACACCCTTGCCCAGAGCGAAGCCGCCGTGCTGGCCAACGCCCGCCATGTGACCGGGCGCACCAGCTTTGACCGTTCCGCCGTTCAAAAGCTGGCCCCGCAGGCCAGTTATTACCCCTGCAACGAAACGCTGCGCCCGGAGTTTTACACCCCACCGGTGTGGCACCCCCGCACCTTTGGCGAAGCGCCGGTGCTGCTGCTCAGCCAAGGCAACTACCCGCTCAAAAACCTGCATACCGTGCTCAAAGCGCTGCCCGCCGTGCTGGCGCAGTACCCCGGCGCGGTGCTGCGGGTGGCGGGCTGGCCCCCGCTGGACAAAGGGCCGCTGCTGCGCCCGGTGATTGACTGGATGTTCCCCTACCAGACCTGGTGCAAACAACTGATCCGCCGCCTGGGGCTGGCGGACCATGTGCAGTACACCGGCCCGCTGGATGCCGCCGCCATGCGGCAGGCTTACCTGGATGCCGATCTCTTCCTGTTGCCGTCTTACAGCGAGAACAGCCCCAACAGTCTGGGCGAAGCCATGCTGCTGGGCCTGCCCTGCGTGGCCAGCGCGGCAGGCGGCATCCCGGATATGCTGCAAAGCGGCGTGCAGGGGATGCTGTACGGTGCCGCCGGGGATGATGCCGCCCTGAGCGCGGCCATTTTACAGGTGCTTGCCCTGCCGGACCACGGCACGGCGCTGGGCACCGCCGCGCAGATCCGCGCCCGGGTGACCCATGACGCGGCCAAAAACGCTGCACAGATGATTGAAATTTACCGCAAAGTCCTGCAAAGGGAGGGAACACTGTGAGCCTGCCCGCCATTGGGGTGGTGATCCCCTGCTATAAGGCCGAGCGCACGCTGCGCCAGACGGTTGAAAGCGTGCTGCAGGGTGCACCGGACAATTTGCAGCTGGTGCTGGTGGAGGACGGCAGCCCGGACGGCACCGGCGCGTTGTGTGATGCCCTTGCCGCCCAAGACCCCCGCGTTACCGCACTGCACCAGCCCAACGGCGGGGCATCCGCCGCGCGCAACGCGGGGTTGGATACACTGTGCCGCAGCGGTGCCGAGTGGGTGCTGTTTGTGGATGCGGACGATACCCTGCTGCCGGGGCTGTGGCAGGCGCTGCCTGCTGCATTTGATGCGCAGCCGGGCCTGATTTTGTACGGCATGGTGCGCGCCAGCGGCCCTGCCCCCAATCCGCTGGCCCCCGGCTGCTATGCCGGCCCCGCCGCGCTGGGGGATGCGCTGGACCCGCTGCTGTTTGAAAGCGGCTACCTCGCCGCCCCCTACCCCAAGCTGTTCCGGCTGGATGTGATCCGCCGGAACAAGCTGCGGTTTGACCCACGCTTAAAAATCAATGAAGATGTTTTGTTTAATCTTCAATATTTGCGGTTTTTGCTTTTTTTACAAAAAAACTCTGCCATTTATTGCCTTACAGGTGTATACTATAATCAGAATGATATGCTTGCGGGCAGTCTGTCCCGCTCCCTGCGGGGGGATTTGCTGGACGCCGAGGCTGTGACCCGCCCCGTGCTGGAAGCATTCTTGACGGATGCCAAACTGCCTGCACCAGAAATTGACCGCCTGGTGCAAATAAGCCGGGTGCGTGCCGCGTTAAATCAATATGGGCTGCTGACCGGCTGTCCCGGCCGCATGCCGTTTGCCCAGCGGCGGCAGCTGTTTGCCCGCATTTTGCAGGATGCTGATGCCCGCGCGGCCCTGCGCGCCCGCCTGACTGCGGACCCCAACCGCCTGCTGGCGCTGCCCTACCGGCTGGGGGTATTTTTGCACAGCGCCTGGCTATTGGCCGCTTATACCCAGCTGAAAAACCGCTTTTTATGAGAGGAACGTTTTGCATGCCGAACCCGACCATTTCCATTGTGACAACTGTATATGACGCCAAGGATTACATCCCCCGCACGGTGCGCAGCATTCTGGCCCAGAGCTTTACGGACTTTGAGCTGCTGCTGGTGGAGGATGGCAGCCCCAACGGCTGCGGCGAGCTGTGTGATGAGCTTGCCAAAGCCGACCCGCGCATCCGGGTGTTCCACAAGGAAAACGGCGGCCCGGCCTCCGCTTTGAACGTTGGGCTGGACAATGCCCGCGGGGATTACATCGGCTTTGTGGATTCGGACGACCTGGTGGATCCGGATCTCTACGAAACACTTTTGAATGCCATCCGCGAAAATGATGTGCGCATTGCCTCCTGCAATGCCGACGCGGTGGACGAACAGGAAAAGCCCGTGCCGGGGGCCGGGGTCAACATCAACATTGCCGGGCGGCACATGGCCATGGAGCTGCTGCTGGATACCTTTAAAACCGGCGGCTTTTACGGGCTGCTGTGCTGGAACAAGCTGTTTGACATCCGCCTGTTCCGCGATAAAGGCGTGCATTTTGACGAAACCATGTTCTTTGGCGATGACGCCAGCGAGCTGCACCGCGTGTATGACGGCGAGTATGTTTACTGTGTGCCGCGCGTGCTGTACCACTACCGGCGGCGCGGCGGCCAGATGACCGAGGTGCTGTTTCCGCCGCGGCGGCTGGATGATTTGAAAATGTACTGGAACTGGCTGGGCTGGTTTGCCGCGCAGCCGGACAAAACCGAATATAAAGGTTATTATGAATGGGCCGTGGCATGGTACTGGAAGGTGTTTTACCTGTTCTGGTGCCAGGCCAGCGAGGCCGGAGCCATGGCAAAGCTGAAACCGGAATTTTTGAAGCACAAAAAGCATCTGGACAGCATTTTGCCGGACATCCTGCGCTGCCCGCATGTGCCCGGTGCCGAAAAAGCGCGCGCTGTGCTGTTCTGCGCCGCACCGGGGCTGACCTACACGCTGGCACACGCCCGCGGCAAGCTGCATGGCAGCAAAACGGACTGAGGAATGAGGGGGAAAAACAAGATGGAACATATTGCAGTTAGTGTGATCGTTCCCATTTACAACGCAGAGCCCTGGCTGGAAGAGTGCGTGCAGAGCATTCTGGACCAGGATTTCCCGGCCAGCTACGGCACGATCGAAGTGCTGCTGATCGATGACGGCGCAACGGATGGCAGCGGCGCTTTGTGTGACCGCCTTGCCAAGCGGGACAACCGCATTAAAGTGGTGCACCAGGAGAACCAGGGGCTTTCCGGCGCGCGCAACACCGGCATTGATATGGCCCGCGGCCGCTATTATGCCTTTATTGACAGCGACGATGTGGTGCGCCCGGCGTACCTGAAAAAGATGTACGAAGCCTGCGAAGCGCACGACGCCTACATGGCGATCTGCGCAGTGGAGGACGTACAGGAGAACGGCAAGCCCCTGCCGGAGCCGGTGTTCACCCCGCCCACGCAGGAAGGTGTGTTCCGCGGCAAGGATCTGCTGAATGATTTTTATGCCCCCAACGGCACTTATTACACCGTTGCATGGAACAAGCTTTACCGCGCCGAGGTGTGGAAGCTGCTGCATTACCCGGAGGGCCGTCTGCACGAGGATGATTTTGTGGCGCACCGGCTGTTCTGGCGGTGCGATAAAGTGGTGTGCCTGCCGGATGTTTTGTACAATTACCGCCTGCGTTCCGGCAGTATTATGCGCACCAGCCTGAAACCCGGCGCGTTTGACGCGGTGGACGGCCTGGCTGACCGGTACCGCTTTTATGTCGAGAACGGCGCGGACCGTTCGGTGATTGATTCGGCTTATGCTGCCTGTTGGCGGCGGTATCTTTTCCTGTGCGCCAAGGTACGCCAGAACCCGGAGCCGCAGCTGGTCAAGGCCATCAGCAAGGAGCAGTTTCTGATGCAGGGGCTGATCAGCTACCTGCCCAACTGCCGCCACATGAAGATGACCGAAAAACTTTCCGCCGCCCGCTGGGCCATGATGCCCGCCGAAAGCCTTTGCCCGGCAAAGTGATTGTTTACGAGAGCTTTCCAGCCTTTTTTGAAAAAAAGGCTTCGGCGAAAAAACTTTAATAGAATATAAGAATAAAAATAGGGATTGGATAGCGAACGGGTAAACAAAATACGCTCAAAACATATTGAAGCACGCGTTTTCCCCATAGAGACCGTAGGGGTGCATATTGTGCGCCCGCTGACCTAATGTCATAGCGTTTTTCCAAGGATTGTATATGGGACAAACGGCCACGGGACGATGCAAGCATCGTCCCCTACAAATAATTTTTAGGTTTGCGATAACCATTTTGCGTTTCTCCCCGGCGCAATGAGGGCATCGCGCCCTACGGAATATTTTGCCGCTCATCACGCACTTTCAAACATTCCAAAACCTAATATTTCCTGAGCGGCGCTGCGCGCCGCGGTCCACCACCATTATTCTTTATTCTTTTTTAATTATTCTTTACCTGCCCCATTCCTAATTAAACTCCTAACTCCTCCCTCCTAACTCCTAACTAATTTTCCGTCCACACCAAACTTTCAAACCAACGAAAAAAGGGGTTGTCCATTTTGCCGCTGCGCTCGCCGAATACACCGCGCAAACCGCGCATTTTGCTGGTTCCGCCGCCGGAGCTGCCGGTTCCTGCTGTGCAGGGCGGCGCGGTGGAAACCCTTGTCACCCACCTGATCCGTGAAAATGAACGGGCGGGCAAGCTGGACCTGCTGTGCGCCAGCATCCCGGACCCGGAAGCCGCCGCCCAGGCACAAGGGCTGCAGCACACCAAAATGCTGTACGTTGCCAAGCCCCGCGGCGTGCGCCGGTATTACCCCATGGTGTTTCTGGAGCGCTGCTTTGGCGTTGCCGCCCCGTATGACCCGTGGTATCAAAAAGTTCAGCTTTCCCTTGCACTGGAGCTGCCCACGCCGGACCTGATTGTGGCGGAGGGCGGCACCCTGACCCAGTGCAGCGCCATCAGCAAAATGTTCGGCAAGCGGCGTTGCCTGGCCCACCTGCACGGCCAAACCAGCTGCAGCCATGAGATGGACGCCATTTACGGCGGTATTCTGGCCCTGAGCGAGTTTATCCGCGATGATTACCTCAAAACCAGCGAGCTGGACCGCAAGCATGCCTACATCCTGCACAACTGCATTGATACCGCCCGCTTTGTGCCCGGCCCGGCGGATGCTGCGCTGCGGGCTTCCCTCGGCTTTGCGCCGGAAGATTTTGTTGTACTGTTCTGCGGCCGCCTGGAGCCGGATAAGGGCATCCACAAGCTGTTGGAAGCGATGGAGAATATCCATGACCCGCGCATCAAGCTGCTGATTGTGGGCAGCCCGTTTTTTGGCCGTACCCAGCAAAGCCCGTTTTTGCGCAAGTTGGAACAGCAGGCCGAGACCCTTGGCGACCGGGTGCGCTTTACTGGCTATGTGCCCAATGATTCGATGCCGGAATATTACCGCCTGGCGGACCTTGTCTGCGTGCCCACCTTGGTGGAGGAAGCCGCCGGGCTTGTGGCGGTGGAAGCCATGGGCTGCGGCCGACCGGTGCTTGCCACCCGCAGCGGCGGTATGCCGGAATATCTGGACGGCAGCCAGGCCGTGCTGGTGGACCGTGACGGCAATGTAGCCGGGCAGCTGAGCTTTGCCATCCGCATGCTGTATGAACACCCGGATCTGCGCGCCCAGATGAGCACCGCCGGTGCAAAGACGGCACAGCGCTATTCTTCTGCACGCTTTTATGATGATTTTGTACGCATTGTGTACGATTTTGGAGGTCACCTATGGAACAGCCCGTCATCTGTGTGATCGTTCCGGTATACAAGGCGGAAGCCACCCTGCCCCGCTGCATCGAAAGTGTGCTGACCCAGCAGCTGCCGGGCGGACTGCGGCTGATCTTGGTGGACGATCAAAGTCCAGACCGCAGCGGCGAAATTTGTGACGCTTACGCAGCAAAGGATCCCCGTGTGATGGTACTGCACCGCAGGGAACGCGGGGTTTCCGGCGCGCGCAATGCCGGGCTACGGGCCGCCACCGGCGAGTATATTGTATTTTTGGACAGTGACGATGCCCTGCGCCCCGGCGCTTTGGCCGCCGCCCTTGCGGCACAGGCCGCTGCCCCCAACGCTTTTGTGCTCTGGCACTACACCATGCAGCCGGACGATACCACCCCTGTAACCACAGTAGCCCACCCGGCCCAACAGAGCGACCTGGCCCGCCTGCACCTGGACTGCCTGATCGCCATGCCGTGGAACAAGCTTTACCGGCGCACATACGCCCGGCAGCTTGCCTTTGACCAGGCTTATACCCTTGGCGAAGATTTGCAGTTTGTGCTGGATTATCTGGCTCTGCTGGGGCGCTGCCAGCCGGATTTCAGCTACCTTGTGCTGGAAAGCGCCCTGACCTTTTACGATTGCAGCCGCACCGGCACCCTTTCTACCAAGTACCACGCCAATTACTGCGAAATTTGGCCCAAGCATTTTGCCAAGCTGAACGCTGCCTGCACCGCTGCTGCCTGCCCGCCGCAGGATATGCTGCCGCTGCACCGCGCGGAATTGCAGGTTTTGGCGGAGGGTGCCGCGGACATTTTGCGGCGGGACCCCGATGCCATGCCCGCACGCCGCGCCAAAGCCCGCACCGCGCTGCAAAGCCCATGGCTGAAAAACCTGCTGGATACAATGCGCCATGAGCACTGTTACAGCCCCTATTACCTGCCCTGCCGCTGGAACAGCTTGCGTCTGCTATGGATGTTGTCCGAAGCTGCGCGCACGCAGAGCCCCCTGTTCGGCAAGCTGGACTGGGCGGGGTATTATTTGCTGCTGGGCCGCATGAAGCGCGGCTGAACCGCAGCCTGCTTTCTCTCTGGTATTACAGTACATTTCCCCCAGGCAGCGCCGCTGGCTTGCCTGGGGTTTTGTTTTTGCATCGTCAGGTTTTTGGGGTTGTAGATTGTATTCACCTGCTTAACATGGTATAATGGGACAGAATTATCTCTTTGTACTATTTTTAACACATTTGGGAGAATTATTTACGGCAACACCGCACAATTCCCGCCTGACGGCTTAAGCACCGCTCCGGCGGCTGCGGCACGGCATCTGCGTTGCCAAAATGCTCGATAATGTCGGGTTGCGGTACCCGCATCGTGCTTCGGGGGCAAAAGCCCCTCACACTCTGCGACCGCTGCCCCTGCTTCGGTTCGCTGTTTCCGCCACTGGCGGCGCTCACCTTTGCAGCATCCAGTATGATCTGCGCTTTTGGCTTAGCATCTGCCGCACCTCGCTCGCCGTATCGGCACTTAGAATTATGCGGTATTGCCTTAATAGTCAACCACTGCAGCGGCACTGCTTTTATGTGTTTGGCCGCTAAATCTGTTTTGGAGTGTTTTAGATGATGTTTTTATCGCGTGCAGAGTCCTCTTATCTGCACCAGCACCTAAGCGTTGTGCGCCATGTCACCCTGGACCCGGAGGGCCCCGGTGTGCTGCGCATTCACCTGCTCCCTTGCAAAAAAGCACGGCGCAATGTGCCGTTTGTTGCACTTTTGAACGGGCAGGATATTTTGCCGCTCAGCGTTTCCTGGGCCATTCTGCTGGCAGGGCTGATGGACGCCTTGCAGCCTTTTGAGGGCAAGGAGATCACCGAGGACCAGTGGGCCGGCATTGCCGCCCAGGCTGTGGAAACCGCCGCTGCTGTTTACCCGAAAACGGCTCCCGACCAGATCCGTGCGGATTTAAATGCCATGCTGACCTCCTTCCGCGCGCTGACCGCCGGGCAGGAACCGCCCGTGCATGTGCAGCCGATGGACCTGGGCGCTTACGCCCGCTATATGGCAGCCCCCCACCGTATGGACCTGATGGTAAGCTCCATGGAAAAGGACGGTGCCTGGCACTGCAACCAGAAATGCCTGCACTGTTACGCCGCCAACCAGCCCCTTGGCGCGGTGAAAGAGCTGGATACCGACCAATGGCTGGCTGTTATCCAAAAATGCCGCGCGGCGGGCATTCCGCAGCTGACCTTTACCGGCGGCGAACCCACCATGCGCAATGACCTGGTCAGCCTGGTGCATGCCGCACAGTGGTTTGTTACCCGGCTGAACACCAACGGCCGCATGCTGACCAGCGCCCTTTGCCGGGAACTGGCGGATGCCAGCCTGGACAGCGTGCAGGTCACCCTATATTCGGCGGATGAAGCGATCCATAACACACTGGTGGGTGCCCCCGGCTATGCGGACACCATCAGCGGCATCCGCAATGCGGTGGAGGCGGGGCTGAATGTCAGCATCAACACCCCGCTGTGCAGCCTGAACCAGGATTACACCGCAACGCTGGCGCTGGCCAACTCTCTTGGCGTGCGCTATGCCACCTGCAGCGGGCTAATTCCCACCGGCGGGGCCGAAACCGGCCCCAGCAAGGCCACCCGCTTAACGCCGGAAGCACTGACCGCCGTGCTGCGCCCCGCGATGGCCTATGCTGAACAAAACCACATGGAGATCAACTTTACCAGCCCCGGCTGGCTGCCGGATGCGGTACTGTTGGACCTTGGCTTTACCCAGGTGCCCAGCTGCGGGGCCTGCCTTTCCAACATGGCCGTTGCGCCGGACGGCACCGTTCTGCCCTGCCAGAGCTGGCTGCGGGAGGGCGCTGGCCTGGGCAACATCCTGCATGACCCCTGGCACAAGATCTGGAATGCCCCCGCCTGCCGCCGTTTGCGGGAAGAAAGTGCGAAAATGGAACACATTTGCCAGCTTGGCACAACCGTTCCCGCACAGGGAGGTTTGTGATGAAACAATCCGTTTTACGCTTTGCCGCGCAGCTGTGGGCTATGCTGGCCGTTCTGCTGCTGTTTGTTGCCGCCGCCCTGCCCGCCCATGCGGATGACGGCGACATGGATGAGATCACCCACTATACCGTAACAGTGGACACCCGCGCCGATGGCTCCGCCGATATCACCTATGAGCTGGACTGGAACGTGATCGGCGGCAGCCTGGATGAACCGCTGACCTGGGTGCGCATCGGCCTGCCCAACAGCCACAACGACAGCCTGGTCAACCTGACGCCGGATACAGTTCTTAACGTAAGTTCCGTGGATGACGGCGGTTCCTTTGCCAAGGTTGATTTTATCAACGCCTACTTCCCGCCGGATATTGCCGCCACCATCGGCGCACAGAGCAGCGTACACTTTGCGTTCCAGGTACACCAGTCCCATCTGTTTTTGCTGAACGAGGACGGCAACGCCGACTACAGCTTTACCCCCGGCTGGTTCGATGATTTGTGTGTGGATGAGCTGACCATCCGCTGGGTGGCGCTGGACGGTATCCAGGCCGATAACGACAGCCAGGACGGCAACTATCTTGTGTGGAACTTTGGCCCGCTGGACCATGGCGAAAGCGCCACGGTGCATGTCAGCGTTCCCGCCCATACAGCACAAAACTACTCCCCCGATGCTGCCGCAACGGACAGCGAAATGTATTATGACGACAGTGACCAGGTACTGGTTTTCTTCTTCGTGCTCCTTCTGGTCATTATCGTGATTGCTCTGATCACGGTTTCCGTTTCCCGCACAAACGGGATCTGGAACGGTGGTTTTGGCGAGGATGACCCCGACGACTGGTACTGGTATTCCAACGGGCACACCCATATCCATGTTGCCCGCAATCTGCCCCCGCCAGAAGGCTACCATCGCGTTCCCCCACCCGCAAACTTCAAGGCCGGGGGCGGAAAGACCCGCGGCGGTGGTGCCGGGCGGCGCAGCGGCGGTTCGGATCACTCCAACCATTCCAGCTGCGCGTGTGCGTGTGCCTGTGTTTCCAGCTGTGCATGCGCCTGCGCGTGTGCGGGCGGCGGCCGCGCCGGGTGCAGTACCAAAAACTTTTATAAAATTACCGTAAAAAAAGCCGACTGATATAACGGAGGGCAAAGCCATGAGCCTGGAAGATCAATACGATGCCTGGGTGCGCAGTGTGACCGCTACAGGCCGCCACAGCGCTACCAAACAGGATCGCGATGCCGCGCAAAACAGCCTGAACGCCATGCAGGCCCAGCTGGACGCTTTGGCCGAAAGCCAAAAACGCCAGAAATCTGCCGCGGACGCCCTGAACGCCGTGCAGCGCGCCGGCGCCGCCACCGCGGACAGTGTGCGCCGCATGAGCAGCGAGCTGACCCAAAGCCTGCGCCAGGACGGCCTGCTGGGCGGCAAAACCGCACAGCCTGCCCCTGCAGCAGAACCGGTAAAAGCCGGCCCGGAAAACTTTAATGGCCTGGCCGACCGGGTGCGCCAGCAGGTGCTGGGGCAGGATGCCTTTGTGGGGCAGGTGGTCAAGGCGTTCCGCCGCCCCTTTGTGATGGGCACCGCCGATACCGCCCATGCCCGCGGCAGCATGCTGCTGTGCGGCCCCACCGGTACCGGGCGGCACTATGCCCTGACCTGCATTGTGGACGAGATGGCAGGCCGCGGACTTTTGCACAGCGCCCTGATTGAAACGATGGATCTGGCCCTGTACCCCGGCCCCGCACAGGAAAAGCTGTTTTTGCAGGACCTGTATGCCGCCTTGCAGTCTGACGCCGAGGTTCTGGCCTTTGACCATTACGAAAGCTGTGCATCCAATTACCTGAACATGCTGGCAACGCTGGCCATTGACGGCACTCTGCCGCTGACCAGCCGCTATGTATTGCAGCGCGGCATTCTGGTGGATGTGGGCACCGCCCTGGCCCCCGGCGCGATCGGCGAATTGCAGGCTGCCGGCAAGTATTTTGTATTTTTCTCCAACCGGGACGAAACCGCCCTGGCGGACAAGTTCGGCGCGCGGTTCGTGGACGCGCTGGAGGGGGACATCTGCCGCACCCAGGCGTTCACCCCCGAAAGCCTGGCTGCCATTGCCGCGCGGGAGCTGAACCACCTGGCCCAGCGGGTCAAGGCGCAGTGCGGCCTTGTGCTTGCCATGGGCAGCGATGTGCGGGACCTGGTTGCCGCGCAGTACGGCAAAACCAGCGGCATGACCGCCATGCGCGATTATGTCGACAGCATCTACCGCGCCTTTGCAGAGTACGTTCTGGATGCGGACGACATTCCTACCGCCGGAACGCCCGCCAAATTGACGGTGGACGGCAGCCGCCTGATGGCCGCCATGGGCAGCGGTGAACCGTTTGACCTGCTGGCCCTGCTGCCCCGCCAGTACCGCGGCGATGTGGATGCCGTGGAAGCGGAGCTAAATGCCATTGTGGGCCTTGACGAAGTAAAGGATTTTGTGCGCGGCATTGCCCAGAACGTGCAAGCCCAGCAAAAGCGCAAGGCCCAGGGCCTGAAAGTTGCCGATGTGAACATGCACATGATTTTTACCGGCAACCCCGGCACCGGCAAAACCACGATTGCCCGCATTCTGGCCAAGTATCTGAAAGCCATCGGCGCACTGCGCGGCGGCCAGCTGGTGGAAGTGACCCGTGCCGACCTGGTGGGCCGCTATGTCGGCCACACGGCCCCGCTGACCAACCAGGTGATCCAGAGCGCTTTGGGCGGCGTGCTGTTCATTGATGAAGCATACAGCCTGTACCGCGGCGGCGAGGACAGCTTTGGGCTGGAAGCCATTGACACCCTGGTAAAGGGTATTGAGGACCACCGCGATGACCTGGTGGTGATCCTGGCCGGGTACAGCAAGGAGATGGCGCTGTTCCTGACGGCGAACTCCGGCCTGGCCAGCCGCTTCCCGAACCAGATTGAATTCCCGGATTACACAGGCGCTGAGCTTTTGGCGATCACCCAGAGCATTGCCAAAAGCAAGGGGTACCGCCTGGACGATGCCTGTGCGATGCCGTTGGTGGCATTCTTCGACCGCCGCCAGTCAGAGAACGCCGCCGAAAATGGCAACGGACGCATGGCCCGTAACACGCTGGAAAAAGCCATCCTGAACCAGTCCAAGCGCCTGGTCGCGGATGCTGATGCCGCGCTGGACCTGCTGCTGCCGGGGGATTTCGAACTGGAGTGATTCCTTATGGGAGTTTTTCGGCCTTTTTGAAAAAGGCCTTGGCGAAAGACTTTAATGGGTATCGCATAAATCACATAAGCTAAGGTATATCTGAAAACAAAGAACATAACGGATATTTCGCAAAATCCCGCTGTGTTTGTAGAAATAGACTAAATTTTCGACTTTTCAGATACACCCTAAGAATAGGCATGCGGATTCTCGGTAGATACGAAGGTCCGCATGCCTTTGATTTTGCGGGGAATTGGTTTGGAGTCTGGGATTTTGGTGCAAAAGTTCGCAGTGCGGCAGGGTTCCGTGGGACGATGCAAGCATCGTCCCCTACAAATGTTTTTAGGGCAATACCGCATAATTCTAAGTGCCGCCGAAAACTCCTCTCTCCTCCCCCCTAACTAAAAAAATCCGCCCCATCCAGAACAGCTCTCACCATTCTAAACGGGGCGGACAAAAGTTTGATTTACAGTACCTTGGACAAAAACGCTTTCAGGCGCGGATTGTCGGGGTCCTTAAAGAACTCCTGCGGGGGCTTATCGACCTTGATAACACCCTCATCAATAAAGATCACACGGTTGGCAACCTCGCGGGCAAAACCCATTTCGTGGGTCACCACCACCATGGTCATGCCATCGCGGGCCAGTTCTTTCATCAGTTCCAGAACTTCGCCTACCATTTCGGGGTCCAGCGCGCTGGTGGGCTCGTCAAACAACAGCACTTCAGGGTTCATGGCCAGTGCACGCACAATGGCAATGCGCTGTTTCTGGCCGCCGGAAAGCATGTTGGGGTAAACATCCGCCTTATCGGCCAGGCCAATGCGCTCCAGCAGCTCCATGGCCTGCTTGTCGGCAGCAGCCTGGCTCATACGGCCCAGGCGCACCGGAGCCAGCGTGATGTTCTTTTTCACCGTCAGGTGGGGGAACAGGTTAAAATGCTGGAACACCATGCCCATCTGGGCGCGGGTGGCATCAATGTCGCGTTCGGTGATCTCTTTGCCGTCCAGCATAACCGTGCCGCCGTCCGGTTCTTCCAGGCGGGTCAGGCAGCGCAGAAAAGTGGACTTGCCGCAGCCGGAAGGCCCAACCAGGCAGACAACATCGCCCTTATTGATGGTCAGGTCAATGCCCTTGAGCACGTCCAGACCGTTATAGTTCTTTTTTAAGTCCTTAACGACGATCACTCTTCGCCAGCCTCCCTTCCAGTTTGCCAAGCAGCCAGGTAAAGATCATAACCAGAATCAGATACATCAGCGCCACGCCGAACAACGGGAACATCGGCTCGTAAGTACGGTTCATGATGCCCTGTGCAGCGTACAGCAGCTCCTTGCCGCCAATAACGGTGATGAGCGAGGTATCCTTGAGAAGGACGATGAACTCATTGCCCAGGGCAGGCAGCACCGAGCGGATGGCCTGCGGAATCACGATCAGCACCATGGTTGTCATGTAGTTCAGGCCCAGGCTGCGGCCGGCTTCCATCTGGCCGGGGTCAACGGCCATCAGACCGCCGCGGATGATCTCCGAAACATACGCACCGGAGTTAATGCCCAGTGCCAGCGCACCGACCATGGTAAAGTTGCGGCTGTTGGCAAAGATAACCATGCTCATAATCAGCATCTGCACCATCATGGGGGTGCCGCGGATCACAGTGGCGTATAGCTTGCATACAGCGTTGGCAACGGCAAGAGCCGGGTCGTGGTGGCCGCGGCGCTGCTGGTCATGCGCAACACGCACCAGGGCAACCACGCTGCCCAGCACCACGCCGATCGTCAAAGCAATTGCCGTTACATACAGCGTGGGGATGACCCCTTTGAGGTATTGCTGCCAGCGGTTTGAGGCAATAAATGCCTGGTAGAATTTGACGAACAGATCCTGCCCGAAATCCAGCTTTGTACCAGCTTTCGCCAGCTGGGTCAGCATTTCGTATTGTGCGGCCATCCGCATTCCACACCTTTCCTGTGTTCCGGCACCAGGGCACCGGGCGTTTATTTTACGGTCTTACCAACAAAAGGGAGGCGCCCCTGTGGGCCACCTCCCTGTGGCACTTGTGAAAAAGCTGCTTTATTCAGCAGTGATGTACTTGTCCACGATAGCCTGCAGGGTGCCGTCGGCCTTCAGCTCTTCCAGAGCGGTGTTGATGGCATCCTTCAGTTCGGTGTTGCCCTTACCAATGCCGATTGCGTAGCTTTCTTCCACGTAAGCGGTGTCCAGCAGCTTCAGGCCGGGGTTGGCAGCAATAAATTCCTTAGCGGGAGCGTTATCAATAACAACGCAGTCAACCTGGCCGTTGTTCAGCATCTGCACGGCAGTCAGGCCGTCGTCGTAAGCAACAACGTTCTCATCGCCAAAGTCGTCAGAGCAGTACAGGTAGCCGGTGGTACCGCGCTGGGTGCCGATTTTCTTGCCAGCCAGGTCATCCACGCTGGCAATATCGGAATCTTCCTTGACGATGATGGACTGGATGCCGGTTGCGTAAGAATCGGTGAAGTCCATCACATTCTGGCGCTCGTCGGTAACGGTAACGCCAGCCATAACCATATCGGACTTGCCCTGCTGTACAGCCAGCAGTGCAGCGTCAAAGTCCATATCATCGATCTGCAGCTCCAGGCCCAGCTTGTCAGCAATAGCCTGTGCGGTCTCAATGTCGATGCCCTCAAATTCGCCGGAATCGGTGGTCATCTCGTACGGGGGGAAGGCTGCGTTGGTGGACATGATCAGCTTGCCCGGCTCAACGGTGGACAGCTCAGCAGTTTCAGTCTCGCTGGCTGCTTCAGAGGAAGCAGTCTCGGAAGATGCAGCATCGCTGGAAGCGGCCTCGGAGGATGCAGCAGAAGAAGCGGTGGAACCGCAGGCAGCCAGGCTCAGGACCAAGGCAGCGGCAGTCATCAAAGACAATGCTTTTTTCATTACAATATACCTTCTTTGTTCATGGTTCTCTGATTTTCAAGGCGTATCTGAAAACAAGGAAAATGACGGACATTTCGCAAACACAAGCAGGATGTAAGGCAAAGAGCCGCAGGAATCCTTTGTGGATTCCAAGGGCAACACCGCACAATTCCCGCCTTACGGCTTAAGCACCGCTTCGGCGGCTGCGGCACAGCATCTGCGTTGCCAAAATGCTCGATAATGTCGGGTTGCGGTACCCGCATCGTGCTTCGGGGGCAAAAGCCCCTCGCACTCTGCGACCGCTGCCCCTGCTTCGGTTCGCTGTTTCCGCCACTGGCGGCGCTCACCTTTGCAGCATCCAGTATTATCTGCGCTTTTGGCTTAGCATCTGCCGCACCTCGCTCACCGTATCGGCACTTAGAATTATGCGGTATTGCCCAAGGCTTTTTAACGCAAAATCCGGCTGCGTTTGTAGAAATAGACGATACTTTCGACTTTTCAGATACACCCTAGCGCAGCGGCGGAACTTTCCCTCTTTCCGGAGCTGCATCAGGATAAATTCTAGTATAATACATAAATATTCAAAGTCAATGCATAAATATTGGATTCAGCATTTTGCGGCAAGATGGCTGCCCGCCCCACCAGAAATTGTGCATTTTTCAAGCTTGCATTTCACAGTTTTTCCTGATATATTGACGCCGTAAGTTAAACGTGGTAAACTTTACGCGTTCATGAGCGAAATTCATGCCTTTCAGTCGAAATAAACCGGCTTGCATTACCTTGCCGTACAAAAAAGAGGAATCAATATGCTGACATTAGGTGACCTGCACATTGGGCAGGATGCAATCATCCGCGTGGTAGGCGGTGAGGGCGAGCTGCGCCACCACCTGCTGGATATGGGGCTGACCCCCGGCACCGAGGTAACGCTGCGCAAAACGGCCCCCATGGGGGACCCCATTGAAGTGGAGCTGCGTGGTTATGAGCTGACCCTGCGCCTGGCCGATGCGCAGAAAATTGAAATTGACAGCGTGCACGCAACGGACCGCGCCGCCCCCAGCGAAGAGCGCCACAAGGTGGTAGCCCACCCCGGCGTTGGCGAGCTGGACAAAGCCGCCAGCTACCACGAGCGCAAAGCCGGCGCCCCCATTGCCGCCGGTGCACCGCTGACCTTTGCCCTGGCCGGCAATCAGAACTGCGGCAAAACCACGCTGTTCAACCAGCTGACCGGCTCCAACCAGCATGTGGGCAACTTTCCCGGCGTTACGGTGGACCGCAAGGACGGCGTGATCCGCAACCACAAGGAAGCCACCGTAACGGACCTGCCGGGCATTTATTCCCTGTCCCCTTACTCCAACGAGGAGATTGTCACGCGGGATTTTATCCTGAGCGAGCACCCGTCCGGCATTATCAACATTGTGGATGCTTCCAACATTGAGCGCAACCTGTACCTGACCATGCAGCTGATGGAGCTGGATACCCCCATGGTGCTGGCGCTGAACATGATGGACGAAGTGCGCGCCAACGGCGGCACCATCATGGTAAACCAGCTGGAAGAAATGCTGGGCATTCCGGTTGTTCCCATTTCTGCCGCCAAAAATGAGGGCATTGACGAGCTGATCGAACATGCCATCCATGTGGCGCGCTACCGGGAGCTGCCGGGCCGCATCGACTTCTGCACGGCAGGCAGTGACCCAGCAGACCCCAGGGGCGCGGTGCATCGCTGCATCCATTCTGTCGCACATTTGATTGAGGACCATGCCGCTGCCGCCGGGCTGCCGCTGCGCTTTGCCGCCACCAAGCTGGTGGAAGGAGACACCCTGATTGAAAAAGCCCTGCAGCTGAACCCCAACGAAACAGATATACTGGGCCACGCCATTGCTGAAATGGAAACCGTGACCGGGCTGGACCGCGAAGCCGCCCTTGCGGACATGCGCTTTACCTTTATTGAAAAGCTATGCTCCGCCACGGTGGTAAAGCCGGGCGAAAGCCTGGAGCATAAGCGCAGCGTTGCCATTGATAAGATCCTGACCGGCAAATACACTGCCTTGCCCTGTTTTGCGGGCATTATGGCGCTTGTTTTCTGGCTGACCTTTGGCGTAGTGGGCTCCACCCTTTCGGACTGGATGACCCTTGGCATCGACTGGTTTACCGGCGTTGTGGACTGCGCCCTGACGGCGTATCAGATCAACCCGGTGGTGCACAGCCTTGTGATCGACGGCATTTTTGCCGGTGTGGGCAGCGTGCTGAGCTTTTTGCCCACGATCGTTATCCTGTTCTTCTTTTTGTCCATCTTGGAAGATACCGGTTATATGGCCCGCGTGGCCTTTGTTATGGACAAACTGCTGCGCCGCATTGGGCTTTCGGGCCGCAGCTTTGTGCCCATGCTGGTGGGCTTCGGCTGCTCGGTTCCCGCCATTATGGCAACCCGCACCCTTTCCAGTGAGCGTGACCGCCGCATGACGATTTTGCTGACCCCGTTCATGAGCTGTTCCGCCAAGCTGCCCATTTATGCGCTGTTCACCGCCGCGTTTTTCCCGCGGGTATGGCGTGCACCGGTCATGATTTTCCTCTATCTTTTCGGCATTTTGTGTGGTATACTGTATTCGCTGATCCTCAAGCAGACCTGTTTCCGCGGTGAACCGGTACCCTTTGTGATGGAGCTGCCCAACTACCGCCTGCCTTCGCCCAAAAGCGTCGGCCAGCTGATTTGGGAAAAGGCCCGTGATTTTATTCAGCGTGCCTTTACAATTATCTTTGTTGCAACCGTCGTAATCTGGTTCCTACAGACGTTCGACACCCGCCTGAATGTTGCTGCCACCCCGGATTCCAGCCTTCTGGCTTTGGTTGGCAGCCTGATCACCCCCATCTTCAAGCCCCTTGGCTTTGGCGACTGGCGCATTTCCACTGCGTTGATCACCGGCTTTACCGCCAAGGAAAGCGTTGTTTCCACCCTGACCGTCCTGCTGGGCGGCGATACCGGCGCACTGAACATGCTGTTCACCCCGTTTACTGCGCTGGTTTTCCTGATCTTTACGCTGTTGTATACCCCCTGTGTTGCAGCCATTGCCGCTGTCAAGCGGGAACTGGGCGGTGGCCGGGCTGCACTGGGTGTGGTACTGATGCAGTGCGGCATTGCCTGGGTTGTGGCGTTTGCCGTGCACTGTGTAGGGGTTTTGCTGGGGTTGGCATAAGGGCAGCGTATTCACCTGTCACTTTGTTTTCGCTTAACCCATAGGGAGGTTTTTTCCATGTCACTTCAAAGTATCCTTGTTCTGGTTATTATTTTTGTTCTGCTCGGCGTTGCCATCGGTTTTATTGCCAACAGCGAAAAGGGCTGGCACGGCGGCTGCACCGGCAACTGCGCCAGCTGCCAGGAACACTGCAATGACAAACAGAAAAAGAACCCGCCCAAGCAGCAGTGATGCCAAGACCGAAGGAGACCGCCGTATGACTGCTGTTCAACAATCCGCCGCTCCGCACCCTGCCGTGCGCCAGCGCATTGACTGGATTGATACCGCCAAAGGTCTGTGCATGATTCTGGTGATTGTGGGGCACACCCTGCCCTACGGCAACCTGATGCGCAATTTCATTTTTTCGTTCCACATGCCGGCCTTTTTCTTTCTGACCGGCTATACGGCCCGCCGCCCGGATACCTGGCAGGGTTTTGCCCGCCGGGTCAGGAAGGACTTTGTTGCACTGATCGTTCCCGTGCTGGGTGTGGTGCAGGTGTTCAACGTTTTGCTGAACTTTTTTCTTTCTGATGACAGAAGCCTGACCAACCTGTGGGATATTGCCCGCTACAATGCCATCACCCTGTTCTGGGCCAGCGGTAACCCTGCCGACGGCATTCCCAGCTGCGGCATGCCATGGTTTTTGTTTGCACTGTTCTGGGGCAAGCTGATCTGGGAGCTGCTGGGGCTTTTGTTCCCCAAAGGGGATTTTGCCGTCAGTTTCATTGTCATGCTGTTCGGGGCATACATCGGGCAGGTACAGTATCTTCCCCAATGTCTGGATGTTGCAATGGTCGTTGTCATGTACCTCACATTGGGGCAGCTGTTCCGCCAGCATCAGGCACTGTTGGATCGTTACCGGGTCCCGCTTTTCCTTGCCATGCTGATCCCCTGGACATGGTGCTGCCAGCAGGGCATTTATATTGAACTTGCTTCCCGCACATACTCCAATTACATTTTGTGCGCTTCCATCAGTGTATGCGGCATTTGGATCTTCTGCCATCTGTGCCGTGAACTGAACGCCAATAACGCTTTGCGGCCGGCGCTCAGCTTTTTGGGGCGGCACAGCCTGTGGCTGTTCTTTGTGCACCATATGGATGTGTTTACCAGTGCCATCTGGCAAAAAGACCGCCTTCTGTTCACGCTGCCCTGCCGCATCGGGTGGGACATCCTGCTTTCCCTGCTGCTGCTTGGCTGCTGGACATTGCTGCGCACCGGCTGGCGCAGGCTGACCGCAAAATAAACTCTTTGAACCGTTCTGCATCCCCTGTTCCGGGCCTGCAGGGCGGCTTTTGTTTTGGCAGCGCTTTCTGCACAGTGCAAACATTGTTTTTTACCGCGGATTATGGTACAATGAATTGTCTATAAGTATGTATCGGGGATTCCCCTGAAATATCTATTTTTGAAAGGGCTTTTTATGGCAGAGCAACGCAACCAGACCCCTGCCGGGGATAACACGCAATGGACCACCATCATTCGGCCGCGCACCGGCTGGTTTGATGTGGACCTGGAAGAGCTGTGGCGCTACCGTGACCTGATTGTCATGTTCGTCAAGCGCAACTTTACCGTCATGTACAAGCAGACCATCCTGGGGCCGCTGTGGATCATCCTGAACCCGCTTATCACCACGGTGCTGTTCAACGTGGTGTTCGGCGGCATTGCCGGGCTTTCTACGGACGGTACGCCGAGCTTTTTGTTCTACATGGCAGGCAATACGGTGTGGACCTTTTTTGCCTCCTGCATCAACGGCACGGCCAACACCTTTGTGGCCAACAGCCAGGTGTTCGGCAAGGTGTATTTCCCACGGCTTACCACCCCCATCAGCCAGGTATTGACCAGCCTGATCAACTTCTTTATCCAGTTTGTCATGTACATTCTGTTCTGGGTCTACTTTGCCGTGACCGGGTCCGGTGTACACCTGACGGCCTGGGCGTTTGCCGTGCCGCTGGTGGTGCTGGAAGTCATGCTGCTGGGCCTGGGCGTGGGGATTATCGTTTCCGCCCTGACCACCAAGTACCGTGACCTTGCCATTGCTGTGAGCTTTGGCGTGCAGCTGTGGATGTACATTTCTCCTGTGGTCTATCCCCTTTCCAGCTTGGAGGAATCCCCCCGGCTGCAGATGCTGATGCGCTTGAACCCGATGACTGCACCGATCGAGGTGTTCCGCATGGGCACCCTTGGCACCGGCACCGTGGAAGTGGGCAGCCTGATCTACAGCCTGATTGTTACCGCAGCCGCCCTTGTGCTGGGCGTGGTGCTGTTCAGCCGCATTGAAAAAACCTTTATGGATACCGTGTAAGGAGGGGCGCAGATGGAAAACCAGACACATGCACAAAACCAGCGCGTACCCGTCATTCAGGTATCGGGCTTGAAAAAGCAATACAAACTGGGCCAGATCGGCGGCGGCACTTTGACGCATGACCTGCAAAGCTGGTGGGCCCGTGTGCGCGGCAAAGAGGACCCCAACACCGTGATCGGCACGGATGCCCGCCTGTTTGGCAAAACCTTTATGGCGCTGAACGGCGTGGACCTGACCGTGTACAAAGGCGAAGCGCTGGGCATTATCGGCCGCAACGGCGCAGGCAAATCCACCCTGCTCAAAATTTTGTCCCGCATTACCGCCCCCACCGAGGGCGAGATCCGGCTGCGCGGGCGGGTGGCTTCCATGCTGGAAGTGGGCACCGGCTTTAACAACGAGATGACCGGCCGCGAGAACATCTACATGAACGGCGCTATTCTGGGCATGACCCGCGCCGAGGTCGATTCCAAGATCGACCAGATCATTGAATTTTCGGAGTGCGGAGATTTTATTGATACCCCCGTCAAGCGGTATTCCAGCGGCATGTTCGTCAAGCTGGCGTTTTCCGTTGCCGCCCACCTGGACAGCGAGATCATGGTAATGGACGAAGTGCTGGCCGTGGGCGATATGAAGTTCCAGCAGAAATGCCTGGGCAAAATGAGCGATGTTGCCGGGCAGGAGGGCCGCACCGTCCTGTACGTCAGCCACAACATGAGCACCATCCGCCAACTGTGCACCCGCTGCGTGGTGCTGGACCAGGGCCGCGTGATCTTTGACGGCGATGTAGAACAGGCCATTGCCGTGTATATGGAAACCACCGATGTGAACGTGGTCCACTATGACCTGCTGGATGTTTCCCGCATGAACGCCAGCGCAGGCAAGCGGATGCGGCTGGAAACGCTGGACTTTGTGGGCAAGGAATCCAGTGTGTTTGCGGACACCGAAAAAATTCGGGTGCGCATTACCTGGCGTGTTTCGGAGCCGTTTACCGGGGTACACTTAAAGCTGAACCTGCATTTCCGGGATTCGACCCCCGTGGGCATTACCCACCCGGTCAACCTGGGCGCCGCCGTGCCTGGCAAGCTGTATACCACCGAGTTTGAGTTTGACCCCAGCCTGCTGGGCGAAGGCCAGTATTTCTTCTATGTGGATGTGTTTGACGGCGTGCTGACCCAGGCTGTCTGCCTGGACAAGCCAGTGACCGAGTTTGCGTTTGAGGTAACCTCCGGCGATTTGACCATGCCGGAATGGGCACCGGGCTGGGGCCGCATCCACTTCCCGCCGGTCAAAGTGTTGGAGAATGGATACGATGGGTGATATTTTCATCTGCCACACGCTGTATCATGTGTTAATCGCGCTGGTGCGTGCGCTGCGCAGCCGCCCCGGCAAGTCTACCCTTGTGCTGAGCACCTGTGTGCCGGAAGCCGAAACCCTGCGCGCTAAATTGCTGGACGCCGCGCCGGATCTGTGGGACGCTGTTTTGATCGTGGACGAGGAAAAGCTGGACGCACAGAACAGCGAAAGCGACTTTTACCGCCTGCGCCACCCGTTCCGCAAACCGTATTTTACGCTGCCCAAGGGGCATGTGTACATCAGCAATGACTGGAGCGCTTTAGGGCGCTACCTGCAGCGGGAGCGCCGGGTTTATACCCTGTGCGAAGATACCTTTGGCGGCACGCTGGACCCTGACCAGCACCTGCTGGACGAGCAGCGCACCAACCCCCGCGGCCCCTACCGCTACTGGGGCGACAGCCCCTGCTGCCGCACGGTGGAAAGCGAAGACGCCGCGCGGTGCAGCATTTTTGGCGTAGACAAGCTGGTAACGGTATCCAAAGCGCAGCTACTGGAAAGCCTGATGGAGGAAGAAAAAGCCATCATCCGCCGGGTGTTTTTGGCCGTTCCCCTGCCGGAGCATGTGCAGGGTGCCTGCCTGCTTTTGCCCCGCAGCTTTGTGCTGGACGGCCTGATGGATCAGCCCACCCAGGACGCCATGTTTGCGGCTGTTGCCAAGAAATACTGCACAGAACCGCTGTTTATCAAAACCCACCCGCGGGATACCACGGATTATTCCAAGCTGTTCCCTACTGCTGTTATCCTGCCCCGCACCATGCCAAGCGAGGTTCTCAATTTCTGCCTGCCCTTCAAATTCCAGCGCGCCGTCACCGTGCAAAGCTGGGTCCTGCGCGGCTTTACCGCCGCGGAAGAAAAGGTGTTTGTGGGGCTGGAAGAGGCAGAAAAGTTGGTGCAGGGGTAATGCCTCCCCTTTGAGGGGAGGTGGCCGAGCGCAAGCGAGGTCGGAGGGGTGGCTCCCTTACTGCCGCCTAAATGATAAGCCGGAAGGGGACGTACCATTCTATGCGCCTGCCGCATAATTCCAACAATCTTGCCTATGTTCGTTCTCTGCGCAAAAATGTGACCGATGCGGAGCGCAAATTATGGTATGAATATCTGCGTCCCTGCCCCTACAAATTCACACGCCAAAAGAGCGTTGGGCCCTATATCCTTGGGCAACACCGCACAATTCCCGCCTTACGGCTTAAGCACCGCTCCGGCGGCTGCGGCACGGCATCTGCGTTGCCAAAATGCTCGATAAGACATCCAGTATTATCTGCGCTTTTGGCTTAGCATCTGCCGCACCTCGCTCGCCGTATCGGCACTTAGAATTATGCGGTATTGCCCTTGATTTTTATTGTGCTTCTGCTCAGTTGGCAGTTGAAATTGACGGTTCGCAGCATTACGAACCGCAGGGGCAGCAGCAGGATGCTGCCCGAACTGCTTATTTGCAGGCGTTTGGTATTTTTGTTCTGCGGTTTTCCAACCGGGACGTTCTTCTCAATTTGGAGGGTGTTGCAGCCGAAATTGAGCGTACGATTCTGATGCGGATATCCAAATAGATTTTCATAACAATCTATAACTCTTTCTTAGGGAACCACCCCTCAGTCCGCTGCGCGGACAGCTCCCCTCAAAGGGGAGCCAATGCTTCTTTTAGGAGGTTGCTTACTATGAAACTTATCGGCGTTATTCCCGCCCGTTATGCCAGCACGCGGATGCCGGGCAAGCCGCTGGCGGATATTTTGGGCAAGCCCATGATCTGGTGGGTGTACCAGGAAGCCAAAAAGTGCAAAAAGCTCGATGATGTGTTTATCGCCACCGACGATGAGCGCATTGCCGAAGCCTGCCGCACCTACGGCATGGAATACTGCATGACCAGCCCCGACCATGACACCCCCACCGGGCGCATCTGGGAGGTTTCCACCAAGGTAGAAGCCGACCTGTATCTGCAGATCATGGGTGACGAGCCGCTGATCAACGTAAAGGCGTTTGATTTGATTCTGCCGGATACCCTGCCGGAGGACCCGTATTATGTCGCCGTGCTGACCAACCGGATGGAGCACCCCGCGGATGTGATCGATTTTTCCAACCAGAAGGTCGTGACCAACGCCGCACGGGAAATTTTGATGATCTCCCGCAGCCCCATTCCCTACCCCAAAGGCACGCTGGATTTTGAATACGAGAAGGTGACCGGCATCCAGCTGTACTCCCGCCGGGCGCTGGCGTTCTACCACGAAACACCGAAGTCCATTCTGGAAAAAGCCGAAGAGAACGATATGATGCGCTTTGTGGAAAACGGCCACAAGGTACATGCCATCGTCAGCCCGTACAAGACTGTGAGCGTTGACACCCCCAAGGACCTTGCCCTTGTGAGCGAAATCCTGAAAGGAAAAGAATAAATGCCCGATATTAAACTATTGGACTGCACCCTGCGTGACGGCGGCTATGTGAACAGCTGGAACTGGGGCTTTGCTGCAGCCAAAGATATTATCGCCTCGCTGACCCGTGCCGGGACTGACATTGTGGAAGTGGGCTTTCTGCGCAATGTGGATGGCTACAACCCCGATGTGACCGTCTGCAACACCATTGAAGAGCTGAACAGACTGCTGCCTGCCCACACCGGCAGCACCATGTACAGCGGCATGGCCATGCGCTCCAATTATGATATTGCCAAGCTGTCCCCTTATGAGGGGCACGGCATTGAGATGCTGCGCATTACCGCCCACGATTACGATATCCGCGAAGGCATGGATTTTGCCCGCGAAGTCAAGGCCCGCGGGTACAAGCTGTCCATCAACCCCATCAACATTATGGGCTATGCCGACAAAGACTTGCTGTGGATTTTAGACCAGGTAAACGAGATTCACCCGTACCAGTTCTCCATTGTGGATACCTTCGGCAGCATGCGGCGGCGTGACTTAGAGCGCATCGTCAGCCTGGTGGACCACAACCTGGCCCCGGATATCCGCGTGGGGCTGCACCTGCATGAGAATATGGCGCTCTCTTTCTGCCTGGCGCAGGAATTTCTGGACAAGCACCTGGGCCGCGATACCACTGTGGACGGCAGCCTGATGGGCATGGGGCGCATTCCCGGCAACCTGCCCATTGAGCTGATTGCCGACTATATGAACGAGACCCTTGGCTGCCATTATGACATTGACGAGATGATGGACGCCATCCAGGACCATATCGCCCCGCTGAAAGGCGAGACAGCCTGGGGTTACACCCCGGCTTACTTCCTGAGCGCACGGTATAACCTGCACCGCGATTACGCCGAGCATTATCTGGACAAAGGCGATTTGACCAACCGGGACATCAACCATATTCTGGCCGGTTTTGACCGCAGCAAGGCCACCGCATACGATAAAGACTATGCCGACCGCCTGTACCGCGAATACCAGAACCGCGCCATTGACGACACCGCCGCGCTGGATACCCTGCGCACCGCGTTTGGCGGCAAGACCGTGCTGGTGCTGGCCCCCGGTGCCAGCCTGGCGGAGGAAGCTGGACGCAGCGCTGTGGCCGCCGCCAAGGCAGACTGCATTGTTTCGGCCAATTTCTGCCCGGAAGTCTGCCAGCCGGATTATGCATTTTTTACCAACAGCAAGCGGTTTGAAAAGCTGGACCTTGCTGCCCTGCCCTGCCCTGTTGTGCTCACCTCCAACCTGCGGCCGCTGCCGCAGGGGGCGCTGGCGGTCAATTATGACCGGCTGGCGGCCCCGGATGTGCAGAATGCATCCCTTGGCAGCAACAGTGTACTGATGCTGCTGCGGCTGCTGCGGCTGTGCGGTGCCAAGGCCGTGCTGCTGGCCGGGGCCGATGGCTACAAGCCCGGTACCCCCGCCTATGCCGACAGCCTGCTGCACGCTCACACCGGGCGCGGAGCTGCGTTCAACACCGCCATGGCAGGTGCCATCAAAGCCTGCGGGCTGGATGTGACCTTTATCACCCCCAGCGAATACGCAAAATAACGAGGTTTGCCCATGATTCGACTTTTGGTTCTGGATGTAGACGGCACCATGACAGACGGCGGCGTGTACTATGATTCCACCGGCAACGAGCTGAAAAAGTTTGCCATCAAGGATGGGGCCGGGATCGTGCTGGCCCGCGCGGCAGGGATGCAGGTTATGATCTGCACCGGGCGCGAATGTGAAGCCGTGCGCCGCCGTGCCCAGGACCTGCACATTGACTATCTGTTCCAGAACGTACACGACAAAGCCGTCTTTTTGAGCAGGTTTATGGCTGAGCACAGCCTGACCAAGCAGGATGTTGCCTATTGCGGCGATGACCTGAACGATTTGACCGCCATGGCCCTGTGCGGCTTTGTGGCCTGCCCGGCCGATGCTGCCGGCCCTGTGCTGGGGCGGGCGGATTTCATCTGCCGCCAAAAAGGCGGCGAGGGCGCTGTGCGCGGCACGGTGGAAGAGATCCTGCTGCGGGACGGCCGCCTGCCTGCCGCCGTTAAAAAAGCCTTTGGCGCAAAGATTTGATGGGTGCGGCTGAAACGTTAAGGCAACACCGCACAATTCCCGCCTTGCGGCTTAAGCACCGCTCCGGCAGCTGCGGCACGGCATCTGCGTTGCCAAAATGCTCGATAAGACATCCAGTATTATCTGCACTTTTGGCTTGGCATCTGCCGCACCTCGCTCGCCGTATCGGCACTTAGAATTATGCGGTATTGCCTTAAATATTCCGGTGTTTGTTTTGGACACCCCCTGAACGCTGAACCACCAAAACCGGGAGGAGCCCGTATGAGCAAAATAAAGGATTTTCTGAAAAGCCCGCTGGGCACCGCCTTGTGCGCCGTTGCTGCCTGCCTGCTGGCCGTGGTGCTGGTTTGGTTGGCCGCGGTGCGCCCCAACAATGACAAGAGCCTGTCGGAGCGCATCAGCGATGATTACAGCCAGTACAGCGCCGAGCTGGACGAAGCCAACGGCGCTGCCCAGACCTTTGATACCGACAATGACCTGCTGGCCATGGCCTTTGTGTTTGGCACCAGCAACGGCCAACCCACCGGTGAGCTGCACCTGGAACTTGCCGATGCCGACACCGGCGAGGTGCTGGCCCGCTCCACCGGCGATATGGCGAACATTGTGGCCGGGCAGTACACCGGCATGGGGCTGGATACCCCCGTGACCGGCAGCGCAGGCCGCCGCTACCGCGTGACCCTGAAACCGGAGTATACCGGTTCCGGCCGGTTGACCGTGGGCTGCAGCAACGGCGCTGTGCTGTGGAACGATACCTTTACCGTAAACGGCGAAGCCGTAGACGGCACGCTGGCGCTGCTGGTGACTTACAAACAGATTGGCGGATTTTTGACCCGGTTCTTTTTGCTGGTCGGGCTGCTGGCCAGCGTTGTGGTGTTCCTTGGCATTTATTTTGCCATGCGGGGCCGCATGCCGCTGCATCGGCTGGTGTTTGTGCTGGTGCTCTGCTTTGGCATGCTGTGCAGCTTTGTGCTGCCGCCCTATGCCGCGCCGGACGAAAAATACCACATCAACCAGTCCTTTACTTTAGCCTGCAAATGGGCCAACATGCTCTCGCCGGATGAATGGCGGATGGGCAATGTGCCGCTGGATATGACCTACCGCCGCGAGCACGACTTTGCCCCCCTGCTGCAAAACGAAAAGACCACCGTGTTCAGCTGGCAGGAACTGAGCGAAAATCTGTTCACCACCACCCCTGACAGTTTTGACAGCCACACGGCGCTGGAAGAACTGCAGACCGACCGCAATCCCACGCTGTATCTGTTCAGCGCGGCAGCGGTGTTCCTGGCATATGTTTTTCACCTTGGCTTTGTTCCGGCGCTGATGCTGGGGCGCACAGCAAATTTAATTGTGTTCGCTTTGTTAGCGGCGCTGGCCGTTAAAGCCGCGCCGTTTGGCAGGCGGGTATTCGCTGCGGCGGCCCTGCTGCCCATGACGCTGCATCTGGCGGCTTCTTTCAGCCGGGATTCCCTGCTGCTGGGGCTGGCGTTTGCCTTTACTGCGCTATGTATGCAGGCGATTTTTGGCTGCAAGGACGGCACGGTGCTGCCGGTGCGGCTGTGGCTGCCGCTGGCGGTGTTCGGCATCCTGCTGGCACCGGCCAAACTGGTTTACCTGCCGCTGGCAGCGTTGTTCCTGCTGATTCCCAACAGCCGCTTTGGCCAGAGCGCCGCAACCAAAAAAGCCGCTTATCTGGCCGGATGCGTGCTGCTGGCGCTCAGCATCAACCGCGCGGTGCTGGTCACCTCGGTGGCCGGTTCTTCCGGGTTTGAAAATCAGACTACCCAGACAGAAACCACCTCTGCACAGGGTTCTACCCCGGCTGCCGCGGTTTCTTATACAGCAACAGAGGCAGCTGACAATCGTACCCTGCATGCCGCCCCTGCCGCGGGTGACGGCAAAACCTCCAACCGGTTTGCCAACATGCCTGCCGAGTACCGCGAAAACACGGCTTCCAACTTTGTGCGCCGCCTGTATTACTGCGTGGAGGGCGTGACCGAGATCCCGCAGAAGGAGCTGGAGTTCTGGGTGCAGGCCTTGCAGGAGGGCGATGTGACCGCCGCCGTTCTGGGCCAGAGCTTTTTCTTCAGCCCGGAGGAAGTGGAGCATTCCAGCCTGACCGATGATGAATTCATGAGTGCGGCTTCCCTGGTTTACCTGAACCGCGACCTGATGACCACCGACGCCGAAATGTGCCGGGAACGGCTGGCCACTGCTGACCGCCGAGACTTTTTCAAGTCCATGTTCAGCAGTGATGAATGTGCAGAGCTGCTTTCCGCCTGCCAGATCTACCCCGGCGTGGAGGATGACCGCTACCCGTTGGACCGCAATGTGCTGATCAAAGAGATCGAAGCTGTCCGTACCGTGCGGGACAGCCAGAGCACCCCCAGCGAGGAAGACCAGACCACCTTTACCCCCGGTTACATTCTGCACAATCTGCCCGCCGTGGCTATGCTGCTGGTACGCAGCGTGGTGCAGGATGCCGACAACTGGGTGCGCGGCCTTGTGGGTGGCAGCTTAAGTTACAGCTCGCTGGACCTGGCCTGGTTCTGGGTGTTGGCGCTCTACCTGCTGCTGTGGTATGCCGCCGTTCCGGCGCAGGATGTTCCCGTGCCGGGGCTGCCCCAGGGGCGCTACCGGGTGTGGTGTGCGCTGGCCGCGCTGCTGTGCGCCGCGTTGGCCTTTGCCGGCTGCCTTGTGTGGACCCCGACCTATTACCAGACCGTTTACGGCTTCCAGGGGCGGTATCTTCTGCCCGTGCTGCCGTTGTTCCTGCTTACCTGCCTGCCCCGCCGGGTCCAGGTTGCCAGCGGCAAACCGTCCGCCTGCACCCTGGTCTGCTGCCTGTGCGTAGTCAACGCCGGGGTATTGCTGAACGCCATGCTTGCGGTGATTGCCCGATGACGATTTGTTATTTTTCTGCGCAGTACCTGCCCACGGTGGGTGGTGTGGAACGCTACACCTGGAACCTTGCCCGCCGCACTGTTGCCGCCGGGCACCGCGCCATTGTGGTTACCAGTGCTCTGCCCAACCTGCCGGAGCACGAAATTGACGGGGATGGCATTGAAATTTACCGCCTGCCCGTCTGGCCTGTCATGAACGGGCGCTTTCCTGTCATCAAGCCGGGGGCGCGCTTCCACGCGCTGACCGCGCAAATCTGGGCGCAAAAGCTCGATTTCTGCGTGGTGCAGACCCGCATGTACACCCAAAGCGTCTGGGCTGCCCGCGCGGCCAAGCGCCGCGGTATCCCCATGCTGGTTATTGACCATTCCACCGGATACATGCCGATGGGCAGCGGCCTGCTGGGGGCCTGCGGGCGGCTGTATGAGCAGATTGCCTGCCGCATGGTGCGCAGCACCGGCGCGCCGTTCTATGGCGTTTCCGCCGCTGCCTGCCGCTGGCTGCACACCTTTGGCATTACGGCTGCAGGAACCATGCCCAACGCCATTGACCCCGCTGCTTTGGAACAGGAAGCCGCCCACGCGCCAGACTGGCGCGCCAAGCTGAACCTTGGCGACCGTAAGATCGTGCTGTTTGTGGGCCGCCTGATTCCCGAAAAGGGCGCCGGATTATTAGCCCAGGCCGTGGCCCAGCTGCCGGGCGTTGTTCTGGTGGCGGCTGGCAGCGGTCCGCAGCAGCAGGAACTGGCGGACCTTGGGGCCGTTACCCCCAGTGCCCTGCCGCATGATGCGGTGGTTCAGCTGCTGCGGCAGGCAGATGTATACTGTCTGCCCACCCGGTATGCCGAGGGCTTTCCCACCACCTTGCTGGAAGCCGCGGCCTGCCGCTGCCCCATCGTGTGCACCCGTACCGCTGGAACCGAGGAGCTGCTGCCGGACGATACCCACGGCATTGTGCTGCCCGGCCAGCCACAGGACGCCACGGTGGAAACCATCCGCGCCGGGCTGCAGACCCTGCTGGATGATCCCGCCCGCGCCCATGCCTGTGCCGAGGCGGCGTACCGCAATGTGTACGCGCACTTTACATGGGATGCCGTATTTGATAAAATGATGGGGATCATAAACCAAAGCTGACATCTGCCCGGTGTTTGCCGGGCAAGTGGATAAGGAACATTTGTTATGTCAAAATTGCTGATTGTTATTCCTGCATATAATGAGGAAGCCAATATTGTCAAGGTCGTCAACGGCATTGTCAAGAACTACCCGCAGTATGACTATGTTGTAGTCAACGATGGCAGCCGTGATAAAACCGCGGCCATCTGCCGGGAACATGGGTTCCGCTTGATCGATCTGCCGGTCAACCTGGGGCTGGCAGGTGCATTCCAGACCGGGCTGCGCTATGCCGCCGAAAACGGGTATGACTGCGCCATGCAGCTGGATGCTGACGGCCAGCACCGACCGGAATATATCGCCGCCATGCTGGAAGAGCTGGAAAGCGGGGCCGACATCGTGATTGGCAGCCGTTTTTTGACGGTAAAAAAGCCCAAAAGCCTGCGCATGCTGGGCAGTTACATCATCAGCTGGTCCATCCGGCTGACCACCGGCCGTGCAATCTGCGACCCCACCAGCGGCATGCGGCTGTTCAACCGCGCCATGGTGGAAGAATTTGCCCAAAATTTGAACTATGGCCCGGAGCCGGATACCATCAGTTACCTGATCAAAAACGGCGCTGTGGTACGCGAAGTACAAGTTACGATGGGCGAGCGCGAGGCCGGTCAAAGCTACCTGACCTTTTGGCGCAGCATTGAATATATGGTCAAAATGTCCATCTCCATTTTGCTGATTCAGTGGTTCCGCAAGCGGGACACCGAAACGCCTTACCCGGAAAGGAGCCTGTAAGCCATGTTTGATCAGCCAATTATCCGTATATGCCTTGTGTTGGGCAGCCTGATCACCGCAACCTATATTCTGCGCCGCGTGCGTTTGGCTAAGGTGCAGATCGAAGATACCATTTTCTGGCTTCTGTTCAGCGGCATTCTGCTGATTTTGGCCATCTTTCCCGGCATTGCCTACTGGGCGGCGTATCTGCTTGGGTTCCAGAGCCCCATCAATTTTGTTTATATCGTCATCATCTTTTTGCTGCTGGCCAAACAGTTTTTTATGTCCATCCGGCTCAGTCAGCTGGACAGCAAGGTGCGCATTTTGACCCAGCGCGTTGCCTTGAACGAAGAAAAGATCGAAAGCGAAAAATTAGATTTGTAATCCCCTATCTTGTATGGTATAATATTTTTTATTGATTAAGGTGTAGCTGAAAACAAAGAAAATGACGCATATTTCGCAAACGCAAGACGGATTTAAGGCAAAAGCCGCCGGAATCCTTTGTGGATTCCAAGGTCTTTTAACGCAAAATCCGGCTGTGTTTGTAGAAACAGGCTATATTTTCGGCTTTTCGGATACAACAACAGCGAAAGAAGGTTGTAAGAGATGGCTTTTACCCCCAGTCTGACCTATAAGGGCCGCCCGCTGGTGCGCTGCGGCAACGATATTTACTATGGTTCTATGCATGATCCCTATGTTGTGTACCTGCAGGTACTGACCACCAAAAAGGAAGGCAATGCCGACGTGGCCGATAAGGTTCACATTGTATTGCTTTCCACCGATGAAAGCAAGCCTCTGCCGGCGCGCATTGTGCGCCAGGCCAACAAGGCCGGCGGTTTGTTCAACGCCCTGACCTTTGGCGATATCATGCTGCGCAACCAGCTGAAGAACGAGAAAAAGTAAACAGGAACCCACAATGCCCGGTCCGTTTGGACCGGGCTGTTTTTGTTGTACTTCATCCCTGTGCCGCAGGGCGTTGCTACCTGACCACGCCGGAGCTTTTACATCATTGAGCATCACAAATTTTATAATGATATATTGTCTTACGGTTTCGGAACGGTCAAGCATCGTCCCCTACACATCGTCTACAGGTTTATGGCAGCGTTTGCAACCTCGCTGCAAATTACTTTCTTCCCCAATAATCAAAAAATCACCCCTGCGGCCAGAATAATCCGGCCACAGGGGTGATTTTCTATCTGTTATTCTATTTTGTGCACTTAACCGCTTACTCGATGGTCACATCGGTACTTTCGGCTTCTGCATCGGCGGGCATCTCGGCATCGTCGGGCAGAACTTCCACATCGAAAGCTGCGCCGCACTCTGCGCAGACGATCTTATCGCTGTCCATCAGGGTGTCTTCATCCACAATGTTGACGGTACCACAGTTGGGGCAGGTGACTTCATAGCTGGTTTCAAATGCGCCGTCGTCATCCTCGTCCTCATCTTCGTCCTCATCGTCATCGCCGAAGATGTTGTCCACCAGATCATCCATATCTTCATCAATGGCGTCCAGCTCGTCAAAAGCCTGATCCAGGGCATCGTCATGCTCGCTCACAACATCGGCCATCTCTTCCAGCAGGTCCATCATTGCAACAATGATCTTGCCTTCCTGGGTGGTGGGGTCAAACTCCATCCCTTTCATCATACCGCGGATGTAAGCGGCCTTTGCATTCAGATCCATAGCCATAAGGGAAAACCTCCTTCACGCACTGTAAACAGGGTGTTTGTTTTTGCAATTTTCCAAAAAAGCCGGGACGCGGCAAAAACCACGGCCCGGCCATTTGTTTTAAGATCAGACGCGCTCCATATACTCGCCGGTGCGGGTATCGATGCGGATCTTGTCGCCCTCGTTGATGAACAGGGGCACGCGGATCTCGGCACCAGTCTCAACCTTAGCGGGCTTCAGGGTGTTGGTAGCGGTGTTGCCCTTGAAGCCAGGCTCAGTCTCGGTAACTTCCAGCTCGATGAAGTTGGGGATTTCAACGCTGAAAACCTTGCCCTTGTAGGACAGCAGTTTGCAGATTTCGTTTTCTTTGCAGAACTTGAAGTTTTCCGGCACATCGGCAGCGGCAACGGGGATCTGCTCGTAGGTTTCATTATCCATGAAGTAGTACAGGTCGCCATCCTCGTAAGAGTAGGTAACCTCACGGCGCTCAATGAAAGCCTGGGGGAACTTAGCGGTCGGGTTGTAGCTGGTTTCAACAACGGAACCGGTAATCACGTTCTTGGTCTTAGTGCGCACAAAAGCAGCACCCTTGCCGGGCTTAACATGCTGGAACTCAACGACCTGAAGGACCTGGCCGTCCTGCTCAAAAGTTACACCGTTACGAAATTCGCCTGCAGAGATCATATAGGAACTCCTCCATAATTTTAGAATCGGGCCTGTTTGAAAAAGCGGCCCCGCCGCCCATCAAGCAATGCCATTGCATTGTCATACCTGTAAGTATTTTACCCGAAAAGCGCCAGTATTGCAAGAGGTTAGCGGGATTTTCGGGTGATATTTTGGTTTTTTTCGGCTTTTGTTGGCTGTTTTTGGGCTTTCTCAGCCCTGTTCATACAGTTTTTTCAGCGCCGCCGCATCCTCGGCCTGGGTTCCGGCGGATTCACAGATAATGGTGGGCGCCAGGCCACGGGTTTTCAGCAGCTGCATCAGCGGGGCAGGCGGCGGGCCAAACTCGGTATCCGCAAAAGTCAGGTGGCATTTTTCCCCACCCTTGGTGTAGGCAATGCGGGAAAAATGCGCGTGGAACTTTTTGGCCCGCTCCCCCGGCAAGGCTGCGGCAATGGCATCCAGGATGGCGGCGTAATCTGCCGGGGCGGTCTCATCGTTCAGCTCGGTGCCCTGGCTGCGGGCATACAGGTGTCCAAAATCCACGCAGGGAATAATGCGTTCATCCACACTGCAAAGGGCCAGCACTTCATCCAGCGTGCCCAGCTGGTTCACCTTGCCCATCGTTTCAGGGCAAAGGATACAGTCGCCATAACCGGCTTCATCCACGGCCTGAACGGCGCGGCGCATGGTGTCCAGCGCCTTTTCCAGTGCAGCTTCCCGGCTCTGCTTGCCGCAGCTGCCCGCGTGGAAGATGACCCTGCGGCCGCCCAGTGCCTTGACCAGTGCACAGCTTTGCAGCAGGTAGTTCACGCTGTTCAGCCGCTTGTCCTCCTCCAGGCTGCTCATGCTGATGTAGTACGGCGCATGGACCGAGAAAGTGATGCCTTTTGCATCAAACGCTTCTTTTAAGGCGGCGGCTTTATCCAGCCTCAGGCGCACACCGCGCCCACACTGGTATTCAAACGCCGTCAGCCCAAAGGAAGCCGTATACTCCGCCATGGCCTGCGGGTCAAAGCTGCGGACACGGTAGCTGTCCGAAAGCCCAGCCGTGCCAAAGCGCGGTGCTTCACTCATACAGGCGGCCCCCTTTTTGGTAATACCGGTCCAGCCAGTAGGGTTCAAACCTGCGCTTGAACTGCACACCGCGCTGGTGGTCGCCCCCACGCGGCATGGTATACAGGCAGGGGATACCGTACAGCCCCGCGGCAAGGCGGTCCGTAAAGATCTGGTCGCCCACCATGGCCATCTGATTTTTGCGAACGCCAAGGCGGCGGCGGGCAACGGCCAGGCCGACCGGCAGCGGCTTGCAGGCCAGCGGCACCCAAGCCAGGCCCACACGGTCCGCAAAGGGGCGCACGCGGGCGGCGGTATTGTTGGAAACAATCGTCAACCGCACACCCGCGGCACGCATAGTATCCAGCCATTGCTGCACGGTGGCATCCAGCTGCTGGCTGCCATCCCCCGTCAAGGTATTATCCACATCCAGCACCAGGGCGGTGATACCGTGCTGGCGCAGGAACTCCGGCGTGATGGCCTCAATGGCACGGAAAATATATTCAGGGGTAAGAAGCATAGACAAACTACCTTATTATAAGCGCGGGGCAGCGGGCAAGCGCCACCCCGGTTTTTAGACATAAAGAAAGAACAGGCCCGCATCTCTGCGAACCTGTTCTGCCGTTCCTTTGGGTAAACACGGTTATCGAAAACGGCGGCATAGCCGCTGCGATGGCTCCGGATTACTTAAACTTGCGCTTGCGGGCGGCTTCGGACTTCTTCTTGCGACGCACAGACGGCTTCTCATAAGCCTCGCGCTTGCGCACCTCAGCAAGAACACCGCTGCGGGCAGTGCTGCGCTTGAAACGGCGCAGGGCGCTCTCAAGGGATTCGCCCTCTTTGACACGGATCTCCGACATCTTTTTCCCTCCCTTGGTCTGAGACAGGAGTTTGCCGGTCAATCAAAATTACAATCAACCAGTAACTGAAATTATACTATACTTTATAGGCTTCTGTCAACCACGATTTTACGCGTTCTGGCCCACTTTTTGAAATTTCATAAAAAGTTCAGTTTTTTGCCCTCATACGCGGGGTCTGGGCAATAGTTTATACAAAATAATAAATAATAATGAATAAAGAATAATGCTGGTGCGCCGCCCGCAGCGGCGCAAATAAAATAGGTTGGCTGCTCTGGCTGGAATGCTTTTTGCCGGAGCAACTGACTTGGTTAAAATGTGACGCCGTGGGCGGCACACATCCATTATTCATTATTCTTTCTTCTTTTTTCTTTACCCAAACTTTATGCCAACCCCAATGCGTGCAGCCCCAGCAAAGCGCCGTAAATCACCGGCTGGTGCAGCATATAAATCAGCAGCGTGCGGCTGCCCACGGCGCACAGGGGGCGCAGGGCTTTGGGCGGCAGGCCGGGCTGCGCGGTGCAGCGGGCGCGGAACCACCGCGCAAAAAAGTACCCCACCCAATACAAAAACACCCACGGCAAAAGCGGGAAATAATCCGATGAGGAAAACACCGTCAGATCTGGCAGACCCAGCCAGAAAAGATTCGGCTTGTACCAGGCGGCGGGTAGGGCCGCCAGGTGCGTTCCCTCAAACCCCAGCCAGCCCTGCGGCAGCTGGTTCAGCAGGGCAAACAGCACCGCGCTGCCCGTAACCCCTGCCAGCGGGGGCAGCTTTTCCAGCGCGGGGTGCAGCAGACAGGTCAGCAGGGCCGCACAGCCCAGCAGGTGCAGCACGCCGAACCAGATGACTTCCTCCGGCATGGCAACGGCGGTTGCCACGGTCAGCACCACCGCGCAGGCCGCCGTGAGCAGGCCGTTCTTGAGCGGGCGGCGGGATAGGGTAAAGCTGTAACCCGAAAGCAGAATAAAGCTCCAGCAGATATACTGCTGCCACACATGGCAGTGCGTGGACCAGATATCGTACCAGCCGCTGGCATGGCCAAAAATATACACCCAGTCATACATGGCATGGTAAACCAGCATATTCAGCAGCGCCAGCCCGCGCAGGGCATCGATCTGCCAAAAGCGCTGCCCGGCTGCCGCACGCAACGATTGTTGTTCAGTTTGCATCGCGTTCCCCTTCCCTGCCCTGTGCCAATATGCAAAGGGCTGATGTCACTTTACCATACTTGGCATAGCAAATGCAAGGCGCCCTTGCAAAATGACCGAAAATGCGCTAAAATCTTTGGTGAAATATAACAAAGGAGGGGTCCGTTATGCCCGATATCCGTCTTGTTGCATTGGATCTGGACGGCACCGTATTCAATGATGAAAAAGAGATCACACCCCGCACGCTGGAAGCCATCCGCGCTGCCATTGCCAAAGGGGTTGATGTCATCCCCGCAACGGGGCGTGTGGCATCGGGTGTGCCGGAAGCGTTTTTGCGCATTCCCGGCGTGCGGTATGCCCTGACTTCCAACGGGGCCAGCGTGGTGGAGCTTTCCACCGGCAAACCGCTGGTCAACCTGCCGTTTGATGCTGCCCTTGCCAGCGACATTTATGATATCGTGGCCGCAATGGGCGGTGCCATGGGCATTTTTATCGGCGGCAAAGCCTACACCGATTATTTTGGTGCTAATGACGGCCTTGCCCTGATGCCCCCTGCCCTGCGCCGCTACCTGCGCGACAGCCGCATTGTGGTGGATGACATGCACGCAGTGTTCGCCGCCCACCCGCACGAGGTGGAAAAGTTCAGCATCACCTATCGGGACAATGCCGCCCGCGATGCCGCCTGGCAGGCTGTTGCCAGCCGGTTTAATGTTGAGATTACTTCCAGCATTCCCAACAACATGGAGATCAACGCCCCTGGCGTGACCAAGGGCAGCGGATTAAAAACGCTGGCCGATACCCTGGGCCTGGCGATGAACCAGGTGATGGCCTGCGGCGATTCCGGCAACGACCTTGCCATGATCCAGGCCGCCGGGTACGGCATTGCGATGGGCAACGCCACACCGGATGTTCTGGCCGCCGCCCGCTATGTAACGGACGACAACAACCATGACGGCGTTGCCAAGGCCATTGAAACCTATGTGTTGAAAGGATAACCCCCTATGCCAAATATCGTTGACCGCTTTGGCCAGCTGGTGGATGATGCCATTTCCAAGCCGGAGCTTGCCCGCCAGCTGCTGCTGTTGGGCTACCGCGCCAAGGATGTGCAGCTGCTGCTTGCCCCGGAAAAAGAGCTCACCCCCGCGCGGCAGTATGCGGCACAGATCGCCATGGACGCCATGATTGCGCCCCTGGCCCACCCGCAGCGGGCGGCGCTGGTCAATATCTTTATGCCCTGTGAACTGCTGCACGCCTTCCACCTGCTGCCGATGTTTGCCGAAGCCACCGCCTGTTACCTGAACGGTGCCGCAGCCGAGCGCGGCTTTATCCATTATGCCGAGAGCGCAGGCATCAGCCCCACGCTGTGCAGCTACCACAAGGCTTTGCTGGGCATGGGGCTTTCCGGCACGGCGGGCAAGCCGCTGTTCACTGCCTGCACCTCCATTGCCTGCGATGCCAACAACCTGACCTTCCGGCGGCTGGCGCAGCATTACGGCATCCCCCACTTTTATCTGGATGTGCCCTATGACCACGATGAGTACGCTGTGGCCGAAGTTTCCGACCGCCTGCGAGAGTTCGCCGCCTTTTTGGAGGATGCGACCCACCAGAAGCTGGACGAAGCGGCCCTGCAGCAGGCAGTCGCCCACAGCGGCCGCACGCTGGAACTATTGCAGCAGGCACAGGCCGCCAAGGCCGGGCGGAACCTGCACAACGATGTCACCTCCGAATTTTACGAAGTGTTTGTGACCCACACCATGCTGGGCACCCCGCAGGCTGAACAGTACGCCCGCAAGCTGCTGGCTGATATCGAGTCCAGCCCCATGGGTGGCGGCACCCGGCTGCTGTGGGCGCACGCCGTGCCGTTTTATCAGGCGCCCGTGCGGGAGCGGCTGAATTTCTCGGCAGAAAACCAGCTTATTACCTGCGATATGAACGCCGATACCTTAGGCTGCTACATGGACCCGGACAAACCGTTTGAGAGCATGGCCGCGCGGCTGGTGAACAACATCTTTAACGGCAGCGCCCAGCACCGCATCCAGCGCGCGCTGGAGCTGTGCCGCATGCAGCAGATCGACGGGGTGGTCTACTTCTGCCAATGGGGCTGCAAGCAGACGATGGGGGCCGCACAGCTGTTCAAGAGCGCACTGGAAGCCGAGGGCTACCCGGTGCTGCTGCTGGACGGCGATGGCTGCGACCGCGCCAACACGATGGACGGCCAGACCGCCACCCGGCTGGATGCTTTCCTGGAGATGCTGCACAGCAAACAGGAGGCGCTGGTATGAGCAAAACGATTTATTATGCCTGCAAATACGCCCCGCTGGAGCTGTTTGCCGGGTATGGGGCTACCTTCTCGGCGCTGGATCCGCTGGCGGAAAGTTTTTCCTGCGCGGAGCGCTGCGCCCACGCCAACCTGTGCGGTTACGCCAAGGCTGTGCTGGAACAGGTGGAGCAATCCGGCATCCGGGCTTTGGTGCTGACCAACTGCTGCGATGCCATGCTGCGCGTTTACGATGTGCTGGCTGCCAGTGGTAAGATGGAATTTTTGCAGCTGCTGCCCGTCCCCCACCAGAGCACCCCGGCCACCCGCGCCCGCTTTGCGCGGGACCTGCGCAGGCTGGCGGATGCCCTGCAGCGGTACACCGGGCAGGAATTCGACGCCCAGCGCGCCCACGCCTTTTTTGTGCACAAACCCCACGCCGAGGGTCCGCATTTGACCCTGCTGGGTGCCCATGGCGGCAGCGTGCTGTATGATACCGTGCAGAAAGCCTTTGCCCTGCCCGTGGTGGATGCTACCTGCACCGGCAACCGTGAGCTTGCCGATGTTGCCCCCGCCGCACTGGAGGACTTTTTGCCCAGTTACGCCGCCGCCCTGCTGGGCCAGATACCCTGCATGCGGATGGATGCCCCGGTCAGTGAGCGCGCCGCCCTGGTGGACGGCCAGACCGTTGGCATTGTGTACCACACCGTGCAGTTCTGTGATTATTACGCCCCCGGCCTGACCGCGCCGGAGCAGTTCCATCTGCCGGTATTAAAAATTGAAACCGACTGTTCCCGCCAGACCTTTACCAGCGGCGGCGGGCAGCTGAGCACCCGCCTGGGCGCATTTGCCGAAAGCCTGAACGCCGTTCCCGATACCGAAAACAAGGAGGCCCCCGCCATGAACACCAACGCACAATATGCCGCCGGCATCGACAGCGGCTCTGCCAGCACCGATGCCGTGATCCTGGATCGCAGCGGAAAGATCTGCGGCTGGGCCATTGTGCCCACCGGCGCCGGGGCTGCAACCGGCGCCCGCCAGGCACTGGAACAGGCCCTGACGATGGCAGGCATTGCCGAAAGCGACCTGGGTTCCAAGGTATACACCGGCTACGGGCGCGAGTTTCTGGGCGATGACGGCGCAGCCGTGACCGAGATCACCTGCCATGCCCGCGGGGCTCATCATCTAGACCCCGCCGTGCGCACCGTGATCGACATTGGCGGGCAGGATTCCAAGGTGATCCGCCTGAGCGAAAGCGGCGCTGTTGAAACCTTTGCGATGAACGACAAATGCGCCGCCGGTACCGGCCGTTTTTTGGAGATGATGGCCCGCACCCTGCAGATGAAGCTGCCGGAGATGAGCGAGCTTGGCCTGGACTGGCACAACGATGTGACCATTTCCAGCATGTGTACCGTGTTTGCGGAAAGTGAGGTCGTCAGCCTGATTGCCCGCAGCACCGCACCGGCGGATATCATCCACGGCCTGAACAAATCTGTTGCGGGCAAAACCGCTGCCCTGGCCCGCCGCACCGGCGGCGTGGCCCCCTTTATGATGACAGGCGGTGTAGCCCGCAACCGCGGCGTTGTGAAAGAGCTGGAAACCGCCCTGAAAGCCCCGGTGGAGGTCAGCGAGTACAGCCAACTGTGCGGCAGCCTGGGCGCAGCGCTGTTTGCGCTGGAAAAAATGGGCGTGAAGCTGTAAAACCTCCGGTGCGCAAAGTACTTGCTTTAAGTCGTACTTTCGTGTACACTAGGGTGTATCATATTAAGATAGCATGATGGCTGCAAAAATAAGGAGGGCTTTCTTATGTCTTGGGGAACAAATGTACTGGTCGGCCAGTCCGGCGGGCCGACTGCTGTGATCAATTCCAGCCTGGCCGGTGTGTATGAAGCTGCCAAAGCTCTGGGTGCCGCCCATGTATACGGCATGGAGTATGGCATTCAAGGGCTTTTGCAGGGCAAGATTGTGGACCTGGATGACCGCCTTGACGACAAGATGGAAATTGAGCTGCTCAAGCGCACGCCGTCCAGTTACCTGGGCAGCTGCCGGTTCAAGCTGCCCAACCCCGCCACGGACGAACGCCCCTTTGTGCAGCTGTTTGAGCTGTTTGCCAAGTACTGCATTGGGGCCGTGTTCTACATTGGCGGCAATGATTCGATGGACACCATTGCCAAGCTTTCCGCTTACGGGGCTGCCAAGGGCAGCGAGATCCGCTTCATCGGCGTGCCCAAAACCATTGACAACGACCTGATGTACACCGACCACACCCCCGGTTACGGCAGTGCCGCCAAGTACATTGCCACCATCCTGAAAGAGGTCATCTGTGATTCCAGCGTGTATAACATCCGCAGCGTAACGGTGGCCGAGATCATGGGCCGCCATACCGGCTGGCTGGCCGGTGCCGCCAGCCTGGCTGCCGGGGCTGACTGCAACGGCCCGGACATCATTCTGCTGCCGGAGCGCCCCTTTGACGAGAATGTGTTCCTGGAAAAAGTAGCCCAGCTGGAAAAAGACCGCCACAATGTCATCATTGCGGCCAGCGAGGGCGTAAAAAACAAGGACGGCGTTTTCCTGTGTGATTTGGTATCCACAGCAGGCCAGCTGGATGCTTTTGGCCATAAAGCCATTTTGTCCGGCACCAGCCGCTACCTGGCGGATTTGATCCATGTGCGCCTGGGTTGCAAGACCCGCGCGATCGAGTTTTCTACCCTGCAGCGCTGTGCCTCCCATCTGGCAAGCCGCACCGACATTACCGAGGCATACCAAGTGGGCGGTGCTTCGGTGGAAGCTGCTTACCGCGGCGAAACCGGTAAGATGTGCGCCATCCGCCGCATTTCGGATATGCCGTACCGCACCGAAACCGAGATGGTAGATGTGCAGAAGGTTGCCAACCTGGAAAAGCGCGTGCCGGATGACTGGATCAGCCCGGACGGCATGCATGTGACCGAAGCATTCCATCACTATGCCCGCCCCCTCATCCAGGCCGAGCTGACCCCCATCTACATCGACGGCGTGCCCCGCCATCTGCATCTGCATTGATTTACGGGGGTTTTTGTTCCTTCTTTGAAAAGAAGGAAGCAGAAGCTTTAATAATATAACACAATAATATTATTTTCCATCAAGAAAGCAATGAATAATAAAAGGCGCATCGCAACCCCTTGGATAGGGTGTGCGGTGCGCTTTTGTGTTGTACTTTTATTTAGGCACTGTAGGGTGGGATGCCTTCATCCCGTCCTTGAGGAACATAAATCATCCACCACATGCTAAAAAAGCTTCTGTAGGGAACAGTCTTGACCGTTCCGAAACCTTGTCCCGAATACCATTAACAAAATTCACCGCATCAGCTCATCCGCGGGACGATGCAAGCATCGTCCCCTACAAATGTTTGTAGGTTTGCAGCAAATATTTACGTTTCTCAGCGGGGTCGGGTGCCCCCACCTTACCGGGCAAGTTGCTCTTTCCCCACAAAACAAAACACCCCCGTCCTTATTCCAGCTGTCACGCAGCCAAAACAAAGGCGGGGGTATTTTTTAATGCCAGAGGGTAAACAGCAGCGCCAGCAGGGCCAGCAGGCCAAGCAGGTAGACACCACAAATCAGCAGGGTAGCTTTCAGCGCACCCAGGATCGCCCACAGGCGCTCCTTACCGGTCAGCTGGGGGTCTTCCTCCCAGGGACGGTCAGCAGCCTGTTGGGGCTGCTGCGCGGGGGTATGGCCCTGCTTGCGGCGGCGCGGCAGCCAGATACTGTCGTGCTCAATGCCACTCATATCGGCCACGGTGCGGCCGTCATCCTCAAAGGGTTCGTTATGCTTCATTTTTCGTACAGGTGGCACACAACATAGTGGCCGGGTTCCACCTCACGCTGCTGCGGCGCTTCGGTCTTGCAGCGCTCGGTCGCATAGGGGCAGCGGGTATGGAACTTGCAGCCCTTGGGCGGGTTGGCCGGGGACGGAATGGAGCCCTGCAGCACGATGCGCTCGCGGCGAATGGTCGGGTCCGGGATAGGAATGGCGCTGAACAGTGCCTTGGTGTAGGGATGTAGCGGATGGCTGAAGATATCCGGCGTTGCACCGTACTCCACCAGGTTGCCCAGGTACATAACGCCGACCGTATCCGAAATATGCTCAACAACAGAAAGATCGTGGGAGATGAACAGGTAGGTCAGGTTATATTTATCCTGCAATTCTTTCAGCAGATTGATGATCTGGGCCTGAATGGAAACGTCCAGTGCAGAGACCGGTTCGTCACACACAACAAACTCCGGGTTCAGGGCCAGGGCGCGGGCAATGCAGATGCGCTGGCGCTGGCCGCCGGAAAATTCGTGCGGATAGCGGGTTTTGTGGTAGGGCTGCAGGCCGCAGTTATCCATGACCTGGTCAATATAATCATTGAACTCTGCCTTGGGCACCAGGTTATGCTCGCGCACAGCCTCACCGATGATCTCACCAACCGGCAGACGCGGGGACAGGCTGGAGAACGGGTCCTGGAAGATGATCTGCATCTTGGTACGCAGGTTACGCAGCTCCCTGCCGGTCATATCGTACACTTCTTTGCCGTTGAACAGTACCTGACCGCCGGTTTTTTCGCCGGCAAGGCGCAGGATTGTACGGCCGGTGGTGGATTTGCCGCAGCCGGATTCGCCGACCAGACCCATGGTATGGCCGCGCTTGAGGTTGAAGGTAACGCCATCGACAGCCTTGACATGACCCACGGTCTGGGACATCAGGCCGCCCTTGATGGGGAAGTATTTTTTAAGCTGGTTGACCATCAGAATATACTGATCATCATAGGTGACGGGGGTATAGTCCAGCTTTTTTGCGTTTTCTGCCTGTGCCATCGTCACTCACCCGCCTTTCGATTATTTTCATAGTAGCGGTAGCAGCTGACCTTGTGCGTGGGGGACAGGCTGATCTCGCAGGGGTATTCACCATCGCAGCAGGGCAGAGCCATCTCGCAGCGATCCTTAAAGTAACAGTAGTTGGGCATATTGACCGGGTTGGGCACCTTGCCGGGGATGGAGTACAGTCGGTCCACCTTTTTGCCCACGATCGGTTTGGAAGCCATCAGGCCGATGGTATAGGGGTGAGCCGGGTTTGCGAAAATCTCCTGAGCGGTGCCCTTTTCCACCACGCGGCCTGCGTACATGACAACAACGTAATCTGCCATCTCGGCAATCACACCCAGGTCATGGGTGATCAGCATGATGGAGGAGTTAATGCGGTCCTTCAGGCTGCGCAGCAGGTCCAGGATCTGGGCCTGAATCGTCACGTCCAGTGCGGTGGTGGGTTCGTCGGCGATGATAACCTTGGGGTTGCAGGCCAATGCCATGGCGATCATGACACGCTGGCGCATACCGCCGGACAACTCATGCGGGTACATCTCATATACACCCTGGCTGTTGGCGATGCCAACCATCTCCAGCATTTCAACGGTGCGCTTTTTGATGTCCTCTTTGCTCTTGCCTTCGCCGTCATGCAGAGCAATGACTTCATCGATCTGAGCACCGATGCGGAACACCGGGTTCAGGCTGGTCATCGGCTCCTGGAAGATCATCGAAATATAGTTGCCGCGCAGGTGCTGCATGACCGTGCCGGGAGTTTTGGCAACATCATAGGCTTTGCCATTACCCAGGTTCAGGCGGATCTCGCCCTGAACGATCTGGCCCTGGGGGCGCTGCAGCAGCTGCATCAGCGAAAGGCTGGTAACGGATTTGCCGCAGCCGGATTCGCCCACAACGCCCACGGTTTTGCCCACGGGAACTTCAAACGAAACACCGTCCACGCTTTTTACCACGCCGGTATCGGTAAAGAAATAGGTGTGCAGGTTATCAAATTCAACAGCGTTTTCCGGGTTCTTCATCTGGGTCAGATACTCAGATTCCGGCACATTCTTGCGCTTGCGCTGTTTTTCGTACTGGTCCGTAATGCGGCGGTTTTCTTTGGAGATACGCCGCGACTCCTTGGCGGAAAGGTAACCGTCCTGTTGTTTAGCCATCGTGTGTGTCTCCTTTCATCAGCGTTTCATCTTGGGGTCAAAGGCATCGCGCAGGCCATCGCCCACAAAGTTGAAGCCCAGAACCGTGATCAGCAGGCAGATGCCGGCCGGGACCCAGATGAACAGATAATTGGTCATAACATAAGCGTTGTTGACATCGTTGATGATGTTGCCCCAGGATGCAAACGGGTACTTAACGCCCAGACCCAGGAAAGACAGGGTGGCTTCCGTCAGGATGGTGGAGCCAAGGCTCATGGTGCAGGTAACAATCAGCTGCGGGATAACGTTGGGGATCAGGTGGCGGAAGATGCGGTGCCATGCGCTGATACCGCAGGCTTCGGCTGCCGTCATAAACTCCTGCTCGCGCAGGGACAAAATCTGGCCGCGGACCAGGCGGGCAATGCCGGGCCAGCCCAGGAAGCCGAGGATCAGCATCAGGTACATCATACGGGTCCAGGAATCAATGCGCATAGCGTCCATGGCAGCGCCCAGAATGATGATGATGGGCATGGAGGGCAGGCAGTAGAACACGTCCACGATACGCATGATGAGGTTATCCACCCAGCCGCCGAAGTAGCCGGAGATACCGCCCATGACAATACCGATGGAGCCTTCAATCGCAACAACGATGAAGCCGATGATCAGGGAAACGCGGCCGCCGTACATCAGGCGGGTCAGCATGTCCATACCGTTGGTATCGGTGCCCAGCCAGTGCTCCTTGTTGGGGCTTGCGTAACGGTCAAACACATAGGTTTCCGTCATCTGCTTAACACTCCAAACACCGGTGCTGGCATCGTACACGATGTCATACTCGGCTTCGTTGCCGTCGGCATCGGTGTAGTTGAACTCGGTAATATTATCGTCAATGGCTTCTTCCAGGCGGTCGCGGAAGTCACGGCTGATGACCACGCTGGCATCGGCAGCGGAAACGACAAAGCGGCCGATGTAGGCAACTCCGCTGCCGCTCTGGGTGATATTGCCGTCAGCGTCCAGTTCATAATCCTGGCCATCAGCAGTAAAGGTGGTCTCCCCTGCTGCCTGGGCAGTCAGGGCGGCCAGCTTGGCATCAAAGCTCAGCTCGGCCACGCCGTCCGCTGCGGTGACCATATCCTTAGCGGCATAAGCCAGCACAGTGCGGCCCTGGCGGAAGACGTACAGGTCCTCGTTCAGGGTTTCCACTTCGTAATCGTTATCTTTATAGGTAAAGGTCTCTTCACCTTTCTTGATGGCCTCACTGCCCTTGCTCTGGGCAATGGAGCCGAACTCCTGGCCATCGGCAACAACAAAGCGCAGTTTATCGTTGCGGGTCACACCCACATACTCTTTGGACATCTGGGTGTAGGTGTAGAACTGCTGGTCCTGGCCGTAAGGGCTGACCACGCCGCCAATGAAGGAAAAGACGAACATGGCAAGCAGCATCGTCAGGCCCACAACGGCCAGACGGTTGCGGAAGAACCGCTTGGCAACCAGCGCGCCGGGCGAAAGCACCTTAACGCGGCGGTCGTCGTTCAGGGAGTACTGCTCCTTTTTGGGGGTGTTGTTCTGGGTATTCTCACTCATGGGTGCAGTCTCCTTTCTTTAAGAAATGCGCACGCGCGGGTCAACCACTGCGTACATGATATCAGTCAGCAGGTTGCTGACCAGGGTAAGCACCGCCATAAAGGACAGGTAGAACATGGTGAACGGGATATCGCCCGCAACCATGGACTGGTAAGAGATGTAGCCGATGCCGGGGATGGAGAACAGGGTTTCCGTGATCAAGGCACCGCTGAACAGGCCGGGCAGGGAACCGCCGATGATGGTAACCAGCGGGATCAGGGTGTTGCGGAATGCGTGCTTATAGATGACCACATGCTCCGAAAGGCCCTTGGCGCGGGCGGTACGGATATAGTCGGCGTTCAGCACTTCCAGCATGTTGGTGCGGGTGTAACGCATGGTAGAGCCGATGGAAACAATGACCAGCGTGACGATGGGCAGCACCAGATGGTTGGCGCGGTCACAGAACTGGCCCCACGAGCTGAGCTGGGCATAATCACGCCCGACCAGGCCGTACAGGTCAAACCAGCCAAGCTTGACAGAGAACAGCAGCTTGAGCAGCGTGGCAAAGAAGAAGCTGGGCAGAGAGATGCCCACCAGAGCCACAGCGGTGATGACGTAATCGGTACGGGAATACTGTTTGGTAGCAGCCAGGATGCCCAGGGGCACAGCGATGATCATGGACACCACAAAGGAGATGCCGCCCATGACAACAGACAGACCAATAACTTCCTGGAATTTTTGAACAACAGGGACGTTCCACTTCCAGCTGTCACCGAACTGACCGCGCACTGCGCTGGACAGCCAGGTCATGAAGCCGGGCAGGACGCCCTTATCCAGACCATAGGCTGCGTTGAGCTGATCCAGCCATTCCTGATACGGTTTTGCGCCCGGTGCCTGAGACAGCTGCATGGCCATGTTCTCGGCAAAAGAGCTGGGCAGGCTGCGCATCATCACATAGATGATGAAGGTAACGCAAAACAGGATCACAAAAGAAAGCAGGATACGCTTGATGACGTAGTTTCGCACTTGAAAAATCGTTCCTTCCTTCGCGGGCAGGGAGGCCGCGTTTTTAATGGCTGCGCCGCATGGCTCCAAAATACACATGAGCCGGGGCCTTGTAGCTTCGCCTATGGTGTACCTAAAAAGTCGAAAATTTAGGGCAATACCGCATAATTCTAAGTGCCGATACGGCGAGCGAGGTGCGGCAGATGCTAAGCCAAAAGCGCAGATAATACTGGAGTCTTATCGAGCATTTTGGCAACGCAGATGCCGTGCCGCAGCCGCCGGAGCGGTGCTTAAGCCGTCAGGCGGGAATTGTGCGGTGTTGCCTTAGCCTGTTTCTACAAACACGACTGAATTTTGCGTTAAAAAGCCTTGGAATCCACAAAGGATTCCTGCAGCTTTTTGCCTTAAATCCGCCTCATGTTTGCGAAACATCCGTCATTTTCTTTGTTTTCAGATACACCTCATTACTTTGATACCGAATATGGGCATCCCCCTCCCTCGGACAGAGGGAACTGTCCGGGGGAATGGGACGGCCACATTTGGGCTGCAAATGTACCGTTGCTTTTACCACAGCAAGCAACCGCCCCCTTAACCGGATCGGTACAGAGAGCGGTTGCTCACCATAAATTCAACAACAGGCTGCGCTGAAAAAAATTACTTCAGAGCAATCTTGTTGATCTCAGACTGATAAGTCCAGTACGGGGTCATATCGTTGGGGATAGTAGTGGTGTCGACACGCTCGCTGGAGAAGATGGTAGCTTCGCTGCGCTGGTAAACCGGCAGTTCAACACCCCAATCCAGGATGATCTCCATTGCTTCCTTGTACATGGCCTTACGGGCATCCTGATCGGTGGTCTGGCGTGCAGCCTCGATCAGTTCGTCCAGATCAGAATCGTTGATCTTGTAGTAGTTGGTGGAACCGTTGCTGTCGTACAGCTGGTACATATCGGGGTCGTTGGTGGACTGCCATGCAGCAACCCAGCCTTCGGCAACGCCGGACTGATAAGAGCTGTACAGGTCAGATGCGTTTGCCAGGTCGTTGACGGTCAGGGTGAAGCCGATGGTCTTGAGAGCAGCGGCTGCATTGGTCAGAACCTGGAAAGAGGGGTGGTCGCCGTTGCCGGAAGCACCGATGTTGACGGTGTATTCCATCTTGGCGCCAGCCGGAGCTGCGGTGACCTGGCCGTTTTCAACGGTGTAGCCGGCTGCTTCGAAGTAGCCGAGGGCGGCCTGCAGAGCAGCAGCATACTTGGTGTCGCCGCTCATATCGCTGGTGTAGATCTCGTTGCCGTCAACGTCGGTAGAGTAAGCGATCTTGTAGCCGTCGTCGGTAACGGAAGGAGCTGCCCAGGAAGTGTTGGACATGGGGTAGTTGATGATGGTTGCGGTGTCGCCGTAGTAAGAGTTGATGCCCTCATCACGGTAAGCTGCGATCACGGTCATGATGGCCTTGCGCAGGTCCTTGGACTCTTCAGAAGCCGGGTCGTTGCCAACCTTGACGTTCTCAGCGCTCAGGGCAATGTAGCCGTAGCCGCGGAAGTCCTTCAGACGGGTGGTGATGACAGAGCCGTCCAGATCAGAGTCGCCGCCGTTGATGGTAGCGATCTGGTTGGCAGCTTCCAGAGAGTAAGAAGGATCGGAAATGTCGATGGTGCCGGCCTGAACACCGGTGATCTTATCGGCTTCCTGGGTCTCCTTCATGTTGACGTGCTTGATCAAGGCTTCGCCTTCGTAGTAGTTCGGGTTAGCATCCAGGTAGATGACACCGTCGCTGTACTTGTTGAAGGTGTAGACACCGGCACCCATGGGAGCGCTGGTGACAGAACGAACCTTGCTCAGGTCGCCCTTCTTGAAGCCGTAGGAGTGGTTGTCGTAATCATACAGGCTGCGGTCGCCATAGTAATCCAGGGAGGCGATAGGCAGCTGCAGCTGGTAGATCATGGAGTTGGACAGCTCGGTGGTGGTGATGGTCATGCTGTAATCGCCGGTCTTGACAATGCCGGAAACGGTGTCAACGTCAGCGCCGGTGGCAACACCGGTGGTGGAGTAAGCATAAACATCAGCCGGGATCAGGTCAGACAGAGCAGAGCCTGCGGTCTCAGCTTCCATGGAAGCAAAGTTCCAGTCATATTTTTCTGCGATAGCCAGGAAGAAATCCTTTGCGGTAGCGTCAGCGGCCAGGCCGTCAAAGCCCCAAGCGGAAGCAGCAGCGGCAACGTTGCCTTCGTCAGCGTAACCGGCAGCAACGCAGTTATCAACGATCTCCTGTGCAAATGCAGTGCCGCCTTCGTTAACAGCATCCCAGAAAGCCTTCTGCTGCTCAGCGGTGAACAGGCTGTTATCAGTGTTGTCCTCGCCTGCCTCAGCAATCAGCTTGGACAGGGTGGTCATGCTGTTGCGGTAATCATCCAGGCCGGCAATGGGCATGGAGTACAGGGTGGCGGAACCGTCATAGGTCGGGTCCATGTAAACATACAGGTTGAAGATGACGTCATCAATGGTGATGGGGGTGCCGTCAGAGAAGACCAGGTCATCGCGCATGTTGATGGCATAGGTAACGGTGCCGTCAGCATTCTCGGTCACTTCGCAGTCAGCGGGGCCATAGTAGGTGTAATCGGTGCCGTTGTACTCGCGGGTCTCACCCTCGATGCCCTTCAGGATCATTTCGCCCTTACGGTCAGCGCCCAGCAGGGCAATGTTGGTCAGGTCGATAACGTGCTGGTCAGCGGAAGAAGCGGCGAAGAACGGGCTGAACTTGCCCTCAAAGCCGGTATCTGCCAGAACCAGGGTGCCATCGCTGCTGCCGGTATCGGTAGCAGCGGCTTCGCTGGTAGCCTCGCTGGAAGCAACAGACTCAGCGCTGCTGGAAGCGGAAGAACCGCAGCCAGCCAGCAGGCCCGCAGCCATTGCAACAGCCATGGCCAGTGCAAGCACTTGCTTGGTGTTTTTCATGTTTGTATAACCTCCCAAATCATTTTGGTAATGGCGGCAATTTTAACACTACCAAAAGGAGTGTTAAATAAGAAAGGCTTAAGCCTTTCCGCATTTGCGGTGTTCCCTCACCGCAAACAAATGTCACCAATAACTATGTTATAATATCGCAATTTTCAATTTCTGTCAACCAAAAAACGCCGTTTTGGCAACATCTAAATAAAAGTCAGCAGGATAACCATAACAGCACGCTGAATTTTGTAAAATTCTTCCGCGCCGCACTTTAGCGGGCTAAATTCTGCGTTATGGTGCAAGGTCTTTTACTCTTCGCGCCCGGAACCGGATTCTTCGGTATAAACCGCTGCCCGGATGGTGTGCCCTGCGGCAAAAGCAGCCGCAGCAGCCGCAGCGGCCAGCGCTGCAAATAATACTGCATACCGGATAGCGTTTTGTCCGCCATTCAAGAACACATCCACGCACTCCCCTACTGCAGCCAGCGCGGCGAACACCCCGGTCAACAGGCAGCGCAGCGGCAACTTGGCTACCGTTTCTTCATACACATAGCTGCGCAGGCGTGCCCCGCCGCGGCTCATGCGGGCCAGCGCCCACACCGCGCTGATGCCAGCCACCAGCGCCCCGGCATACGGCAGCAGTACATAAAATTGCTGCATGGCCCCCGGCGCGGGCACCATGCCCGCCGCCGCCAGCGCCGCCAGTGCCCCGCCGCACAGCGCCCACAGCAGGCCCCGCAGTTTGGCATACGGCATGCTGCCGGTATAGCAGCGGTAGCTGCCCTGGTACAGGTAGCTGCCGTTGACATCCCTGCGGAAGTCATTCAGGTATTCCCGCCCACGGCGGGTTTTCTTTTGCTGCATTATTCGATCCCCGTCAGGTCATAGTTGTCCAGCCACTGCTTGGCCGTTTCGCACACGCCGCGCAGGCAGCTTTCCTCAAAGGGGCTGTCCAGTCCGGCGTTTTTCAGCAGCTCAGTAAACACGCGGCTGCCGCCCTGGCGGGTGTATGCCATGTAGTGCTCCCACGCGTTGGCGCGGTCCTTTTGCAGCATGGCCCAGAACTGCAGGCTGACGGTCTGTGCCAGGCAGTAGTCAATATAATAGAAGGGGCTTTCGTAAATATGCTTCTGGCGCTGCCAGCCCTCACCCTCGCTGTAGAACGGGATCTCGCCGTCCAGCTTCATCCACGGCATATAAATGCCCAGCAGTTCTTTCCAGGCGGCGTGGCGCTCGGCAGGGGTCAGGTCCGGCTTTTCGTACACGATATGCTGGAAGTGATCCACCATGGTGCCATACGGGATAAAGGTCAGCGCACCGGCCAGGTGGCTGTACAGGAACTTGCGGGTATCCTTGCCAAAGAAGCCCTCCGCCCACGGCCAGGCAAAGAATTCCATCGACATGGAGTGGACTTCGCATCCTTCCATGCTGGGCCACACGGTGGAATACGGCACGCGGTCACGGTTGGTGTATGCGGCAAAGGCATGACCCGCTTCATGCGTGACCACCTCAACGTCATGCTGGGTGCCGTTGAAGTTGGCAAAAATGAACGGTACCTGATAATCCCACAGGCTGGTGCAGTAGCCGCCCGCCGCCTTGCCGGGGGTGGAAAGCACGTCCAGCAGCTCATTGTCCAGCATGGTGTTAAAGAAGATGCCGGTTTCGGGTGAAAGTTCCTCATAGAATTTTTTACCCTGGGCCAGAATGGCATCGGCATCGCCGCAGGGGGCGGGGTTGCCGGAACGGAACATCAGGGCATTATCGGCAAAGCTCATGGGGTACTGTTTGCCCAGGCGCTTGGCCTGCTCACGATAGATGCTGTCCGCCAGCGGCACCAGATACTTGACCACGGCGGCACGGAACTTTTCTACATCCGCTTTGGTATAGCAGTTGCGGCCCATGCGGTAGTAACCCAGGGTGGTGTAACCCTCGTACCCCAGCTTTTTGCCCATCTTATCCCGCAGGTGGGTCAGCTTGTCATAAATATCATCCAGCTGTTTCTGGTTGTCCTTATACCACTGGCCCTCGGCTTTCCAGGCGGCCAGGCGGCGGGCATCGTCCGGGTCATTCTTGAACGGGCTCAGCTGGGACAGAGTGTACACCCCGCCCTCAAACGGGATCTGTGCGCTGGCCAGCAGCTTGCCATACTGCTGGGTCAGCTCGTTTTCCTGCTGCAGTTCCTCCATGATATCGGGCGAGAATGCCTTGCGCTCAATTTCGGCGTTCACAAACATCAGGTCGCCGTATTCTTCGGCAAAGTCTTTGCGGTAGGGGCTTGCCAGCATGGCGGCGGTCCAGGAATCCTGCCACTGCTGGATCTGCGGCATGGCGCTGTTGGCAAATTCCATCTCTTCATCATAGAACTTATCCCGCGTATCAATGGTATGGCGCACGCTGGCCAGGGTGAACAGGGTATCCACATGCTTGTTCAGCACCTGCTCCTCCAAAAAAGCGGCGCGGGCAGCGGCATAGTCAGGGGCGTTCTGCAAACGTTCGGTCAGTGCGGCAAACTGTTCTTTCAGGGCGCTCATGTCCGGGCGCTCATAGGGCATTTCGGAAAATTTCATGGGTTCGTTTTCTCCTTATTCTACAGTTTTGTTCGTGACTTAGGGACATTATACCATGGCGCAAAAAATAAGACCAGCCCGAAAAAGGCTGGCCTTCCATGATTCTGTATGATTTTACATGCTATTCATAAATTATCGCACGCAGCGGCGGCGCGCGCTCCCCTGCCCCTTTGCCGTCAGCGCAGGGGTTGGCCCGCCTGCCATTCTGCCCGCCGGACCTGATAAACCGCCAAGCGGCGGGCGGCAAGGGCATTTTTGCAGGCAGCTACCCGGCGTTGCACCTGCTGTTCGGCACAGGCGGCAGCGCGCTGCTGCGCGGTATTTTGTGCAAGCATCAGTTTCATGGTTTATGCCCTCCCCTTGTGTGCTTCCAGCATACCACGGCGCGGTGTGGCACACCATACCGTATTTCTCCATTCAGGAAAAATTTTATTTTACTTTCAGGAAAGTTTTATCCGCTTGCATCCCTATGGTATAATAAAGCTGCAATATTAAATGAAAGGGATGGCACTACCATGACCAATGAAGTTTTGAATACCATGAAAACCCGCCGCAGCTGCCGCTGCTACCTGGACAAGATGCCGGAGCCGGAAGCGCTGAACGCCGTGCTGGAAGCCGGCACCTGGGCCCCCACCGGCATGGGCCGCCAGAGCCCGGTGATTGTCTGCATACAGAACAAGGCCGACCGCGATACTTTGAGCAAGATGAACGCCGCCGCGATGGGCGGCAATGGCGACCCGTTCTATGGCGCTCCCTGCGTTGCCGTTGTGCTGGTGGATAAAACCATCCCCACCTGTGTGGAGGACGGCAGCCTGGTGATGGGCAACATGCTGAACGCCGCCGAGAGCGTGGGGCTTTCCGCCTGCTGGATCCACCGCGCAAAGGAAATGTTTGAAACCGCCGAGGGCCAGGCCCTGCTGAAAAAGTGGGGTGTGCCCAATGCCGAAAACCTGCGCGGCGTGGGCAACTGCATCCTGGGTTATGCTGCCGAGGGCGGCAAGAAGGCCCCTGCCCCGCGCAAAAAAAACTATGTGGTGCTTGTAAAGTGATGCAGAACGAGAAAAAGCTGGTTGTTTTGTTCCCCGGCTTTGGTTACGGACCGGACAAACCGCTGCTGTATTATGCCGCCAAGGTTGCCCGCCGGCAGGGGTTGGACTGCATGGTGGTGCAGTACAGCCAGCTGTTCCCCCACGAGGAAACGCCGCAGGCCAGCGCCGCCAAAAGCTACCCCGGCGCCGCGCAGGACGCCATGACGCAGATCCCTGCCGGGTATGACCGGTACATCTGCATTGCCAAGAGCTTTGGCACGATGGTGGCCGCCGGTTGGGTAAAGGCCCACCCGGAATACCATGTGACCCTGCTGCAATTAACGCCCCTTGCGTGGGAGTATGCCCCGCTTTACGCCGGGATGCCCGCCTGGCACGCCACCGGCACTGCGGACCCGTTGGGCGGTGCCGCGCTGCGCCGTGCTTTGGAGGATGACCCCGCCATTACCACCTATTTTGTGGAGGGCGGCAACCATTCGCTGGACACGCCGGAGGATTACACCATTGGCCTTGAGGCGCTGAAAGACATTGTGAGAAAGTATGAAGAAGCGATGAGGTAAGTTAGGCGGGAGGAGTTTTCGTTTTTAATTAGAAATGAGAAATTAGGGCAATACCGCATAATTCTAAGTGCCGATACGGCGAGCGAGGTGCGGCAGCTGCCAAGCCAAAAGCGCAGATAATACTTTGTGTATTATCGAGCATTTTGGCAACGCAGATGCCGTGCCGCAGCCGCCGGAGCGGTGCTTAAGCCGTAAGGCGGAAATTATGCGGTGTTGCCTTAGCAATTAGGAATTGGAGATAAGGCAGGGCCCGGTGCATGGTTTAAGATGCACCGGGCCTTGTGTTTGTTTTGGAAAGAATAATTAAAAAAGAATAATGGCCACATTTTTCGTGATGTGCCGCGATTCTATTCGTAGGGGCGTATATTATGCGCCCGTCGCCTTGCGGGTGGGTGATGGGGTGAGATATCCGGCACGGCCCGTTATTAAAGTTTCTGCTTCCTTCTTTTCAAAGAAGGAACAAAAACCCCCATAAACTCATTCCACCTTCAAAATCGTCACGCTGACGGGGGCGAGTTCGATGGCATTGCGGCAGGCGGGGCCAAAAGGTTCGGCGGCGGCACGGGTACCATCGCACAGATAGCGCCAGCTCCCGGCAGGCAGGGCCGCCCACTGGCGGGTGCACTCCGGGTTATAATAAACGGCCAGTCGCCCTGGCAAGCTTTCGCCCTGGCGCTCTGGCACAAAGCCGATCAGCCACCCCGGCAGGGACAGAATGCAGGGTTCTGCATCCCCCGCCATACCGGAAAGCTCCGGATACGCCTTGCGGATTTCCAACAGTCCGTGATAATACTGCACCAGCTCCTCCAGCTGGGCGGCGCGTGTCCAATCCAGGCGGTTCAGCTCCAGCGGGCCGCGGTAGGTGTTGTGGTCGCCATGCTTGGTGCGGGCAAACTCTTCGCCCCCCTGCATGAACGGCAGACCCTGGCAGGTCAGGTAAATACCCGCCGCCATGCGGTTCTGGGCTAGCAGATCGGCATCCGGCGCGGCATAATCCCCGCGGCGGGCCACGCATTTCAGCTTATCCCACAGGGTATAGTTATCATGGGCCGAAACATACTGCACCACCTGGCCCGGCGCCTGGGGCATAAAATCCGCCTGGCCGCCGCGCCACGCCGGGATAGAATGCAGCACTTGATACCCACAGTGCATATCGCCGTTGATGTAGCCCGCGCTGCCCGCATTGAACACCCCGCCCTTGATGGCATCGCGGGTGTTATCGCAGAAAAATCCGATGCGGCTGTCCAGCAGGCCCGCCGCCTGTTTGTTGGCGGGGATCGCGCCGTGTTCCATGCGGGTGCTGCCGCCCTGCCACGGTTCACCGTACATGAGGATATCTTCGCCGCCGGGCAGGGCATCCAGTGCAGCGCGGATTGCGTTCATGGTTTCCACATCGTGCAGAGCCATCAGGTCAAAGCGGAACCCGTCAATATGGTACTCTTTGGCCCAGTACACACAGGAATCCACCAGATACTTGCGCACCATCGTGCGCTCGCTGGCAAGGTCACATCCACAGCCGGAGCCGTTGGTCAGGCTTCCGTTTTCCCACCGGCGGTTCCAGTAGCCGGGCACCGTGCGTTCCAGCCAGCTGTTGGAATAATAGGTATGATTATACACCACATCCATCACCACGCCCAGCCCGGCGCTGTGCAGGGCCTGGATCATAGCGCGGCATTCCCGCACGCGCACCTCGCCGTGGAACGCATCGGTGGCATAGCTGCCCTCCGGCAGGTTATAATTCAGCGGGTCATACCCCCAGTTGTAGTCCTCGCCGCTCACTTCGTCCACCGTGGCAAAGTCAAAAATAGGCTGCAGCTGCACATGGGTCACACCCAGCCGCTTAAGGTAGTTCAGCCCGGTGGGGTGTACGCCGTCCCCGTTCAGGGTGGTGCCGTCCACCGTAAAGCCCATAAACTTGCCGCGGTAAGCCTGCGGCACGCCGCTGGCCGGGTCGGCGGTAAAATCCGCCACATGCACCTCCCACACGCTGCGGGCATGGGCGGGGATAGCCGGGCGTTCATCCTTCTGCCAGCCGTCCGGCACGGCGGCGGCCTGGTTCAGCACCATGCTGCGGGTGCCCCCTGCCCCGGCTGCGTGGGCGTAGGGGTCCGCTGTAACGGTGGAGGTTCCATCCGGGAACTGCAGCTCATACTGGTAATACTGCCCGGCCAGGTCACCCGCCAGTTCCAGGTACCAGGTGCCGCCCTCACTGCGCTGCATGGCCAGGGTGCCAAGGTCGGCAGCTTCCGGCTCTGCGTCCGTGCCCGTAGCAAAGCGGTGCAGCGCCGCGCTGCACGCCGTGGGGGCCCACAGGCGGAATGCCGTAGCGCTGCTGCGCCACACTGCACCAAGGTCATTCCCGGCATAAACCGGCAGCTGGGATGCCTGTGTTTCGTTCATGGGGATTCCTCCTACTGATATACCACAAAAAAGGCACAGCCTTTGCGGCTATGCCCAAAATGCTTACGCTATAATTTTAACAGGTCTGGCCCGCCAGTGCAAGGCTGAAATCAGCCGCGGTTTTCCATCGGCAGGTAATCTCTGGTTGCCATAACACTTTTGTACGCGGGGCGAATGATTTTATCCACATTGACCAGCTCTTCCATGCGGTGGGCGCTCCAACCGACCACACGAGCCACAGCGAACATGGGGGTATACAGTTCCACGGGGATGCCCAGCATGTTGTAGACAAAGCCGGAATAGAAGTCCACGTTGGTGGAAACGCCTTTATAGATATGGCGCTTTTCGGCAATCACCTGCGGGGCCAGGCGCTCCACCGTGTTGTAAAAGTCAAAGTCCGCCTTGCGGCCCTTGGCCATGGCCAGCTGCTGCACAAAGCTCTTGAACACCACCGCGCGTGGGTCCGACAGAGAGTAGACCGCATGGCCCATGCCGTACACAAGGCCCTTATGGTCAAAGGCCTCTTTATCTACAATTTTGCCGATGTAGGCACGCATTTCGTCCTCATCGGTCACATCGGAAACATGGGCGCGGATATCGTCCATCATCTCCATGACCTTGATGTTCGCGCCGCCGTGCTTGGGGCCCTTCAGACTGGAAAGCGCCGCTGCAATGACCGAGTAGGTATCCGCCCCCGAAGAAGTGACCACGCGGGTGGTGAAAGTGGAGTTATTGCCGCCGCCGTGCTCCATGTGCAGCAGAAGAGCAATATCCAGAACATGGGCTTCCAGCGGGGTATACTGCTGGTCGGGGCGCAGCATCTGCAGCAGGTTTTCTGCCGCCGAAAGCTCCGGCCGCGGGCGGTGGATGTACATGCTGCCGTCATTCAGGTAGTAATTATAGGCATGGTAGCCATACACCGCCAGCATGGGGAAGACGCTGATCAGCTTGATGCACTGCTCCATCTGGGTCTGCAGGCTGTTATCCCCCACCGAATCATCATAAGAAGCCAGGGTCAGCACGCTGCGGGTCAGGCTGTTCATCAGATCCTTGCTGGGGGCTTTCATGATAACGTCCCGCACAAAGTTGCTGGGCAGGGCACGGCATTTGGTCAGGCAGTCGGTAAATTCATGCAGCTGCTGTTCATTGGGCAGATCGCCAAGCAGCAGCAGGTAGGCAACTTCCTCAAAGCCATAGCGCTTGCCGCGCAAACCACGGATCAGGTCATACACGTTATACCCGCGGTACCACAGTTTGCCATCGCAGGGGGTTTTAACGCCGTCACGCATTTCAAACGCATCAATGCGGGAAATATTGGTAATCCCGGCCAGCACACCGTTGCCGTCCTTATCGCGCAGGCCGCGCTTTACACCGAACTCATCAAACAGGTTCGGATCAATGGCATCGTTATGTACACACAGTTCTGTAAACAGCTTGGCTTCTTTTTCGATTGCCGCATACTCACCCATGGTTTGTCCTCCTTTTACTTTTGAGACTTATCGTTGCATTATACAGTGTATTAGATATATTATACACCGTGTTCAACGTCAAAAGGTGAAAAAAGCGTTAATTTTAATTAGGGTGTATCTGAAAAGTCGAAAATTTAGTCTATTTCTACAAACACAGCCGGATTTTGCGTTAAAGAGTCTTGGAATCCACAAAGGATTCCTGCGGCTCTTTGCCTTAAATCCTGCTTGTGTTTGCGAAATATCCGTCATTTTCTTTGTTTTCAGATACACCTTAGCGAAATCATGTCGAACGGCAGCAAAAAGCCGCAAATGTACTAAAATAAAGAACATTCACGGCCATCTTAAAGCAATGTATAAATACCAGAATAATTATTCGTCGGAGACCTCGGAACCTGGTAGTTGCCCGCGGGCGACGGTGTGAAGTTCCGGGACATACCGGGCGCTGGCACCCCATCGGCATAGCCGCCGGGGCCTCACTCCGCATCATCCCGAAACTTCCCCCGCCGCCCTTGGTTCAGCTCAAATTCCTAAGGCAACACCGCACAATTCCCGCCTTACGGCTTAAGCACCGCTCCGGCAGCTGCGGCACGGCATCTGCCGCACCTCGCTCACCGTATCGGCACTTAGAATTATGCGGTATTGCCCTAATTGAGATAACTCCTACCTCCTGCTTCCTAACTCGTAACTTATGCTTGCAGTGCCTGCAATGCCGCCATCAGCGGGGGGATCAGCTGCTTTTTGCGGCTGACAACCCCGGGCAGCACAGCTTTGCCGTCCTTGGTTTCCACATGGAATGCGCTGCGCACAATTTCTTCCGCCTGCTGGCCGCAGAACAGCAGGTCTGTGGCCTGGGCACGCATATCGGTGCACATAAAGAACACCATGGGCACACCGGCCTGGGCCAGTGCTTCCGGCAAAAATGGCGTGATGAGCGCTTCTGCCGCCGAGCGGGAGTTGGAGGTCATGTAAATAGCCTGGCCAACGCCGAACTTGGCATCGCCGCGGCTGAATACCTTAAAGTCAGAGAAGAACACATCGTCCGCCGTGCGGCCCGTCAGGTCGGCGCCGGCTTCAAACATCTGCTCCGCATAGGTGGGGATCTCCTCGCCCGCGATCCTGGCCAGCTTTTCGGCAATGTGCTGGTCAAGCGGCGTGGAGGTAGGCGAACGGAACATCAGCGTGTCCGACAGAATAGCGGAAAGCAGCAGGCCTGCAATCTGGGGTGGGATCTCTACACCGTGCTCTTCATACATGCGGCTGATGATAGTAGCGGTGCAGCCAACCGGCTCGTTGCGGAAATACACCGGCCCGGCAGTTTCCAGTGCACCAAGACGGTGATGGTCGATGATCTCCAGAATCTCCGCCTGCTCCAGACCATCCACAGCCTGACCGCGCTCGTTGTGGTCCACCATAATGACCTGCTTGCGGTGCACGTTCAACAAATTACGGCGGCTGATGACACCGCAATATTTGCCATTGGCATCCAGGATGGGGAAATAGCGGTGGCGCACATTGGCCATGACCTTGCGGGCGTCTTCCACTGCAGTATTCACGCTGAATTCCAACAGGTTCTTGCTGCGCATAAAGTGGCGCACCGGGGCGGCGGTGGAAATCAGGCGGGCGGCGGCGTACGTATCAAACGGGGTGGTAATGACAATGCATCCTTTTTCCTGTGCGCGGGCCAAAATGGTACGCGGCACAGCAGAGCCGCAGCAGACAACAATGGCACCGGCGCCACAGTCAATGGCGCACATCTGCACTTCGTACCGGTTGGACACCAGCACAATATCACCGGGGTTCACGGCACCATCCATAATTTCCGGGCTGGTGCCAATAAAAATGCGGCCGGAGGTAATGCAGGCATCGGGGTCGCCCAGCAGCATTTCGCCTTCCAGGGTGCTGAGCACGTTTTTGTAGCTCGTCTTGGATTTTGCCAAAACCTCAGTATCAAATAGGTCCATATTGGCATTGGCAATGTCCTTAACGGTGATCAGGCCCAGCAGTTCTTTATCCTCGTCAATGGCGCACAAGGTATCGATCTCGGTGTCGCGCATCATGCTCCATGCGGCACGGATGCTCATTTCCTTATCAATGCCGGGCTGCTCGCGGATGTCGATGTCCTTCACCTGGGGGCTGACGTCGGTACACAGGCGCGGCGGCTCCACCCCAAAATGCTTGAGCACAAAGGCGGTTTCGCGGTTGATCTGCCCGGCACGGCGGGCTTCGTACACAGCATCCCCCAGCTGGTTTTTCAGGTAGGTATAGGCCAGCGCAGAGCAGATAGAGTCTGTATCCGGGTTGCGGTGACCAATGATGTTGACCTTACGGCGTGTCTTTGGCATAGTTTTTCCCTTTCCCAATCAATTCAAGGGGTATATGCAGCAGCCTTTCCCCTCTTTTGGGTTATTTACCGCAAACCATGTTGTTGGTAGAATAACCAGAAAACCGCGCAATTCCCCACGATTATTTTTAATTATACCATAAGAAAAAACAATTTACGATTCTTGACAATTTCATCATGGTGCCGTACAATATAGTATAAGTGTGCTGCAGTTGGGATGTTAGCCCCTGCCGCAGCCTATGTTCGTGCACCAAACCCCAGATTTTGAAAGTATAAAGAGGTATCGTAGGTTATGATCCAAGAAAATCTTCGCAATATTGCCATTATCGCCCACGTTGACCATGGCAAGACCACCCTCGTGGATCAGATGCTGAAGCAGTCCGGCGCATTCCGCTCCAATCAGCAGGTTGCTGAGCGCGTGATGGACTCCGGCGCCATCGAGCGTGAACGCGGCATCACCATCCTGGCAAAGAACTGCTCCTGCGTCTATAACGGCGTCAAGATCAACATTGTTGACACCCCGGGCCACGCCGACTTTGGCGGCGAGGTAGAACGCGTGCTGAAAATGGTCAACGGCGTTCTGCTGCTGGTTGACGCAGCCGAAGGCTGCATGCCCCAGACCCGTTTTGTTCTGCAGAAAGCTTTGCAGCAAAATCTGTCCCTGGTCATTGCCGTCAACAAGATCGACCGTCCCGACGCCCGCATTAAGGAAGTTATTGACGAGATCCTGGAGCTGCTGATGGACCTGGGCGCTACCGACGAGCAGCTGGACAGCCCGATGGTGTTCTGCTCCGGCCGTAACGGCACCGCCAGCTATGATTGGACCCACCCCGAAAACGGCACCGACCTGAAGCCGCTGTTTGATACCATCCTGAAGTACGTTACCCCGCCGGAGGGTGAACCCGAAGCCCCGATGCAGATGCTGGTTTCCAGCGTGGACTACAACGACTTTGTGGGCCGCATGGGCGTTGGCCGCGTGCAGAACGGTATCATCAAGGTTGGCCAGGCTGTTCAGGTTTGCGACTGGCACAACCCCGACCTGCACATGACCGGCCGCATCACCAAGCTGTTTGACTTTAAGGCAAACGGCCGCGAGCCCATTGAGCAGGCCGCTGCCGGTGATATTGTTGCCTTTGCCGGTCTGCCCGATATTTCCATCGGCAACACCGTGTGCGACCCCAGCAAGGTTGAGCCGCTGCCCTTTGTTAAGATCAACGATCCTACCGTTGAGATGACCTTCTCCGTCAACGATTCCCCGTTTGCCGGCAAGGAAGGCAAGTACGTCACCAGCCGCCAGATCCGTGACCGCCTGCAGCGCGAGCTGCTGAAGGACGTTGCCCTGCGTGTGGAAGATTCCGCCACCAACGATTCCTTCCGCGTAATGGGCCGTGGCGAAATGCACCTGTCCATCCTGATTGAGACCATGCGCCGCGAAGGTTACGAGCTGCAGGTCAGCCCCCCGCATGTTCTGACCCATGAGGAGAACGGCAAGACCATGGAGCCCATGGAGCGCGTTGTGATTGACGTGCCGGAAACCTATCAGGGCAACGTTATGACCGCTCTGGGCGCCCGCAAGGCCATCCTGATGAACATGCAGATGATGAACAACCGTTCCCGTCTGGAGTTCCGTATGCCCAGCCGCGGCCTGTTTGGCTACCGCAGCCAGTTCCTGACCGACACCCACGGCGAAGGCATCATGAACACCATTTTTGATGGTTACGAAGAATGGTGCGGCCCCATTGCCACCCGTTCCAGCGGCTCCCTGATCAGCTTTGATACCGGCGATGCCGTCACTTACGGTCTGTTCAACGCCCAGCAGCGCGGCACCCTGATTGTGACCGCAGGCGAAAAGGTTTACGAGGGCGAAGTTGTTGGCTACACCCCGACCGGTGAGGACATCACCGTCAACGTGTGCAAGACCAAGCACCTGACCAACACCCGTGCATCCGGCAGTGACGATGCTCTGCGCCTGATCCCCGTGACCAAGTTCAGCCTGGAAGGCTGCCTGGAATTCCTGGCACCGGACGAGCTGCTGGAAGTTACTCCGGAGAACCTGCGCATCCGCAAGCGCATCCTGGACCACGACCTGCGCATGAAGGCCACCAGCAAAAAGAGCAAGGGTTAATGTTAAGTTTGCCTTTCCAGCCTTTTTGAAAAAAGGCTTCGGCGAAAAACTTTAATCGGCTTCGCATAGAATAATAAAGATCCCGGCATGATTTTGGAATGAACAGCACCCCATTTGTTAGACAGTATGATATACTATTTAACAAGTGGGGTGTTTTGCTATGCCAAAAGGAGTACCAAACAAACGATATACGCCGGAATTCAAGAGAATGGTTGTAGAAACCATGAAAAAAGAACATCTGAGTATCTATGCAGCGATGCAGGAATTTGGAATTAACGACCATAAAATTATAGAGCGTTGGGAACGCATTTATCTGGAAGAAGGGCCGGAAGGGTTAGCCATCGAACGGCGTGGTCGCAGCAACAAAGGCCGTCCGCCAAAGCAGTTGCCGAAGCAGGTGGAAGAAGATCTGCTAGCCGAAGTGCAGAGACTGCGTGCGGAGAACGATTACCTAAAAAACTTGCAAGCCTTGGTTTTGGAAGACGAGCGACGCCAGCGCAGAAAACGCAGGTAGTTCAAAAGCTGAGGCAAAGACATTCTCTGGATATTCTTCTCTCAATCGCTCAACTGCCCCGTGCCACTTTCTACTATCATCTGAAGCGGATGAACAGTTCAGATAAGTATAAAGCTGTCAAAGCGGAGATCACGGCCATCTACCACGAAAACAAAGGAAGATACGGCTATCGCCGCATTACAACAGAACTTCACAAGCGCAATTTTCTCCTGAATCACAAGACTGTCCAGCGGCTTATGAAGGAGCTGGGTTTAGTTTGCCGTGTCAGGAGGAAGAAGTATCGTTCTTACAAGGGTGAAGTTGGCAAAATTGCGCCGAATCTGTTAAACCGGGACTTCCGCGCCGAAAAGCCGAACCAGAAGTGGGTCACCGATGTGACAGAGTTCAGTTTGTTTGGCGAGAAGCTCTATCTCTCGCCCATCCTTGATCTGTGCAGCAGCGATCTGGTCAGCTATACCATCTCTGACCATCCTGTTCTGAGTATGGTTACGACTATGCTGGATAAGGCTTTTGAGAAGATACCGGATGGAATCGGGTTGATCCTTCATTCTGACCAGGGCTGGCAATACCAGCATAAGCGGTATCAGCGGATGCTCCGCGAGAAGGGCATCCGACAGAGCATGAGCCGGAAAGGAAACTGTCTGGACAACGCCGTGATAGAGAATTTCTTCGGACTGCTCAAAAGTGAGCTGCTGTATTTGCAGGAGTTCCGCTCCATGGAACACTTCAAGCAGGAACTCGTTGCATATCTGGATTACTACAACAACCGCCGCATCAAGGCAAAGTTAAAGGGCTTGCCGCCTGCAATTCACAGACAGCAAGCCCTTTCAGCTGCTTGAACAATTTTTACTTCAAAATATTGTCTAGCTTTTTGGGGTCACTTCATTTGCATACTCTGCTTTGGTTTTTGTTCAACGATTTTCCGGTCAATTACCCGTGCAGAACGCTGCGCAGCTGAGCCAGCAGGGTTGCCTGGTATTCGGGGCTGAACGTGCCGTGCAGCAGTTTGGGCAGGGCTTCTTCCTGCAAACGGCGCCAGCTTTCGGCTTCGCGGCCGGGCAGAATGGGCACAAAGGAAACGCCGTTTGCAGCGGCTGCCTGGGCATCGCCCATGGCATCGCCCACCATGACCACCTTGCGGCTTTCATACCCGCAGGCCAGCATGGAGGCAATGGAGTTTGCCTTGCTGCCAACCTCCTGGCCAAAGATCACATCGGCATGGGTGGCAAGGCCGTAACGCGCCCACTCGCTGGCGATAGCGCTTTCATTGGCGGCAGAAACCACCGCCACATCGGCCACGGTGTGCAGCTGATGCAGGCTGTATTCCACGCCGGGGAACGGCTTAAAGGTAGGTTCCAGGGCCTGAATGCGGCGGTTGCAGGCGTTATTCCACTCCTGCAACTTGCGCAGGGCCAGGCTGCCGCTGCGCAGAACTTCCTGCTGCAGGCTTGCGGTGGAAAGTTCCGATGCGGTGGAAACCCACGCGGCGATATCTTCACTGCCGGGAACATCGATGCCACGGTTTTTCAGGCGGTCAAAAATCAGCACCGCACTTTCAAAGCGGGAAATCCCGCGGGTGATGCTGTTCAGGTTGATCTCTTCCCACGCGGTGGTAATAAAATCAGTGTGGGCTTCCAGGCCAAACACACGGATCAGCTCTGGGCAGAACACCGAGCAATGCTTGATGCGCACCGTATCCATGACGCAGCCGTCAGAATCCATACAGACAAGAAAATCCCGTTTGCGGATAAAATCAGTCAATGCGTTTGCCATACAAGAACCCCCTCTATGTTATCAATCGCAAAACCTCACATGCGGCATGCGGCGCTTTCCCGCGCTCTGCCGTCAACTCTTATCATACCAGAAAGCAGCAAATTTTTGCAAGCGTTTTTGTAAGGTTTTACACTTTTATGACAATTTTCTTTCAGCGACAAATTGCCCCTCCTTCCCCCTCGGTCTCACTCAGTGCCTGGCCGATGGGCTTGTTTACCAGCAGGGTTGCCATACCGTCCGCCGGGGTGGGTTGCTTGTTGATGACCACCAGGTCATCCCCGCGGAAATAGCGGATCAGCCCCGCCGCCGGGTAAACGGCCAGGCTGGTGCCGCCCACGATCAGCATATCCGCCCTGCGGATGGCGCTCACCGCACCCTCAATGGTAGCTTCGTCCAGGCCCTCCTCATACAGGACCACATCCGGTTTTACAATGCCGCCGCAGTCCGTGCAGCGGGGCACACCGTCCCCCTTGCCGCCGGCTTCCTCGATAAAGCTGACGGGGTAGAACTTGCCGCAGCGGGTGCAGTAGTTGCGCAAGGTGGAACCGTGCAGCTCATACACGGTTTTGCTGCCCGCTGCCTGGTGCAGGCCATCAATATTCTGGGTGACAACGGCTTTTAATTTACCTTCCCGCTCCAGTTTGGCCAGCCGCAGGTGGGCAGCATTAGGCTTGGCCCCATGCACAATGAGCTTTTGGCGGTAGAAATCAAAAAATTCTGCGGTGTGCTGCTCATAAAATGTGTGGGACAGCATGGTTTCGGGCGGGTACTTGAATTTTTGGTGGTAGAGCCCGTCCACCGAGCGAAAATCTGGGATGCCGCTTTCCGTCGAAACCCCTGCGCCGCCAAAAAACACGATGTTCTGATGTGCTTGGATCAGCCGTTCCAGTTCCGGTACCATGGTGCCGCCCCTTTCGTTTTATCGTGAAATGCTTTATAATAAAAGATATGGAACCATCCTGTTAGGGTGTATCTGAAAAGTCGAAAATTCAGTTTATTTCTATAAGCACAGCCGGATTTTGCGTTAAAAAGCCTTGGAAGCCGCAAAGGATTCCCGCAGCTCTTTGCCTTACATCCTGCTTGTGTTTGCGAAATATCCGTCATTTTCTTTGTTTTCAGATGTACCTTAGATACTTTTTACTATACATCTTTTACGCCAAAACGTAAAGGGGGGAAACCGCTGATGCATGATCTGAATCAACACAAGATCGCCGCCCTGCTGCCGCAGCGCAGGGCGCAGAGCAACAAGGGCAGTTACGGCAGTGTGGCTGCTGCAGCGGGCAGCCTTGCTTACCGGGGGGCTGCCGCCCTTTGTGTGGAGGGTGCGCTGCGCACCGGGGCCGGGCTGGTGTACCTTGCCAGCGTGGAGCCGGTGATCCAGTTGGTGCTGACCCGCACGCCGGAATGCTGTGCCCTGCCCTGCCGCACCGACGCGGACGGCGGGATTCTGGCCGCAGATGCCGCTGCCGTGCGTCAGCGCTTTACGGAAAAGCCTGCGGTCCTGCTGGCTGGGCCGGGGCTTGGCCCCAGTGCGGCACGTATCTTGAACGCCCTTCTGACGGCGGATGCCAAGTGGAAAGCCGCCGTGCTGGATGCGGACGCCCTGAATGCACTGGCTGCCGGGGAGCTGGGGCAGTTCCCGCTTTTGCCCACCAATACCGTGCTGACCCCGCACCCCGGCGAGGCAGCCCGCCTGCTGGGGTGCAGCGTGGCGCAGATCCAGACTGACCGCCCCGCCGCCGCGCAGGAGCTGGCGGAGCGGTATGGCTGCGTTGCGGTGCTGAAAGGTTCCGGCACGCTGATTGCCGCACCGGGGCGCGAGATGCTGCACAACCCCACCGGAAATCCCGGCCTGGCCCGCGGCGGCAGCGGGGATGTACTGGCTGGAATGCTGGCTGCTCTGCTGGCCCAGGGGTTAGCGCCCTTTGACGCCGCAGCCTGCGCGGTATGGCTGCATGGCGCCGCTGCGGACCGCTGCGCCGCCCGCACCAGCCAGCTGACAATGCTGCCACATGATATTTTAACGGATCTTGCGGATGTTGTGAATGAGCTTACAGGGAGATAATAAATAAGGCAGTGCTGCCAGGCAAAGGACAGCACTGCCTTTTTATGGTTTGGTTTTTGCATGATCCCGGGGGTGAAATATTGAGAAAGACCCGTCATGTCGGACAGCGGGCATCGCCCCCTACAGATAGTTTACGGCGTTTGTGGCAGTCAACAAGGTTCCTCTGCGGCGCGATGAGGGCATCGCGTCCTACCCGCATTTTCAAGGGCAACACCGCACAATTCCCGCCTTACGGCTTAAGCACCGTTCCGGAGCATTGCCTTTACAAAAATCTTCGGCAAGTATCTGTTTCCTTATTCCATTCTCCGCACGCTGAGGACAAGGCCCTGTTTATCCCAGCCAAAATCTGCCACGGCGCCGCCGCGCTCCAAAAGGCGCGGCAGGGCGGGGTCCTGCAAGTGTACGCGGCGCACCGTGCTGCCGCGGCCCACCGGGGTGTGGGCCGCAAACACCAGCAGCTGCTGGCTGTCCAACGGCACCACGGCGCGCAGGGTAAGGCCAGATGCCAAATATTGGGCGCATAGTTCCTCGCCGTCCGGGGTGGGGGTCAGCGGCAGGGCGGCCCAGATATGGTAGCTGGCGCAGCGCTGTTTGGCCAGCCCCAGCGCCATGGCCAAAAAGCGCCGCACCGGCAGGTACTGCGCGGTAAAGGCGGGCGGTGCCAGCACAATGCCCTGGCCGTCCGCCCCAAAGCCAGCTGCGCGCAGCGCGAGCGCCAGACGGCTTTGGCCAAACATGGGCAACATGCCCATGGCGGCCTGTAACGTGTCGGTTCCGGCATAGTCCCCCAGAACGGCATTGGTCTGCAGCAGCGCGGCGGTATCGGGGCCGCCGGGGGTGCCGCAGGCGGCGCACAGCTGATCCATTGCAGGTGCATCCTGCGGGGTAAGCAGCTGCGCGTGGAACACATCAAGATTGGTTTCGGTCATCAATAACAATGGAATACCCTCCCATACCGCCCGCCGGGCGCGGCAGGCGGTGAATTTGCATCCCTATTGTATGATGCCGCCGCCAGCAAAAATGCGCGAAACCTGCAAAAAGGTTCCGCGCATTTTTCGTTTGGGGCAATACCGCATAATTCTAAGTGCCGATACGGCGAGCGAGGTGCGGCAGATGCTAAGCCAAAAGCGCAGATAATACTGGATGTCTTATCGAGCATTTTGGCAACGCAGATGCCGTGCCGCAGCCGCCGGAGCGGTGCTTAAGCCGTAAGGCGGGAATTGTGCGGTGTTGCCTTGGCTTTATCGGGTTTTGTTATGGCTTTTTGTTACCGTTTTACGCCGGTTGCGGGGTCAAAATAATAGGTCATACCGTCAATGGTGGTTGTACCTTTGGCCATGGCACCAGTGATGGGATCGAAGTAATAAGTACCGTCGGCATTGGTGTTCCAGCCTTTGATCATCTGGCCGTTGGCATCATACCGCACCCATTTGCCGCCGCTGGATTCCTGATAGACATCCTTGCTGACGGCTTTTGCACCCTGCTGCACGTTATCCAGCCAGTACCAGCCGTTGCTGGCGGGGTCATAAATCTCTTTGCCGCGGTAGGCTGCGTTGTTGGGGTCATAGCCCTGACGTTTGCCGCCCTCGTACCAGTAATCTTTACCGTTGATGCGCTTCCATGCGCAGTTCAGGCCAATACCGGTCACCGTATCAAAGCAGCAGGGCAGGCCGTCGATCGTTGCATCACCCTTGGTCATGGCACCGGTGACAAGGTCAAAGTAATAGGTGCCGTCATCGTTGGTATCCCACCCTTTGATCATATGGCCGTTGGCATCATAGCGCACCCATTTGCCGCCGTTGGATTCCTGGTAAACATCCTTGCTGACGGCTTTTGCGCCGCCCCGGTTGGCGTCCAGCCAGTACCAGGCGTCGGAATCGGGGTCATAAATTTCCTTGCCGCGGCCAGTGGTGCCCTGCTTTACGCCGTTTTCGTACCAGTAGTCCTTGCCGTTCACGGTTTTCCAACCGGTATAGCCGCTGGCAGGGGTTGCGGTGGGTTTCACAGGGGTAGCGGTAGGTGTAGCAGTCGGCTTGACCGGCGTTGCAGTGGGGGTCGCGGTAGGTGTTGCGGTAGGCGCTGCAGTAGGCGTTGCGGTAGGCGTTGCGGTAGGCGCTGCAGTAGGCTTGACCGGCGTTGCAGTGGGGGTCGCCGTAGGCTTAACCGGCGTTGCAGTAGGCGTTGCGGTAGGTACAGCAGTCGGGGTTGCTGTGGGGACTGGGATATCCCTTGTCTTGATATACTGGCGCACATCCTGGTGGTATTCCTGCTGGCTTACGGCATAATAAATGCCATCCCACTGGGCCGCAATGCCGATGCTTTGGAGACTTTCCTTCTTTTTCTCGGTCACTTCATGGCTGGCCGGATCCAGTTCATATTGTTTGATCCAGCTGCTCTGCTCGCACGCTTGTTTGTCCGTGGCGACCAGCAGCGTTCCGTCCAGCGCAATACTGCCGGCAACCACACCCGAATCATCTTCATGCGCCAGGTTGGAATCACAGTCGCCCAGGTCATCACGCCAGAAAAGGCGTTCGCCGGACGCATAGTACCAGTCGCCCCCGCATGGGAAGATTGCACTCTTTTTGTCTTTCCACCAGGTGTTTTCATAGGTATCGTCCGTGGCCAGGTTCACGATGTTCTGCGTGCCAAGGTTTTCAAGGTCAAAGGCAACGCTGTCATCGCCGTCATCGTTATGGTTGGTGTTCATCTTCTCTGTGGTACACAGCAGGTGTTTATGCATGCAATATCCCAGCTGATCCGAACCGTCCACCGGGTCATCCCAGGTGCAGTCCACCTGGTACCAGTTCCCGTCCAGCTCGACCATGTTCCACGCATGGCCGATATCTTTACTGGTTACCAGCACACCAGTGATACCCAGCTTGCGCAGGGTAAGGGCATACGTTTTGGCGTAACCGTCACAGACGGCAGTCCCTTCCAGCAGGGCGCCGCGCAGGTTGTGGTCGTCCTGCACATCATCACTAAGGTGTTCCCGGTCATAGGCAATGTTCTGCACCAGCCATTCATGCACATAGAACACCTTTTCCAGATCCGTCTGGCACAGGGTGTTGGCCTGGTCCACCAGCTGATCCAGCTTTACCTGCATGGCGGCAACATCCTGCGCCGTGCAGTATTCAAGGCCGATTGCCACCGCCAGCCCGGTATCTCTGCTATAATAGCAGGACAATTTGCTGATGGCCTCGCCGCCTTCCACACGCGCATTCAGGTCAGCCAGGGTGGAAAGCACCAGATCTTTATCCAAGTTCAGGTCTTTGATATTTACTTTCTCTGCTGTTTCCGTATGGTTCTTTACGGCATTGGCCACGCGCTCCACCATGGCCTGCGCCGCCTGAATGTTGTTGTCATCCTCCGCCAGCGTTGCCGGCCGCGCAGCCAGTGCTTCACGGGCAGCTATGATGTTTTCCAGCGTGCCTTCCACTTCCACCACGCTGCTGTCCGCCGTTTCCGGGGTCTGGGCCCAAACCGGAAGCGCAGTGGTGCCCATCATGGCCGCCGCCAAAACAAGGGCCAAAATCCGTTTATCTTTTTTCATTTTTCCCTCCCTGGAATACAGCCAAAAAAACGTTTTTGCCGCTGTATATCCTAATTTTAAATTTTACACGAAACAGAGGAGAAATACAATGCCAGACGCACCAACATCCTGCACAGAAAAAGTTTTCAGACTTTACATTTTTTAATAAAAAGGCTATCTTTTCGCGTGCAAAGTGGTGTATAATGATACAAAATATGGGGGTGTGTGTCCATTTTGGCACACCCCGGAGGCAGCGTGGGCGGAACGGTGTATCCGGCACGTTTCCACTGCCCGAACAACCGCCACCTGCCCTTGCCCCCCACCTGCAGCTGGTGGACAAAAGGAGGATGACTTTTTGATGGAACACAACATTCCCGAACTGGTTGCCCAGCTCACGCTGGAAGAAAAGGCCGGGCTTTGCTCCGGCGCGGATTTCTGGCACACCAAAACCGTGGAACGCCTGGGCATTCCCACCCTGATGGTTTCGGACGGCCCGCACGGCCTGCGCACCCAGGACCCGGAACGGGACGACCCCAACCACAGCCGCAAGGCGGTCTGCTTCCCCGCCGGGTGCTCCGCTGCCGCCAGCTTTGACCCCGACCTGGCCCGCCGGGAGGGTGCGGCCATCGGGCGGGAAGCCCGCGCGTTCGGCGTTGGCGTTGTGCTGGGGCCTGCCATAAACATCAAGCGCAGCCCGCTGTGCGGCCGCAACTTTGAATATTACTCCGAAGACCCGGTGCTGGCCGGTGAGCTGGCCGCCGGGTACATCAATGGCGTACAGAGCCAGGGGGTTGGTACCTCCATCAAGCATTTTGCCGCCAACAGCCAGGAGTACCGCCGCATGAGCGCATCGTCCGACATGACGGAGCGTACGCTGCGCGAAATTTACCTGCCTGCATTTGAAACCGCCGTCAAGAAATCCCAGCCCTGGACGGTGATGTGCAGCTACAACCGCGTGAACGATGTATTTGCCAGCGAAAGCCGCATGCTGCTGACCGATATCCTGCGCACCGAGTGGAACTTTAAGGGCTTTGTGATGTCCGACTGGGGCGCTGTAGCTGACCGTGTAAAGGGTGTTGCGGCTGGGCTTGACCTGGAAATGCCCGGTTCCGGCGGTGTCAATGACGCCAAGATCGTGGCCGCCGTTAAAGCCGGCACCTTGAGCGAAGCCGCGCTGGACAAGGCTGTGATCCGCATTTTGAACATTGTGTTCCGCGCGGCGGACGAAGCTGCCGCCCCGGCCCCGGAGCTGGACCTGAAAGGCGACCACACCATCGCCGCAGAGCTGGCCAAGGAATGCGCCGTGCTTTTGCAGAACCGCGGTGTGCTGCCGCTGAAAAAGGGCAGCAAGGTAGTATACATCGGCGGCTTTGCCAAAACGCCGCGCTATCAGGGCGGCGGCTCCAGCCACATCAACACCATCAGGGTGGACAGCGCGCTGGAAATGGCCGAAAGCCATGGCCGCCGGGTGAGCTATGTGGAGGGCTTCCCCGCTGATCTGGACCAGCGGGAGGAGGAAGAGTTCCTGCGCGCGGTTTCCGCCGCAGCAGAAGCTGACGCGGCGGTGATCTTTGCGGGCCTGCCGGAATCTTTTGAAAGCGAAGGCTTTGACCGCAGCCATATGCGCCTGCCGGAAAGCCAAAACAACCTGATTGCCCGCGTGGCCGCCGTGCAGAAAAACACTGTTGTGGTGCTGCACACCGGTTCCCCGGTGGAATGCCCCTGGGCCAACGATGTGAACGCCGTGCTGTGCATGTATCTGGGCGGCGAAGGTGTTGGCGCTGCGGCGGACGCCCTGCTGTGGGGCGATGCCAACCCCAGCGGCCGCCTGCCGGAAACCTGGCCCCTGCGGCTGGAAGATACCCCGTGTTATCTCGACTTCCCCGGTGACGGCCGCCATGTGGAATACCGCGAGGGCGTGTATGTCGGCTACCGCTGGTACGATGCCCGCAAGATGCCGGTGCTGTGGCCGTTTGGGCACGGGCTTTCCTACACAGGGTTTGTGTACCGCAATGCCCAGCTGACGGCGGACGAGTTTGCCGAGGGCGACAGCGTGCGGGTACGGGTGAGCGTGAAGAACGTTGGCATGATGCCCGGCAAGGAAGTTGTACAGCTGTATGTAGCAGACTGCACCGGCACAACCGGCCGCCCGCCCAAGGAGCTGCGCAAGTTCGTGAAGGTCAAGCTGGAACCTGGCGAGGAAAAGCAGGTAGAGTTCACCCTGACCGCGCAGGATTTGAGCTACTATGACGAAACGCTGGGCAGCTGGTACGCCGCCCCAGGCGAGTACAAGATTTTGCTGGGCCATTCCAGCCGGGATATCCACGCAACGCTCAGCGTGCGGTTCAGCACCCCGCGCCGCCGCCCGTTCGTGATTGACGAAAACACCACCATCGGCGAGCTTTCCAAGGATGACCGCACGGCTGCCATCATCCAGCAGGTGCTGGCACAGGCGGGCAATGCCCTGACCGGCGGCAACGCAGGCGGCAGCGAGATTGCCAGCAGCGAAGCCGTAGCTCAGATGCTGGATTCCATGCCGCTGCGCGGCATCGTGAACTTTGGCGGTCCCGCTGCAGCCGGGATGATCACCCCGCTGCTGGAAATACTGCGCGCCGCTATCCAGTGATTTGGGCCTTGGCGTAATCAAGGCATCCCCGAACCCCGCAAAAGAGAGTTGAAATATTCCGATCAACACATTTCGATCAACACATTTATAAAAGAAGTACATGCAGGAGGAATATCCCATGCAATTTCGTTTTCGCTGCGCGGCCGTTCTGACCGCCGTATTGCTGTGCAGTGCTGCTGCACTGCCCGCTTTGGCGGAAGAGACCGCCACGCCGGAAACCGCCGACAGTGTTGCCACCTACACCGGTTGGAAAACCGTGAACGGCAAGGATTACTGGTACGAGAACGGCGTGAAACAGGGTACCACCGGCCGCGGCAAAGAGATTTACGACCCTGATTCCAACGCCTGGTACTGGCTGGACGCCAAGCAGGGCGGCGCAAAAGCCGTCAATAAGGATGTCTACCAGGAAACCAACGGCGGCAAATGGGTGCGCTACGATGCAAACGGCCATATGATCAAAGGGTGGGATACCAACGATGACGGCACCTATTACTTTGACCTGATCACCGGTGCCATGGCCAAGGGCGATATTGTGGTGGACAACCTGCCCTGCAGCTTTGATACCACCACCGGCATTGGCTGCAACCTGATGTGGCACAGCATGGACGGCAAAGATTACTGGTACGAGGCTGGCAAGCGCCAGGGTTATGATCCCAATAATGCAGCCTACCGCGGCAAAGAAATCTATGATCCGGCCTCCGGTGCCTGGTACTGGCTGGATAACGTGCAGCAGGGTGCTAAAACCGTCAGCAAGGATGTATACCAGGAATCCGAAGCCGGCGACTGGGCCGAAAACGCAGACGGCACCGGCAAGTGGGTGCGGTATGATGCCAACGGCCACATGGTAAAAGGCTGGGATACCAACAATGACGGCACCTATTACTTTGACCAGGTGTACGGCACCATGGCCAAAGGCATTGTGACGATCGACGGCAATCTGTACCTTTTTGATGTTGATACCGGCGTGATGCAGGCCAGCATTACGACCAGCGAGGAAGCCATGGCAGACCGCGTGATCGAGCTGGTCAACCAGGAGCGCACCTCCCGCGGATTGCAGCCCCTGCTCAAGCACGATGGCCTGATGGTTGCCGCCGCGGCCCGCGCCAAGGAGCTTTCCCAGCGATACAGCCACACCCGCCCCGACGGTTCTGAATGCTTTACCATTTTGTGGCACCTGGGCATTGACTATGCCTATGCCGGCGAAAACATTGCCATGGGCCAGAGAACCCCGGAGATCGTGATGAACGACTGGATGAACAGCTCCGGCCACCGCGCCAACATCCTGAACGAAAACTATGACTGCATCGGCGTTGGCTACACTATGGTGGATGGCCACCCCTATTGGGTGCAGCTGTTTACCGGTGACTTTGATTTATAAGTAGTTTGTAAACAAATTTAAAACACAGCCCCGCAGCCGTTGCATTTTTTCGGCTGCGGGGCTATACTGTTTCCATATGCTTAACATATGCCAACTATTTACATATAGCAACAGAAAGGAGAACCTTTATGGAGGGACATATTGGTGACCAGCGCAGCAAAGCCGTGATGCGCTATCTTGACCGGCTGAAAAAGTCTGTGCGCCGCGGGGCGTCTTTAAGCCTTGCCAACGCCCCCAAGCTGCATCTTGGCATTCTGGAAGGGCTGAACCACGCCATTGAGGTGCGCGGCCAGGATGGTGCCGTGTATGTTTCGGACCTGGCGGAGATTTTCAAGCAGCCGCTGCCGGCGATTTCCCGCGGACTGCGCACACTGGAGCAGGATGGCCTGGCCCAGCGCCAGACCGATCCCAATGACCGCCGCCGCACTCTGGTGCGCATCACCCCAAAAGGGGAGGAATCCCGCCTGATCTGCGAAAGCCGTCTGAATGATTACATCACCGGCATTATGGATGACCTGGGCGAAGAATTTTGCCAGCAGTTTGCAAAGGATGCCGAAACCCTGCTGCAGGCCATTGAGCGCCAGAACGAAAAGCTGCTGGCCGAAAAGGAGAAGATGCCATGACAAAAATTTTCAAACATCTGGCCAAACACTGGGCGGCCTGCCTTGTTATTATTGCCCTGCTGTTGGTGCAGGCATACGGCGATTTGACCCTGCCGGACTACACCAGCAAAATTGTGGATACCGGCATCCAACAGTCCGGCATTGCGGACGCTGTGCCAGAAGTAGTACGGGATTCAACCCTGCAGGTGCTGGAGCTGCTGATGACGGACGCGGACGCCGCCGCGGTGGAAGCCGCTTACACCCAGCCGGGCGGCACCGACAACGCACTCTCCTCCGCTGCCAGCTTACAGAAAAAGCTCGCATCCCCCTATACGGTCCGCCTGCTGCGGGGCGATGCGGACCGGGATACGCTGGCGGAGGTATTTTCCACCCCGGATATTGTGCTCTATCTGGCTTCCGCTCAGGCAGCCGGGGAGGGCAACGCCCCGGATGCCGCCGCGCTGGATACCGTTACCGCCCAGTTTGCGGCCATGACCCAGATGCCCGGTTTCAGCCGGGATGCCGTACAGGCCCAGCTGGCCGCAGCCATGGGTCAGGCCGGCGAAAGTGAGCTGAGCGGGCTTTCAGCCCAGGCAGTGCTGCTGGTGGGGCTGGAATATCAGGCCCTTGGCATCAGCGATGCGGTACAGATGAACTACCTGATACAGACCGGCGGCCGGATGCTGGGGCTGACCCTGTTGATGGTTGCCGCCGCGGTTCTGGTGGGGCTGCTTGCTTCCCGCGTGGCGGCTGCCATTGCGCGGGATCTGCGCCGCGGTGTGTTCCGCCGGGTGGTCAGCTTTTCTGCCTCTGAAACGGACAAGTTTTCCACCGCATCCCTCATCACCCGCACCACCAACGATGTGCAGCAGATCCAGATGACCTGCGTAATTTTGCTGCGCATGGTGGCGTATGCCCCCATCCTTGGCATTGGCGGCATCATCCATGTGGCGCAGGCGGGTTCCAGCCTGACCTGGATCATTGTGCTGGCCGTCGCTTTGCTGCTGGCGCTGATTACGGTATTGATGCAGTTTGCCATGCCCAAGTTCAGGATCATGCAAAAGCTGGTGGACCGGCTGAACCTGGTATCCCGCGAGATTTTGACCGGCATTATGCCCATCCGCGCATTCAGCCGCGAACAGCACGAGGAAGCACGCTTTGACGCCGCCAACACCGACCTGATGCGCACCCAGCTGTTCACCAACCGGGTAATGGCTGCCATGATGCCCTTTATGACCCTGATTATGAACGGCACTTCCCTGCTGATCGTCTGGTTCGGCGGCAAACAGATTGATGCCGGCACCATGCAGGTGGGCAGCATGATCGCCTTTATCACCTACACGATGCAGATCGTGATGTCCTTCCTGATGCTGACGATGGTTGCCGTGATGCTGCCCCGTGCCGGCGTTGCCGCGGACCGCATTGACGAAGTGCTGACCACCGAGCCGGCCATCCATGACCCGGTGCCGGAAGCCATCCCCGGTGACCTCAATCAGCACCACTGGAACGGCGAAGTCGCATTCCATCATGTCAACTTTACCTACCCCGGCTCCAGCGAGGACGCCCTGCACGATATTGATTTTGTCGCCAAACCCGGCCAGACCACGGCCATTATCGGCTCCACCGGTTGCGGCAAAACCAGTTTGCTGCATTTGATCACCCGTTTTTATGATGTGACCGGCGGCAGCGTGACGGTAGACGGCGTGGATGTGCGCCAGATGCCGCAGAGCACCCTGCGCGGCCTTTTGGGTTATGTGCCGCAAAAGGGCGTACTGTTCAGCGGCACGATTGATTCCAACCTGAAATTCGGCGGCGAGAATATCACCGATGCCGATGTGCGCACCGCCGCCCGCATTGCCCAGGCGGAAGAGTTCATCTCCGCCAAGCCGGAGGGGTACGAAAGCCCCATTGCCCAGGGCGGCACCAACGTTTCCGGCGGGCAGAAGCAGCGGCTTTCCATCGCCCGCGCCATTGCCAAACACCCGAAGATCTACCTGTTTGATGACAGCTTCTCCGCGCTGGACTACAAGACTGATGTTGCCCTGCGCCGCGCGCTGAAAGCCGAAACCGGCGACGCCACCGTGATTATTGTGGCACAGCGCATTTCCACTGTGCTGCACGCCAACCAGATTCTGGTTCTGGAAGATGGCCGCATTGTGGGCAAGGGCACCCACGCCCAGCTGATGGAAAGCTGCCCGGCTTACCAGGAAATTGCCCGCAGCCAGCTGAGCAACAAAGAGCTGGACCTGAAAGGAGGGGAAGCCTGATGCCGCATCCCGGACGAATGACGACCCAAAAGGCAAAAGACTTTAAGGGCACCATGCGCAGCCTGCTGGCAGAGCTGGGGCACTACAAGTTCCGCCTGATTTCCGTGATTGTTTTTGCCGTTCTTTCCACGATTTTTAATATTGCAGGCCCCAAGGTGCTGGCCAAAGCCACCACTGCCCTGGCCACCGGCTGGGTGGCCAAGCTGCGGGGCACCGGCAGCATTGACTTTGGCTATATCGGCAAAATCCTGCTGATCCTGCTGGTCATGTATCTGGTTTCCGCTGCGTTCAGTTTCTGCCAGAGCTGGATCATGAGCGGGCTTTCGCAGAAGATGTGTTATGACTTCCGCCGCCAGATCAGCGAAAAGATCAACCGCCTGCCCCTTGCCTATTTTGAAAAGCGCACCGTAGGCGAGGTACTTTCCCGCATTACCAACGATGTGGACACCCTGGGCCAGAGCCTGAACCAGAGCATTACCCAGCTGATCACCAGCATTACCACCATGATCGGCGTGCTCATCATGATGCTGACCATCAGCCCCACGATGACGCTGATTGCCATTTTGATCCTGCCGGTCTCGATGGCGCTGGTGCTGTTGGTGGTCAGGTTCAGCCAGAAATATTTCCGCGCCCAGCAAAAAGTTCTGGGCTCCGTGAACGGCCAGGTGGAGGAAGTATATTCCGGCCACAATGTGGTCAAAGCGTTCAACCGCGAAGATGCCGTTCTGAATGATTTTGACGAAGCCAACAACCGCCTGTTTGAATCCGCCTGGAAAAGCCAGTTCCTTTCCGGCCTGATGCAGCCCATCATGACCTTTGTGGGCAACCTGGGCTATGTAGCAGTGGCCGTTTCCGGCAGCATTTTTGCCGCGCGCGGCATCATCACCATTGGTGACATCCAGGCGTTCATCCAGTATGTGCGCAACTTCACCCAGCCCATCCAGCAGCTGGCCCAGGTCAGCAACATGCTGCAAAGTATGGCGGCGGCTTCGGAGCGCGTGTTTGAATTTTTGGGTGAGCCGGAAGAAGAACAGAACGCTGACCCCGCCCGCCGGGCAGACCCCGCCTGCATTGACGGCCAGGTCACCTTTGACCATGTCAAGTTTGGCTACACGCCGGAAAAGACTGTTATCCGGGATTTCAGCTGCGATGTAAAACCCGGCCAGAAAGTTGCCATTGTCGGCCCCACCGGCGCAGGCAAAACCACCATGGTCAAGCTGCTGATGCGCTTTTACGATGTCAACTCCGGCGCCATTACGCTGGATGGCCACAACGTAAAGGACTTTGACCGCAGCGCCCTGCGCGAAGGCTTTGGCATGGTATTGCAGGATACCTGGCTGTTCCAGGGCACCATTATGGAAAACATCCGCTATGGCCGCCTGGATGCCACCGATGAGGAAGTCATCGCCGCCGCCAAGGCCGCCTGTGCCGACCACTTTATCCGCACGCTGCCCGGCGGCTACCAGATGGAGTTGAACGAGGATGCTTCCAACGTGAGCCAGGGCCAGAAACAGCTGCTGACGATTGCCCGCGCCATTCTGGCGGACAACAAAATTTTGATTTTGGACGAAGCCACCAGCAGTGTGGACACCCGCACCGAACAGCGCATCCAGACCGCCATGGACAACCTGATGCGCGGCCGCACCAGCTTTGTGATTGCCCACCGGCTTTCCACCATCAAGGACGCCGACCTGATTTTAGTCATGCGGGATGGTGACATTGTGGAGCAGGGCACCCACGACGACCTGTTGGCCGCTGGCGGGTTCTACGCCGATTTGTACAACAGCCAGTTTGAAGATGTAAGCGCGTAATTTTTTCTCTGATAAAACAGCAAAAGCCCAAAGCTGCCGGTTAAGTGAACCGTGCCGCTTTGGGCTTTTGGGTTATAAAATAGAATTTTTCAATACATGTACACTCTGCATTGCTTCTTCCACTTTTCTGCCAGGTTTCATTTCCAGCAGTCTACACATAAAAACACCAAAGGGCCAGCGTGCAGTGCTGGCCCTTTGGTGCGGTATAGGAAAACATAAAAAAGAGAATGGCAATGTTATTGGGTGTACCTGAAAATTCAAAATCCAAGCAGTTGGCTTCAGGTTCACCTTGGGGCGGCCTCACACGCCGCCGGGCAAGATCACACGATCTTGCGGGATTTGTGAACGCCGGTCTTTAAGAATTCGACCCATTCGGCCACGTTCACGGCGTGGTCGCCAAGGCGTTCCAGATATTTGGTCGCCATGAACAGATCCAGCGCAGTCTCTGCTTCGGTGGGGTGGGCGGCAATGTACTGGGCAATTTCGCTGCTGATGCGCGCGAACGAGGCGTCGATGACGTCATCATGGGCGATCACTTCCGCGGCAACGGCAAGGTCCACCTGCACATAGGCGGCAATGGAGCGCTTGACCATCTTCAACACATCATCGCCCATTTTCAGGATATCTTCCAGCACGCCCACGGCATCGGTGGATTTGGCGTGCAGGTGCAGTACCAGCTCCGCAATATCGCTGGCCTGGTCGCCGATGCGCTCCACATCCGTTACCATTTTCAGGGCTGTACTGACCTTGCGCAGATCCGAAGCCACCGGCTGCTGGCGCAGCAGCAGCTGCAGGCAGCGGTGTTCGATCTCATGTTCGCCTGCGTCGATCTGGCTGTCCCGCGCAACCACGCTGCGGGCCAGTTCAATATCATCATTGCGCAGGGCAGTCAGTGCGCTTTCAATGGCGGCACCGGCTTCGTGACCCATGCGGGCCAGCAAGGTATCCAGCTGCAAAAGCTCTTCATCATAAGATTTACGCACACTAGGCATGGTATTGCTCCTCCGATCAACCAAAACGGCCGGAAATATAATCTTCCGTGCGCTTGTCCACAGGGGTGGAGAACAGGCGTTCCGTATCGCCCATTTCCACCAGCTCACCCAGCAGGAAGAACGCCGTCTTATCTGAAATACGGGCGGCCTGCTGCATGTTATGGGTCACGATTACGATGGTGTAGCGGTCCTTTAATTCCAGAGCCAGCTCTTCCACCTTGGAGGTGGAGATGGGGTCCAGGGCGGAGGTCGGTTCGTCCATCAGCAGAACTTCCGGCTCCACCGCCAGGGCGCGGGCAATGCACAAACGCTGCTGCTGGCCGCCGGACATGCCCAGCGCGCTTTTGTTCAGGCGGTCCTTCACTTCGTCCCAGATGGCAGCGCCGCGCAGGCTTTTTTCCACAATTTCATCCAGCTGCGCCTTACTGCGCACACCGTGGGTGCGGGGACCGTAGGCGATGTTATCGTAAATGCTCATCGGGAAGGGGTTGGGCTTCTGGAACACCATGCCAACCCGCTTGCGCAGCACATTGACATCCATCTTATCCTTATAGATATCCACACCGTCCAGCAGGATATCGCCGGAAATGCGGCAGCCTTCCACCAGGTCGTTCATGCGGTTCAGGCTCTTCAGGAAAGTAGACTTGCCGCAGCCGGAAGGACCGATGAACGCCGTGATCTCTTTTTCGGGGATGGCAATATTGATATTTTTCAGTGCATGGAAGCTGCCGTAATACAGGTCCATGTTTTTAACTTCGAATTTATTCATCATGCAGTTCCTTTCGGCATTACTTTTTGGCAAGGCGGCCGGCAATAAAGCTGGACAGGCTGTTGATGAGCAGCACCAGGATCAACAGCACCACGGCAGTGCCGTAGGTTTCATTGATATGCAGGCCCTCGTTGGAAAGCAGATACATATGGGTGGCAAGGGTACGTGTGGAGTTGAACACGCTGGCGGGCACGGCGGCAACGGTGCTGGCCGTGTAGATCAGGGCCGCGGTTTCGCCTACAATGCGGCCCGTTGCCAAAATCACGCCGGATAGGATGCCCGGCATGGCGCTGGGCAGCACAATGGTGAATACGGTGCGCAGCTTGCCGGCCCCCAGGCCAAAGCTGCCCTCGCGGTAAGAATCCGGCACTGCAAGCAGCGCTTCCTCGGTGGTGCGCATGATGACCGGCAGCACCATGATGGCCAGCGTGAAGGCACCGGCGATCAGGCTGTAGCCCCATTTGAGCTGCATGACAAAGAACAGCATACCGAACAGACCGTATACGATGGAGGGGATGCCCTGCAGCGTTTCGGTGGTGATGCGCACCACCTTGACCAGCTTGCTGCCGCGTTTGGCGTATTCCACCAGCCAGACCGCAGCAAAAATGCCCAGCGGTGTGGCAATGGCCAGCGAGAACGCCGTCATCAGAATGGTATTGATAAGCGCGGGCATCAGGGATACGTTGTCGGAATTATAGGTCCACTCAAACAGGGACGGCTTGAGGTTGGGAATACCGTTGACCAGGATATAGCCGATCAGGAACACAAGGATCGCCACGGTAATCAGGGCCGCCAGCCGCACCAGCCAGCGCATGACAAGGGCATACGCGCGGGCCGCCATGCGGTTTTCGTGGCGGGTGGGGGGAACGATTTTCGCATTTGCGTGGGTCATATCATCGGTTTTACCGGCGGTTGCAGCAAAATCAGCCATTCTTTTTGCCCCCCTTTACCAAACTAAAGCAGAGATTGATCAGCAGAATGAAAACGAACAACACAACGCCGGTTGCGATCAGCGCTTCGCGGTGCAGGTCTGCAGCGTAACCCATCTCGATGACGATGTTGGAGGTCATCGTGCGCAGCCCCTGGAACAAGCCCTTGGGCATCCAGGTCTGGTTGCCGGCAACCATCACAACGGCCATCGTTTCGCCGATGGCGCGGCCAACACCCAGGATTACAGCGGACATTACGCCGCTTTTGGCGGCGGGCAGCACCGCGCAAAACACGCTGCGCTCATGGGTAGCACCCAGAGCCAGGCTGCCCTCGTAATAGCTTTGGGGCACAGCGTCCAGGCTGGTTTTGCTGACCGTGATGATGGTGGGCAAAATCATGATGCCCAGCAGCAGGCTGGCGGTAAACAGGCTCATGCCCTTGCCGCTTTTCACGTGCAGCACAGTTTTGAAAAAGTCCGATTTGACCATAGCCTGCACCGCCGGGACCATAACGATCATGCCGAAGAAGCCGTACACGACCGAGGGGATACCGGCCAGCAGCTGTACCGCCGGCAACAGCACCTTGTTGATACGGGGCGATGCAAAGCGGGACATATAGATGGCCGTCAGCAGCCCAATGGGCACCCCCACAATGATCGCGCCTGCGGTGACATAGATGCTCCCCAGGATCATGGGCAGGATGCCGTACAGGTTGTTGCCGGGTTTCCAGGTGGTGCCAAGCAGGAACTTGAGGGAGCCGATCTCAAAAATGGTGGGCAGGCCGTTTGCAAATAAGAAGATGCAGATCAGCGCCACGGCCAGAATGGAGATGCATGCGCAGGCGGTAAATACACCCTGCATGACGATCTCTTTCAGGTGCGAAGTTGTTGTTTTCATTTTCCCATACTCTCCTGTCTTTGCTCAGGAACGATATACCGATGGCTTTCAAAAAACGGCCGTTGCCGCCTTTTGCCGCCGCAACAGCCGTTTTTTTTAGAAAGGGGGATTACTGAACGTCTGCCCAGGTGGTCAGCTCGCCGGTGTAGATGCCTTTGATCTGGTCAACGGTCAGGTTATCAGTGGGGTTGTCGTTGCTGACGATAACAGCAATGCCATCCTTTGCCAAGACAGTCGCCTTTGCGCCGCCCTCAACCTCAGAATCTTTCAGCTCACGGCTGGCCATACCGATGGTGTAGGTGCCATCCAGTGCGCCGGAAACGCCGGTGGTGGAGTCGCTGGTCTGGAGTTCCAGGGTTGCGTTGGGGTTCACGGTCTTATACGCTTCGATCAGTTTTTCCATCAGCGGGGAAACAGAGGAGGAACCGCCAACCACGATCTTGCCTGCGGGCTGGGTGCTGGTGTAATCAGCGCCAACATCGCCGATGTAACCTTCCTCGGTGGCCAGGGCCTGACCGTCGGTGCTCATGCAGTAAGCAATGAAGTCCACGGCAACGGGGTCGGCAGCTTCGCCGTTCGTAACGATGTTGAACGGACGAGCCAGGGTGTAAGTACCATCCTTCACGGTGTCAGCGCTGGGGGCAACGCCTTCCACGGTGACAGCCTTGACATCATTGTTCAGAGAACCCAGGCTGATGTAGCCGATTGCGGTCTCATCGTTGGAAACAGCGGTCAGAACGCCGTTGGTGGAGCTCTGGATGGCAGCCGCCTCGGTGGTGTTATCAACCTTTTCGCCTGCATCGTTCTTGGCTTCCACACCGGTCAGCTCGATGAAAGCGCCGCGGGTGCCGGAGCCATCCTCACGGGAAATCACGGTGATGTCCTGATCGACATCGAAATCGCCGGCAGCCGGTGCAGCAGCGGCTTCACTGGAAGCAGCCTCACTGGAGACGGCCTCGCTGGAAACTGCTTCGCTGGAAGCAGCGGAGGATGCCGGGCTGGAACCACAGGCGGCCAGGCTGAGAGCCAGAGCAGCAGCAACTGCAACGGAAACATTACGCTTTAACATAAACTTTCTTCTCCCTTAATTGTATCTGTTATTCTATCTCACACATTCGCTCAGGGGTTCGTGTTTTCCTATTCGTTCTTCCTGAGTGCGTATTTATTGTACCGCGCTGTTTCCCCAGTATCGACCATCGTGCAGTACAATCCGGGTAAAGCTTTGGTAATGGAAACTTCCCTTTTGCAAAGTTTGTGTAAAGTTGCCCAAAATCAATACGCCAAATTTTTACAATGTGCCAATTTTGGCAGTTTTCTTGCGTTGATTCGACATTTTACACGATCTTTACAATTCTTTTACTGGCTTTTGGTGTTCATAAAGCCCTGTTTTCTATTATAATAGGTAACGGTATCGTGCCATTGTGGGCATGTGCAAAACGATTTGATTCGGTTTTGCTCCGGGTGCGGCTGCACCCAACAATGAAAACATAACAAAAGAGAAATGGAAGTGTAACCCCCTGTATGAGCATTTTTAATGTGTTCACGCTGATGGGCGGTATTGCCATGTTCCTTTACGGCATGGACCTCATGGGCAAAGCCCTTGAGCAGACCGCTGGCAGCAAACTGCAAGGCATCCTTTCCAAAATGACGGCCAGCCCGGTGCGCGGGCTGCTGCTGGGCATGGTCATCACTGCAGTGATCCAGTCCAGCGGTGCCACCACCGTTATGGCGGTCGGCTTTGTCAACTCCGGCCTGATGGAGCTGCACCAGGCTATCGGCGTCATCATGGGCGCCAACATCGGTACCACCGTTACCGGCTGGCTGCTCTCGCTTTCAGGCCTGGAGGGTGATTCCTTCGCCATCCAGATGCTGAACCCCAACGCGTGGGCCCCCATCCTTGGCTTTATCGGCATCTTCCTTTATATGCTGGGCAAGGATAAGGACCGCCGCAGCGGCGTGGGCAAGATCATGGTAGGCTTTTCCGTCCTGATGGCCGGTATGAACACCATGTCCACCGCCATGAGTCCTCTGGCCGATGAGCCCTGGTTCATGGACCTGTTTCTGAGCTTCAAAAACCCGGTTCTGGGCGTGCTGGCCGGTGCCGTGCTGACGGCTGTGCTGCAGTCTTCCTCCGCTTCGGTGGGCATTTTGCAGGCCCTCACCTCCACCGGTGCCGTCACCTATGCGGCGGCGGTTCCCATCATCATGGGCCAGAACATCGGCACCACCGTTACCGCGCTGATCTCCTCTGCCGGTGCCAACAAAAATGCTAAGCGCACCGCATTTGTTCATCTGTACTTTAACCTCATCGGCACGCTGGTGTTCCTGTGCGGTTTTTATGGGCTGCATGCGCTGTTGGGATTCTCGTTCTACAGCGAAACCGCCAACACCTTTGGCATTGCCATTGTGCACACGATATTCAACATTGTGACCACCGCCATCCTGCTGCCGTTCAACCGCGTGCTGGAAAAGCTGGCCATCCTGACCGTGCCGGACAGCAAGGATCAGGCGGGCGAGCAGCATTCCCTGCTGGACGAACGCCTGCTTTCCACCCCGTCCGTTGCCGTTGGCCGCGCTATGCTGACCGGCGGCGATATGGCCGAGATCTGCCGCACCTCCCTGCTGCAGGCTATGTCCCTGACCCACAAGTGGGATGAAGCCATTGCCGACGAGGTGAACCGCAAGGAAGACGCTGTGGATCATTACGAGGACGTTCTGGGTACCTATCTGGTCAAGCTGAGTGCCAAGGCACTTTCCCGCGAGGACAACCGCACCATCAACACCCTGCTGCACACCATCAATGACCTGGAGCGCATCTCTGACCACTCGGTCAACCTGCTCAAGGCCGGGCAGGAAATTCAGGAAAAATCCATCCACTTCAGCCACGAAGCGATCGATGATCTTTCCGTTCTGGAGGCCGCCGTTCAGGATATCGTGAACCGCACCGTGGATGCGTTCCAGAAGAACGACTGTTACGCCGCCGGCAAGATTGAGCCGCTGGAGCAGGTTGTGGACGGCCTGGTGCGCGAAGTCAAAACCCGCCATATTGCCCGCCTGCAGGCCGGCGCCTGCACCATTGAGTACGGTTTTGTGCTGGATGATTTGCTGACCAACTATGAGCGCATTGCGGACCACTGCTCCAACATTGCCGTTGCCATGATTGAAGTATCGGAGGACCGCTTTGATACCCATGAATACCTGAACCACATCAAAAACGGTGAAAGCCCCAGTTTTGAAAAGCGCTATGAGCGCTACCGCGGCCGCTATACCTTTGAGCCCGGCCCCAGCGGAACTGCCGCTGCACCGGAGCAGAAAAAATAATTATCGCAGGGCTTTCCCCTGTAAAATGGGCCGGGACCTGTGGCATATCGCAGGTTTCGGCCTGTTTGTTTGGAGGATCTTATGATCTATATTGTTGAAGATGACGCATCCATCCGTGAGCTGGAGCAGTATGCTCTGCAAACCAACCAGTACACCGTCCGCGGGTTTGAGGACGGGGCTTCCTTCTGGGCTGCCGTGCGGGAGACCGTGCCCGACCTGGTGATTCTGGACGTTATGCTGCCCGATGAGGACGGCTACCAGATTTTGGGCCGCCTGCGGGAGACCGCCGCGACCCGCACCGTACCAGTCATCATGGTCACAGCCAAAACCAGCGAGATTGATGTGGTAAAAGGGCTGGACCACGGTGCAGACGATTACCTCTGCAAGCCGTTCGGCATTATGGAGTTCATCAGCCGCGTCAAGGCGGTGCTGCGCCGCGCCAGCACCGCACCAGCCAGCACCACCACCCTGCGGTTTGGAGACATCACGCTGGATGACGTTGCCCGCACCGTTACGGTGGACGGTGAGCCGGTGGAGCTGACCTTTAAGGAATATTCGCTGCTGCATTTCTTTTTGGAGCATCCCGAAGAAGTTCTGGCCCGCGAGCGCATCATGAAAGCCGTGTGGGATACCGACGACCTGTTGGAAAGCCGCACCATTGACATGCACGTGCGGACCCTGCGCCAAAAGCTGGGCCACGCCGGGGACGCCATCTGCACCGTGCGCAAGGTGGGGTACAAACTGTCCGCCAAGGGCACGGAGGCCGGGGAAGATGCCTGATACCGCCGAAACCGCCCACATCACTGCGCCGCGCAGCATGGCTCACCTGTTGCGCACCACTTTGATGGCTGTGGGTATTTTGTCCCTCCTGCTCAGCGTGGTGGGGGCAGCGCTGCTGTTCCAGCACGCTTTTGCCGAGCAGTTTGACACCGACCTTTCCCGCACGGTGGAAGCTATTGCGGTGGGGTATGAGCATTCTGCCGACCCACAGCCAGAGCAGCTGGCCCAGTATGCAGACGGCCTGCGTCTGACCCTTGTGGCCCAGGATGGCACCGTTTTGTACGATTCTGCCACTGCTGATCCCAGCACCTTGCCCAACCATGCCAACCGCCCAGAGATCCAGCAGGCTATGGCAGAGGGCACTGGTGCCAGCGTGCGCCGCAGTGCAACCCTTGGGTACGACACCCATTACTATGCCGTGCGCCTGACGGACGGAAGCGTTTTGCGGCTGGCGGACGAAACCAGCAACATGTGGAGCAGCTACAACCGCGTGCTGCCCGTTCTGGTGGCCGGGTGCATCCTTATCATCATTCTGGCGCTGGTGCTGGCGCAGGTCATTACCAAGCATCTGGTGCAGCCCATCACCCGAATGGCGGAGCACCTGGACTGCATCGAGGCCAATGTGCCGTATGAGGAGCTGATCCCGCTGGCGCACACGGTACAGTCTGACCGCAAGCTGCGGGAGGACAATGAGACCATCCGCCGGGAGTTTACCGCTAATGTCAGCCACGAGCTGAAAACCCCGCTGACAAGCATTTCCGGCTATGCAGAGCTGATTGAAAACGGCATGGCAAAACAGGAGGACATTCCCACCTTTGGCCACCGTATCCACAAGGAAGCCCAGCGCATGATCACGCTGGTATCGGATATTTTGCAGCTTTCGGAACTGGACGGCATGAGCAAGCATCAGGAAAACAGCCCCACCGCCGATTTTGTACCGGTAGACCTTGGCGTGCTGGTCAAAGATGTTGCCACCAACATGACGGTGAACGCCCGCAAAGCCTACATTACGCTGCAATACAAAGTACAGCCCGTTACGGTGCGCGGCAGCCACGACCTGTTGACCGAGCTTGTAACCAACCTGTGCGACAATGCCATCCGCTACAACCGGCCGGGTGGCCATGTGGAGCTGAGCTGCGGCACCAATGCGGACGGTTGCCCGTATTTCTGCGTGGAGGACAATGGCATCGGCATCCCACAGGACAGCCAGAGCCGCGTGTTTGAGCGCTTTTACCGAGTGGACAAATCCCGCTCCAAGGCGACCGGCGGAACAGGCCTGGGGCTCGCCATTGTCAAGCATATCGCTGTTCTGCACGGTGCGCGCATTGATCTGGAATCCACCGTCGGCACCGGCACCACCATCCGCATTATCTTCCCGAAGATGTGAGGTTCTATTTACGGGAGATTGGCGGTCTTTTTGAAAAAAGTCCTGGCGAAAAACTTTAATGGCGATAGAATAGAATTATAGGGCAATACCGCATAATTCCCGCCTTACGGCTTAAGCACCGCTTCGGCGGCTGCGGCACGGCATCTGCGTTGCCAAAATGCTCGATAAGACATCCAGTATTATCTGCGCTTTTGGCTTAGCATCTGCCGCACCTCGCTCGCCGTATCGGCACTTAGAATTATGCGGTATTGCCATAGAAATAGAAAAAGGCACGTGCTTACATCTTTGAGGGATGGGGCACATGCTTTTTTCTTTTCTTGTTCCTTGCGCCAGTTTTCACTTGCAACCAGGCAAAGTTCCGGCGGGGTCAGCGGGACGACAGCAAGCATCGTCCCCTACACATGATTTGCAATGTTTAAGGCATGGGGCGTATGACTGGCGAAATTTAGGCTCGTCAGTCACCCCGCCCTCCCCCTTTATTTTCCCGTCAACCGTCCCATGTCTCCCTCCCGCGCACAACATTTCCGGCAAAAGTTCCCCATTTCCCACCCTGCCACAGGGCAGTTTTCAACATTGACCACATTTTTTGCGGATAATTTCTCCTGTTTACGGTCAGTTTTCCACTATCTCTGCAAAATAATCACACGATATTTCGTCATCTATTCCTGCGCAATTTTGCAACTCTGAGTTTTCAACGTTTTTCACAGATTTTCCCACCGTTTCCACTGTGGAAAAGTTGAAAACATTGTTCAAAGACATAAATCTTTTACATTTACAGTTGTAACATCTTGGTTACATGCCTCGTTTATATATTATAGAAAGTTGAAATTTTCCGCCAAAGGAGGTTATCGTATGGGAATGCACAGCACTTATACCGCAACGCATTACAAGGATTTGAATATTGACTGGCAGGCGCGCGCCGTTACGCGCCACGGGGAGGATATTCTCCTGACCCCGCAGGAGTTTGCCCTGCTGCAAGTGCTGTTTGACCACCGCGGCCAGGCTGTAAGCCGCGGCGACCTGCTGCATACCGCCTGGGGTTACCCCTGCATCGGCATTACCCGCACGGTGGATGTACATATCCAGCATTTGCGCCGCAAACTGGGGCTGAAACAGGAGATCCAGACCATTTACCGTGTGGGGTATACCCTTTCCTGAACATAATTGGGAACACAAATCAATGGCAACACCGCACAATTCCCGCCTTGCGGCTTAAGCACCGCTCCGGCAGCTGCGGCACGGCATCTGCGTTGCCAAAATGCTCGATAATGTCGGGTTGCGGTACCCGCATCGTGCTTCGGGGGCAAAAGCCCCTCGCACTCTGCGACCGCTGCCCCTGCTTCGGTTCGCTGTTTCCGCCACTGGCGGCGCTCACCTTTGCAGCATCCAGTATTATCTGCGCTTTTGGCTTGGCATCTGCCGCACCTCGCTCGCCGTATCGGCACTTAGAATTATGCGGTATTGCCCAATATTTTTTCCGTTTGTGCCCGTCAAAGTCCGGTTTATCGCCCTTGCCTTGTGGTATAATGAGGGTATTCGGGTGTATCTGAAAAAAATCACGGCTGTTTTGCAGGCGCAAACCACAAAACTGCACTTGCGAAAAACCGCTTATTTTCGCCTTTTCAGGTACACCCAAGGCAAAAATGTAAGCAGCAGGCTTGACATTCCCTTGCGGCGGGGGTATCCTGAATACAGGAACAGAATTTAATCACTGCGTGGTTCTGCCCCGCGCAGTGCAGGTAAAGTGAGGCTCCCGCCATGAGCAGAATGTATGATATCATCCAGGAGCTGTGCCGCCGCGACGGCACTGACGTAACCAAAATGTGCCGCGCGCTGAAAATCCCGCGCAGCACCCTGTCGGAGCTGGCATCCGGCCGCACCAAACAGCTGACGCTGAAGCACGCGCGGCCCATTGCCGAGTATTTTGGCGTTACCATCGCCCAGCTTGCCGGGGATGAACCGCTGGAAACCGAGCCGGACCAGACGGATGCCGTTTCGGACCTGATCCGCGATGAGCCCATTGCCGCTTATGAGAACTTGAAGCGCTACCTGACCGAAGAGGACAAGGCTGATATTGCCACCCTGATCCGCCTGCGTGCGGAGATCAACCAGGGCAAGCAGTAAGCCGCCTTTGGCCGGGCCTGCGCTTGCGGGAGGGGCACGAATGTTCAAATATACCCTTGCAGCCACACTGGACGAGATGGACCGGGAAGGCATTACCGTGGCGGAATGCCCGCTGCGCAGCATGCGCTGCCTTTCTTTGCAGAACGGGCGCATTGTGGGCATCAACACCGCGCGGTTTGATTCTTCCGCCGAGGTGCGCACCGCCCTGATCCACGAGGACGGGCACTTTGCCAGCGGCGCGTTCTATCTGCCGTATTCGCCCTACCAGCTCAAAGCGCAGGCCGAATACCGGGCCGACAAAGCCGCCGTGCTCAAGCACATCCCCTACCCCGAACTTGCCGCCCGCCTGCGCCGCGGCGACACCCTTGCCGATGCCGCCGAATACTTTTGCGTAACCGAAGATTTCCTGCGCAAAGCCTATGCTCTGTACCGCGATATGGGGTATAGCTTTGGGGCTGAGGAAAAAGCGTAACCATGATTGTATACGACAAATTCTGGGAAACGATGAAGCGGTGCGGGGAAAGCACTTATACACTGATCAACCATTACAACATCAGCAGCGGCACCATTGACCGCATCCGCAAGGGGCAGGGCATTACCACGGCCAAGCTGGACGACTTCTGCCAGATTTTCCACTGCCGGGTTGAGGACCTGATAACCTATGTTGAACCTGCCGAGGGTGAACCGCACAGCCCTTACAGCGAAAAAAGCCAAAAATAAAACGACCGTTTGAACCCAAAAGCTCAAACGGCCGCTTTTCTATTTTACTTAGGCAATACCGCATAATTCTAAGTGCCGATACGGCGAGCGAGGTGCGGCAGATGCCAAGCCAAAAGCGCAGATAATACTGGATGTCTTATCGAGCATTTTGGCAACGCAGATGCCGTGCCGCAGCTGCCGGAGCGGTGCTTAAGCCGCAAGGCGGGAATTGTGCGGTGTTGCCCTTACTTTTCTTTCTCCCACGGCTGCAATGGTGCCAGGAAACCGGCATCCTGCAATGCCTGGCCGATCAAATCCAGGCGGTCGGGGGTGGCGGCTTCCACAAGGTGGTAGTGGTAGCCGTCCGTTGCGGTGGAAAGCACGGTGGAAGCGCCGCCTGCCAATGCCTGCAAAAACTCCTGCACATCCTGGCGGGAGCGGATATCCATTTCCGCGGTGATGCGCCCATAAACGCGGTGGCTGATGCTGATATTTTTCACCCGGCCGCCGTGGTCCACGATCAGGTTCAACTCTTGCCCGGCCTGCTCCGGGGTGTGGCGGACCTTAAACTCCCGCAGGCAGCCGGTTTCCTGCTGCTGCAGGATATAGCCGCGGTTGGTCGAGATGATATTGGGCCGGGATGCCCGGATCACGGCAAGGTCCTGCACGATCACCTGGCGGCTGACCCCAAACCGCGCGGCCAGGTCCTTGGCGGCAATGGGGGCATCGGCCTGGTTAAGCAGGGCCAAGATTTCTTCCCGGCGCTGTGCGGTCGTCATACGGGTGCCCCCTTTCCCATCAGGCTGTCCAGTTCTGCATCGTTCATGGCGTTTGCTACTTCCTTTCGCATGGGTTCTGTAAACAGTATAGCACCTGCCGCGCACCGGTGCAAACGGATGGCGAAAATTCCCGGCAAGCGGCTTGGATTTTTAGGGTTGCCGGGCTTTTTAGGGTTGCTGGGGTTCTGGGTTTACCCGCAGACCGAGGAAGTTTTCCCTTTGCATTCTTTTTGTTCTTTGGCTTTTTCGGGTTCTTTTTTGAGGGCAGAATGTCCCACGCGCTGATAGACAAGCGTTGCACTGAAAACTGCGCCAAAGCGCAGCTGACTGTGGATATTTCCCGCACGGTGGAAGCACCGATTGAAGAGATTTTTATTTTTGAGTAATTTTTAAGCACATAACAAACACCGGGCCGCATGTAATATTGCATGCGGCCCGGTGTGTTATTTCAGGCTATATTCTGTTTGAAGCGTGGGGGAAAAATCAAACCACACCCTGGCTCATCATAGCGCTGGCGATCTTCTCGAAGCCTGCGATGTTGGCACCGGCAACCAGGTTGCCCTTCATGCCGTAACGCTCGGCTGCATCGGCAGCGTTCTTGTAGATGTTGACCATGATGTTGTGCAGGCGCTCGTCAACCTCTTCAAAGGTCCAGGAGAGGCGCAGGCTGTTCTGGCTCATTTCCAGGCCGGAAGTAGCAACGCCGCCGGCGTTGGCTGCCTTAGCGGGAGCGAACAGGATACCGTGGCTCTGCAGGTAAGCGATTGCTTCCGGGGTAGAAGGCATGTTAGCACCTTCGGCAACAGCGTAGCAGCCGTTGGCAACCAGTGCCTCGGCACCTTCCAGCTGCAGCTCGTTCTGGGTTGCGCAGGGCAGAGCGATATCGCAGGGAACAGTCCAGATGCCCTTGCTGCCCTCAACGTACTTAGCGGTGGGAACGTAATCCAGGTAAGTCTTGATGCGGGCACGCTTGACTTCCTTGATTTCCTTGATGACCTTGTAGTCAATGCCGTTCTCGTCCACGATGTAGCCGTTGGAGTCGCTCATGGCGATAACCTTGCCGCCCATCTGGGTAGCTTTCTGGTTTGCATAGGTAGCAACGTTGCCGGAGCCGGAGATGACCACACGCTGGCCCTCAAAGCTCTTGCCAGCATCAGCCAGCATTTCCTTGGCAAAGTAGCACAGGCCGTAGCCGGTAGCCTCGGTACGGGCCAGGGAACCGCCGAACGGGATGCCCTTGCCGGTCAGGATGCCGGAGTACTCGTCGCGGATGCGCTTGTACTGGCCAAACAGGAAGCCGATCTCACGGCCGCCAACGCCGATATCACCGGCGGGCACATCGGTATCGGGGCCAATGTGGCGGTACAGCTCGGTCATAAAGCTCTGGCAGAAGCGCATAACTTCGGCGTCGCTCTTGCCGTGGGGGTCAAAGTCAGAACCGCCCTTGCCACCGCCCATGGGCAGGCTGGTCAGGCTGTTCTTGAAGCACTGCTCAAAGCCCAGGAACTTGAGGATAGACAGGTTGACAGAAGAATGGAAGCGCAGGCCGCCTTTGTAGGGGCCGATGGCAGAGTTGAACTGCACACGGTAGCCGCGGTTGACCTGCACCTTGCCGGCGTCATCCACCCAAGGCACACGGAACATGATGATGCGCTCCGGCTCAACCAGGCGCTCGATCAGGCTTGCCTTTTCATATTCAGGATGGGCCTCAACAACGGGCTCCAGGCTTTCGAGAACTTCCTCAACAGCCTGCAGGAATTCCTTCTGCTCAGCATTGCGCTTTGCAAGGCCCTGGTACACTTCGTTCAGATAAGCATTTTTAATAGACATGGTATACACTCTCCTTTTTGGTGGGCTGCTGTTTTCCGCTTCCGGCCGCACTGCCGGACCCCTTGAAACTGGCGGAAAGCGCGCGGTCCTCTATTTCTTTCACCGGTATTTATATTAGCACGCTAAAGCGCATTTGACAATATTTTTTGAAAAATTTTGTTTGTGCGATAGCGGCAAGTGTATTCCATTTGCACACAAATGATAGTTTTTTACGCTTTTACCTCATTTTTCAGTTCTTCACCGCGGGCAAAGGCACGGGCATTTTCCAGCGTGATGGCCGCAATGCTCTGCAATGCCGTGCGGGTAAAGAACGCCTGGTGGCTGGTAATGACCACATTGGGGAAGCTGAGCAGCACCGGCACCACCTCGTTTTCCAGCACATCGTCGGAGAAATCCTGGAACACCTGGTCATCCTCATCCTCGTACACATCCAGGCCCACGCCGCCGAACTTGCGGGCGCGCAGGGCTTCGATCAGGGCGTCGGTGTCGATCAGGCCGCCGCGGCTGGTGTTGACCAGGATGGCAGAATCCCTCATCATGGCGATGGTATCCTTGTTAATCATGTGATGGGTACCCTCGGTCAGCGGGCAGTGCAAGCTGACCAGGTCGGCTTTCTGCAGCAGTTCTTCCAGCGAAACATAGCGGGCAAACGTTTCCACTTCGGGGTTTTTGTACATGTCATAGCAGAGCACATTCATGCCAAAACCGTGGCAGATGCGCGCCATGGCGGCGCCAATGCGGCCGGTGCCCACAATGCCGGCGCAGGCGCCATAAAAGTTTTGGCCCAGCAGGCCGTCCAGTGCAAAGTTGTTATTGCGCACCTTGATATATGCCTTGCAGATGCGGCGGTTTGCGGCCTGGGCCAACGCCATGGCGTGCTCGGCAACGGCTTCCGGGCTGTAGCCCGGCACACGCATAACGGTAATGCCGTTGGCTTTGGCGGCGGCAAGGTCCACGTTATTGTAGCCCGCGCAGCGCATCAGCAGCAGCTTGATGCCCGCTTTGGCCAGCACGGACAGCGTTTCGGCACCGCAATCACTGTTGACAAAGGCGCAGACGGCATCGCCGCCCGCGGCCAGCTGGGCGGTATCCGGGTCCAGGTTGGCCGCCAGGAACTTGATGGTGCAGCCATAGTCCGGGTCAGCGGCCAGAACGTCAAAATACAGGTGGTCGTAATCACGGGTGCCATAAAAAATGATCTTCATACTTTTCCCTTTTCTGCCCTGCGGGCGTCCTCTTGTTGCGGCGTACCGGAATCCTTTTGTTTTCCGGCACACTCCGGCTCGGTCGTTAATATTTTATCATATCCGACGGTTTTAGTATAGCCAGTTTTCAGCATTTTGAATGTTGCCAAGGCAACAAAACGTGGCAAAAAAGGGGTGCATGCCCTGTTTTTCTTTTACACGGTTTTCTCGCTGCCTTCGTTCGGTTTGGCGGTTCCGGCAGAGTGTTCCACGTTTTTCAGCAGCTCTTCCGCCGAAATACCATACAGCTTGGCCAGCGCGATCAGGTTGGAGGTGTTGGGGTCCGAGGTGCCGTTTTCCCACTTGGATACCGCCTGGCGGCTGACACCGATGGTTTCCGAAACAAACTCCTGGGTCATTTTGCAGCGCACACGGTTCTCCCGCAGGGCTTCGGCCAGGGACTTGCGGGTGGCTTTCTTTTCTACCCGCACTTCGTGGGAGTTGATGTAAACCCTCAGCGCCTTGATGACCAGCCACAGCAGGTAGATACCGACAATGCCCATAACCAGCATGAGCGCAAGATTGAATACCGTCCAAAGAATGCCAAATACTTGATATTTCATTTTATAATCTCCTATCAACAGCTTGCAGTGGGCGGTGCACCGCCCGGCAAAACCCGGCCGGATGGTCCGGCCCCTTGTGTTTTGCTGGCCTTATTATAGCGAAAGCACCCGGTTGCCGCCACCAACTGGGGCGATACTTTGGGTTGCAGCCTGCTATTTTGCCGGTTTTGGGGCCATTTTGCATCAAAAAGCACCCACCCGCCGGAAAAACCTGGCCAGGCGGGTGCAAAACCATGCGATCCGATTTTGGCAGAACCAGCGCAGCAAACCGGGCCGCCGGGCGGCGGTTGTCTGCGCGCGCAGTGTTATACAGTTTGTATTATTTGTTTAGGCAATACCGCATAATTCTAAGTGCCGATATGGCGAGCGAGGTGCGGCAGCTGCTAAGCCAAAAGCGCAGATAATACTGGATGCTGCAAAGGTGAGCGCCGCCAGTGGCGGAAACAGCGAACCGAAGCAGGGGCAGCGGTCGCAGAGTGCGAGGGGCTTTTGCCCCCGAAGCACGATGCGGGTACCGCAACCCGACATTATCGAGCATTTTGGCAACGCAGATGCCGTGCCGCAGCCGCCGAAGCGGTGCTTAAGCCGCTAGGCGGGAATTGTGCGGTGTTGCCTTTAATATATCCAAGTCAAGCATCCTTTTGTTCGATCTCGACCATCACCAGTTCGGTCTTGCCCTCGGTACGAATCTTGTAGCCCCAGGTCCCGGTGCCGCCGCTCACAATGGCGGCGCAGGCGGGGGTGATCTGTTTCATGCCGTAATTCAGTTCATTATAGCGGAACAGCTTTGCCACAAGGCCGGTGGGCCAGATCTGACCGCCGTGGGTGTGACCGCTCAAAATCAGGTTTGCACCGGCTGCGGCATCGGCTTTCAGCTCGCGCGGCTCGTGGTCCAGCAGGATGGTATACACATTGTCCGGGCCGTTCGGCATCAGCTGGGCGGGGGTAAAGCGGTTACCCTGGGTGTACAGCCAGTCCTTGCGGCCCACAATACGCACCGGGGTGGCATCTTTACCCACATAGGCCAGCTGGGAAACATCCTCCAGAATGCGAATGTGCGCCCGCGCAAAAGCGCCCTCCAGGTCCGCGCGGCCATAGCTCGGCTCCCGCCAGTGGTGGAACAGATCATGGTTGCCCAACACGAACCACTTGCCGCCGGGCGGATCCAGCGTGGCAAAGAAGGCATTGAAGGAATCAAAATCCGGGCGTTCCACATGCTCGTCAAAAATATCGCCGGTGAAAAGGATCATATCGGGGTTCAGTTCCCGGATGCGGCGGTTCAGCTCCGGGATGCGCTTGCGGTCCACGGCACCTTTGCCGGGGTGCAGGTCGCTGATTTGCAGCACCCGCAGTTTGCCGCCCGGCAGGGGCTTGGTGGTTTGCAGGCGATAGGTGGTGGTAACCAGGTGCATAGCCTTGAAATAGCTCCAGACCATCATGGCGGCCGTGCCCACCCAGACCAGCAGACCGCCCATCCAGATGGTCTGCCAGACCGTCAGCACCGTTCCGCCGATTGCACGAGCCAGCAACCCCACAACGTCCCCGGCGATATACAGCCCGGTCAGATGGGAGTTGACGATCATGCCGGGGCCGAGCGGGTCCCGCCCGATCCAGGACATAACAGCCAGCAGCAACAGCGGCAGCAGCAGATACACCGCCGGATGAGCACCCGCAAAGCAGGCCACAAACGGCAGTTTGAGAAAATTCAGATACAGCACCACCGCCACAAGGACCTTGCCGATTTTGGGGATGGTGAACTGGATAAAATGCCCGTACATTGCAGGACCTCCGTTCTTTAGTTAGGAGTTAGGAGGGAGGAGTTGAGAGAATTAGAAATGAGCAATGAGAAATTAGGAATTTGAGGTGGGGCGGGGTATGGGACGGAAGATTTTATTGTCGGCAGACAACAGTAAAATTATCTGTAGGGCGGGATGCCCTCATCCCGCCGGGGAGGAACACAGATCATTTGCCACAGCCCTAAAAACAATCTGTAGGGAACGGTCTTGACCGTTCCGGGGACATATTTGCATATGCCGTGATGAGATTTACTGCAGGACTTGTCATACGGTGCGGTAATGACAACACGGCCAATCATTTTGCAAATGTGCAATAAATTTTACGCCCGCCCGGGACGTCGAGGACGCCGTCCCCTACAAATTGGGAAAGATTTGGCACAGGATCTGCAAAGTGTGCCAAGGCGTGGTTTCGGCGTGGTCGGGTGACCACGCCCTACAAGGCCCATCTCCAATTCCTAATTTCTCATTTCTAATTCCTAATTATCCCCTAACTCCTAACTCCTAACTCCTAACTCCTAACTCCTAACTCCTAACTCCTAACTCCTAACTCCTAACTGATATTGTATCACTCGTGCCCGGCAAACTCAACAAACACAACAGGCAGGCTGCCTGCGGGGTTGCGGGCAGCCTGCCTGGAAAAAGCAGGGATAAGTCTTTAGGCAATACCGCATAATTCTAAGTGCCGATACGGCGAGCGAGGTGCGGCAGATGCCAAGCCAAAAGCGCAGATAATACTGGATGCTGCAAAGGTGAGCGCCGCCAGTGGCGGAAACAGCGAACCGAAGCAGGGGCAGCGGTCGCAGAGTGCGAGGGGCTTTTGCCCCCGAAGCACGATGCGGGTACCGCAACCCGACATTATCGAGCATTTTGGCAACGCAGATGCCGTGCCGCAGTCGCCGGAGCGGTGCTTAAGCCGCAAGGCGGGAATTGTGCGGTGTTGCCTTTATTCAGTTATGCCTGTTCTTTTGCCTTGATGGCTTCGTCAATGGCCTTGGCGGCTTCCTTACCGGCGCCCATAGCCAGAATGACGGTAGCGGCACCGGTAACAGCATCGCCGCCGGCATAGACGAACGGGCGGCTGGTCAGGCCATCGGGGCCATCGGTGATGATGCAGCCGTGCTTATCGGTATCCAGGCCGGGGGTAGTGGAACGGATCAGCGGGTTGGGGCTGGTGCCCAGAGCCATGATCATGGTATCCACATCCAGCTCAAACTCGCTGCCCTCCTTGACGATGGGGCGGCGGCGGCCGGAAGCATCGGGTTCACCCAGCTCCATCTCCACGCAGGTCATGCCCTTCACGCAGCCGTTTTCATCGCCCAGAACCTCGACCGGGTTGGTCAGTGTCTTGAAGATGATGCCCTCTTCCTCGGCATGCTCGACTTCTTCCTTACGGGCAGGCAGTTCGGCCATGCCGCGGCGGTATACAATGTACACCTGCTCGGCACCCAGGCGCTTGGCGCAGCGGGCTGCGTCCATGGCGACGTTGCCGCCGCCCACAACGGCAACGGCACGGCTCTTCATGATGGGGGTGCGGCTGCCGGGCTGGTATGCTTTCATCAGGTTCACGCGGGTCAGGTACTCGTTAGCAGAGTAAACGCCCTTCAGGCTCTCGCCGGGGATGCCCATAAAGCGGGGCAGACCGGCGCCGGAAGCGATATAGATTGCCTCAAAGCCATAGTCGTTCATCAGCTCGTCAACGGTCAGCACCTTGCCGATGACCATGTTGCACTCAATATCAACACCCAGCTCTTTCAGGCCTTCCACTTCGTGCTGCACAATATCCTTGGGCAGACGGAACTCCGGAATGCCGTACATCAGAACGCCGCCTGCAACGTGCAGGGCTTCGTATACGGTAACCTTATAGCCCAGCTTGGCCAGGTCGCCGGCAACAGTCAGGCCGGAAGGACCTGCACCGATAACTGCCACCTTATGGCCGTTCGGCTCCGGCTTGGCAGCCGGGGTGTGGACGTTTTCACGGTGCCAGTCAGCCACAAAGCGCTCCAGGCGGCCAATGCCGACGGGTTCGCCCTTGATGCCGCGCACGCACTTGCCCTCGCACTGGTTCTCCTGCGGGCAGACACGGCCACAGACAGCGGGCAGCGCGCTGGACTTTGCGATGACCTGGTAAGCAGCTTCAAAATCGCCTTTTGCCACTTCGGCAATAAAGGCGGGAATATCGATCTGAACAGGGCAGCCGGTGCGGCAGGCGGGCTTTTTGCACTGCAGGCAGCGCTTGGCTTCGTTCACAGCCATTTCAGCGGTATAGCCCAGGGCAACTTCCTTAAAGTTTTTGTTGCGGATGTTGGGGTCCTGGCTGGGCATGGGGCATTTTTTCGGGTCCATATTCGGCATGTTACTCAACCTCCTTTTTCAGCAGGTTGCATTCCGCTTCCCGCGCGTGGGTTTCAAAGTCGCGGTACATGGTGCCGCGGTGCATGGCTTCATCAAAATCGACTTCAAAGCCATCGAAATCGGGGCCATCCACACAGGCAAACTTGGTTTTGCCGCCCACAGTCAGGCGGCAGCCGCCGCACATGCCGGTGCCGTCCACCATGATGGGATTCATGGAAACAACGGTCTTAACGTTATAAGGCTTGGTGGTCTTGACAACGAACTTCATCATGATCAGCGGGCCGATGGTGATGACCTCGTCAAAGTTGGCGCCAGCCTTGATCTTTTCTTCCAGCGGCATCGTCACAACGCCCTTCTGGCCGTAAGAGCCGTCATCGGACATGATGATCAGCTCGTCACAGCAGGCGCGGAATTCGTCTTCCAGGATGACAAGGTCTTTATTACGGAAGCCGATGATGCCGGTAACCTTGGTGCCCTGGGCCTTGAGGGCCTGGGCAACGGGCAGGGCAATGGCGCAGCCGACGCCGCCGCCGACCACGCAGACATTTTTGAGCCCTTCAATTTCAGTTGCTTTGCCCAGCGGGCCGACAAAGTCATGCACATACTCGCCCTCTTTGAGGGAGTTCAGCTGCATGGTGCCTGCGCCGACGATCTGGAAAATGATGGCCACAGTGCCTGCTGCGGCATCATAATGGGCAATCGTCAGGGGGATGCGCTCGGAATCCTCCTTGGCGCGGATGATGATGAACTGGCCCGCTTTCGCCTTTTTGGCAATCAGCGGTGCTTCAATGACCATTTCGGTCACTGTGGGGTTCAATTCCCGCTTTTTAACGATCTTGAACACTTGTTCTAACCTCGCTTTTTCTCCGTTTTATCATTCCGTCCCCCGCCTGCCAAATGCGCACAAGCAGGCAAAAGGGTAGATGGTATCATTGTACCATATTTACTTTACCAGCTTTTTTCAGGATTGTAAAGCGGTAAAGTGTGGTGTTTTATCGTCGCAGTGTGTCAAAGAATGCTCTGTCGGGGCGAACATTGTTCGCCCGCAGTCTTTCTCCATGTATGCTGTTTCCCGGAAAAGCCGCTGCATCATCAGGTTGGTGGGCACACAATGTGCGTTCCTACGGCCTCCACAGAATATTTGGGCATACCAAGTTATGACATGCGGTACCGTCCTGTCTGCGCTGTTCACACCGTCAAAGCGTCAATGGCGGCTTTGCATGCCTGCAGGGTCAGGTAGGTGACTGCACAGTCTGAGCCGATAAACCAGCGTTCTTCGCCGTTACAGACAATTTTGCGGATCAATTTTCCACGGTACTCCGCCTGGATATAAATGCCGTTTGCCATGTTGCTGCCCCCTTTTCCGGCCGGCTAAAAGTAGCCTTACTTTTTATTGTGCCATCTTTTGGAGCAGCTTACAAGGGCAGGCAGTGTAAAATTTCGCCCATGCTGCGTACAGAAAATTCAGCAGTTGCACCAAAACTTTATCCATGCGCGGCAAACTGATAATATTTGACAGCGTTTTCCAGTTTTTTCACTGGAAAACTGTAGCTTTTTATGCTATACTGTATCAAAATATCTGCCGTTTTATTTTTACAAAATTATTGCGTCCTTTTGCAGGGCGTGTATAATATAATAGTAGATAATACGGGTGTAGCTGCACCCGGCTGGAGGAATACGGATATGACAAAGCAAGAGATGCTGCAGTTAAAAATGACTGCGACCCGCGTGCGCATGGGCATTATTGAAGCGACCCATGGCGGCAAAAGCGGGCACCCGGGCGGCAGCCTTTCTGCTGCTGATGTGCTGACTTACTTATACTTTAAGGAAATGCAGATCGATCCGCAGAACCCGCAGGACCCTGACCGTGACCGTTTTGTGCTTTCCAAGGGCCATGCAGCGCCGGGTCTGTACTCGGTGCTGGCAGAGCGCGGGTTCTTCCCCGTGGCTGACCTGCCTACCCTGCGCCGCTCCGGCAGCTACCTGCAGGGCCACCCCAACATGAACACGGTTCCCGGTGTTGATATGAGCACCGGCAGCCTGGGCCAGGGTGTTTCCGCCGCAGCCGGCATGGCACTGGCCGCCAAGATGAAGAACCCCGACATCAACGTGTACACCCTGCTGGGTGACGGCGAGATCGAAGAGGGCGAGTGCTGGGAAGCATTTATGTTTGCCAACCACTATAAGCTGGATAACCTCTGCATCATGATCGACGTGAACGGCCTGCAGATTGACGGCCCCACCGCCAAGGTCATGAACAGCGAACCGCTGGACCAGAAGATGGATGCCTTCGGCTTTAACACCATCATCTGCAACGGTAACAGCCTGGCTGATCTGGAGCAGGCATTCATCCTGTTTGACCGCTCCCATGGTTCCGGCAAGCCGACCTGCTTCCTGCTGCACACCACCAAGGGCCTGGGCGTGAGCTTTATGGAGAACGCTGTGGATTGGCACGGCAAAGCCCCCAACGATGCCGAGTATGACAAGGCGATGGCCGAGCTGCGCGCCAGCTATGAAGTGATGGAAAAGGAGGCTGAACGGATCAATGGCTGATAACAAGAGCATTGCCACGCGCGACAGCTACGGTGCTGCGCTGCTGGAACTGGCCGATGCAGGCCATGACGATATCGTGGTATTTGATGCGGATTTGTCCGCTTCGACCCGTACCTCAGTATTTGCAAAAAAATATTCTGAACGCTTTTTTGACTGCGGCATTGCCGAGTGCAACATGGTCGGTGTAGCCGCCGGCATGTCCACCTTTGGCTATGTGCCTTTTGTTTCCTCGTTTGCCATGTTTGCTGCGGGCCGCGCTTTTGAGCAGATCCGCAACAGCATTGGTTACCCCGAGCTGAACGTCAAGATTGCTGCCACCCATGGCGGCCTGTCCGTCGGCGAGGACGGTGCTTCCCACCAGTGCTGCGAGGACTTTGCGCTGATGCGCACCATCCCCGGCATGGTCGTGATCTGCCCCTCTGATGATCTGGAAGCCCGTGCCGCTGTGCGCGCCGCTTACGCCCACAAGGGCCCCGTTTACCTGCGTTTCAGCCGTCTGGCCACCCCTTCCCTGCATGATGCCAATAACTATACTTTTGAAATCGGCAAGGGCGAGGTTCTGTGCGACGGTTTTGATCTGGCCATCATCTCCACCGGTCTGATGACCAGCGAAGCTCTGAAGGCTGCTGTCACCCTGAAGCGTCAGGATGCCATCAGTGTGCGCGTGATCAACATGCCCACCATCAAGCCGCTGGACGAAGAGATCGTTCTGCGCGCTGCCCGCGAGTGCCACAAAATCATCACGGTGGAAGAGCACAGCGTGATCGGCGGCCTGGGCGAGGCTGTTTGTAGTCTGCTGAGCGAGAAGGCCCCCACGCCCGTGCGCCGCATTGGTGTGCAGGATAAATTCGGCCATTCCGGCCCCGCATGGGAGGTTCTGCGCGATTACGGCCTGACCGCCGACGCCATTGCCGATGCCGTGCGCAGCTTTGTGAAAGAGGACCAGTAAGCTCTTTCCCCCGCCCCATTTGATTCAATAAGCAACACCCCGCCATCCGGTTCAAACGCCGGGCGGCGGGGTGTTTTTGTTTGTTGGATTTAGGGCAATACCGCATAATTCTAAGTGCCGATACGGCGAGCGAGGTGCGGCAGATGCTAGGCCAAAAGCGCAGATAATACTGGATGCTGCAAAGGTGAGCGCCGCCAGTGGCGGAAACAGCGAACCGAAGCAGGGGCAGCGGTCGCAGAGTGCGAGGGGCTTTTGCCCCCGAAGCACGATGCGGGTACCGCAGCCCGACATTATCGAGCATTTTGGCAACGCAGATGCCGTGCCGCAGCCGTCGGAGCGGTGCTTAAGCCGTAAGGCGGGAATTGTGCGGTGTTGCCTTAGGTTAGAACTGATTGCACGCAAACACGCTGGCTCCGGTGGCGCGGGCGGCGGCAAGGCCGGTGGCGCTGTCCTCAAAGATCATGGTATGGGCGGCGTCCACGCCAAAGTGGGCCATGGCTTTCAGGTAGCCCTCCGGGTCCGGCTTATTGTTGACCACATCTTCCTGGGTCAGGATCAGGTCAAACCAGTCAGTGCAGTGAAAGTGGTCCAGCATTTCCGTTGCGTTCTGGCGGCTTCCTGTGGTAATCACAGCCAGGTAATGGGTGGGGCGCAGGGCTTCCAAGATGACAAACAGTGCCTCGTTTTTGCGGGCTATGTCCATGTTGGCGGCGTAATACTGCTTTTTCAGGTCATGCACCCGCTCCACATCCTCGGCAGAGGGGCTGCCGCCCATCAGCGGCTGCAAAAAGGCGCGGTAATGCCTGCCGTTGCAGTAAGCGGCATAGTAATCATAATCCAACGTAAAGCCGAACGACTCCAGCGCACGGCGGTAGCTTTCAGCGTTGACGGCAACCGTATCAATCAATGTGCCGTCCAGATCAACGGCGATCAGTCCTTGCTTTTTCATCAAATTTTCCCTCGTTTTCCCATGTGTTTAGGTCGTTGGCCACCATGACAAGCCCAGCATAGAACATGGGGGCACGCTTTTTATCTTTGTTGAGCTTGTAGGGCATCAGGCGCAGCCAGTGGATGAGCTCGTGCGCCAGGATGCTGTGCAGCCCTGCCGCGCCGCAGCGGGCACGCAGGTCATCGCAGACCGCTTCAAACAGCGTATCATAGGCGGCGGAGCGGGTCAGCTGGAAGTCAATGTGGTTTTCCTGCACAGTGCAGCGCGGGGTCATCATCATGAACTCATAGCCGCCGTGCAGGCTTTGCAGCAGTTTGCCGTAATCCAGGTAGGGGCTGTCGTGCAGGTTGCCGGTGTTGGGGTCAATGATGTACCACGCTTTATCGGGGTTCTCCACATCGGTGCGGCAGATGATGTTTTCCACCGTCAGATCGCCGTGGATATCCGCCACGGGGTCTGCGGCAAACAGGGTACGCAGCGCATTGTGGTCAAACAGGCGGCCCAGCTCTTTCAGGTTGCGGTAGCTGCGGCCATTGATCCAGATGCGGTCATAGTTCCACAGTTCTTTCAGGATGCGGGCGTCCCGGATCTTTTCCAGATTGGCATCCATCTTTTTGTTCAGGTATTCCTCTATTTTTTCGGGATCCGCCGGGCGGGCTGTGGGGCGGTAGAGCTGTTCATCCAGTGCCCGCAGCACACTGCGCAGGATGGCTGCGCTTTTTCCCGGCGGGTTGGAATGGATATAGCGGAACAGCCCCACCGCGCTGCCGGAATAGGTCATATCATACCAGCAGTAGCCTTCGCCGGTGCCCTCGCGCAGAATTTCGCACAGCGGCAGGCGGGCGGCATTGCGGCGCAGCCAGGCCAGCTGTTCGGCCAGTTTGGCACCGTCCGCGCCAAAGGCGTATTTGCGATAAAAGGTCGCGGCACCATCGGTACACAGCATGGTGGTTGCGTTGGAACCGGCGGAATAATCCTGCAAAATGGTAATGTTCTGGTTGATCTCAATGAACTTGGCCACATAGGCTTTGTTCTGCAGGCTGAAATACTGGTTGAGGAATGCGCCGCGGTCCCGCGGGTCCACCTGGGGCAGCAGGTTCAGGTAGTTTTCCTGCCCGGCTTCCCGGTTGGCGATCGGCTCCGCTGCACCGTTCAGGGCGGCGCGCAGATGTTCCGGCAAAAGAGGTGCCGCAAACATAACCGCCAGCGGCAGCAGGAACCAGGCGATCACCAGCCCACGGGCGGCATCGCTCAAACCGAGGGAGCCCGCCACGCCAAGGCTGGTCACATCCACGCTCTTGACGCCGAACAGCATGTTGAACACTTCCACCAAGCCAAAGCTGCCGCCAGCGCCGCCGCAGGCAATGATTGCTTGCCCCAGCACCGCGTAAGAAGCAAGGTAGGCCCCCCACATGAGAACTGTATTGAGCAGCAGCCGCCACAGGTTGACGCGGCGCAGATCCTTGAAGGTATTGATGAGACTCCAGCAGAACACAAGGCCGTCCAGCTTGATGGTATCATTGAAAATGCTGCACACGGCCAGGCAACACCGCTTGAGCAGGTCCCGCAGCAGCACCACCAGCACCAGGGCGGCGGCCAGCAGCAGCGCAAAAACCAGATAATACCGCGCTGCGCCCAAAACTGCAGCGCCGCCCAGCCCAGCCAGCCGGAACCCGCCGAACAGCAGCGCCACCACCCACACATCCAGAAAGCGATCCATGATGACAGTGGCAAAAGCAAAGCCTGTTCCGGTTTTCATTTTGCGGCCAGCCAGAGCGGCGCGCAGAAAATCGCCCACATGGAATGGCAGCAGAAAGTTGACGGCATAGCCCCCGGCCATGGCGCGCAGCAGGCTGCGGCGCTGGGGGTATTCATAAATGCGGATGAACTGTTCCCACCGGAGCAGGCGGAACACATGCCCCAGCAGCACCAATGCCGCGGAGGAAAGCAGCAATAATAAAATGGTTCCGAAAGGTTGCATCGGCGGTCACCTGAATCAGTTAGTTTATTGGGGGGAATTTTACATCAGCATTTCAAACGCGGCCTTGTTGGCTTCCTGTTCCGCCTGGGCATACTCCGCCGGGGTGCCAAAGGGCAGGTGCAGATCAGTTGCAAATCCGCGCAGGTCCGCCCCGCGGTCCGCCAGCACGTTGTAAATGCCGGAAACAAAAAATTCTTTATAATCGCAGTGGTGCAGGTACTCTGCACAGGCAGAAGCATAGAGCTGCTTATTTTTGAAGTAATACGCCCCGCAGATGGCATCATGGCTGACGACCTGCTTTTCCACCGTGTGGCACACCCTGCCGTCGGCCTCATATTGCAGGTAGCTGTAGGCCGGGGAATCGCTGGCAAAGGTCAGCAGTGCGCCGTCTGGGCCGTTGGCAAAATCGCCCGCCTTGCAAAACTCATTGAACGGCTTGCAGAGGAACAGGTGGTCGCAGTCATTAAAGAGCAGCGGCTCATCGTCCGGCAGGCTTTCCGCCCCGCGCAGGGCGGTGATGGCGGCGCCCTCCGTCACTTCGGGCAGGGCCACGATTTTGGCATCGGGGTAATAGGTTTTGATTTCCCGGTCAATGGCATGGTCGCGGATATGCTCCTCCAGCACCACAAAGGTGATATCGGCACAGTCCACAAATTTGGCAATGCTCTGGGTTGCCCAATAGAAAAACGGGTGGTCGTTGATCTCGATCAGGGGCTTGGGCATCACAAAGCCGTTTTCAAAAAAGCGGCTGCCGCGCCCGGCCATCGGCATTACAAGGTGCAGCTTTGCCATGTTATTCCCCTTTCGCATCGCGGGCAGCCAGCATGGCGCACTCGTTCTCGATCACGCGGCGCAGGCCTTCGCGGATGTCGATCTTCGGTTCCCAGCCATAGCACTCTTTGGCGTGGGTGTTATCGCACAGGGAATACTTGTTGACCTCGTGGTCCAGAATTTCCGGCTTGATGCCGTAAGCGCCGCCGTACAGCTCCGGGTACTTGGCCCAGTAATGGCTGGACGGGCAGTATTTGGCTTCGATCTGCTTGCCCATCAGCTCGCAGGCCGTGGCGTACAGTTCGCGGACGGAGTAGTTCTTGTTGCTGGAAACGTTGACGGCATCAAAGCCCGGCTGATCCCACACGCGCATGGCCAGGTCGATAAGGTCATCCACATAGATATAATCGCGGCGCTGGTTGCCGTCAGAGTGGAACTCCGGCACGCGGTCATAGTACAGCTCGCGGATCATATAGCCCACAAACGGCGGCTGCTTGCGCAGGCAGTCAATGTGCGGGCCGTAAACGTTGGCAAAGCGCAGGCAGGTGATGTTCATGCCGTAGGTATCGGCAAAGCTCTGGCAGAACCGCTCGCCGCAGTATTTGGTGTTGGGATAGATCAGCGTGGGCGGGTTGAACTTGGATTCCACGGTCGGGAACTCGGTTTCATTCTCGTACATCGCGTTGGTGGATGCCTGAACGACATGCTTAACACCGGTGCGGCGGGCGTTTTCCAGCACGTTGACAAGGCCCAGCGTGTTGACGCTGACGGCCTCCACCGGGTCGCTCTGGCAGTCCGGCAGGGGGGCAATGCCCGCAATGTTATAGACGATATCAAACTTTTCCTGCTCAAACAGGGCTTTCATGCCCTCTTTATCGCGGATATCCATCTTGATGACATCGGCGGAAAAATCATGGTCGTCAAAATGCAGGTTATCGGCGCTGCCATAGCTGTAGTTATCCACACCAATGGCGGTATGGCCGTTTTTCCACAATGCATGCATAAGCTGGCCGCCGATAAACCCGGCAGCACCCGTTACCAGAACCTTCATAATCAACATCCCCCTTTACAGATTGGAAGCAATGATGGTGCTTGTATATTCTTCGATTGGTTTTTCCCGCCATTCGCGGGTCACAAACTCGTTTTTGTTTTTCAGGTAGCGCCCGCACAGTTTGAGCAGGCTGATGCCAAAGCTGGTCAGTTTGTTGTTGGATACCTGGTCTTCCTCCCGCCAGCTGATGGGGAAGAAAAGGACTTTCTGCTTGAGGTGGCAGAGGGCCAGGATCATGCAGTCATTAAAATACAACGTATCCGGAAATTTTTTATAATAACCGTTTGCCAGCGGTGGCACTGCGTACAGGTTCAGGCCGCTGCCCAGGTCGGTGATCTTGTGCCCGGCCACCAGGCTGAACAGCCAGTTAAAGCCATAGTTGCCCACCACGCGCAGAGTGCTGTAGCCCTTGATGCGGCTTCCCGGCATAAAACGGGAGCCAAGGCAGCAATCATACTTACGGTGGCGGCCGCTGTGTACCAGGGGCAGCACATCGCGGATATCGCCCTGGTCGTCGCCATGCAGCACAATCAGGTAGTCGAAGTTATGCTGAACGGCGTACTGGAATGCCACTTTATGGCTGCCGCCCAGGCCATAGTTCTGGTCGTTGCGCAGCAGGCGGACCGGGGCCTGCGGGTGGGCCTGCATCCAGCTTTGCACGGTGGCCTCGGTGCCATCGGTGGAGCGGTTATTGACCACGATGCACTCGGTGACCATAGCGGCCACCTGACAGTCCAGCAGCTGGTTCAGCACACGGGGCACCTGTTTTTCACAGTTATAGGCAGGGATAAAAACAAGAAAGCGTTCCGGCATAGGGCAAGCCTCCTGAACAAGATATTTTGATTGATTATAGAATACTATATTTGGGGCGGGGGGTCAAACGAAATCGCATGATTGCCAGGCGAATCATGCGATTTGAATGAATAATGAATAGAGAATAAAGAATAATGTTGGTGGACCGCCGCGCGGCGCGCGGCTCAAAAATAATAGTGGGGTCGTTTCCCTTGCAAATGCCCGCAAACTTTCCACATTTTTTCCTGTGCTTGTGGAAAACTCAATCGACTACCAGCACTTGCAGGTGGGCGGTGCCGTGGGTGACGGGGTAGCGGGCTGTGATGGTAAAGTTTTCTTCGATCCAGGCATGGAACGCGGCCATATCGCGCACTTCGGCTTCATCGTACAAGATCACATCGGGACGCTTCTCGGGCAGTTCCTCATAATACTGGATGAACCGCGGGTCGCTGTCGGTACCGGAGATGACGGACGCCTGACCGATGGTCAAGGTTCCTCCCGCCATCATAAAGCCAAGGCCGTGCTGCTCGCCAATAGCCTGCAGCACCTGCTTGCCCGCAAAGGGTTCCAGCGCTTCGTACAGGGCCATCTGCATATCGGCGGCTTTTTCATCCGCCCAGGTCCCTGCGGCGGGGCCTGCGGTGATCTGCTTCAGGTTGGCTGTTGCCACATTGGCAGGCTTCCAACCCGTTACCAGAACGCACCAGAACCGGCACACCAGCAAAAATACCAGCAGCGCCGGCAGCACACACTGGCCCTGGGGCAGTTTCCCCTGCTCCGGATTTTCCTGCCTGCACGCCAACATGGCAAAGCAGCCGCAGAGCGCGGGCCAGGTCAGATACATAAAGGTAGCCGAAAAGCCCAGCAGCGTAGAGCGCAGAATGAACGCATACGCCGCCATGCCCGGCAGAAAGCCCAGCCAGAACAGCGGCTCCCGCGCTGTGCCGCGCCCCTTGCGGAACGCCCAGGCCGCCGCCAGCACCAGCGCCGGCATAAAATAGCGCTCATCGGAGCTGGAGTCCGCCACAGCGCGCACCGCGCAGAGCAGAGCCGCCAGAATAGCCCAAAGGTTCAGGGCAAGGCCGATCCAATCCCGTTTTTGGCGGGTTTTGGCCCACCACAGCAGACAGAGCACCACGCTGGCGGCCAGCGGCTTTGCCAGGAATTTGGCGGTGTTCAGTGCCTGGCTTGCCAACAGGGCCAGCCGCTGGCTTGTGGTAAAATCATACTGCGGGTCGTTCAGGATCAGGCTGACGCGCTGCAAAAACGCGGTAAGCCCCATGCCGGGCAGCACATACGCCAGAAACGCTGCCGCGCAGGCCATACAGCCCAGCACAAACAGCACCGCGCCGCGGGGGATCTTACAGATTGTCGGCTCCTTGCCGCGGCGGCCCAGCAACACCATGCCGATAAAAATCACCGCCGCCGCCAGTGCGCTTTGCGGGAACGCCAGAAAGCTGAAGCAGGCGCACACCGCCCCCAGCACTACCAGCCATGGGCGGCGGAAACCATGGGTGTAATAATGATAAAAGCACAAAAATGCCGCCACGGTGAAGTGGAACTGCTGGCTGATATAATCCGGCCCCAGGAACCACTTGGGGGTGTAGACAAACAGCACCACCGCGCTCAGCAGCGCCCCATGGCGGCCAAGGGTCTGCTTGAAATCGCGGTAAAATACCGCGCTCATGGCCGCTTTGCAGACCAGCACCACAGCGCGCACAAACAGCAGCGCCCCGGTGGTTGTGCCTGCAATGGCGGTATACAGAGCCAGCACCAGCGCTGCCGGTAAGGCCGAAAGCTGGTGCGGCTCCCACATGGTATAAAACAGCCGGTCCCCCTTTACCAGGCGGAAGCCCAGGGAGAACGCATATTCTTCATCAATTTCCAGCCCCACAAACAGCGTTTTGGCCATGGCGAGAACCGCCAGAACCAGCAGCACCGGGGTTAAAATTTTCCACAGGCGGTCCTGTGCATTTTTTTGCGGCATAGGCCGCCCCTCCTCTATTGTTTGATTTCATGTAAGGCAAAGCGACGGGCGCACAATGTGCGCCCCTACGGGAGTTCTGCAATTTCTAATTGCTAATTAGGTTACAGGTGTTTTTGCAGCAGTTTGTCCCTTGCGCACAGCAAATACGGCAGGTAGTTTTCGCAAAAGGCTTCCCATTTGCATTGCAGCCAGCTGCGGGTGTGCTGAGAATGGTGTTTGACCGCCGCCACATCAAAGTAGCGGGATTTATTGCGCACAATGATTTTTTGCTCAAAGGGCATCTGCCAGCCTTCCGGGTACCAGTAAGCAGGGGTCAGCAGGCGGTAGCTGCCGGGGTGTTCGGCGGCATAGCGGTTCAGCTGGCTTTCGTCATGCCACAGGGGCACCACGCCGTTGCGGATATCCTGCTCTGTGCGGCGGTCCAGCTCTTTGCACATGGCCAGGAATGCCGCGGAGGTACCGCCGTTCAGCCCGCCGGAAACATAGTCCCGCCCGCAGTTGTACGGGATATAGGCCGTACATCTGGGGTTGCGGTCATAGCTGTAAAACATCGGCTTTTTGTTCCAGAACCCCGGCTGCTGGACCAGCAGCAACTGTTCCCCCTGCTGCGGACGGGGCAAAAATTCTTCCGGGGTAATGACCTCCCGGCAGGTCAGGTTGGCGTTGAAAAAGAAGAGATAATCCAGCTGTTCCAACGCCTTTTCCTGGGTTAGGAAAATCGCAAAGCGCTTCATGGTGCTCAGCGGCCAGTCATAGGCGGGCTGGTCAATGCGGTGCACAGCGGGGTCATCCTCGTGAGCGATGGACGGTGCATCGGTAAAGACAAAATATTCTTTTTTGCAGCCGGGTAAAAAGTTCCGGCTGAAAGTTTCATAAAATTCCGGCCAGAACACGGTGTATTTGCCGGTGCAGATATACAGCATGCCAATGGTTGCCATGTTGTGTTTCCCCCTTAACGATGGGTAATTTTTTGCCAAAGGCGGCCAGCCTGGGTGCGCAGATAGGCGGCATCGCTGGTCCAGATATAAAACGCAAGGTTCAGCACGTTGGGCAGGATGCAGACCACAACAGCCCGCCCCAGCAGCCCCAGAATACCGCCGGACAACAGGGCGCACACGCGGTAGCTGCCTGCCATAAGTACCACAAGGGTGACAAGATGCACCGCCTGCACCCGCAGGTAGCGCCAGCCGCTGCCGCGCATATACTGGCGGCAAACCACAATGCCGCGCCCCACCCACATGATGCAGTGGGCCACAACGGTAGCCGCCACAATGCCGGTAATGCCAAACGCCGGGAAGAGTGCAAAGCTTAGAATCAGGTTTGTGGCGGCAGAGGCGACCATGAACCACTGGTCCTGCTCAAAGTGGCCCAGCACGGCGCGGTAGGAGCCGAGCATCCGGTGGTTCCAGCCCACATATTCGTTCAGGCTGAACACAATAACAAAGCCCAGCGGCAGCAGGCGGTCACTGCCCATCCACAGGCTGATAAACGGCTGGAACAGGCAGAGATATGCCGTTGCCACAAAGCTGCCGAAAAAATAGCTGAACAGATCCAGCCCCCAGAACACCTGTTTATCATGGGCGTTGGCCGTGGCGGATTTATCGTACACGATATTGCCGATGGCTGCGGCAAAGCTGTCCATGATTTTATTGCCGATGTTGGTGGCGCTGTCCGACACGGTGGTATAGTTGCCAAGGTTAGCCGTCATAGCGCTGCCCGCCATACGGCTGGTGACGATGGTATCGGACGAGCCGTAAATGGTGTTGGATAGGCGGTGAACCAGGTAATACTTGAGGTCATGGAAGATGCCAAGATCCTTGAAATCCCGCAAAGTAACCTTGACCTCGTGCAGTTCGGGGAAGTCCTTTTTATATCGCGCTGCCACCACCAGGTTGGCACCGGTGTTGAACAGGATGCTGACGCCGAAATACAAAATATAGTTTGGCAGCCACAGCGCAATGGCAATGCGGGCCAGATAGTTGGCAACATTAAAGCAGAAGTCGATGCGGGTACACAGGTACCCCTGCTGGGTGCAGGTGTACATCAGCCGCCGGGTGACAAGGAAATAACCCGACAGCGTGGAGATGGTGTTGAGCAGGTAAACGGTATAGGCCGTCTGGATGCTGGCCACGCCGGGCATGATCCATGGCAGGGCCAGCGCCCCGATGCCCGCCAGCACGCAGATAACCACACCCACGGCGCGGTATGCCCATTTATACATGGACATATATTTACTGATCTTCTCGGTATCCTTGGCGGCGATCTGTTCATACAAGCGGTAGCTGATGACGCTGCCAACACCGAATTCCGCGATGGAGAAAAAGTTGAACAGCTTATCCACCACCTGGGATGCAGCGGTGATATCGTTGCCAAAGTTAAATACCAGCAGCCGCCGCGTGGCAAAGCCCAGCAACATCAGCAGCAGGCTGGACCCCAGCGCATAGACCAGGTTCAAAATTGTTTTTTGTGTACGCAATCAGGTGTTCTCCTAGGTGATTTGTTTGGGCAGGGTGATGCGGCCAGGTGCAGCGGGGTCGAGTGACCCCACCCTACGGGGCCTGGAGCCGAAACCGGCATTTACGGCAGAGGTTCATGGGGCATCGGGGACGCCGCCCCCTACAATGGGTGCAGAGTTTTATTTCCGTTTCAGCAGCCCGGCCGCCCAAAGGGCAAAGCGGGGGCTGAAGTGGTTGAGGAGGAAGGCAAACAGCTTCCAGTCCGGGCGGGTGTTCTCGTCCCCCAGTTTCCAGAGTGCTTTGCAGGCGGTCAGGCCGGGGGCACAGGCGGCGCGTACCTCGGCATCACGGCAGGCAGCGCCGCGGGCCTGCGGCCAGAACACATTGGCGGTGCGCCGCCAGATCTCGGCTTGCTCCGCCGGGGTCCAGGGGCAGTCCGGCGCGGCGAACATTTTTTCAAACCGGTGGATGACCGCCGCGATGCCCGCAAAATGTTTGGCAAGGCCCGCGTTCAACAGGCTGCCCGCCCGGTTGGCGCGGTAGACCACCAGCTCCACATCCAGGTAATACAGCCTGGGGCAGGCACCGGCCAGCACCAGGTCAAAGGGATAATCCTCCGCCCAGCGGACCTCATTCCAGAAAAGCAGGTTATACTTAACCAGAAATTCCCGGTCAATACAAAAGCGCCAGACCGCCCAGTGGCCCGCGGCATACAGCCGCGCCACGCGGGCGGCGTAATCGGGGTCGGCATCCGGGCCGGGGGTGAACCGCTCCACCGGGCCGGGATAAGGCTTGGCATCCATCCCCTGGCTTTCGTCCTGCTCCAGATAGCGGCAGACGTACCAGCGGTAACCCGGCGCGGCGGCCAGGGCGGCGCGCAGCTTTTCCAGCATATGGGGCGGCCAGTAATCGTCGCTGTCCAAAAACAGCAGCCACTTGCCCTTGGCGGCCTTGATGCCGGTATTGCGCGCGGCGGCCAGCCCGCCGTTAGAGCGGTGGATGACCGTAACGCCGGGGCAAAGCTGAGCAAAAGCATCACACATGGCGGGGCAGGCATCCGTGGAGCCATCGTCCACCAGGATGCACTCCCAGTCCGCCGGGCCGGCCTGCTCCACCACGCTTTTGACGCAGGCAGAAAGATAAGCCTGCACATTATACACCGGCACAATGACCGAAAATGTGATGTTTCCTGTGCGTTCCATCGCAGTTGTTTCCTTTACTTTGTCGGGATCAATGTCCAGTCGTGGTCATACAGGGCGGTCTTTTTGCCGTTGGCGTACCAGCGGTCCGGCGCGATCACACAGCGGCCCGGCACACCGGCCAGCCACTGCCCCCACCAGCTGAAGGTGGAGTTGCTCAGCACAAACGCCCGGCAGCGGCGCATCAGGGCAAGGTCCGCCGCGGCACTTTTTGCCCCGGTGCTGTAATGCACCGGCAGGCCCGCAGCGTCCAGATGCTGCCGCACATAGGCGGGGTCGTCTGAAAAGACAAACAGTTCCGCCTGGGGCAGGCTTTGGCACACCGTGCGGCAGGCGGCGGCGTAATACTCCGGCGTGCAGACCTGCAGGGCCGCGTTCTGCGGCAGCAGATAGTCCCCGCAGCGCCAATGCAGGCAGACGGGGAACGGGCTTGCCTCAATTTCCCGCGCAAAGGCGGCGGCCGCAGCGGTAAAGCCGTGTTCCGGGTTCTCAATGGGCAGCAGCTCCGCCCGGATAGTTTCAGCCTGGTCCTTAAAATAATCTGCCCCCTGGAAGTACCCCCAGGCCAGAAAGTTTTTGGCGTGACCGCGCTTGGCAGGGGTAAAGCCTTCAGTCGCAAAATGCAGGCCGATGGCGTTCAGCATAGGGGCCATGCGGGCTTCAAAGGGGTGCCAGTCCCGGTCCATCAGGCCCGCGCGCTGTTCGTGGCGGATCATCAGGGCCTTGGCGGCGTTCTGCACCGGCAGATGCTGCTTAGCAAAGCCTGCATCTGTGATGAACTGCACCTCTGAGCTGATATGCAGTGCCTGCAATGCCAATGCAGTGTGGGCCGGGGAGCCGGTTTTCCAGTCCTGCCGGTCAATCAAAGTGACAGGCTCCTGGCAGCACAGGCCCATGGCGCGGGCAAAGGCATACACAAACATCTGGTTGCCCAGCCCGCCGGAAAGTTCGGCGTAAATCATCGTGCGCCCTCCCCTGCCACTTTATCATACACCTGCTCCATGCGGTGTGCAGCGGTTTTCAGCTCATAACCGGCAGCGGCCAGCGTGGGCCAATAGTCCGCGTGCGGCCCGCCGGGAGCAATGGAATCCGCCGTTTTGGCCCACTCTTCAAACGGGGCACTGAGCGGCAGAAAATGCACCAGCTCGGTCACCGAGCCATCCCCCGGCACATTGGTGGAGGCCAGGCAGGGCACGCCGCAGCCCTGGGCTTCCACCAGGGTAACGGGGCTGCCTTCAAAGTTACTGGGCAGCAAAAACAGGTCAAAGGCATTCATATAGTCGGGCACATTGTTCTGCACCCCGGCAAACAGCACCCGGTCCGCCACGCCAAGCTGGGCGGCAAGTTCCCGCATGGGCTGTTCCTGCTCGCCGCCGCCCACCAACAGCAGCTTCCAGCGGGGGTCCTGCTGAACCATAGCCACAAACACCCGGATGAGGTAGAGCGGGTTTTTCTGGTGGTTGAGCCGCCCTACAAACCCGGCCAGACGCTCGGTTCCGGTAATGCCGTACTGGGCGCGGATTGCCGTGCGCGCCGCGGCGTTGGGGTAAAAGCGGGTTTGGTCCACCGCATTGCAGGCAACGGAAAAGTTCGGCCTGCGGTCGATATGGTCACCAAACACAAACCGGCCCGCAGCCACGCCGCAGCCCAGAAAGTAATCTGCAAACAGCTGGTACACCAGATGGGCGGCGCGCCAGGTCAGCGTCATGGGCGGGTAAACGATATGGCTGTGCACAATGATCTTGGCATGGGGGCAGAGCACCCGCATCATACCGCAGACGGGCGCGCCGATTTTGCTGGCAGTATGGTAATGGATGATATCGTAATCCTTATGGGTTTTCAGATGCTGGTACAGTGCGCGGATACGGGCTTTTTTATTGTCCGGCACCGCAATGATATGCACCCCGGCTGCTTCCAGTGCCGGCGCGCACGAAGCTTGATCCGGCGGGCAAAGGCCGACAAACAGATCCACCTGGTAGCGGGTAAGGTCCAGATTGAGCAGAAGGTTCTGCACATAGCGCTGCACCCCGCTTTGCACGCCAAGGTGGTTGCTGATCATCAGGATCTTCATGGATACGGCTCCTTTGCACATCTGGATTCGGGCGGACGGTTTGTTATAACGTAATTTTAGGGGCGCAGGTTCTACCAGTAGCTGCCACCCTCCACCGCCTGCTTGTTGGCGGGCTGTTCGGCGGGGGCGGGGCGCACCCATGCAGGGTTATACAGCTTGCTGATTTGGGGGTGGGTGTCCCACCGGCGGCCCTTGATGCCAAACAGCAGCTGCGTAGCGCCGCTCATCTGGATGGCAACATGGCCGGTGTCCCGCGCATGGGCGGCCAGCGGCAGGCCGTAAGCACCTGCGCCAATGATGGCAACCTCATAATCGCAGGCATCCATCTGTTTTTCCATTGCGGCAAGGGCATCAAACCAGGTATCATACCCAGTTTTCTGCCCGGCAAGGCCCTGCACTGCCGGGATGACGGTCAGGGAGGCCAGTTCCGGCAGAGTGTTTACCCCGCCGGGGGCGTTGGTGAACAGCTCCCCGTGCTTTTGGTACTGGGCGCGGATGGTATCCGCAAAGGGGTGTACCACCAGCACATGCTTTCCGGCCAGTGCGGCGCTCCAGGGGTTGGCATAATAATATGGTTCCAGCGCGCGCAGCTGGGTAAAGCGGGTGCCGTGGCAGCCATTGATTACCTGCCGCTCGGCCCCCACATCCCACAGCGCCAGCAGGTCCGCCCCCTGAGCGCAGGAAGTGTACAGCTTGCAGAAGCGGTTCAGCGCTTTATCATCGGTGGGAAACACACCGGACAGGGTGTTGATCTCACCCCTGGTTTTCTCGGTATATTTCCCGGTCAAATATTCGGCCACGGTGCGCATCTCGGTTGCACCGCAGCGGCCGAACAGAAATGGCTGCCCGGCGCGGATGGCATCGGCAGCAGCCGCATTGCCCTGTTCCGCGGGCAGAATGATCAGGCCGCGGTATTTCCACCGGAATCGCAGCCCTTTATAGGTATTGCGCAGTACCTCCAGCAAGGCTCCATCATTATCCACGGCGGTTTCCTCCTTGTTTGTCCAGCATGGCCAGGGCGGTTTCGGCGCTGTTTGCCCACAGGAAATGTTCATTCACGCGGCGCTGGGCAGCGTGGCCGCAGGCCGGGTCCGCCGCTGCTTTCTGGATGGCCTCAGCAAACTGGGCAGGGGTATCGGCAAAATAGCCGCTGGTGCCGGGCTCTATGATCAAATCCGGCCCCGGCGCATGGCGGGCAACCGGCGGGCAGCCCGCATACATGGCTTCCAGCAGGCTCATGCCAAAAATTTCGCCGTCATTAAAGTTCACAAACACATCGCAGGCATGGTAATAGGCCTGCACGGTTGCGTTGGGCAGCTGGGGAATGCAGGTACAGCGGTTTTCCAGCTTGTGGATGCGCAGGGCATCCTGCAGTTCCCCGGTCAGGCTCCCCTGCCCGATGACCACCGCGTTCCAGCTGCGGGGCAGTGCTTCCAGTACCGGCACCAGATCCAGCGGGCGCTTGTAGGAATCCAGCCGCCCCACAAAAACAAGATAGTTGGCTTTGGGGTCCAGCTTCAAAAATTCCCGCAGTTCATGTTTTTCCCCATTTGCATTGGGGATGATGGCGGTATCCAGCCCAACGGGCATTACCCCGGCGCATGGCACATGCAGCTGTTCCAGCTGGGCGGCCACGGCGGGGGTTTTGGCATAGGTGGGGGTTTTGCGGTAGATAGCCAGGTTGCGGCGGCACAAAAGGTCCATCACAGCCCGCATAACCGGGTTTTCGGACGCACTTTTGATGGCCCCCAGCTGGCTGTAGAAAAAGATATCGTGATCCCGGCAAAAGCGGTACAGCCCCGGCACGCCGAGGGCGTTATCCCCCATCACATGCACGGCGTCCACATGCTCGTTCAGCAGCGGCTGCCAGGTGCGGTAAAAGGCACTGACCCCGGCTTTGCGGGCCGGTACATAATAGATGCGCACATTGGGCTCCAGGTCCTCGCTGGTCACAGCTTCGGGGGCGGCGTCCGGGTCCGGGTACAGTACAACAGCCCGGCAGCCCAGGGCGGCAAACGCCCGTGCAAGGCCAACCTCCTGCCGGTTATAGGCTCCTTTTTTGCCGGATGCCCCGCAGTACAGCTGCGGGATGGCAATGGTTCGCATAAGCTTTGCTACTCCAATTTATTTTTAGGGCAACACCGCACAATTCCCGCCTTACGGCTTAAGCACCGCTCCGGCGGCTGCGGCACGGCATCTGCGTTGCCAAAATGCTCGATAATGTCTGGTTGCGGTACCCGCATCGTGCTTCGGGGGCAAAAGCCCCTCGCACTCTGCGACCGCTGCCCCTGCTTCGGTTCGCTGTTTCCGCCACTGGCGGCGCTCACCTTTGCAGCATCCAGTATTATCTGCGCTTTTGGCTTAGCATCTGCCGCACCTCGCTCGCCGTATCGGCACTTAGAATTGTGCGGTATTGCCTTAGGGTGTATCTTGCTTTTGGTCACACCTTGCGCAGGTAGCGGGCATCGATCACCTCAATGTCCGCATCCCGGCAATAGGTGTGGATGCCGATCAGATCCGCCGGGTCAATGCCCGCAATGGCAACGTTCTGCGGCATGGCGGCGCACAGTGGCACTTCCGAAGCACCGCGCCGCACCCAGAATTGCAGGTACACACCGTAATCCACCTTGGTGCTGACCTGGGCCGGGCGCACGGTCTGGTCGTTGTTGGTAAACAGCGGGCCAGCATTGCGGCTGCCCAGCTCATAATTGCGGTGCTGCAGGTTAAAGGGTTCATCCTCATCCAGGATAAACTCATCCACATCATCGCGCTCTTTCGCTTCGGGGTTTTCGCGCACAGTATAGCGGCGGTAACGGGTGTACAGCTGGTTGTCCGGCCTGGTTTCGCTGCACAGCACCGTCAGGGCTTCGGGGGTTTTATCCACAATAATGCTGTCGCACAGTTCGCGCCCCACGCTGAACGCCTGCACTTTCTCCCATTTATCCGGGAACTGGGTGCAGCGGTAAAGGGTCAGGCTGTGGTCGGCGCTGGTTTCCGGCAGCATCCACACTTCCCCGCGCCAGTCAAACACGGTGGGGAAAGAGAGATGGAAGTTTTCCTTTAATACCACGCGGGGCGGCAGCAGGTGGTCGTTTTCATCAAACTCCGCCACGGCAATATCACCGCGGTTCTCCGCCATATTGAATGCTTCGCAGAACAGCCAGCGTTTGCCGTTGTCATCCTCATACAGCAGGGGGTCGGCATACCAGGTGCCGGGGGTGTAGGGCAGCGGGGTGTAAGGTTCTTCACCCAGAGCGGGCAGCGGGTCGCAGCCTTCCCCCTTGGGGGCGCGGCGCACCGCAATGGTATAGATTTCTTTTTGGCCGCTCAGCTTTTTGATCAAACGCTTGGGCGGCATATGCAGGGCACGGTAGATCTGGTTCATGAATTTTCGTTCCTCATGATTTCCCGGTAAATTGTCATCAGTTCGCGGTAGTTTTGTTCCGCGTTATACGCCTGGCAGGCTTTTTGCTGCATGGCGGTCAAATCAAAGGTTTCGCCCACGTTTTGCAGCCTGCGCACGGCATCCGCCAGCGCGGCTGCATTGCCGGGGGCAAAGTGCAGGCCGTCAATCCCCTCCTGCACGGCAGCGCCCACGTTGCCAAGATCACTGGCAAGCACAGGGGTGCCCACCGCATGGGCTTCCGCCGGGATCAGGGCAAAGCTTTCATAGCACAGGCTGGGGCAAAGGGCGGCGCGGCTCTGGGCCAAAAGCTCGGTAAGTGTTCCATGCGGGAGCTGGCCGGTAAAGGTTACAGTATCGGGGGCGTTCTCTTTGGCCCAGGCTTCCAGCGGGCCGGTACCGGCCACGATCAGCTGCGGTGCGTCCGGCCCCAGCAGCTGCCAGGCCTCGATGGCGGTGCGCAGCCCCTTTAATTCTTCCAGCCGCCCAGCAAAAACAATCTGGTTTTTGCGCTGTGCCCAGGGCAGCGGGGAATGGTTCGGCGCGGCCACGCCGTTGGGCTTGCAGTACAGCCGCTCCGGGGTAAACACCGGGCGCGAAGCTTTGCGGTTGAATTCCAGCAGCTTGCTGCGATCAAACTCCGTCAGGGTGATCAGGTTCACCTTGCGGTAGGTGCCAAGCAGGCGATGGAACGCATAAATGCCCGCACAGACCAAACTTTGGGCACGGCTGCCGCGGTAGCAGCTGTGCCGCACCGCACAGCCAAGGCCATGCTGCGGGCATTCCTCGCACACATGGCCGTCCCGCATCAGGATGCCGTTGGGGCAAAAAATGCGGAAGTTGTGCAGCGTCTGCACCGCCGGAACATGCTCTTTGAAGCATGCCTGGAACACCGACGGGCTGATGGTCAGCAGGGTGTTATGCACATGCACCAAATCCACCTGTTCTTTGCGGATCAGGGCGCGCACTTCCCGCACGGTTTTGGTGCTGTAGATGGCCCGCAGGGGCAGCAGCAGTTTTTGGGCCAGGCCGCCGGCATCATTATTGCGCTCATAGGTGATCACGCGGTGGCCGTGGGCTTGCAGCATGGCGCACTCCGCGGCAAACACGGCGTCCTCGCCGCCGGGCAGGCGGTAGTGGCAGTGCACCAGCAAAATGGTATGCGGTTGTTCCGGCTGCGGCATCTGCGGCCCCCTTTCCCTGCGTGAACAGAACTAAGGCAGCACCGCACAATTCCCGCCTTACGGCTTAAGCACCGCTTCGGCGGCTGCGGCACGGCATCTGCGTTGCCAAAATGTTCGATAATGTCGGGTTGCGGTACCCGCATCGTGCTTCGGGGGCAAAAGCCCCTCGCACTCTGCGACCGCTGCCCCTGCTTCGGTTCGCTGTTTCCGCCACTGGCGGCGCTCACCTTTGCAGCATCCAGTATTATCTGCGCTTTTGGCTTAGCAGCTGCCGCACCTCGCTCGCCGTATCGGCACTTAGAATTATGCGGTATTGCTCTAAATATAATTATTATACCGCGCAGCACCAGATATGGAAAGAGATAAAACGTAAAAAATGCCCCTGTGCACAACGCCTGCGCACAGGGGCAGCGGTTATTCAGCTTCTTCTTCCAGCTCGCGGACCAAGTTCCAAACTTCGCCAATGGTACCAAGCTGTTTTAAGCGGTCCTCTTCAACCTCGGTACCGGTAGCTTCCCCAAGCTGCCAGGCCAGCTCCACCAGGTCTTCTGCATCCACGCCCAAGTCTTCAAAGCTGGTGTCCTGGCTCAGTTCGGCGGCGTCACAGCTGAACTGCTCCGCCAAAATGTCAAGCAGATCCTCAAACGTCATGTGTCCTTCCCTCCGTATCGATGCATATAGTATTTCTATAATACCCATACGGCAGCATGCCGTCAATGGCAGATTCGACTAATATTGCGAGCTTTTTCCGTTAAAAGCGCACAAGTTTGTACGGTCAGGCTTCGGGTACGGCTGAAAAGCCGAGAATTCAGCCCATTTCAGCCTGTATATCCATGCCGGGCTGCAGGGGCATTGTCTGCTTTATGTATTCAGCATGTAGAGCGCACCATACAGGTTGAACAGCATTGCCGCACCGCAAAGTGCCCAAGCGCTGGAATCCGGTCTCCACTTAGGGCGCCCCAGGAACCATACAAACAGCCACGGGAAAAGATCGATCATATACCGTGCGCCAAACTGCCAGCCGCCCAATGTGCGGTGCATACAGGTCAGGCAGGTCATTAACAGGCACATCGCCGCAACAAACCACCCCGCTGATGGCAGTGGAACACTGACCTGCACTTCCGCCTGGTGCCCGGGCAGGCGCAGCAACAGTCCGCGTACCATCGCCAGCAGGAAAAGCGGGTTGGCAGCAAAGAACAAAAATCCATTGTATATCTCAAAGTGCAGCTGTCCCTGCGCGTCCAGTGTGACCGGGCGCAGCAGCTGCAGCAAATTGGGTACAAGGTAGGTCAGGCTGAACTGGCCGTTCTCCGCGCGGACAAATTCCGGCAGATAGTTGTGTCCAAACTCCGTCACGCTGCCAAACCGCGCAAAGTTATACGCCATCATGCAGGCGGCCATCACAACGGCGGGCAGCAGCGCGGGCAGAATCTTTTTCAGACTGCGCCGCTGATAAAACTGCCAACCCAGCCAACAGGCCAGCAACAACGCGTAAAAGGGGCGGCACCCCACTGCCAACGCCATGCAGAGGGACGCTGCGGCATCCTGCACAGCGTTGCCGCCCTGTGCAAAAAACAGCCCCCAAAAAGCAAACCCCAGCGCACAGACCTGCGCCAGGAACCACACGCCATCGCTGGTTGACATCCAAAAGACATTGGAACCCATGCTGACAAACAGGGTAAAGAACGCACAAGTCACAGGCTGCATACCACCGCGCATACAGCAGGCATACACCCCGCCCGCGCAAAGCAGCGCCAGCCCCATTGCGATCAGATTACCGGGGATGGCGCTCCATTCCCCGGCTGCCGCCACAAAAGGCAGCATCAGTACCGCTGGCACCGGTGGAAAGGATTGATAATACCGTCCCTGATAAATTGCCAATTCCAGCCATGTGTAGTTTTCGCCATTTGCTATATTGTTACGGCCTGCAAGCCAGTTTTCGGCCTGCAAAGCATAACTGTTATAAGGCGAGCTTTGCAGCAGCGTGCCGCCAGCCAATGAGTGATACAGCACCAGTGCCAGCGCAAGGCACGCCAACACCGCCGTCAGTGCAGACGCATGTTGTTTTACGGAGTTTTTCACGACAGGCTCCTACAAAAAAGGGCTGTTGCACAAGAAAAATTCAGGTGCAGCAGCCACCGAGCTATACTTAAATACTTAATTTTCCAGAAAAGATCTGATCACTTGCCTTCGTGCCTTTTCCGTCCTTATTATAGCCTTTCCGGCCGGGCCGTCAAGTTCAGGACCGGCTTTACTTTTTCTGGCCGTAATAGGCGTTGGGGCCGTGCTTGCGCATAAAGTGCTTGTCCAGCACATGCTGGGGGGCGGGCTCCGCGTTGGGGTTGATCTGGCAGGTCAGCAGGGCCATCTTGGCCACTTCTTCCAGCACAACGGCGTGGTAAACAGCCTGGGCGGCATCCTTGCCCCAGGTAAAGGGGCCATGGCTGGCGCACAGAACGCCGGGCACATGCACCGGGTCAATGCCGCGGGTGCGGAAAGTTTCAATAATCACCTTGCCGGTGTTTTTCTCGTAATCTTCCTCGATCTCTTCGGGGGTCAGCTCACGGGCACAGGGCACAGGGCCGTAAAAATAGTCTGCATGGGTGGTGCCGAACGCCGGGATATCCCGCCGGGCCTGGGCCCATGCCACGGCGTGGGTGCTGTGGGTATGCACCACACCGCCCAGCGCGGGGAATGCCTTGTACAGTTCCAGATGGGTCTTGGTATCGCTGCTGGGGTTCAGGTCACCTTCCACCTGATTGCCGTTCAGATCCATGACCACCAGCATATCAGGGGTCAGTTCATCGTACTCCACGCCGGACGGCTTGATGACGAACAGCCCTTTTTCCCGGTCAATGCCGGACACGTTGCCCCATGTGTAAGTAACAAGGCTGCGGCGGGGCAGTTCCATATTGGCTTCGTATACCTGTTGTTTCAGTTCTTCCAGCATAATTGTTCCCTCACATTGTTTCAACGGCGGTGCGCTCGGCGCACAGTGCCTTTTTGTATTCTTTCAGGAATGCGGCAAACCCGGCTTCATCAGCGGCATCCGGGTTCAGGGTGGTGCTGGCGGCACCGGCGGACACGCGGTTCTGCAGGTAGTTTGCCAGCGTTTCGCCATCGGCGTGCTCCACACGGTAAGCAGCCAGCAGGGCCATGCCGTAAGGGCCGCCCTCGCCTGCGGTTTCGGTGCAGGACACAGCGGTGTGGGCGGCAGCGGCCAGGTAGCGCTGGGCCACGCCGGGGGTCTTGAACAGGCCGCCGTGGCCCAGCAGGGTATCCAGCGTCACATGTTCTTCGTTCAGGATATCCAACCCGATGGCCAGCGTGGCAAACGCGGAGTAAATGTTGGCGCGCATCAGGTTTGCCAGGCTGAAATCACTTTCCGGCCCACGCAGCAGCATGGGGCGGCCTGCATCAAAGTGGGTCACGCCCTCGCCGGAGTAATAGTTCACGGGGATCACACCGCCGCAGTCCGGTGCCCCCTGCAAAGAAAGGTTGAACAGCTTGGTAAACAGCTCACCCTTGTTCACTTTTGCACCGCAGAGTTCGGCGTTCTGGGCCAGCAGCTCCACCCAGGCGTTCAGGTCGCTGGTGCAGTTGTTGCAGTGCACCATGGCAACAGGGTCGCCTGCGGGGGTGGTAACCATATCAATTTCGGGGTAAACTTTGCTCAGGGCCTTTTCCAGCACAACCATGGCAAAAATGCTGGTGCCGGCGCTGACATTACCAGTGCGGGGCGCCACGCTGTTGGTGGCGGCCATGCCGGTTCCGGCATCGCCCTCCGGCGGGCAGAGCGGAATACCGGCCTGCAAATTGCCGGCGGGGTCCAACAGGCGGGCACCGGCTTCGGTCAGGGTGCCGGCGTCCGCACCGGCGGGCAGAACCTCCGGCAGCAGCGCGTTCAGGTCCACGGCATAGCCCTTGGCGGCGGCCATGGTGTTGAACTTTTGCAGCATGGCGGCGTCATAACCGCCGGTGGTGCTGTCAATGGGGAACATGCCGCTGGCATCGCCAACGCCCAGCACTTTATGGCCGGTCAGCTGCCAGTGCACATAGCCTGCCAGCGTGGTAAAAAAGTCCAGCTTGGACAGATGCTCTTCTTTGTTCAGCATGGCCTGGTACAGGTGGGCAATGCTCCAGCGCTGGGGGATGTTGAAGCCGAACGCCGCAGTCAGCTCCTCGGCCGCTGCGCCGGTGATGGTGTTGCGCCAGGTGCGGAACGGCACCAGCAGTTCGCCGTTGGCATCAAAGGCCAGGTAGCCGTGCATCATGGCGGAAATGCCAATGCAGCCCACCTTAGTCAGGGTGCAGCCGTATTTTTGCTGTACATCAGCGGCAAGGGCAGCGTAAGCACTTTGCAGGCCCTGCCAGACCTGTTCCAGTGGGTAGGTCCAGATGCCGTTGTGCAGCTGGTTTTCCCAGGTATAATCCCCCTGTGCCAGCGGGGTATGCTCCGGGCCGATCAGCACTGCCTTGATGCGGGTAGAGCCGAATTCGATGCCGAGAGCTGTCTTTTCCGGTACAAAGTTGGACATATTGCAGGACTCCTTTTTGGCAAGCGGAATGCCGTATTTCTTATTTGTTAGTATAGCAAAGTGCGCCCCGGAAAGATAGACCTCTTTGCTTAAATTTCTGGACTTTTGTTCAGGAATGCTGCATTTTAGTTATTTGAACAAATTTCCCCGTGCAGCTTTGTAAGGTCTGCACAGGGGGATGGATTACAGCATGATAACCAATGCGGTTGTGATCAAAACGATACTGGCAATGATGGAAACCGAATTGATCGCACTGGCAAGGCCGAAGTCACTGCCCATCTGCGCGGTAAAAGGCGGGTTGGCGCTGGCCACCGGGGCCAAAAATACGATCACAAGTGCCTGGCGGTATTCCAGCGGGAGCGGCAAGATAAAATAGGCTGCCAATGCTAACGCAATGCCGATGATGTACCGCACGCCCAGAATTTTAATGATATCCCCGATCTGGGACGGGTCGCCGTTCAGGTGGAACCCCACGCCGATCATCAGCATGGCCATAAAGGCGTTGGCATTGCCCACAATGCCCGCAAACTCCACAACCGGGGCGGGCAGGCTCAGGTGCAGAAGCCCCAGGATCGTCATAAAGATATAGGTCATCAGCGGGATGCTGTGCACAAGGTTATTCAAAATCGGCTTGATGCGGAACTTTCCATCGCCGGATTTGACAATGCTGGCAATGCTGTAAGCCCCGCCCAGGCAGATCATGCTGTTGCCGCAGTCAAACAGGCTGACGGCGATAACGCCCACCGGGCCAAGGAAGCCCTGGGCAAAGGGCATGGCAAAGTTGCCGATGTTGCAGCCGGAGGCATTAAGCATGGCAAACGCCTGGCGCTCCCTCCCCTGGGGGAGATACATAACCGAGCCAACGATCATCATCAGCACGCCGAAGCCGAAGCCCATCAGGGTGAGCAGCAGCATGGAGGTCTGCATCTCCCGCCCGGAAAAGTTTGTCACGATCGCCGCCGTCAGGGTGATCTTGATCACAATTTTGCTGAGCACATGGAAGTCGCTCTCTTTAAAGAATCCGACCCGGCGCAGCGCCCAGCCCAACAGAATGATGCCGATAAAACACCCAGCATGCGTAAGAATTTCTACCACGGTTTCCCCTTCTTTGTCCTTAAACTTTTATTTGTTTATATCATACTTTGTACATGTCGGCAAGTAATTCTGCGTCCAAACCGCATATTTTTTTTGCGGCAGCCCAGTTGTATTTACGGCAGCAAACGATTATTCTATAAGTATCATAAACCATATCATTTCCTGCGTGCCGGATTCTCCGGTACGCAGCATACAGAAAGGACTTGCATTCTAATATGGCTTGTACAACAATTCTGGTTGGCAGAAAAGCTTCTTATGATGGCTCTACCATGATTGCCCGCAATGACGATTCCGGTTCCGGGCATTTCACCCCCAAAAAGTTCGTGGTCGTTCCCCCGCAGGAGCACCCGGCCGTGTACCGGTCGGTACTTTCCCATGTGGAAGTGGAGCTGCCCGGCAGCCCGATGCGGATGACCGCAATGCCCAACGCCGTGGAGGGCAAGGGCATCTGGGCCGCAGGCGGTGTGAACGAGGCCGGTGTCGGCATGACCGCCACCGAGACCATCACTTCCAACCCCCGCGTTCTGGGGGCTGACCCGCTGGTGGAGTATATCCCCGCCAAGGACGGTCAGCCAGAAGTTCCCGGCGGCATTGGCGAGGAGGACATTGTTTATCTGGTACTGCCTTACATCCACACTGCGCGCGAGGGCGTGCTGCGGCTGGGCAAGCTGCTGGAAAAATACGGCACTTACGAGATGAACGGCATTGCGTTCCAGGACGTGCACGAGATCTGGTGGCTGGAGACCATCGGCGGGCACCACTGGATCGCTAAGCGCGTTCCGGACGATGCCTATGTGGTGATGCCCAACCAACTTGGCATTGACCAGTTTGATCTGGAAGACGCATTTGGCGCCAAAAAGAACCACCTTTGCTCCGCCGACCTGGATGATTTTATTGAGAACAACCATCTGGATCTTTCCTGGAACGGGGTACTGAACCCGCGGGACGCCTTTGGCAGCCACGATGATTCTGACCATGTGTACAACACGCCGCGTGCCTGGTTCATGCTACGCTATCTGAACCCCCACAGCAAGAAGTGGGACGGCCCCAACGCCGACTACACACCCCGCAGCGATGACCTGCCGTGGTGCATGGTACCGGAAAAGAAGATCACGCCGGAGGATGTCAAATACGTATTATCCTCCCACTATCAGGGCACACCGTATGACCCGTATGGCAGCAGCCAGTCGGACCAGAAGGGCGCATTCCGCTCCATCGGCATCAACCGCAACGACTTTATGGCCCTGATCCAGATGCGCCCCGACCAGCCGGAGGATTCCCGCGTTTTGGAATGGATCGCCTTTGCTTCCAACGCGTTCAATGTGATGGTGCCGTTCTATGCCAATGTAACCACCACCCCTGCGTATCTTTCCAACACTACGGGCGCGGTTTCCACCGACAACTTCTATTGGAACAGCCGGATGATCGCCGCCATGGCCGATGCTGCCTACAGCAAATCGGTGTTCCATATTGAGCGCTACCAGCTGGCGGCGGCTTCCGCCGGGCATGCGAACATCAATACTTACGATGCCAAGCTGCGCCGTGAACAGGATGCTTCCGCCCGCGCCGCCCTGCGCGAGCAGGCCAACGAAGCCATGGCCGATACCATCCGCGGCCTGGCCGCCGACACACTGGACAAAGTGCTGTATGAGCTGAGCTGCCAGATGAAAAACTGCTACTCCCGCTCGGATGCGTAAAACCGCATAAGTGTAAAGGCAATACCACATAATTCTAAGTGCCGCAGCTGCCGGAGCGGTGCTTAAGCCGTAAGGCGGGAATTGTGCGGTGTTGCCCTAACCCTTAAAAGCAAATCAGCCCTTGCCATCTCTCAGGCAGGGGCTGATCTTTTGCGTTAATACTGGTACTTTTTCCGGTTTTTAACCAGGAAGAATGCATTGACAAACAGTGCGGCGATTTCGGCTGCCACAACGGAAAGCCAGATGCCGTTCATGCCCAGCAGATGGGGCAACACGAGAATGGCGGTGACCTGGAACACCAGGGTGCGCAGGAAAGAAATAACGGCGGATACTATGCCGTTGTTGAGCGCGGTAAAGAATGCCGAGCCAAAGATGTTAAAACCGCAGAGCAGGAAGCTGAGGGAATACAGCTTCATGCCGAGGGTAGTCAGTTCCAGCAGTTCCGCATCATAACCCACAAAGAAGCGGGAAAGCGGGGCGGCCAGCAGCTCACTGAAGCAGAGCATCGCCACACCCCCCACGGCAATGACCCGCAGGCTGATACGCAGCAGGTTTTTTAGCTCGTCCGTGTTGTCGGCACCGTAATGATAGCTGACAACCGGGGCACAGCCCTGGGCATAGCCGATAAAGATGGCGGCAAAGATAAAGCTGACATACATGATAACGCCGTAAGCGGCTACGCCATCGGCGCCGCCCAGGCGGAGCAGCTGCCAGTTGTACAGCGCGCCTACCAAAGAGGCGGACAGATTCGTCATCAGTTCACTGGAGCCGTTGGTGCAGGCCTTAAGTAGCGCCTTGCCGCTGAACACCGGACGCACAAAGTGTAGCAGGCTGCCGTTGCCGGGGCGGGCAAAATAGAACATGGGGCCGATGCCGCCGATCAGCTGGCTAATCACCGTTGCAGCTGCGGCACCGGTGATGCCAAGCCCCATGACACCGACAAACACAAAGTCCAGCACCATGTTGGTCAGGCCGGCTGCCACGGTAAAGAAAAGGCCTAACTTTGGTTTTTCGGCCGTGATGAAAAAGCTCTGGAACAAAAATTGCAGCATAAACGCCGTCTGGAACACCGTGATGATGGTGCCGTACAAGATGCAGTCATCCAGCAGTTCCGCAGTGGCCCCCAGCAGAACAGCCGCGGGGCGCAGCACCAGCAGGGCAACCACCGTAAAAATCACGCCCAGCACCGCAGTGGCGCAGACCAGCATGGAAAACAGCTCATTGGCGCGCTTTTTGTTGCCGGTGCCCAGCGTCATAGCAACCAGAGCGCTGCCGCCGGTGCCCAGCATAAAGCCGATGCAGCCAAATGCCTGTAAAAACGGCATAATGAGATTGACGGCAGCGAATGCCTGTTTGCCGGCAAAGTTGGAAACGAAAAATCCATCCACCACGCTGTAGATGGAGGTAAACACCATCATGATGATAGGGGATGCTGCAAAGCGCAGGATGCGCGATGTGGTAAAATGGTCTGATAATTGGATGCGCTGATTCATACTTTCTCCTGTTGTAAAATTTTGTTGAATTCTGTGCGGATGGCGTTCAGGTGTTCCTGGCCAAGGCGGACGAAATGTTCAGCCTCCGCCATGCCCAGCTGTTCCAGTGCCACCTGTTCTGCGCTGTACACGGGTTTGGCCGTTTTGGCTGCCAGTTCCCGCCCGGCTGGCGTCAGGTGCAGCAGTTTGCCGCTGTAACGGCCCGGCGCGGGTTCCAGTTCCAACAGTCCTTGCTTGACCATCGAAGCCACGGCTGAATTCATCGTCTGCTTCGGCAGGTTCCATTCCATGCACAGGCGGTTCTGGGTCTGCGGTTCGCTGCTGTTATACAGTGAATACAGCAGCCAGAACACGGTATCCGAAACACCGTAATGCACGGCAAGCTCATGATAAAGGGCGTTGCATTCATTGAACTGGCGGTTCATCTGTTCCAACAGATTTCGGGCAGTGAGATGGTGTTCTTCCGGCATTACACTATCATTCTCCTATTCTTCAGGCAACACGGCGATGCTTTATTTGTGCACCGCTGTGTGATGTGTTATAATCCGATTTCGGATTTATATTATAGTCCGGGTTCGGATTTCTGTCAAGCGTTTCGGCACAAAAAATACCGCACAGCGTTTGTACTGTGCGGTATGTGCGGGTTTTCAGGCGTTATCAAAACCCTTGCCGAACACTTCGGTGGTGCTCAGCATGGACATAAAGGCGTTCAGGTGTTCCTTGTGGATAAACTCCCGCAGCTGCATTGCTTCGTGCCGGGTCAGGGTGGTATAGATAATGTAGCGCGGCTGGTTGGTGTATGCACCGTTGCAGGGGGTGTATGTTGCGCCGCGGTCCAGTTCCTTATTCACAAAGTCGCAGATCGGCTCCTTGTCGTCGCAGACGATCAAGATAGCTTTGCACATCTTCATGCGCTCCAACACCACGTCGATCATCAGGGATTTAACGGTAAGGCCAACGAAAGAGTAAAGCGCGGTGTGCAGGTCAAACACAAAGCAGGCCGCCACCACCATGACCAGATCGGTCAAAAACAACGCCGCTGCAATGCTGTGCAGGTGGGTGTATTTTTCCACGATCAGGGCAATCACATCGGTGCCGCCGCTGGAAGCCCCCACGCTGAAGAGCAATGCCGAAGCAATGGCAGGCAGCGCAATGGCAAAAATCAGTTCCAGCATGGGCTGGTCCGACAAAGGCTCGTTGAGCGGGCAGGCCTTTTCCAACAGCATCAATTCCGCCGAAAGCACCACGGTGGCATAACCGGTGGTCAGCGCAAACTCTTTGCCCAAAAAAATCAGGCCCAGAAGCAGCATCAACATATTGACCACGGCGGAAAACTCACTGGCCGAAATCGGGGTCAGCTTGGCAACCAGTGCCGCCGCGCCGGTCACACCGCCAAAGACAAAGTTGTTGGGAAATTTGAAGAAATACACCCCCACCGCCATCATGCTAATGCCGAGCGTGATGATCGTATACTGCCGTACTATTTTCATCCATTTGCCTTTCATGGTTGGTTCCTTTCCGCTGGCTTTCCAGCGTTCTTACTCCACGGAAATTATAACACCAAATCCGCCGTTTGCCATCCCCTGCCCCGCCGGGTTTGAGGTTGGCTGTGCGTAATTTGCTTTTTTATCGGATACAGTTTCGGGGGAACGCGCACCTTGTTTGGCCGTTGATGCGCCAAATGCTGAGTTTTGGCGGAAATTTGTTCGCCAGCGGCAGGCAGGGCAACTGAGCAAATTTGGTGCGTCGGGTAAACAGTTTGCTATGATGCAAACAAAAAGACATGTGCGGGATTCCGGCACATGCCTTTGGGTAAAATCGTTATCCTTTTAGGTTGGCGGGCGCAGAGTGCGCCCCTACGGGGTGGGAGGCACGGCAAATGTTGATTGCCCATTATAAAATACACTGCAGGGAGACGGGTATCCCACAAATTCTTACGCCTTTTTCTGGCTGGTGGCCAGAATCTTGTTAAAGCGGATAAAGAATGCGCTGCAGGTTACGGTTGCCGCGATGATATCGCTGACCGGCTCGGCCAAAAAGACAGCAAAAACCTTGTCCTGCAAAATCAGGGGCAGGATAAAGATCAGGGGAATCAGCAAAATCAGCTTGCGCAGGCAGGCCATGAACAGACTGATCTTGGCTTGGCCCAGCGCCACAAAACTCTGCTGGCAGGAAACCTGGAACCCGGTGGAGAAAATACCCGCCATGTAAACGCGCATGGCCCAGGCCGTGTACCGCACCAGTTCCGGATCGGTGGAGAAGATGCGCGCAAACATCTGGGGCACCAGCATGCAGGCGGCCCAGAACGCGACCGCATATACCACGCAGATGATGAACTGTAACCGAAACGCCTGTTTGACGCGGTCGCCCTTGCCCGCGCCAAAGTTAAAGCTCATGATGGGCTGTGCGCCCTGGCAAAGCCCCTGCACCGGCATGCTGAGCAGCTGGGTGGCGCTGGTGATGATGGTCATGGCGCCGACGGCGATATCGCCGCCATAGCGCGCCAGGCTGGAGTTGAAGCTGATGGAAAGGATACTTTCGGTGGCAATCATCACAAAGGTGGAAACGCCCAGCCCAAGGCAGGGGCCGATGACTTTTCCCACCAGCGGCATGTTTTTCACGCTCAGGCGCAGCCTGGTGCGGCTGCCGGTCAAAAAGCGCAGCACCCACACCGCGCCCACCGCCTGGCTGATGACAGTCGCCGTGGCGGCACCGCGCACCCCCATATTGAGGGCAAAAATCAGGATGGGGTCCAGGATGATGTTGCACACAGCGCCGATCACGGTGGTCATCATGCTGAACGTGGCAAAGCCCTGGGTGGTGACAAAGGGGTTCATGCCCATAACGATGAGCACAAAAATGGTGCCGATGATATAGATGCGGGCGTAATCCAGCGCATAAGGCAGCGTTTTTTCGCTGGCACCGAACAGCACCAGCAGGGACGGCGCAGCGAAATAAAACACAACGGTCAGCACAGCCGCCAGAATCAGCAGCAGCGTAAAGCAGTTGCCCATGATCTTTTCGGCGGCATCGTCATCGCCGCGGCCCATGGCAATGGCCGCGCGGGGCGCGCCGCCGGAGCCGCACAGCATGGCAAACGCGGTAATCAGCATCAAAATGGGGGTAAACAGGCCAACGCCCGTCAGCGCGGATGCGCCGACCTCCGGCATATGGCCGATATAGATGCGGTCCACAATGTTATACAGCAGGTTTACCACCTGCGCCACCACCGCGGGCAGTGCCAGCTGGGCCAGCAGCTTGGGAATGCTGCCGCTCCCCATATCCCTGTTTTGCGTTGCAGCCATAATCAAAGTACCTCCTGCGTTTTTGTTGTAAAAAAAGTGGAACAGTTCCCTGCTCCGCTTATTGTGTTGAAAGAATGGGTTCCGGATTGATGTTTTTATATTTTAGGTTCCCATTCCACGCATTTAACGATTTACTTTGCCCCCCGGCCGGCAAAGACGACCCATACGGTCTTGAAGAGGATCTTTATATCGCCCCACAGGCTCCAGTTATCAATGTATTGAACGTCCAGTTTGACAACGTCCTCAAAATCCTCAATATCGCTGCGGCCGCTGACCTGCCACAGGCCGGTGATGCCCGGTTTCATGGAAAGGCGGCGCTTGTGGTGGCTTTCGTACTGTTTATACTCGTCCAGCGTGGGCGGGCGGGTGCCGACAAGGCTCATATCTCCGCGCAGAACATCAAAGAACTGCGGCAGTTCGTCAATGCTTGTTTTGCGGATAAACTTACCCACCTTGGTAATGCGGGGGTCATCCTGCATTTTGAACATCAGGCCGTTCATCTCGTTCTGGGCCATCAGTTCCTTTTTGCGTTCCTCGGCATCCATATACATGCTGCGCAGCTTATGGATGTAGAAAACACGGCCATTGCGGCCCACTCGCTTCTGCTTAAAGAAGAGCGGGCCGGGACTTTCCAGTTTCAGGGGGATGGCTGTAATGGCAATGATGGGGATGCTGATGATGCAGCCCACCAGGCTGCCCAAAATATCCATCAGGCGCTTCAGGAGCTGGTCCCGCAGCTTTGGTTCAATGGTAGCCATGGTAACCAGGTTGCCGCCAGCGCAGCGGCCCAGATCGCGGCACAGGCGGGCGGAGCTGGTTTCGTTGCAGCAGCTTTCCTCGATGCGGTCCAGCAGCGGCATGTGGAAATGCACGGTCAGGCCCATGCTTTCCATCTCTTCCAGGTACGGGATAAAGGATTCGCCGCTGTCCATCGGAACATCGATATACACTTCATCCAAAGCGGCGCGGCGCAGCCAGTTCATAAAGGTATCATAATTGGCTTTTATCTCAATATTCTCCACCTTGGTACCGATTGCATCCCCCGTGGCTTCCAGCAGGGCCACACCGCACACACGGCGGGACCAGTCGTTGCTGATCTCACGGATCATCTTGCCTGCATGGTCACCGGTGGTAACAATGCCAACCAGCGTTTCGTTCTGGAGACTGTCAGGGGCTTTTACCAGCAGCTTTTTAAGCAGGGCATGGGCCGCTGGGAGCAGGAAGAGGTTAAACGACACGACCCCCACCAGAAAATAGCGGGAATCCTGCAAAACCGCTTTGGACAGCGTCAGAAAAGCAGAATAGATCACCATCATCAGCAGGTTGGACTTGATGGAAAGTTTGGCTTCCTGCCCGCGGGTACGCTTGACAATGTTTTCCGTCTGGTCAAAACAGAAAAATGTAACGGTATAGGCCAGCACCAGCAAAACCAGCGCCTGAACCCAATCCAGAACACTGTAAGGCAGCAGCTGCCCCATAATGCCGCCAACGATCAGCCATGCCAGAATCACACTGGCGGCCAGAGCTGCAAGGTCTGTTAAAAAGACATAGACATACTGCAGCTTTTCGCGCTTTGTAATCATACCCTGTTTCCCTTTTCTTCCAAGTTTTCTTCATATCCCAGGCCCGCCGGCCTGCATACCACTGCGCCCCGTTGATAAGGCAGCACCAGTATTTTGCGGCAAAGCTACCGCAATGCCGTTTTGCCTGCAAGCCCGCAAAGGCCTTTTCCCCACAGGGCAAAACCAGCTTTTTTCTTTCCTCTTTATGTCATATGAATATTTACATTTTATCATATTAAGATGCGGCTTTCAATCATTTTAGCTATAATTATCAAAAAACAGCAGGATATCTTGCATCTTGGGTCCGCGTCTTATTTTCATCGTTTTTTCGTGGATTTGTTTTTCGTTTTTGAATCTTCCTGCCCGACTTGCCGGCACCAGGCAGCGTAGAGTCTTTGTGGAATCACACAGGGCAAATACAGACTGCGGGAACACGGTAGAGGTACCGGCGCGGCCCACACCGTGGATCCGTAATTTATGGCAACACCGCACAATTCCCGCCTTGCGGCTTAAGCACCGCTCCGGCAGCTGCGGCACGGCATCTGCGTTGCCAAAATGCTCGATAATGTCGGGTTGCGGTACCCGCATCGTGCTTCGGGGGCAAAAGCCCCTCGCACTCTGCGACCGCTGCCCCTGCTTCGGTTCGCTGTTTCCGCCACTGGCGGCGCTCACCTTTGCAGCATCCAGTATTATCTGCGCTTTTGGCTTGGCATCTGCCGCACCTCGCTCGCCGTATCGGCACTTAGAATTATGCGGTATTGCCTTATATCTTCCACCCGCCCCCATTCTTCCCCAACCTCCACATAAAAACAAAACAATAAAGCCCTCTTCCCAAGGAGCAGCTGGGGAGAGGGCTATATTGTTTTGATTCAGGCAATGAAAAAGGTGCAGAGCAAACACCTGAAACGGAGAACTGCCTGACTTTGACAGGAGCAGGGAGCAAACCTGTTCCTTTTCTGGGCCACGGCGATGGGAGGCATTCCATGCGCCGTCAGCAAAAGCGGCCCTGTCGGTTAGTCCTCGCTAACCACGCGTATACTATACCATGTTTCAAGTGGTTCGTCAAGCACTTTTTATCTGTTTTTGAAATAAATTTTCGCGTTTAGCGGCACAGCTTGCCTTAGGCAACACCGCACAATTCCCGCCTTGCGGCTCAAGCACCGCTCCGGCGGCTGCGGCACGGCATCTGCGTTGCCAAAATGCTCGATAATGTCGGGTTGCGGTACCCGCATCGTGCTTCGGGGGCAAAAGCCCCTCGCACTCTGCGACCGCTGTCCCTGCTTCGGTTCGCTGTTTCCGCCACTGGCGGCGCTCACCTTTGCAGCATCCAGTATTATCTGCGCTTTTGGCTTAGCAGCTGCCGCACCTCGCTCGCTGTATCGGCACTTAGAATTATGCGGTATTGCCCTTACTTTTTGAAATCCGGATACTCCTTGATGCAAAGCAGCTCTTCAGCGCGCTGAACCGCTTCCTCGCTGGGCGGCTGAACGCCATCCAGGCTGTAGGTGATGCCAAGTTTTTCCCACTTGAACAGGCCAAGGGTATGGTAGGGCAGCACCTCCACGCGGCGCACGCTGCCAAGGGATTTGATAAAATCGCTCATCTCCCGCAGCTCGGCTTCATCGTCCGTCAGCCCGGGCACCAGAACGTGGCGGATCCACATGGATTTGCCGTGTTCGCCCATCCAGCGCGCCATATCCAGAATGGGGGTGTTATCGCAGCCAGTCAGGGCCTTGTGGCGGTCCGGGTAAAAGGCTTTCAGGTCCAGCATCACCAGGTCGGTGTTCTGCATCAGGGTCTCAAACTTGGAATAGAACGGTTCCGCGGTGGTGTAGGGCTGGCCGGCGGTATCCAGGGTGGTATGCACGCCCTGCAGTTTGGCCAGGCGGAACAGCTCCGACACAAAGTCGATCTGTAACAGCGGTTCACCGCCGCTGACGGTCAGGCCACCGTTATTTTTCCAGTAGGTGCGATAGCGCAGGGCTTTTTGCAGGGCCTGGGCCGGGGTTTGCTGCTCCCCAATGGTGCAGGGCCAGGTTTCGGGGTTATGGCAATAGCGGCAGCGCATGGCACAGCCCTGCACAAACAGGACATACCGCACGCCGGGGCCATCGACAAGGCCGAACGTTTCGACCGAATGGATGCGGCCGGTGATGGGGGTGTTTTGCTCCATGGAATATTACCTCTTTTGCGGTTGGTGTTGAGTTTGGGATGTGGCAGGGGCGGGTGACCCCGCCCTACTGGGGTATACGCATTTTTCAACGCGTGACTGGGCTGGAGTCCTGCGTTTCCTCCCCTATTATACCACGCATTTGCCCAAAAAGCCCGCGGCCGCAAAACGCAGCCGCGGGCCTTGTATGCTAGTCGACAGTCACGCCGCAGCAATTACATCTTCTTGTGGCAGGTACGAGCAATAACGTCCATCTGCTGTTCGCGGGTCAGGTCAATGAACTTGACGGCATAGCCGGAAACACGGATGGTGAAGTTGGCGTACTCTTCCTTCTCCGGGTGCTCCATGGCGTCGATCAGCTTTTCAGTGCCAAAGACGTTGACGTTCAGGTGGTGGGCGCCCTGGTCAAAGTAGCCGTCCATCACCTGGACCAGGTTCTCAACGCGCTCGCCCTCGCTGTGGCCCAGAGCGTCGGGGTTGATGGTCTGGGTGTTGGAGATGCCGTCCAGTGCCCAGTGGTAGGGCAGCTTGGCAACGCTGTTCAGGCTGGCCAGCAGGCCGTTCTGCTCTGCGCCGTAAGCCGGGTTTGCACCGGGGGCAAACGGGGTAAAGGCTGCGCGGCCATCCGGCATTGCGCCGGTTGCCTTACCGTATACCACATTGGAGGTGATGGTCAGGATAGAGGTGGTAGCCTCGGAGTTGCGGTAGGTGTGGCGACGCTTGATCTTCTCCAGGAAGGTGCGCAGCAGCCAGACAGCGATATCATCGGCGCGGTCGTCATCGTTGCCGTAACGGGGGAATTCGCCCTCGATCTCGTAATCGGTAACCAGACCGGTCTCGTCACGCACGCACTTGACCTTGGCGTACTTGATTGCGCTCAGGGAGTCAACTACATGGCTGAAGCCGGCAATACCGGTGGCAAAGGTGCGGCGCACATCGGTATCGATCAGGGCCATTTCAGCCGCCTCATAGTAGTACTTGTCGTGCATGTACTGGATCAGGTTCAGCACATTGACGTACAGGCCTGCCAGCCAATCCATCATAACGTCATACCTGGCAATAACTTCGTCATAATCCAGGTACTCTGCAGTGATGGGGGCATAGTGAGGGCCAATCTGCTCATGCAGCTTTTCGTCCATACCGCCGTTGATGGCATACAGCAGGCACTTGCCCAGGTTGGCACGTGCGCCGAAGAACTGCATCTCCTTGCCGGTCTGGGTTGCGGAAACGCAGCAGCAGATGGAGTAGTCGTCGCCCCAGACAGGCTTCATCACATCGTCGTTCTCGTACTGGACGGAGGACGTCTTGATAGAGATCTTGGAGGCGTAATCCTTAAAGGTCTTGGGCAGAGCAGAGGAGTACAGAACGGTCAGGTTCGGCTCCGGTGCGGGGCCCATATTTTCCAGGGTATGCAGGAAGCGGAAGTCGGTCTTGGTGACCATGGAGCGGCCATCCATGCCGATGCCGCCAACTTCCAGGGTAGCCCACACGGGGTCGCCGCTGAACAGCTGGTTGTAGCTGGGGATACGGGCAAACTTGACCATGCGGAACTTCATGGTCAGGTGGTCGATCAGTTCCTGGGCCTCGGTCTCGGTCAGGATGCCCTTATCCAGGTCGCGCTGGATGTAGATATCCAGGAAGGTGGAGATACGGCCAACGCTCATGGCAGCGCCGTTCTGGGTCTTGATGGCAGCCAGATAGCCAAAGTACAGCCACTGCACAGCCTCCTTGGCGTTGGCAGCGGGCAGGGAGATATCATAGCCGTAAGCAGCGGCCATGGCCTTCATATCGTTCAGGGCGCGGATCTGCAGGGCGATCTCTTCGCGCAGACGGATGACGTCATCGGTCATGGTGCCGTCACCACAGTTGGCAAAGTCGTTCTGCTTTTCTTTGATCAGGTAGTCAATGCCGTACAGGGCAACGCGGCGGTAGTCGCCAACGATGCGGCCGCGGCCATAGGTATCGGGCAGGCCGGTCACAATGTGGCTGTGGCGTGCCTTTTTCATCTCCGGGGTGTAGGCATCAAACACAGCGGTGTTGTGGGTGCGGGCATACTTGGTAAAGATTTCGTGCAGCTTCGGGGACGGAGTATAGCCATAGGTGGTGCAGGCCTGTTCTGCCATCTTGATGCCGCCATAGGGCATGAAGGCGCGCTTGAGGGGCTTATCGGTCTGCAGGCCGACGACTTTTTCCAGATCCTTCAGGTCCTCGCTGATATAGCCGGGGCCGTAAGCGGTCATGCCGGAAACCACTTCAGTCTCCATATCCAGAACGCCGCCCTTGGCGCGCTCTTCCTTCTGCAGAACCTGCAGAGCACCCCAAAGCTTATCGGTTGCTTCGGTGGGGCCGGCAAGGAAGCTTTCATCGCCGGAGTAGGGGCGGTAGTTCTTCTGGATAAAATCGCGGGTGTTGACTTCTTCTTTCCAGATGCGGCCCTGGAAGCCTTCCCACTGTACAAAATCTGTCATCGGTTACCTCCTGTTGTAAACCAAATGCGCTGCTCTATTAGTTAGGTTATTCTAACCAACTATTGAAAATCTTGTCCTTTTCCAGCTGGCGGGCGGGCAGCTTTTCTGCGTTGCCCACGGTTCCAGCCCAAAAGGACGCCATTGACCAGCCCGTATCCGGGCCACAATCATTCTACCATATGTCCTTACAAAAAGCAACAACTACACCAAAAATTGTGTTGGAAACTTTTGCATTGCTTTTTGTGCATGGCATTTGCCGCACATGTCGGTGGCTTCCCTTGGCGAACGGTGCAGGTATAATTTTGTCTTTCGTGGTTAGGTTGTGCTAACATGGAAAGCACTTTCAAAAGTCGGGGTTTTCATACCGGCTCTGCCGGGTTGTTGGTTCAGCATCCCCTGCAGAGTGCCTTTAGTATACCAACCCGCATCGGGGCTGTCTGTTGCCAAGGCAACAACCCAAAAATTTGCAAAAAAAGCCCCCGCACCGGAAGCTGCTCCGGTGGGGGGCGTTGGAGAGGGAGAGATCAGGTTTTGGGTTCCGCCGCTTTTTCTGCGTCTTCCGATTTTTCTGTTTCATCGGGTTCTGCAGCGGGTTCTTCCGGCAGGCGGCCATACAGCTCCATAGCGTCATGCAGCTTTTGGGCCAGCTCCGGGGTAAAGGCGCCGGGCAGGGCGCGCCAGCACCAGTTACCGCCCAAGGTGGCGGGGGTGTTCATCCTGGCTTCATGCCCAAGGCCCAGCACATCCTGGGCCTGTACCACGGCCAGATCCGCCACGCTGGACCAGATGCCGCGCATCATGCCCCAGTTCATACCTTCCTCTTTGGTCAGATTCAGGTACTGGATGGCGCGCTCAATATCGTCCGGCAGAGCGGTTCCAAACCAGCCGTCCACCGGCTCATTATCATGGGTGCCAGTGTAAGCAATGCAGTTGGTGGGGTAGCTGTGGGGGCGGTAGTCACCGCCGTCACGGCTGTCAAAGGCAAATTCCAGCACTTTCATGCCGGGGTAGGCGCATTCTTTCAGCAGAGCGCGCACATCATCGGTCAAAAAGCCCAAGTCCTCAGCAATAATGCGGGGGCTGCCCAGCTCTTTTTTGACGGTAGCAAAGAGGGCATAGCCCGGCCCAGTGCGCCAGCGGCCGTTTTCGGCGGTCTTATCACCATAGGGGATGGCATAATACCCCGCAAAGCCGCGGAAATGGTCAATGCGCAACACATCATAAATTCCGCACAGGTGGCGGATGCGGCGCACCCACCAGGCATAGCCGTTGGCAGCCATAGCGTCCCAGTCAAACAGCGGGTTGCCCCATAGCTGACCGGTGGCGGAGAAGCCATCCGGCGGGCAGCCGGCCACCTCGGTGGGGACCAGGTTTTCGTCCAGCTGGAACTCCTGCGGGCAGGACCAGACATCCACGCTGTCCTCCGCCACATAGATCGGCAGGTCGCCGATAATCTCAATGCCCTGCGCGTTGGCATAGGCTTTCAGGTCATGCCACTGGGTATAGAACAGATACTGCACAGCCTGCCAGAAGTCAATATCCGCCGCATATTTGGCGCGGGCCGCGGCCAAGGTCTCCGGTTCGCGGCGGCGCAGCGGTTCTTCCCACTGCTGCCAGCAGACCCCGTTATGGGCATCTTTCAGGGCCATGAACAGGGCATAGTCCGGCAGCCAGAACGCGTTTTTCGCCAAAAAATCGGCGTAATCCGCCGGGGGCGCTGCCAACAGGCGGGCACAGGCTTTGTGCAGCACCGCATAACGCTTTTGGTACAACACTCCGTAATTGACACAGCCAGGGGTGCTTTCCCAGTCGATAGATTCATATTCTTCCGGCTGGAGGAGGCCCGCTTTGGCCAGCAGGTCCAGGTCAATAAAATACGGATTGCCCGCAAAGGTAGAAAAAGACTGGTAAGGGCTGTCGCCATAGCTGGTGGGGCAAACCGGAAGGATCTGCCAGTAAGCCTGACCGGCTTTGACTAGGAAATCCACAAAATCTTTTGCTGCCGCGCCCATGGTGCCGATGCCATGGGGGGAGGGCAGGCTGGAAATATGCAGCAGAATGCCGCTTGCTCTCATCAGGGAAACCTCTTTTCTTTAGGCAATACCGCATAATTCTAAGTGCCGATACGGCGAGCGAGGTGCGGCAGATGCTAAGCCAAAAGCGCAGATAATACTGGATGCTGCAAAGGTAAGCGCCGCCAGTGGCGGATGCAGCGAACCGAAGCAGGGGCAGCGGTCGCAGAGTGCGAGGGGCTTTTGCCCCCGAAGCACGATGCGGGTACCGCAACCCGACATTATCGAGCATTTTGGCAACGCAGATGCCGTGCCGCAGCCGCCGGAGCGGTGCTTAAGCCGTCAGGCGGGAATTGTGCGGTGTTGCCTTATATACTCCGCATATGTCTGGTTCGTTCAATGATTGGGCAAAGCCGCAACACTTTCGTCCTCAATCAATTCAAATGGAACCACTTCATGTACCGCGCTGCTTCCGTTTTCAATACAGTTGAGCAGAATTTCCGCACCGCGCTGGGCCAGTCGTTCCGAGTTCTGGCGGATGGTGGTCAGCCGCGGGTTGCTGTAGCGCCCCAGCGCAATACCGTCATAGCCCGAAACCGAGATATCCTGCGGCACACGCAGGCCATGGTCATTCAGGGCACGGATCGCGCCCAGGGCCATCAGGTCCGACATGGCAAACACTGCCGTAATATCCGGGCAGTGCTTGAGCAGGTATTCCATGGCGGTATATCCGCTTTGCAGCGAAAACCGGGCATAGGCATACTGCTTTTCCATCTCGAACGGCAGGCCAAGGCGGAACATAGCGCTCTGGCTGCCGGTCAGACGGGACAGACTGGGGCGGGACTGGTCTGGCTTACCGCCGATCAGCCCGATCTTGCGGTGGCCCTGCGCATACAGGTACTCAATCATCAGGGACGATGCCGAAACATCGTCCACGCTGACGCTGGACAGGTTGGGGATGTTCAGGGTTGCGGCGCTGTTGGTCAGCAGCAGGCATGGAACACGCAGTTCCGCCAGCTGCGGTGTGAAGTATTCCAGGTTAGAGCCAAGGAAAGCAATACCATAAGGTTTGCGCTCGGCGCAGATCAGTTCGGCCTGCGCAACTTCGTTGGCTTCTTCATCAATATAATAGACCGTGGAAACATATCCGCGTTCCTCCAGGATAGCCTGCATTTTTTCCAGAATGTCCACAAACAACATGTTCTGGGTGCCCTTTACGATCAGGGCAAGGCCATCGCTGCTTTGCTGTTTCAGGTGTTTGGCGTTGGAGTTTGGCTGATAATTATACCGCTTGATGACCTCAAGAATCTTGGCGCGGGCGGCCGGACTGACGCTGGGGTTATTGTTGAGCACCCGCGAAACCGTGCCGATGGCATACCCCGATTCTTTTGCAATATCTTTGATGGTCATACACAGAAAACTCCTTCCGGCAGCAGGGTGCCGCAGCCATTAGCCCTTTACAGCACCGGCCACCACACCATCAATGATATACTTTTGGCAGATCAGATACAGAATAATGACCGGCAGAATGGTGATCATGATGCAGGCCATCATGGGCGCCATTTCCACCTTGCCGTAACTGCCGCGGAAATACTGAATCGCCATGGGGATGGTGCGGTAGGTTTTGATATCCAGCACCAGGGTGGGCAGCAGATAGTCGTTCCAGACCCACATGGTTTCCAGGATTGCGGTAGAGATCATCGTCGGCTTTAAGATCGGGCAGACCACGCGGAAGAAAATCTGCAGCGGGTTGCAGCCATCGATCATAGCGGCTTCCTCAATTTCAACCGGCATGCTCTTCATAAAGCCGGTGAACATGAACACCGCGAGACCGGCACCGAAACCGAGGTAGATGATGCAGATGTTGTAAGGGTTGTTCAATTTTAAGCTATCCGCTGTTTTGGCCAGGGTAAACATGACCATCTGGAACGGCACCACCATGCTGAACATGCACAAGCCGTACATCAGTTTGGAAAGTTTGCCGTTGACACGGGTGATGAACCATGCGCACATGGAGCAGCACAGCAGAATCAGCACAACGGAACTGACAGTAATGACTAGGCTATACCAGAAGGAAGACAAAAAGTCCATTTCCTGGATGCCGTAAATATAGTTTTTGAGACCGACAAAGGTTCCGGCCGTGGGCAGCTCAAACGCGCGGGAGGTGGTAATGGCGCGCTCGGTTTTGAGGGAGTTAAAGAAGATCATGACGATGGGGTAGATCCATGCAACGCACAGCACTCCAAGCACCACGCTGAGAATGGCATTGATGCGGCGGTCCGCTTTGCCAACGGTAGGTTTTTCTTCCACCGGTTTTTTGATGGTTTTTTCCATTACTGCTGCACCTCCTTGGACTGGGTCAGCTTTTGCTGGAGTACGGCCAGCACCACAACAAACAGGCAGAACACAACAGCCTTTGCCTGGCCGATGCCCTTCCACTGGGGTCCGGAGCGGGCATAGAAGGTATCATAAATGTTGTAAGCCAGCATCATGGTCTGCTTGGCCGGTTCGCCGCCGGTCAGGGACAGGTTCTGGTCAAACAGCTTGAAGGAGTTGGTCAAAGTCAGGAAGGTGCAGATGGTAATGCTGGGCATAACCATGGGGATCTTGATCTTGAACAGGATCTGCTTGGCGTTTGCGCCATCGATCTTGGCGGCTTCGATCAGATCCAGCGGCACGTTCTGCAGGCCAGCAATGTAGATGATCATCATGTAACCGATCTGCTGCCAGCACATCAGAATGACAAGGCCCAAGAAGCCGTACGTGGCGTTCAGGGAAAGCAGCGGTTTTTCGAGTGCGCTGAGTACGCCGTTGAGCAGAATCTGCCAGATATAGCCAAGGATAATGCCGCCGATCAGGTTGGGCATAAAGAAGGTGGTACGGAAGATGTTGGTGCCGCGGATGCCGCGGGTAAGCAGCAGCGCAATGCCGAACGCCAGCACATTGATGAGCACCGTGGACACCACAGTAAACACCGCAGTGAACCAGAACGCATGGGTGAAGGTATCATCCAGCCAGATCTTGGCATAGTTGCCGAGACCAACAAAGGTAACATTTTGAACAGTTGTGAATTTGCAGAACGAAAGCGCCACGCCCCAGATAAACGGCCAGATAAAGCCGATGATAAAGGCCAGCAGGGTGGGCAACACGAACACGGGCCAATAGCGCTGGATCGCTTTTTCCATAACAGTACCCCCTTGAGCACGTACTTGAGCACATAAAAGAGCAGGGCGGGCGAATCATCGCCCGCCCCGCTTTTAACATTCAGGTCTCGCTATTTTGGTTCATATCAGCCTGCATTCAGGGCAGCTTCGGTCTTCCAGCCATCCACAAAGGCGGTCACAACAGCGTTCCAATCGCCAGTGCCGGCTGCGTAAGCAGTCAGAGCAGAGCCAACGCCGTTCTTCCAGTTTTCGGAAGGCATGGTGGAGAAGCACCAGGCAACAGGAGTCTTGCCCTCAGCGGTCAGAGCATTATCAACCTTAACGAAGAGGTTGGGGGATTCCTGAGCATTCTTGAAGGGGATAACAAAGCCCATATCGTTTGCCATGGCCTTGGTGCCCTCATCAGAGCTGACGCACCAGTAGATGAAGTCGAGAGTTGCATCGATATCTGCCTGGTCGGCTTCCTTGTTTACACACCAGTAGTTCTCGGTGCCGGTGCACAGGCCCTGGTTGGCCTCATCGCCCACGCCAATGTAGATGGGGATCATGGTCAGGTCGTCATCGGTGAAGGGCTTGCCATCGCCGACGAGGTTGGTATATTCCCAAGAACCGTTCTGGAAGAAGACAGCCTCATTGTCCAGGAACTCGTTGCGGCTGTCATCGCCAGTCTTGCCAGCCAGCTCAGTGGGAGCGCAGGTGGAGTTGTTGATGTACAGGTCAAACATGTTCTTGTAGTTATCCAGGTAGGTGCCCTTGATGGCATCCGTGGAGCCGATGCCGTCAGCCTGGTACTCAAAGTAGATGGGCAGGTTGGCCAGGTGGGTCTTGAAGCGCCAGTCAGAGGAAGAATCCATACCGGCGGAGGTGAATGCTGCAAAGCCAAGTTCGTCCTTGCGGGCGGTGATGTCCTCGGCAACCTTCTTCAGGTCTGCGAAGCTCTTGATATCATCGGTGGTGTAACCGGCCTTTTCCAGCAGGGTCTTGTTGGTGATCAGGCCGTAGCTCTCGATAACGTAGCCGATGGCCACGGTGGCGTCGCCATCTTTCAGGGCGTAAGAATCGCTGGTCAGGTCGCCCAGGATCTTGGAGCCGGTCAGGTCATAGCAGTAATCCTTCCAGTTAGCCAGGCCGACAGGGCCGTTGACCTGGAACAGGGTGGGCGCATCGCTCTTGGCCATTTCGCTCATCAGAGTGGTTTCGTACTGGCCGGAAGCAGCGGTCACAACGGTAACGGGAACGCCGGTCTCTTCGGTGTAGGTCTTTGCCAGGGCCTGCCAGGCTTCATCCTGCTCGGGCTTGAAGTTCAGGTAGTAGACCTTGCCGGCGGCAGTGGTATCTGCCGGGGCGGCTGCTTCGGAGCTGGCAGCTTCGGAAGAAGCTGCGGTGCTTTCTGCAGCAGAGGAAGCAGTGGAAGATGCGGTGGAACCGCAACCTGCCAGCAGGCCGGCAGCCATCATGGATGCCACGGCGAGAGAGATTGTTTGCTTGGATTTCATGGTATTATCCTCCTTTTTAAGTGGAACCAGTTGCACCGTTGCTGACGGGTGTGGTTCACGGGTTGGTAACGTTTCCAACCTTGCTATGGCTTTATACTACACCCGTGTTTTGCAAAAATCAATCGTTTTTTGGATTTTGAGTGCAAGATTGTAGCCTTGCACGAATCGCAACCGTTTTCCTTGTCGAATATAACAAGAAAGTAGTATTCATTTTGATGAAACGTTTCAATTTCACGGCAAAATGCGACTTTATAAACCAAAAGCAGCCCCGCGGCGGCGGGAGCTGCTTTTGATTGTCATATTTTTGCGCAACTTGTTTCACACCCGCTGGTAAGCGAACCAGTAGAAAGCGGCGTGGTTGGTGCCGGTGGTGCCGTTGGCGGAGGCATACATGCCAACGGTGCAGCCGGTAAAGCCGCCGGTTATCTCGGTGCTCAAAAAGCTCAGGGCAATACATGGATTTTTCGGTGCATTTTCGGCCCGGCCCTTACACTTTTTTCGTTTCCGCCTGTACCAGGGCGCGGTACAGGGTAAAATCCGGCACGGGGGCCGCCGGGGCACCAGGCAGTGGAGCCTGCCAGGCGGCATAATCCGGCCCGTCCCCGGCCGCGCGGGGAATCGCCATCAGACCGGTCAGAACGCGGGCGGTCAGTGCGCCGTCCAGCATGGTATCGCTGCAAAAGCCGACCCAGAACCCAGTTTTGGGCTGCAGCAGAGCCGCCATGGCACCAAAATCATCCGCCGCACGGCCCAGGGTGCAAAAACAGTTCTGCCAGTCCTTATCCAAAAACTGCTCCCGCGCGGTGCAAAAGCGCACCGCCCCGCGCAGGGCGTACAGGTACAGCCGCACGCTGAACACCACCTGCTCCTGCCAGAGCGGCGTGGTGGCCCGCCCGGCGTAAGAACAGCCGGGCAGCAGCGTTTCATAATTTTCCAGCGCGGAAGTGCAGAGCTGCTGATAGGCAGCCAGCTGTTCCGCATAGCTTTCTGCGGGCAGCAGAGCGGCAAGTTCCTGAATCGGACCCTGCGTTTTGCCGCACAGCCAGGCCGAAGCAAACAGCCGGGTGCTGCGGGTCAGGAACGCTTCGCCCACCGGCTGCGGCGGGCTGCCCGCCTGCACGGCGCTTTCGGCACGGGCGCGCAGGCAGACCGAAAGATCCTCCAGTGCGCTGTCCGTCAGTGCCCAGCCATCCGGCGCACGGTAGGTACAGCGCAGGTAAGCCGTGCGCTGCGCGGCGCAGTCGGTATCCGGGGTACACCACAAAGCACCGGTCAGGTTCAACTCCATCAGGGAGGGGCGCAGGTCCCCGGTGCCAACCATCCAGAAGCTGCGCACCCCGCCGCGCCAGGCTCCCTGCAGCATTCCGTTAACGGCGGTATCGCCGCCGGGGTAGGCGGTCATGGGGTTGCCGGTCAGCTTATCGCGGCGGCAAAGGCTGAACCACAGCCCGTGCTGCGCGCCGGGACCAGGGCCGCCCGCACTGCTGGCACTGGGGGCCGGGGTTAAAACGGGGATAACGCTATCCGGGATTTTGAGTTTTCCCTCCTGGTAGAGCGCAACGGTTTCGCCCTGCAGCAGAATATAGGCAGCGGCACCGGGCACCGTGGCGTTCAGCAGCTGCCATTGCTCTTGCAGCGCCGCAGTGCTGGCTGTGCCATCGGGATCACCCCCCATCCCGTCAATGCCCAGCGCCCAGATGCGCGGGCTGGTTTTGAGAGTGCGGATAGAATCCTGCCAGATTTTATGGCGTTCTTCCGGGTTTTCCGCCGCAGCCTGCTGCGGGGCAGCCCCCAGCGGGGTCTGCGGGTTCTGCACAGGGCGCAGGCCCATGGCGGCGGCAAGGTCCGCCTGTTTGTCGGTGCGCACCATATTGCCGCGGTAGCGCAGCAGGGATTCAAAAATCATCTCCCAGCCGTTTTCGGTGGCATCCGCCCAGGCGGACAGCCATGGTGCATCCGAAAGATCCCACCCGCGCAAGCCGACAGCGGCGGCTGGCCCGGTAATGCGGCCCTCCGGCACAGTGGCAAAGGGTTTGGGCTCAAACTGCTGCTGGTTCCAGAACCAGAATGGTGCTACCCCCAGGTAATGACGGCTGATATCCAGCAGGCCGTACACCGCGCCCAAATCATCCGCCGCGCAGAGGGTGAGCTGGTTTTCCGTCACATCCAGCGTATAACTTTCCGGCGGCAGGGCGGGGGCAAGGCAGATCATCAGGCGGTTATCCGGCACAAAACCGGTGGTGGAAAGAGTCATTTCCATATCACGCCAAAAGCGCGCCACGGCATGCTGCACGGGCGCACTGGCCCACTGCGCCGTGACCCGTGTGGCACGGCTGAGCATAAAATCCATTGTTTTCCTGCCTTTCAATACACTCTACCATCATCCCCGCCGTATCGGCGCTTGGATGGATGCAGTATTCCCTTACTGGTCCAAAAATTCGCGGATCTCGGCTTCCACGGCACGCACCTCGCGCTCAAATGCGCGGGCGGATACCCGTAGCGCACCGTTGCCCAGAATAATGATCTGTTCCGCACCATCGGAGCTGACCACCCGCACGCGGTGGTTTTTGGCCAGCTCATGGGTGGTGCGCTCGATGAACATATCGGCGGTTTCGGCTTCGCGGGTATAAATCACGTGCAGGTTGTGCCAGGTTTCTTGTTCCCGCCCGGCGCCCTTGACGCGGTAGGCGTCAAACACCAGGATGGGCACACACTTGCGGTAGCCCGCATAGTTGCACAGAATGTCCATCAACCGGCGGCGGGCGGCATCCAGGTTTTCCGCCGCGATCTTCTTTAATTCATCCCACGCAAAAATCACGTTGTAGCCGTCTACCAGCAGGTACTCCGGCCCGCTGGGCGGCGGTGCAGCGGGGGTACGGTTCTGGCTTGGCCCCACACTGCGGAAGGCTTTGCGCGCGGCAAGCTGGTCATGCTGACCTGCGGCTTCCCCCCGGCGCTTGATCGGCCCATAGGTGCGCTCAAAAATCGCCAGCAGCTCTTTGTCCTGCTCCAGTGTGCCGCAGTAAGCGGCAGCACGGCGGCGGGCATCGGAGGCTTCATCGGAGGCATCCGCTTCTTCCTGTTTCGCCTGCTGGGCACCGGGCGCGTTGCGCCCCAGGCCGCTGGCCACATGGGCGTGGGCGGGAACTTCGTCCCATTTGACAAGGTAGCCCGCGCCGTGGCTGCAAAATACGGAATCCGCCGGGTTTTCAGTATCGGCATCCGGCTGGTAGCCAATGGCTTCCAGCACGGCTTCGGTGTTGTGGCAGGGCGCATAGCCGCGGGGCATACAGCTCAGGCGGCCCGCACCGCGGGTGTAGGCGGTCACTTCCCGCGCACAGCCCCGCATTTCGGCAACCGGGGCTTTGCCGGTAATGACGGCCAGGCCATCCTCGTTTTCCGGCGTGCTGAATTCCGCGCAGCGGCGCTGCAGATCGGCCATGGCGCGGCCAACACAGTCCTGCGGGACTTCCAGCCGGAAGTCATACCAGGGTTCCAGCAAGACCGCCTGCCCCCGGGCCGCCGCGGTGCGCAGCCCCTGCCGCACGGCGCGGTAAGTTGCCTGGCGAAAGTCCCCGCCCTCGGTGTGCTTGATGTGGGCACGGCCTGCCGTCAGGGTGATTTTCACATCGGTCAGCGGCGCACCGGCCAGCACGCCGGGGTGGCTGCGCTCCGCCAGGTGGGTCAAAATCAACCGCTGCCAGTTCAGGTCCAGCGCATCGGTGCGGCAAATGCTGGCAAACTGCAGGCCGCTGCCCGGCTCGCCGGGTTCCAGCAGCAGATGAACCTCCGCATAATGGCGCAGCGGTTCATAATGTCCCACGCCCTCCACCGGGGCAGAGATGGTCTCTTTGTATAGAATGCCGCCCTCGCCGAAGGCCACTTCCAATCCAAAGCGGCTTTGCAGCACGCTCTGCAAAATTTCCAGTTGAATTTCACCCATCAGCTGCAGGTGGATCTCGCCCAGAGCGGCGTTCCACACCACATGCAGCTGTGGATCCTCGTCCTCCAGGGTGCGCAGAGCCAGAAGGGCATTGTGGGGGGCAGCTCCTTCCGGCAGCTCCACCCGGTAGTTCAGCACCGGTTCCAGCATCGGCTGGCGGGCATCCGGCTGTACGCCAAGGCCCTGTCCGGGATAGGTTTTTGTGGGGCCCAGCACCGCGCAGACGGTGCCCGCCGGGGCTTCGCTGACCAGGCGGTATTTGCTGCCGGAGTAGACCCGCAGCTGGTCGGCCTTTTCTTCAAACTCCACACGGGCATCTGGGCGGGATACCAGGTTGGATTTGACTTTCAGCACGCCGTCCGTCACTTTCAGGTAGGTCATGCGCGCGCCGGATTCGTCTGCCCCGATCTTGAAGATGCGCGCGCCAAAGCTGCCGCCATCTGGCGGCATGCGGGTATCCCGCTGCAGACCATTGAGCAGGTCGTCAATGCCATCCAGCCGCAGAGCCGCGCCAAAATAGCAGGGGAACACCTGCCGCCGCGTGATTGCCGTGATGAGATCCGCCTGCGGCACCGTTCCTGTTGCCAACACGGCTTCCATCAGCGGTTCACTGCACACGCCAAGGGCTTCGGCGCGTTCTTCCGCCGGAACGGTGGGGGTAAAGTCCACACAGCCATCCCCAAAGCGGCCCCGCAGCTCCCGCAGGCGCAGGGCTTTGTCCGCACCGGGCAGATCCATTTTGTTGACATAGATAAAGGTTGGCACATGGTAGCGCTCCAACAGCCGCCACAATGTCATCGTGTGGCTTTGGATGCCGTCCGTGCCGGAAATGACCAGCACCGCATAATCCAGCACCTGCAGCGTGCGCTCGGCCTCCGCCGAAAAGTCCACGTGGCCGGGGGTATCCAGCAGGGTGATCTGGGTCTCTTTCAGCGGGGTGCCCGTCACCGTTCCGGCCGGCAGGGTAAGCACGGCCTGTTTGGCAAAAATGGTAATGCCGCGGGCTTTTTCCAGCGCATCGGTGTCCAAAAATGCATCCCGGTGGTCTACGCGCCCCAGCTTGCGGATACTGCCCGCACGGTAGAGCAGTGCTTCCGAAAGAGTGGTTTTTCCGCTGTCCACGTGTGCCAGAACCCCAACGACCAGACGTTTCATAACTTTCCTAACCTCATTCACAGCGTTCCCGGCTGCTGCGCCAGGGGCACCGTTTATTTTTTGCACCGCCGCCCGCCGGGCAAGGGATATCTGCCGGATTTTGGCGATCCTTTTCTATTATAATAGTACCCGTTTTAACTAGGGGATTCAACCACTAATTTGCGCGGGCTTTTGTTTTTGGGGCAGGATGCAAAAAATATTTTATAAAGGGTATTGACATTGCGGGATGTGGATGCTATACTATTTAGGCACTCAAGAGAGAGCAACTAAATATCGCGGGGTAGAGCAGATGGTAGCTCGTCGGGCTCATAACCCGGAGGTCGCAGGTTCAAGTCCTGTCCCCGCAACCAACAAAGAACGGTAAGACGTCAAGTTTTACCGTTCTTTTCTTTTGTTTTGGAATACAGTCTTAAAAATCTTAGATTTTGACCCCAAAATGACCCCAAAACGATTTTTTCTTTTCCACCGTTCATTTCTATTTGGTGGAAAATCGTAACGGACAATATAACGGACAACAGCCCCGGCCATCTGGCCAGGGCTGTTTCTGTTTGTTCAGGCTGTCTTCAGGAGAATCAGCACGCTGTTCTCCGGCACCACGATGTCTTCCTGCCGGGTGGGGATCGGCGGGTATTTGAACTGGCTCAGCGCCTTTTGGATTTGCTTTTTCGCTTCCATCAGGGCTGTTTCCATTGTGCCGGCTTGAATCTGTATTTTCGGGAAGTCCGGCGCAAAGGCTTTGCATCCCTCTTCTGTGACGGTGAACAGCACCGGGTAAGGCTGTTGCTCTACCGAGATCTCCAGGCTTATCCCGAACAGGTCATCCATTTTATCCATCTCGTTTCGCTTGTGCTCATCCATGCTGTGCACATAAGTATCCATCGTGAATGATACGGAGTAATGCCCCAGGATGGCGGACAGGGTTTTGTAGTCCATTCCCCTTTCCAGGGCTCTGGTTGCAAAGGTATGACGCAACGCATGGAACGTAAAGTGACCTATACCTGCATCCTGCAGCATCCGGTTGTAATAGTCTTTGAATGTGCGTTGCTCAAAATACATGCCTAGTTCATTGGTAACCACAAAGCCCGTGTCCTGGTATGCTGCGCCGGCCGCGTTTTGATCGGCCAGCTGAATGCTGCGCCACCTTTTGAGATCCTCGATGACGCTTCGGGTCAAAGGAATCGTCCGGCGGGCATTTTGGGTTTTGGGGGTGTCAAACACAATCTCGGTTGAGTGCTTCCCCTCGTCCTGCTCATAACGTGCCAACCGGTTGATCGTGCGCTTTACTGTCAGTTGGGCGCCGACCAGGTCGATATCTTCCCATCTGAGCGCCAGCAGTTCGCCCATCCGAAGTCCCGTGCTAAGATCCAGCCGTACGAACACACCATAACGGTGGCGATAGCTGATCTGCACCAGTGCACGCTGTTGTTCATTGGTGAGAGCCGCTATTTCCGGCTTTTCTCCCGATGGCAAGGTAACCGCATCACAGGGATTGGTTACGATCAGCCGTTCCTTTACTGCTTGCTGCAGACATTTGTGCAGCGCCATGTGGTAGTTGCGAAGCGTTTTAGCCGACAGTCCCTCTTCCCGATATTTGTAATTGTAGAACTCCTGCAGGATGCGGCCTTCCAGTTTTTTCAGGCGTATTTTGTACAACACACAAAAATGTTTATTCCCGTACCCGCGATAACTCATGTAAGTGGACTGTTTGACCTTGTCTTTCATATATGTGACCAGCCAATATTCGTACCACTCTCCCAGGGTCACAGACATCGGGTCGCGCCAACCATTCACACGGATATCATGCGCCTGCTCCTGAAGGATCGCAATAGCCTCTTGTTTCGTGTTGCAGCAGGTAGAAGTCCGCTTTGGTTTGCCGGTTTTATAGTCGATGCCGGCCGATAGGCGTACCTCCCATCGCCCGTCCGTACGTTGGCGAATATTGCCTTCATTGTGACCGCGATGCATCGGCTTTTTCGTTTTGCCTTCCATTTTTCAACGTTCCTTCTTATTTTTTTTGCAACACAAACAATACTCGAAAGCCGAGCAGAAAGCTATATCAAATACCAACAATCTTCGGGTTCTGGTTTGGGGTATTTTCTAGGGACTGCAGTTCCATCCAATCAAAAAGTCTGTCCCTGGGGATTCGCAGCATGCCCCCTACACGAATCACGGGGAATCCGGGTGTATGCAGTAACCGATATGATGCACTCCGTGAAATTCCGAACAAGGCTTGTAAATCCGACACTTTCATAACTACGGGCAATTCTGTAATCGAGTAATAGCGCGTCTTTAAATTTATGCTGTCGGGCAAGACCGTTCATCCGCCTTTCTCATGGTATGCTTGACCAGCACTGTATCCAGACCATACAGGTAGAGCTGATACCGCAGATTTTCTTCTGTTGTAATCAAAGCCACATTGTGCTTTTGCAAAGTTGCCAAGATCTTGATCAGTTTTTTCCTTGTGCGCCCCAAGCTCGAGATCCAAGTTACGGCCACCGCATCGACCTCTCCTCGTCGCACTACATGCAACATGGCCGATAAACCAGAACACCATATTACCTTTGGCGAAGCGAAGTCATAGCTCCTGCCCACACCCCTGTACCCCTCCTGTGCTGCCCAGTCAGCTAATTCACTCAGCTGCCAATCTACTGCATCATGGTCTTTTGTGCTGGTTCGCGCATACAGCCACACCCGTGGAAAGAAAAGATGCTTTTCCTTATCTTCAACCATTCCAGACCTCCTCATCATATCCGGGGAGGACCATCCAGCGACGTCCGCCGGGCTCGATCCAGTTTCCATCCTTTGCCCCGAAGGTATGGATACCATAGTGCAAAAGCGATGCCAGCAAACCTTCCAACTCCGGACGCCCACAGTACAGATGTGCTGCATCTACAACGACCAAGACGTCCGCTTCTCCGTTGGCGGCGGCATGCAGCAGCTCCACCATGCCCGGTCTGAGGGACAAAGGCTGTTCCTCTGTGCCGGCCTGCGCAAACAGTTCCAGCACGCACGGCCACCGAAGTTTGCGCAGCGCTCTACGGCACACCAGCATCTGTTCACGGATGGTCAGATCGCCTTCCTTGACTTCCTGCATAAAACAAATCGCTTTCATATCAGTTGTCCTCCGTATCGTTTTGGGGCAAAAAGTAATCCGGACCTTTATGTATCCGGAAGAAGCTGTGTATATCCTCAATCGTTTCCGCAATCGGCATATCGGGCAATGCTTCCAACACCACCTGATGATATCGCTTTCCTGGTGCTGCACGGGGGTCGAGAATAGCAACCACGCAGCTGTCGGTTTCAGTTCGGATGGCACGGCCAAAGCCCTGCCGCAGTTTGATCTGCATTTCAGGCACGACTTCAGCCTGGATATAACTGTGCAGATTGCTGTACTGCTTCCGCATGGCTTCTCCCAGCGGGTCGGGTACCTGAAATGGCAGCTTCACAATGATGAGCAAGGAGACCATATCTCCGGGGAAATCCACACCTTCCCAGCACGCTCCACTGGCGAACAGGACGGCGTTGGGAAGTTGTTTGAAGCGTTCCAGATAGATCTGTGGGTTGCGTTGTGCCTGCAGCACAGGCACCGGGAACTTATCTTTCAGTTTTTCATAGACACGGCCCATCTGATCGTAGGATGTGAACAGCACCAACGTGTGTCCGTTGTCGGTGTTGATCAGCTCCTGGATCTGACGGGCCACGCGGTCCGTATTCTGTTTGTAAGGGGCCTTCTTTCTGTGTGTTGCTGGAAAACAAAGCAAACAGTTGTTTTCGTAGTGGAAGGGGGATGGGATGCGAAGCGTGCGCAATGATGTTCCTCGATCCAGCCCGAATTGCTGTTCCGTATGCGTGAAATCCTCTCCCACCGCCAGGGTCCCTGATGTAAGGATGGCTGGTTTCTGCTCCCTCCAGAGCGCATCATACACGCACTGGGGCAGATCAAAAGGCACTGCACACAGATCAATGGCCAGAGCCCCATTTTCCTGATGGTATTCCACATAGCGAACAAAAGTGGTATCGCTGCGAAGGAAGAGCGGAATGAGTTCGTGAACATCACTCAGTTTGTTGCGCAAAACGGGCGGTACTTCCTTATTCTCCAGCCTGAAAATTTCCTGAATAGCTTTGTCCAAATGCTGCAAGGCGGCGGATTGCTCAGCTGTCAAGCAGAACAATTTTTCCCTTTCCGATTCGTTCTCTGCAGGCGCAAATGCTGTCAGGAACGCCATCCTTACACCACGGAGCTTCTGGGCTCCCAATGTGCAGTGGCTGGTGGTCAGGATTCTTTCAAAATGAAGCAAGTCTGACGAACGAATCCGCCGGGTGTTCATTTGGCGAACTGTTTCCGGCAGTTTGTGTGCCTCATCGATGACCAGTGCCTGGTAGTCTTTCAGCAGGGGCTTCCACCCGTTTTGCCGGTGGGCTGCGTCTGCCAGCAGGTAATTGTGATTGCAGACCTGAATGGTAACCGATGCACCGTTGGAATCTTTCAAATACTGTCGATACCGGCAATCGGAGTGCAAGATGCAACTGCGGCTGCAACGCTCCGGAACACAGATCAGACGGCGATCATGACGAGATATTCCCGGCAAAAGATCCAGGTCCAGGCATTGGTTGGCAGCGCGCAAGGCAGCTGCACGCCTGCGGAACCGTTCGCCACGAATGCCGATCTGCTTTTGTCGAATCAAAAGCCGCCGATCACAAGCGAAACGTTCTTTTCCTTTTCTCAGCACAGCACAAATAGGCTTCTGAATGTATCCATTTTGTATTAAAACGTTTGATAAAAACGGTATGTACTCTGTGAGAATAGCGCTTTGAAGGGCGACACTAGCAGTAGAAATCACCACCGGACGTTGCATCTGTCGTGGCCTTTGCAGCTGCCACAGCATGCAGGCAACCAGGTAGGCATAGGTCTTTCCCAGCCCCACACCGGCATCACACAGGGCCACATCCAGGCCAAACAGGGCGTCCAGCATCATGTGGCACAGACGGATCTGCCCTTCGCGTGTAACCATCCCCCTGGCTGGGAAAAATTGGCGGAAGATCTGCTCAACCTGACGATGAGCTTTTTCATAACCGGTTTCCGGATTTGTCATAGAATCATCTCCTCGTTTGAGTTGATGGCAAAATAATACGGCGCAGTGGCTTGCACTGCGCCGCACGGGTTCGACATCAACACATGGAGCTGTTGATGTTCAGAAAAAAAGAATAACATACAGAAATGCCATATTTGCTGCTCGCCCCCTGGCATTGGGGAACACGGTTCACTTTCGTTCGGCAAGCCACTTTCGCAGCTTTCACTGGTGTTCCAGGGGTCTAAGGATTTCAACCCAAGGTCGGCCACCCCGTCTGATGTGCGGGGCAACAGGCGTATCATTATCTCCCTTGCAGATCATGGCGAAGCAGTTGCCGCTGCTTTTTCAGTAGAATGGATCGCTCGGTACAATCTCGCCCATCTTGCTGGGTGTTGATTTTACGTCATGGCGCTTCTCTGATTACGCTTCCTGCACTAGGAACGTGCCTCCGTGCTGGGTATTCAGTTGTCAAGGTAAGGCACGTTGCCTATTAGGAGCCAAAATCATGAAGAATGGACTGAATGATAAGACGCTTTTCCTCTGATAAAGAAGGCAAAAGTTGTTCAAGTACTTGAATCTGAGATGAACTAAGCGATTTACGAATGGGCCTCTTTTTTCTAAAAGGTAGATTCCACCATTCTGACCGCGTTCTGTGTAAATATCGCAGTGAAGCGATAAGACAGTTATGTCTTGGCAGATTGTTTGACGTGTCACATGAAAACGCTTGGCTAGTTCTCGAGCTTTCACCTTTCCTTTCTGGCGAAGGAGCTCAACAATCGCATCTCTTCGCCAGTTCGCGTCCACCTCCCTTCACCACCTTGATTTTTGGTTCTGAAACCATCGTATCAGCTATATGTCAAATAACCCTTTACATTAAAATGTTAATTTTTTGTGTACATTGCTTTTCCATCTGCATGTATGGTCGTAGTACGCAAAGACCATAAAATAAAAATGCGCCCGCCGCATACGGGATGCGACGGGCGCGATGGGGGGGGGGACCTTGCGGTCACTGTTTACTTCTTTTCCTGCGGTTTGGGCAGGGGCTTTTCGGGGCGATGAGGCTGATAAACACCGCAAGGCGAAAACGGCGGCCAGCCGTCATAGGTACGGCGGATCATAACATCAAGGGCCTTCCGGGTTGCTTTGTGCATCATGGATTCCTTCTCATTCATGGTTTTGGATAACCTCCTTTTGGTTGACGTGTTCTTTTTTGAAACGGTGTATCTCACCGTCATCAACATGCGCAACCGCCAAAAGCACTGCTACCGCAAAGGTGGCCATCGCAATGCAGCTGGCAACCATCCCCTGATGCGCCAGTAGCGCTACAACATAAGCCAAAAACATAGTGGCTTGACGCACATACATTCTGGGTTTTACCGCTTTCAATTCTTTGGCGCTTAAATGCAACTCGGGATGGTTTGCTGGTCCCAACAGAAAAATTGCTACTTCGGACAAAAGAATAACCGTTGTCAAAACGTAGAGATCTTTTGTTGCTGCTGCAAGTAACGAAAACAGAACCTGCAACACGAATGAAACCAAAAGGCATCCATGCGGTGTACGAGCATGATAACCGCCTGTGCGTTGACGCAAGATACGGAAAGTTGCTGTATAAAACACAGACCCCCATACACCAACAATGGCGGCGCTTACCGGGAGTAACAGGCAAAGCGAAAGAATGCTCATCGTAGATTGCATCAGCATATAATGGCACCATTCCGACTGTTCCGGTACGATTAAATGCTTTTTCAGTAACCAATGGGTCATGTGTTTGACCACCTGCTCCATCTGCCGCCCACCTGCCTTGCTCTTTATGTTATGTAGAGTATATCATTATCCGAGTAAAAATGCCCAAAAAGTTGCGCTAAGTGCAAGATTTGCTCTGTAACTGCAAACTTTTAGGGATTCTGAAGAGCTACCGGCATCTTGCGGTTTTCATCATTTTCAAGTGCGACATCCGGCCATTCAACGGCAAACAAAAAATGTCTATCCTCGCAGGTCATCACATATTCGGCATTATACGATTTCAGGATGGATAGAACATTCGACAGACCGTAGCCATGTAATTCAGGCGGATGCTTAGTACTTGGGAGATGATCACCTACGATCGTAAGCGGCAAGCTTGAATTCATTACTGAGAAGAACAGTGAATTTGGCTGCGCCTCCGTGTAGATTGCTTTGACCAGAATCCGGCGCTTTTGATCTGCCGGAAGTCTCTGACAGCCTTCTATCGCGTTATCCAACAGATTGCTCATAACAACGGTAAGATCCACCACAGGGATACCCACCTTTGATAGATCGTTCAAAACAAACTGAATATCGATGTCGTTTGACTGCGCTTCATAACCTGCTTGGTTGAGGATAGCGTCGATCGTCGGATGATGAGAATTGACGAGCAAGATTCGCTCGGTTTGTTGAACTTTCAATTGTTCCAAGTATTTGCTCGCATCTTCTACTTTACCCAGCGCAAGCATATTGGACAGTGTAAAAAGATATTTGCGAAAATCATGGGTCAGACGGCGCTGGGCTGAGTAAGAGTCTGTTAGTGCCTTGATGTTCGACGCTTGGGTTTCGGCGCGCTGCCGAGTGACGGCCAACATCTCCCTCGACTGAATCCCGCTTTCTAACTGATCCAACAGGAACAACAGCGAAATATCAACGATGCACATGGCAGCGAGACAAACAAGCCAGGCAGTATTGGTCGGGTCTCCGACTTTACTCATGAAAAGGATAAAAAGCGTGCATCCCGGGAAAAATACGCCAAGTGTTACCCAGGCATGCGGCTTGGCGCGTTCCGTAAGCGGTGAATGGAAGCGGCGAAGGATGAGAGGAAGGCTGAAAAACTCAATGAGGGTTATGAACAGCACGCCAGTGTACAAAGCTCTTTGGTTCACCAGTTCTTCCCATGAAATGGACATAACAAATGCAAACAGCAGCTGTGTGAGGTAAGAAATTGAAAAAGCGCCTGCATACTGTGTGACTGTCACAAAGATTCGCCGGTCCCAGGAACCCTTGTACAGCGTTACATTCATCAAATAAAAGGCAGCAATCTCACATAAAAACAACAGAGCGCCGATGCGGTTTTGGAGGATGTTGGCTTCCACAATTATAACCGCCATCCAAAGGGCCAGCAAAGCATAAAACTTCTTTCCGGTGTACCGCCGCTCAAAAAACACGTCGAATAGCAGCGAAAATGCCCATACCTGTAGGCTCGTCAATATAACGCTCAAAGCGTAACCCATTTCATCCGAGCCCCTTCCATTCCAGATATTTTTTCTTAATCTCGGGGTAATTGTGCTGGCTGACCATCAGGAACTTCCCGTCAAGTAGAGTAACACCGCTAGACAGCAAACGCTCAATGTACGCCATATTTACCAAATAGCTGCTGTGGATACGCAAGAATCCTTCATTGGCCAGCATTTCTTCCAATTTTCTCATTGTCATTCTGCTTTTTCGTTCCGGCCGGTCTGTTTCATCCATGTGAAAAATCAGTAGGCCAGACTTTGTTTCCACATAAATGATCGTATCAATGGCTAAAGAGGTTTCTTCGCCATCACAGATCAGATTCAGCGTTCTCGCGTGTGCCTGGCATGCAGCCACTGCCTTTTCAAAATAGTCCGGCAGCTTTTCGTCCAGGCGCAGCTTCGGCAGAAAACGGAAAGCGTTCACTTCGTATCCTTCCGCCGCATACTCGCCATAATTGGTGACAAAAATCAGAATACTGTCTTTGCGTACTTCGCGAAACTTGGCAGCCAACTGGATTCCGTTTACGCTTCCCATATCAATGTCGAGGAAAATCAGGTCCATATCGCGCGCCATCTGCACCGTGATGCTCCGTGGGTCCGTAACGCATTCGATGCTCATTCGCCGCCGTGAGTAGGTGGGCAACCCTGTTATCTTCGCTTTTAACAGCGATGCAAATTCCGGCTCATCGTCACAAATCAGGATATGTAACATGGATATCCCTTCCTGCGGATATTGATCCGCGTCTACTCGTTTTTTTATCACAATAGCTGACCCTCCTTTTTCTGTCAAGACGTCTCCAAGTAAATCGGACAAATGAATAGATTCAAATCATTTTATACGTCTTTTTGTCTGCTGTCAACTTGTAATATAGATGTATATAAGCGGGAGGGGAGACATTTGCATGCTGTTTGCATTCGGTGAGCGGCTTCGGCAGTTACGACACGATAAGAACTATACAATGGGCATGGTGGAAGACCGCCTTGCGCAAAAGAATGTGTCGATTGGACAATCTGCGCTGGGAAAATATGAAGCAGGCCGAACCTATCCCAACTTGGAAACGGCTGCGGCCTTGGCAGACATATTCGATGTCTCGCTAGACTACCTTGCAATGGGATCAAAGTCTAAGACATTGACACTTCAGGATTTAAGCGAGGAGCAAATCAAGCTGTTGACAGAGTTGGCGGCTTTGCTGCGCCAGCACAACCACTCAAGTGTTTCTCCGTCCCCAACCCCTACATCGGAAGAACAAGATGTTCTATTTAGATTGATCTCACAATTCATGAAATAGGAACCTGATCGGATGCGAAGATTTGCATCCGATTTTGCATTTAGCGACGCTTTCTTGCAGTTAGGCACGATTAGTGGCGAACTCGTGCACGGTGTGGTATCGTATAGCCATAGGAAAGGGTCAGCGAACCCGGGAACTGACCACGACTTGTAATGGTCATCACTGGCGCGCGGGTGATGACTAGTCTGCTCCGAAACCACCCCAAATCACAAAATCTCATGAGAAGGAGGATTTGTGCGATGAAAACCCTGACCAAAAAGATTTTGACCGTTTGCCTGACTCTGGCAATGGCCTGCGCCCTGGCTATTCCCGCCTTTGCCGATTTCGATAATGGTTACAATGGATACCACATTCGTAACGAATCTATCGGCGGGAATAACTATTTGAACATGGAAGGTAGCGGAGGACCCTATAATAGCCGCAATGTGACGGTTTACTCCCGCACTGGTGATGGCGACCAGATTTGGTCTATTGCTAACCGCGGCAACGGCAAAAAAGTTTACAACAGCAAAACGGATAGTGCAGGCAATGCTTACACTCTCAACATCAACAGCTCTAATAACAACTGCAATGTTTATCGTGACCTTTCCAGCAATAACAACGATTCCGTCGTTTCTAACGCTGGGAATATGAGCGCGTTTACCATCCGCCTGGTAAATCACGGTAACGTCTTTGCCTACGTTAGCGGCAACAACGTTGTTTGGGGCAGTGTTGCACATGTATGGAATGAACTTGCCTGAGTAACCCAACATTTTTCTTACCAAATCCCATTCACTGAATTGACAGATGCCAGCCCGAATTGTGAGCTTCGGGCTGGCTTATCGTGATATATGGGTGGTGTAACTACTATTAATAATTGGGCCCTAGCAACTCAATCAAGTAGTTCCTTTATACGACGCAATCTGCCAATAAACTATTTCCACTGTTAAAACACTTTATGCGAGGTCATCTTATGCGAAGAAGAATTATTGCCGTCATAGCTCTTATCCCTGCCCTGCTATTTGGCTGTGCCGGTCCTACTACCAACACAACAGCACAAACAGGAAACACTTCTTCTCAAGAAGTGGCGCAAGAAGATTCTACACAGAATTCGGTTACGCTTACGGCCTTGCAACGCAGTGATGGCTGGAATTACGGCGGAAGCGGAAGTGACGGTTTTTACTATGTGAGTTCTTCCGTGCGCGATGACGGTTCCGCTAATCTCATGTATCTTGATTATGCAACCATGGAAAAAATTTACCTGTGCAACCAGCCAAATTGCAATCATGATACGGAAGCCTGTACAAGTTACTTGCCATACTCTGCGGGCGGGATTTTGCCTTGCGTAATTGGGCAGAATCTGGTACTTGTTTTTCCCGGCAACGTACATGCCTCTGCTGATACATCCTCTACCGTCATGCCTCACTTGGAGGTGATGGGTTTGGATGGGTCTAACCGCAAAACCACATTTACATTTGAATCAAATCAGCAGATAAATCGTCCTCTGGTTACGGATGGGACAAACATCTACTGTGAGCTCGATACAGCAACGGAAGATGGCCAGCTAAAGGCCGAATTAGTGCGTGTAAACCCCGTCACCGGTACAAAAGACACACTTTGTGCCTTAAATCAGGAATGGATTAAAGGCAGTGCCGGATCTACAATCATTTTGCTAAATGCCAATGGTTGCTACTCTTCCTATGACCCTGTCTCTGGTGACAGGAAGGATATTGTTACTGTTGACAACGCATCCGTGGATTCACTGCTGCAGGGGACAACACTGGCATATAAGGACAATGGCTTTTTTTGCTTGATGGATTTGTTGTCTGGAGAGAAAACATCACTTAGTGGTTTCGCGGTTCCCAGCCCCGAGGAAGCTTTTGTAAACCTTGTTGATGCTGATTCAACACACCTTTTGATCAAGATTGAAACTGCTTCACATCAGAGTGGATCAAGCATGGAAGACGGTTATTACATGATAACCGGAAGCAGCACCCCTCAACAGTGGACTCTTCTGTACTCTTCCGGCGACCAAGACACCCCATTTGAAAGAGTTACTACCATTTCCAGCAATGAGTATCTTGTTATATCTGGTGAAGAGACTCTGCCAGATACAACTGCCAACAGTCACTATGTAGCGACAGGCGAAAAGCAGTATGTAATTATGTCCCAAGAGGATTATTGGAATAGCATCGCTCCCACAGCATCCTCTACACAATAATAACTGGAAAAATTATGCCAAATGCATTATTGACAATCCGAGATTTGAAAAAATCCTACTTGATTTCCGCACCCTTATTTCGTAAATCCATTGGAAGCCGTTCTAAACAAGCCCTGGCCGGGGTATCCCTGACCCTCGGCCCAGGGCTTTACGGCCTTTTAGGCCCCAACGGTGCAGGCAAAAGTACGCTCATCAGCATCATCACCGACACGCTAGCCGCGGATTCGGGCGAGGTGCTTTGGTGCGGCAAACCCGCTAGGGGCATTCGCTTCCGCCGCGTGCTCGGGTATATGCCGCAGCAGCAGGGGTTGTATGACAGCTATACCGGTCGGCGCTTTCTGGCCTACATGGCGGCACTGAAAGAGCTTCCCCGCAAAAGCGTCCCGGCTGAGGTGGATCGCGTGGCCGCGGCAGTGAATCTTTCGTCTGAATTGGACAAGCGTCTGTCCGCCTACTCCGGCGGCATGAAGCAGCGGCTGTTACTGGCGTCTGCCTTACTGGGCGACCCCAAGTTGCTGATTCTGGACGAACCTACCGCCGGACTGGACCCCAAGGAGAGGGTGCGGCTGCGCACACTGTTGGCAGAAATGGCCACTGACCGCATTATTCTGGTAGCCACTCATGTGGTCAGTGATGTGGAGACCGTCGCCACGGAGGTGATTTTGCTGTGCGCCGGAAAAATCGTAGACGCCGCCCCGGTGCCGGACCTCATCGACAAGTACGCCCCCGGCCAGGGACTTGAGGATGTGTACCTCGCAGTATTCGGGGAGGGAGACGGGAAATGAGCCTGCTCACTGCCGAACTGCGCAAGGTCTGGGGCAACCGTGTGTTCCCGATGCTGCTTGCCGTGCTGGTGACCGCTAACCTATTATTACTCTGGATGGGTACCCGTCCCACTTCCAACCAGCCCCCCGCTGCGGCCTACCGCGCCGTGGGGGCTGATTTGGCTGCCTTGGGTTCGGATATGGCCGCCAAGGGCGACTTGTTGCACAGCAAATTGGACGAAACTGAATCCTTGCTGCGGTTGGAAAACTACTTCCGGGATTCAGCGTATGGCAACAGCGTCATTCAACAAAATTACCGGGAGGAAAATGCCGCCCTGTTCGACCAGTACGAACAGATGTACCGCGACAAGAGCTACACGCTCTACACCGATAGCCTGACGATGGAATACCGTCTGCTCACTCAACTGGTGAATGAGTATGACACGGTGGCCGGGTACACCGACTTTCTGGAAAGCGTGCAAACCAAGGCAGGACAGTTGGCAGGCATCTCGATTTTCCAAAACGATGAGACCGGGTACGATCTGAAAAACATCGAGGTCACAGCAGCGGTGTATGCCGGTTTGGGCGAAACGGCCATCGACTACTACCCGCAAAAAGGGTTGTATACCGCCATCTCCTATGCTTTTACTGATCTGATTTTGTTGGCATCCATGCTGGTGCTGGCGCTTCTGCTCGTCCGGCAGGAACGGGACAGCGGGCTCCTCTCGCTGGTGCGCAGTCTGCCCGCTGGACGTCTGCACACTGCGCTGGCAAAGCTGGGCTCGTTTGCCCTCTCATTGCTGGCTGTGCTTGTGTTGCTCTACGGCGTAAATCTCGCCTACTGTGCTGCCACCTTCGATTTGGGTCCGCTGACCCGCACGATTCAGAGTGTGCCCGCCTTAATGCGCTGTACCATGCAGATCACGGTTGGGCAGTATCTGTTCCGCTTTCTGCTAGCCAAGTGGGCTGGGGCCTTTGTCATGGGGCTTTGGGTCATGCTGGCGGCGTTGGTTGCCCGCCGAGCGACTGCCGGATGGGCTGCCGCCCTAGTTGGGCCGCTCGTGATGTTCGGCATCCGTGCCACAATCCCGGCTACCAGCCGGCTGAATGCCATCAAATACGCAAACCTTGCCAGCCTACTGCAAACCAACGAGCTGTTGGGGAACTACCGCAATCTGTATTGGTTCGGTGACCCTATCGGTTTACCGCTGGTTGAGTGGACAGCAGCTGTTCTTTACGGCGGAGCCCTGGCCTTTTCGTTTTGCTGGGTGTTCGCCCGCGCGCAACTGCTGTCTGCCACCAAGCGTGGGTTTCTGCTGGGGTTACGGCACAAGACCTGTGCCACCTCTATTATTAAGGAGGAGGCACGAAAGCTGCTGCTTCTCAACGGCGCGGCGGTGGTGCTGGCCGTCTTTATTGGATTTGGCGTTTACCAGGGTGTAACAGCTGAAAGTTACATCGGGCCAGATGAAATCTATTACGCCTACTACATGAAACATATCTCGGGCCCCTTTACTCCGGAGACCTACGATTGGCTGGAAGAGCAGGGCGAGGAATTTGCCCCGATGCTCGAAGTCCAGCAGAAGGTAGCAGCCGGCGAACTTTCCAGCGACGCAATGCTGGCCTTCAGTTCCTTGCAGCAAAAGTACAGCGTCTACAGCCAAGTCATCAACCAGAACATCAACTACTATCTGAAAGAACACCCTGGCGCCTGGCTGGTATATGAAAGCGGATACAAGGAACTGTTCGGCTTCACTGGTCAGGCTGATGTGCAAGATGCGCTGCTGGCCGGATTGGCCTGTGCGCTCTGCTTTTCCGGGCTGTTCTCGATGGAGCGCCGCGGCGGCATGGAGACCATCCTCTGCACAACGCCGCTGGGCCGTAAACGAACGGTACGGGCGAAACTTCTAGTTAGTGCTGTCGTAGCAGTGGGCATCGCGGCAACTTCCTGCTTGCCACATCTCATTCAGGTACTGCGGGACTACGGTTTGCCTGCGATGTTTGCCCCGGCCATGAGCATTTCCGAATTTGAGAGCCTTCCGGCTATCTTTACCTTGTCTGATGTGATGTTATTCTGGTTTCTTTGCCGGGTAGCGGCTTGTCTGTGCATGGGCACAATGACTTTGACTTTGGGACGCATGTTCGGCAACTTACTTCCGGCCTTATTCACCAGTGCTGTGGCCTATTGCCTCCCCGCACTCCTGAGCCTCTCCGGGATGGAAGGGGGGATTGAATGGCTGGGTTTTTGGCCACTGTTTCATGCAGCAGCCTTTTTGACTACACAAGGTTATCGCGTAACTGATGGTGAGCCGTACAACTTTTCTTGGATTGTCATTCTACTCTTGGCAGCTGTTTTATTTATTTCCTGGTTTCTAGCTATATGTTTACAAGATTCTTATGCGATGAGAGGACGGAACCTGAAGAATGACAGATAATGCACAGGCATGGACCGTGTATAATTCGCTTATGGTGGATCCTTTAACCCATACTGTGTATTCCGCCGGGGAGGAAGTTCATCTACCAGAAATGGAATATCAACTTTTATATTATTTTCTTCAGCATCCAGGGCAAACACTTTCACGTAAAACTCTTATGCTAGCGGTGTGGGGAGCACCGCCGGGTTTGAAAACGCGCACGTTAGATATTCATATCTGCCAGCTTAGGAAAAAACTCAAACTGGGCAGTTCCTTGCAAACTGTTTTTAAAGTCGGCTATAAGCTCCGTTTGCCCACAAATAGAAATGAAGGAGAACGTTGTAACCCATGAAAACAGAAGAGAAAAGTGAAAAGATCAATCGTATTCTCGGGATCATTTCCGCAGTCATCGGTATTGTTGGTAGTATCTTTGGAATCTTTCAGGCTCAGCAGGCTGCTACGTTAAAAAACGAGGTGAACAGTCTTCAGACCGCATCACAACAGACAATTGTAAATGTTGTTTCCACCTTAGGGGATGATGCTAAGACTAGTGAACTAACCGAAACCGGTGACATGGTAGCTGCAACCGATCAGCTAATCAGTGTATATAGTTCGACAAAAACTCAAAATGCGCAGCTGACAAGTGAAGCCCAAACACTACAAAGCGAAAATGAAGCCCTTAAAGCACAGGTTGAAAACCTCAAGTCAGTACTTCTGAATACCTATTCAATGGATGAAGTTGATAAAGTTGTTGCCCAAGGCTACCTAGATGAAGTAGAAACGAAGCGGTTGGATAATTTGGAAATGCTGGATAGCGAACGCTGTGAACAAGTATCATCTGTAAAAGACCTGTATGGCACAACACACAGTGTTTCTTATAAATTTGATCCCTGGCAGGAAGCCTGGGCCAAATTCAAGCTGGATGGAAAGTATGATACGTTTGAAGCAAACATCGTAACCTCTGACGACACGAACCGTGACGCCAACATGAGCATTGAAATCTATGTAGACGATGTCTTGGTCGGACGAGTTGACGATATCGTTCGTGATGAAAATGTTCGTCCTATCAGTGTAAGTGTCAACGGTGGCAAAGTTTTGATGATCAAAGCAGTAAACACGAATTCTGCAGGCAACAGTTATTGCTACGTTTCCGACACAAACTTGGCTTTGCTGCAATGATGTCTTCTATATAGGTATATCAATCATAATTGCGCATTTCAAAATGCAGATGCGCTCCCGTTGCACGTCCTGTATGCCCCACATAGGCTATAACCTGCCCTGCCTTTACCTCCTGACCCACTGTGACACAGATTCTGGAACAATGCGCATACAGCGTAGTCAGTCCACCGCCATGGTCGATTTTGACGTAATAGCCATAGCTTCCACCCCAACTGTCGAGGGCGTTGGCGACGGTCACGGTGCCGTCGGCAGCGGCCAGGATCGGGGTACCCTCGGGCACGGCGATGTCGGTGCCGCTGTGGTAGCTGGTTTTGCCGGTAAGCGGGTCGGTTCGATAGCCTTGTGGCGAGGTGATCGTACCCGCCACCGGCAGCGGCCATTGTAGGGCCCCATCTGCAAACACTGTATCCATACCGGGCGCCATGAGTTCATCGCTTCCCTGAATCAAACCACCCAGCAGTTTACCCCAAAGGATTGCGGTATCTTCTCCTGAGAGCAATGTCAGGTATTCATTCTGCCTGTCTGTAAAGTGATAGGTTTCCCGCATTTCTTCCGGTGTATGGTGGGTCAGTTCAATGATCAGAACGGTTTCGGTGATGGTTGTGGTTTCTGTCTCACCTTCCTCATTTGTTTGTTCCTCCTCTTGGAGTTGGCTTTCGGTGCGCCAATCCAGCTCGTTCATATCCCAAAGAACGGTGCGCAGCCGATCTACATTCTCCTCGTTCAAATAGGCAACAGTAGTACCGTTGGCATCACCCTCCGTTTGAGAAGCAAAGACCGCCAGGACATCCTGCCACACAATGGCATAGCTACCATCGTTGGACTCGATTTTCTGGCGGTCACATTCTACGCTGTTTTCGATTTCTTCCAACCGGTCCCGATATTCTTCGGTAAGCAGTTCTACGGCCTCTTGCACACTGATAGCATTCTCATCAGGGGACTCTGCTGCGAAAAAGATGCCATAAGCGGACCCAGCTACTAAGGCTATCAAACACATCAGCAGGATGATAAACACGGATACCCAGCCACCAGCAATCAGTGCAGCCGCAAGGCTCTGCATGGCAGTCATCCAATGTCGAATCGCCGAGCGTATGACAGCAATCCCTTTCTTGGTTGCTTCTGCGCTTTCCCCAGCGGCTTGCTTGGCCCGGTAGATCATTCTTTGTGTACGTTGTGTTACTTGACCTGCCTTTTTCCCCTTGCGGGCAGTATTGGCTGCAGTGCGGAGTTGTTTTTGATCTATATCAACGCCACGTATTTCCCGAGCTACTTTTTTGACCTGTTGCTCTATTTGTTTCTGAGCAGTGCACCGTTGCTGCTCTTGCTTTGAGGTGCCTTGCGGATTGGTTTTCGAGGGCTCTCGAACTACTGTTTCCTTCTCTCTCGGTTCCAGAGTATTCCTATACAGGGAACCTTCCTGATGGGGTTTATGCAGTTCCCTTTTGCAGGCGATCCTGTCTTTGTAAGCGGCACCTGCCTTTTGCAGCGTTAAAAGAGTAGCATCTTCCAAACAATTTTCTACTTGTTGAACACTATCTTCTTCCATCTCCTGTGCGTAAGCGTAGTTGCTATCGGGATTTGTGCGTTTTGCTGGAATCAGGTTTTCTTTGCTTTTCACCCAAGCCTCCCGTGCAATCGTTTTCGGCAATCGGGATCCTGTCTGTATTCTTTCTGCCTGGCCCCATGGTTTTTGCCTAGGTTCCTTATGTCTATTATCTTTCATTGAATCACCTGCCATTGAAATGGTTATAAAAAAGCGATATCTGCTTAATTGGGCAGATACCGCTTCTGTCTATCCTGTTACGGATCACATTGCCCACAAGGTGTATATCCTCGGGCGATCAATTCTTCACGAGGCTCATCCGTAAAACTTTTGTTTTTTTCATTCATTTGGTTAACGCCTGGGCAAGCTGGAAAATGAAACTTTTTCGTGTGTGTATACAACAAAAAATCATAATCACACACCCTTTGCCTGTCACTGTGACAAAGTAGGTGGCCCTTTATTTTTTTGTTTCATTCATATCATCCTTTCAGTTGTTCATCGGGCTTGGTGGTCATCAGGCGGTAGAGCTGCGTATTCCTGGGGAAGCTGTTGGTAAAGGGCACCAGATTTCCTGCGCAGCGGATCAGGCCGCAGCCCGCAGGCACGTTGGTGATGTATCCCAGCTGGGTGTCCGAGATGTTCAGCAGCTTGGCCAGCTCCTCCCGGTCGGTGGCGCTCTGGTTGAGCATGATCAAAAACTCCGAGTTGGCAAGCATCAGGCGGGCCGTGTCGGAACGCAGCAGTTCATCCACATTCTGCGTCATGCCGGTGATCAGGCCGTTGTACTTCCGGATGCGCTTCCAGAGCTTGTAGAAGAAATTGGCGCTGTACTCGTACCGGAACAGGATATAAAACTCATCACAGAAGATCCAGGTACGGTGTCCCCGCTTCCAGTTCTGGATCACACGGTTGTAGATGGCATTCAGTGTCACCAGCATTCCGATAGGCATCAGCTGTTCGCCCAGTTCCCGGATATCGTAGGCGATAATCTGCGCCTTGGTATCCACGTTGGTAGGCTGGGCGAATGTGCCCAGGGTGCCGGTGATGAAGAGTTCCGAGGAAAGGGCCAGCCCCTGTGCTTCCGGTTCCGGCTGCATCTTGAGCAGACGGTAGAAGTCTTTCAGCGTGGGGACCGCCCCCTTGTACCCGTTGCGGACGTAAGGCATATAGACCTGTTCCGTGCAGCGGCCCAGGATGGACTTTTCTTTGGCCGTGACCAGCCCGCTGCCGATCAGCTGCTCAAACAGGCTCAAGACAAACTCGCTCTTGGACACGATAGGATTGCGCTCATCGCCATAGGCGCGGTCCATATCCAACGCATTGATGTGGGTGTCCGACGTAGCCGAGATGCGGATGACCTCGCCGCCGAAGGCTTCCACCAGATGTCCGAACTCGGATTCCACGTCAAGAATCAGGATATCATCCTCCGTGGACAGGGCGATCTGCGCGATCTCCTCTTTGGCGCTCATCGATTTGCCGGAGCCGGATACACCCAAGCGGAAGCTGTTGCCGTTGAGCAGCTGCCGACGGTCCACCACGATACGGTTCTTACTGACGGCGTTCTGACCGTAGTACATCCCCTTATGCTGCATAATCTCCTGGGCGTGGAACGGAATGAGTACCGCCGTGCTCTCGGTGGTCAGGGTGCGCAGTGCTTCGATGCGCTGCAGTCCGTAGGGCAGCACGGTGTCCAGACCGTCCCGCTGCTGCCAGCGCAGCGTGGAAAGCTGGCACAGGTGCTTACGGGCAACGGAGAGCAGCGATTCGGTATCATCATCCAGTTGCTCTTTGGTACCTGCCATATGGACGAGGGTGACCAGCCCAAACATCATCCTCTGGTCGCGGGTGGTCAGATCATCCAGCATCTCCTTGGTTTCCTTGCGCTGAAGTTCCATGTCATAAGGTACAATGGCCGACCAGTTGTTGTTGGCGTTCTGCTTCCGCTGCCAGTTGGTCACGTTGGTTTCCACACCCAGCAGCGTGTTCTGCAACTGGCGGGCGGCCTCATCGGTGGGGATGGGCAGAATATCGATGGACAGCATCAGTTCCCGATCCAGGTCGCAGAGCTCCGACACAAAGCTGTCTTTCAGGTAGCTGGCGAAATCTTGGAGGTAGAGCACACGGCCCACGCGGTCATCGATCTTGAAATGGTCAGCAGTGAACTCCATGCTGCTGGGGCACAACCAGTCTTTGAAATGTTGGCCCCTCCGGGCCTTCTGGTGGATATCGAACTCGGCAGCAGGCGGGTCTGCAGGACGGAAAAAGTCGCGGAAGATCCGCAGGCGCTCATTGAGCGAGAGTTCCTGCGCCACCGAGGACAGTGCCGCCAGCTTGGTGGTCAGATCGGTACCGACGCGGGCAAAGTAGGTGCGGGCTTCCTCGATGTTGCGCTTGACGACACTGATGGTAAGATACCGCTCCCGGACGATGCTATTGTTGCTCTCGGTGACCTGAGCGCGCAGCATCTCGTTGAATTCCTCCCGGTAGTTGTCCAGGCCATCTTCCTTGAGAGGCAGCAGAACAGACCGCTCGAATTCCTCCTTGTTGATCCGCCGGTTGTACAGAGTGATCTTGGCCGAGGCTCCGGAGGCCAGTGCATTGAGCAGGTCACAGTAGTCCAGGAACATCGCCGTCTTATCATCCTTGCCGGCGATGGAATAGTTGATGTCGGTGAACGACCAGGTCTTGGAGAACTGGTGGCCCACCTGGAAGATCCCGTCCGCCCAGATGCGACGAATGGGAATGCAGTCCTGCACGCTGCGCGGAATGAGGAACTTTACACGCTCCTGTTTCCGCGCTTTGGACAGGGTCTTGATCAATGGCGCCTCTCCTTACGGCTGCGCTTCTTCTGTTTTGGTTTCTTCATACGCATCCCTCCCTGGATTGCATCGTAGTAATAGCTGTTGTAACGATAGACCAGCCGCTTGGGGCTCAGGAGCTCGGATTTGCACCACGCCCAAAACAACTGCTCGGCGGTCATACTGTGGTAGGAGAAGAATCCGCAAGCCGCGAAGGGCGCGGCGGCCAAGATGCAGACCCAGCCGACTTCCTCTGTTCCCAGCAGCGGACGGAGCAAAAAATAAACGCCCACTGCCACCCCGAGGGCCAACAGTGAGCAGATAAACTGCCGGGTGTTGAGACCGAAGAAGATGGTCTCGTGATAGTCCCGGACTTCTTTGGGAATTTTGATTTCGATAAGCGTCACCTCTGATTCTAATAGGAAAAGGGGCAGCCATGCCTGGCTGCCCCTTTCGGTTTACTCTATATCTTCTTCTGTTTCCTCTGGTTGGAACGAACATCCCAGCAAGATACGGATGGTATCACGTCGACCATACAGCACCCGTACCACCTGTGCGGTGGTATGTGTTCCAATGTAAAATGTCACATAGTTACCACTGGTCACATAGCGATACCCGGTATCTACTCCGTTATACTGCAAAGGTGTCCCGGACAGCGGAAATTGCTCCAACTGGCGAATTGCCTTCAGAATTCGCTCGACAGTACGCCGGGCGGCTACTGGATTGCCCAATTCCGTTTCGATATACTGCCGGATATTCAGCATATCCTGCTGTGCCAACGGAGAAATCTGTACCTTCGCCATATTTCACCCCAGCAGTGTCTTTTCCACATCGTCCAGTGCGAGCCAACCTTCTTCCTGCCCGGATCGAACGCCACGGGCCAGTTCGGTCAGCAATTTGACCATTGCCTGGCTTTTCTCGTACTCCTGAATATCCACCACGGCATAACGACCGCGGCCGTTTTTGGTCAAGAAAACCGGTTCTCCGGCCGTAACATCCCGCAAGACTTCATTGTAATTGCGCAAATCAGAGATTGGTTTGATATTCGGCATGGAGAACACCATCCTTTCTGCCATCTAGTATAGCAGAATTTTGAATCAAATTCAACGAACAATTTTAAGAATTATCTTTCACAATCATAGCCCCATAATTTCCTTGACGATCCGGTCACACCCCTTCACCGCGCCGACCAAGACCAGCAGGTTGAAGGCCAGTTCTCCCACGTAGGTCCAGACGGCGGTCACCACCGAGACGCTGGTATCCACAGCGGGCGGGCTGGAGGACACGGCGGAGAAGATAATGCAGGCCAGGGCGATGACCACGCCCTGCAGACAGACTCCGGCGTAACTGCGCAGGAAGTTCTTGCCCACATTGGACGTGGGTTCTCCGGCAAAGGACGAAAGCGGAACAGGCGCAATGGCCGCATACATCCAAAGGGAAAACATCCGGCCATACACGGTCAGGATCATCACGAAGGATAGTACGGTAATGAGCAGCCCGCCGATCAGCGTCACAGCCCAGAGCGGGATGGAGTCCCAGAAGCCCACCTCATTGATGGCGTCGATCAACTCCTGAGGTAGTGTAACGGCGCTCATTCCCAGCACACCAGATTGGTTAATAACCGTGGAGACCATCCCCTGCACGATCTGGAAGATGGCCAGCATCAGATCCAGGCCATAGGTCACAGCAGCCTTGGCCAGGGCGAAGCGGATAAAGAGCTTGAGAGCCTGTTCGGGGCGTTTGGCCTCCACGAAGGTGCCACAGGTCTTGACCACACCGGCTGCGAAGAAGAGCACCAGCAGCCCGTAGCCAATGGCCTGCAAGGCCCCGTGAATCCCCACCATCACAGCCCATACCTGGCCATCCTTGAAGGTCTGCGGACTCTGGGTCAGAAGCTGCCAGATCTCTCCCAGCTTGTCATTCCAGGTGGTCAGAGCAGCGTTGAGGTTGCTTACGATCCAGCTGTCATCCACGGTGCATCACCTCCCTCCTGATATATTCCGGCGCATCAAACTCCGGTGCCAACGATCAGGTCCAGGATTTCTTTGGCGAAGGTGATGATGATACCGCCGGCCAGCGTCAGGAAGCCCTGGCTGCGCTGGCTGGGGTCATGGCTCTGCAGCGACAGGCCCACCTGCACAATGCCCCAGCCCAGCAGGATCAGGCCGATGGCCCGGATGATGGAAAAGATGAAGGTACTGAGGTTGTTGACAACAGTCAGCGGGTCGCCCTCGGCCAGCACCGGCGTGGCGGCGCAGCAGACCAGAACCAGAGCGGCATACAGCGCGAAGGCGCGGCGGGTCAGACGTTTGGTGCGGGGCATATCAATCTTGTTGCGATGCATGGGCATTCCTCCTTGGATAAGTAAACATGGGTTTCGGTTGTTCGGCTGCCGGCAGGAAATCATCCATGTCCAGCAGTTCGTAGTTTTCGGCATTGCCCGCCAGATCCTCGTGAGCATCCGGTGCGACGGTGTAGTCATAGGGCGGTGCGCCGCCATCTTCGGTGAATCGGATGTTCGGGTGCCGGAGCAGATTGTACTTCCAGTCCATGACCGGACGTTCCCCGCGCACAAACAGCAGCGCCTTGTCATTGGAAAGCAGGCGCACTTCGTCGGGGGTCATCAGGTCGCGGGCCGTTTGCTGGTGGCTGGTACTGCTGCTTCCGCTGCGTCCTCGGGAAAGGCTTCGACTGGTGGTTTCCACTGTTTCCTTGCCGATCAGCTCGGACACATACTTGTGGGTGCCTTGCTCATTGCCGCCCAGGTAGAGAAACTCATCGCACAGACCTACCAGCGATTCCCAGCTATCCTTGTACATGGACTTCAGCTGGGCAATGTTCTGCACAATGATGGAGCAGAAGATACCGCGGGAACGCATGGTCGCCAGTGCTGACTGGAAGCTATCCTTGGGCAGTGAAATGTTGGGGAATTCGTCCATCAGGCAGTGGACCGGCACCGGGAGCCTTCCCCGATGTACACGGTCCGCCTGGTAGAAAAGCGTCTGGATCAGCTGGGTGTAGACCATACCCACCAGATAGTTCAGGCTCTTGTCGGAATCTGGAATGCAGCAGAACAGGGCCACCCGGCGTTCTCCCAAATCGTCCAGATGCAGTTCATCGGTCATGGTCAGCCGGGCAATCTGCGGCAGGTTGAAGGCAGCAAGCCGGACCCCGACACTCACCAGGATGGACTTTGCGGTTTTGCCGGCGGCCTGCTTGTAAATGCCATATTGCTTGACCGCAATGCTTTCCGGGTCACGCATGGCCAGACGCTCGAAGAGGATATCCAGAGGCGACTCGAAGTTCTCGTCCTTCTCCTTGACCTGGGCACTCCCCAGCAGTTCCATAACCATGCCGAAGTTTTGTTCCTCCGGTGGAGCCTCATGCAGCAGATACAGCATAAGAGCCTGGAGCAATGCAGTCTCAGATTTTTCCCAAAACGGGTCGGAGCTCTGCGCATGGGGCGGCGTGGTGTTTTGGATCAGGTTGGTGATCAGCTGCAACACCTCTTTGTCATCCCGCACATACCGGAATGGGTTATAGCAGAAGGACGCATCCGGGTTGAGCAGATCGAACACCCGTACTTCATATCCCGCTCGTTTGAGAAAGCCGCCAGTCTTGCGCAGAATTTCTCCTTTGGGATCTGTGATGACCATGGAACAGCCAGCTTCCAGCACATTGGGAACTGCATACGTCCGGGTCTTGCCGGTGCCGGAGCCGCCCACAACGAGTACGTTGGTATTGTGCTTGTGCTTATAGCCATCCACACCGATGCGGATGTTGCGCGTCATCAGGAGGTTTGGGCCTTGGGTATCGCGGTAACGGCGGTTGAGTTCTTTGGCGTTCCCCCAGCGGGCAGAGCCGTGTTCCTCCCCGGGGCGCGTGTTACGGTGTTCACTGGACGCGGCCAGGACAATCACGGCATACAGGCCGGTGAAGATCAGCAGGAAGCGCGGGGTCTGGTTGCTCCACTCAAAGGGAAGCGGCTCTGCCAGCATCTCATTGCAGGCGTTCAGCAGACCGGACAGATTCATACCGGGCTGCCAGCGCATGGCCAGAGCAGCTGCGACCCACCAAATCAGCGGAAGAGGCAGCAGCCAGATCCACCAAGGGGTTGGTGTTTTCTGCAATCAGCGTTCTGCCGGTTTGTGGCGGGCTTTGCTGCTTTGGTGCGGCATCTGATCAAGCAGGTTCCAGAAATCATCAGTATTCAGAACACATCCCTCCTTATCAAATAAAAATGCCAGGGAAAACTTCCCTGGCAGGATATAGATGGTAATTCAGCGCATATGGCCGAAGAGATGGAACGGCACTTTGGCGCGCAGCAGATTGGCAAGGGCCGCGTCGGCGGCATCGGTGTAACCGCCGCTGGCAATGCGCTGGTTGCGCAGGTCATTGAGGGCATTCCTTGCCAACAGGTATTCGTCATCCCCCAGGCACAGACGTCCGGGTGCCGTGGCATCGATGCGCAGAATCAGCTGGCCGATTTCGGTATAGGATTTGCCCTTGGCCTTTCTCTCGCGGTACTGCGCATGGAGTGCGCGAATGAGGATGCTTTTGTCGTTCCGGTCTATCTTCATAACTCGTTCGCTCATTGGGGTTCCTCCTTTGGTTCGTTTTACCGAAACAGTATCACGCGCCAGCACAAATAGCCATCCCCCAATTGAAAACAATCGGAAAACTTTTACCCGCGTACCAGACCGTCACGACGGATTCGGATGGGCGATCTGGGCATGGGAGAATGTTCCTTGCGGGCGGCCAGAATGGCGCGGATCTCGCCCAGTTCCAGCCGAACGCTGGGGCGCTTACCCCGGGCCCGCACCTGGTCGGCGTGGAATCCGGGCCACATAGGCGGCGATTTCTCGCTGCTGTTCGAGGAAGGCATGGACGGAGGGGCGGGTTCCGGCTCCGTCTGGTGACGGGCCGGGAAAGGAAAAACCGGTGCTTCTTCCTCCTTCCGAGGGTCTTTCTGCGGAGTGTCTGGTGCTTCAGTGGGCACAGCCTCCATGTCCTGCGCCACCTCGCCCACCGCTTCTGCTATGCCGGTGTCCACCACATCCAGCTGCAGGCGGTCAAAGATACGATTGACCTTGGAGGCATCGTCAGCCAGGATTGCAATCTCGATATGGTCGGGATCGGTCTTGTCCCGCATGGGGACAAACAGCAGGCCGTGCATTTTCGCTTCGTGGGCGAACTCCCGCATCCGCTCTTTCTCCACCGAGAAGAACTTCAGCGGCTTGCCTTCCCGCAGCAGGCGGACCAGCCTGGTTTTGCCGTGGGTCTTTTTCTGATCCTGAAGCACCGCGGCCACAAACTTGGCAAAGGTGACCGCTGCCCTGCCCGAGAGCCGCAGAGCAACCTCGGTGCCCTCCAGCGAGTAGCGAACGACCTGATCTGCCGGTTCTGCTCCGTAGTTCATCTGGCTTCTCCTTTGCGCTGATGAGTTTCTTTGGCCTTCGGACGGCTGATCACCTCAAAGGAATCCGTTCCGGGCAGAAGGCTCAGTGACCGGCCGTTGTCCCACTTCATAAGAAGCTGCCCCGCATCATCCACGCCCATCACCGTGCCTGTCGTTCCTGGCGGGATAGGCTGGGGATCGTCGGGCATAGCCAGCAACCGAACGCGGGTGCCGGGCGGATAGTGGTCACGGGCGTATTGGAGCCGATGTTTCCATTGTGTTTCGTTCATAAGCGTTTCTCCTTTCCTGTTCGGCACGGCGCTTCTGTTCTTCTTCCTGGCGCTGCGCTATTTCCAGAGAATGTTCTTCGATTCGTTTGCACAATTTGATGGTCTTGCGCAGTTCCCGCAGACGTTGGGTGAACAGCGGGATTTGGTCGCTTTCCGGATTGGTTTTGTACAGGCGATTGCGCTCTGCGTTCAGCTTCCGCACCTCTGCTTCCGTTTGGGCACGGAGATCCCGTAGCTGCGCCAGAGTGCGGGTATCCCGGTTCATCAGAAATTCGTACTGCTCAATTCGTTTGTCGAGCTGACGGATTTCCTCCCGCACGGCCGGGGATGGATGCCAAGGTTTACGGTGAAAGACCCCCAGCATATACAGTTCCCGATAATAGAAAACGCGCAAGCCTTTGAGCTTGCGCACTTTCTGATAGGTCCCGTGCAGCCGGACATGACGGACGTGTGGTTCGGCGGGGTAGGTTTTCTGTGAGTAGAGGATACGCTGTTGGATAGCCTCCGGGGTGTACTGCTTTCCCAAGGTTTTGAACCGAATCGGACGAGGTTTTCCGGGCGGCTTCAGCGTAGGATATTTTCGATTGAAACGGAAGGTGTATCCTTTCTGACTTAAACACTGCAGAAATTGCCGCCAGGTCAGAGCCTGTGAGATCGCTTCATCCACGTCCTGGCGCACCATAGATGTCCAGTTTGGACGATTCTCCTGTTCGTCCAGCCAAACGTGGTACGGCATGGAGGACTGTTCGCTTTCTTTGGTCTCAATGATGGAAAGTCCATATTTTCTGCATAGCGCATCAGAACGTGCCCGCACTTCAGTATAGTAGGACTTGGCATTGCTGTGGTATTTCCGGCCATTATCCAAAGCCACCGAACACCACACAATGTGATTGTGATAGTGTTTGGTGTTGAGGTGGGTGGTAACCACCGTTTGAAAACGGCCTTGCAGCAGTTGCTCGGCCAGCTCGACCCCGATTTGGTGAGCCAGTTCCGGCGTGACTTCTCCTTCGGCAAAACTCTGGACAAGGTGGTATCCTTGCACACCGGCTGTTTGCTGCCACCGTTGTACCGTGTCTCGCATATCCTCAAAGGCGGTTTCGCACACACAGCTGAGTCCCGTTTCAAAACAATCCAACTCCGTCTTTTCTCGGTTTATGGCATAGTCCACTGCGTCCTGCAAAGACTTGGGACCGCGTGTCGTCTTGGTTTTATCCCGCACATAGTCCACCGCTCGGTCCAGGCAGCGGACGGGGATAATGGATGTATAAGCCATCCCGCATACAACCTCCTTATGTTATGTAAATTGTCGCATATAGCCTCTTGTGCTATACTGATACCAGATATTTCATTGAGTTATCGATTAAAGGCATATTTTTCAAAGACTTGGCATGGGAGGTTGAACATGGATAAATATTTGAACGAAGATGCAATTACTGCGGAAATCATGTCCTATGTAAAGAACAGAATATACAACTATGCAGTTCTCATCGATGGTGATTGGGGAACAGGTAAAACATACTTCATCCAGAAAAGTATTATCCCAACCCTCGAAGGTTCTGGCTATATGCCTATATACATTTCTCTATACGGCGTCAACTCTACGGACACTGTTTCGCAAAAGATTGCGCTTTCCATTTTGACAAATAAGCTTCCCTCTGATAAAAGGACTGTTGCAAAGCAATGTTTACCAGCTATCGGTTCTTTTGTCCTTCCAATAGGCCAAACTCTACTAAATGCCACAGGCATATCCATTCTCGAACCACTTTTCAAATCTCCTGTAGAAGATATTCCTTGGGATACCATTTTCAAAAAATTTAATGATTCAAGAAAACGTATTTTTATCTTTGATGACTTAGAACGTTGCTCATTGCCTATCAATGAAATACTAGGTTATATCAACAGTTTGGTTGAACACGAATCTGAAAAAGTTCTTATTGTGGCCAATCAGCAGGCTATCGGAAAAATGTCTTTGCGTAATGATTTGGAAGCCAAGTATCAGGTAGTACTAACCCCCCAACTACATCTAACAGAAAAAGTACGCGACCCTTCCCAACCATACTACACATTGCAGAACAATCTTGTGGATCAACACATCACTGAATTTACACCGGATCAGCTAAAGCAACACACTGCAGAACTATTCAGTGAAAATGTGTTGTATAAAGAAATCAAGGAAAAACTGGTAGGGCAGGAACTCTATTTTCACCCCACGTTGAAAAATATACTTCCTCACATAATTGCCGAGAGTTCCTTGGATGAGGAAGTCAAAGAAGTTTTGACCCAGTCACTCGACAAAATCGTGTATGTTTTTCAACAAGAGAATTGTTTGAATTTGCGTTCTTTCCAATCAGCCCTCCTAACATTCAGCCGCATTTGGAATCTTAATTTTAATATGAACATTAACCCACTGGACAGGCACTCTCTATTAGAAACCCTGTTTATTGCAATTTTACACAGTACAATTCAGCAAAAGAGAGGCGGTCCGCGATTTAACTGGTCGGAGAAACGGTCGTACCAGCAATATTCTTATTCGAAGAAAGTCTTGGATTTTGCCAGAATGTTTGTCGGGTTCAAGTTTGTTGAGGATTATGTATTTGACTCCGAACTTGATTGTGAGAGTGCTATTTCTACTATAAATTCTTACGTCCAGAATGAAATCACCAAACCAAGAGAAAGAAGCTTCGATCCAATTCAAAAGGCAGAAAAATATTGGCTTATGGATGATCTGAAGGTTGAAGCAATTTATACTGAACTATCCAATTGCATTGAAACCCACAACTATACCCTCATTGAACTTTTCAAAATATTATCCTTTGCACATAAGCTGTCTGAGTTAGGTTTTACGGTTGATGTAGACCAGTATTTTCACAAAGTCTATAATGCCATAAACAATATGGAGCCTATCTCTAAAGAGCAGATGAGGTACTTTGAATTGTCCATGTTTGACGGTAGCTTTTTATCACAAGATTCACCTTGCTTTTCCGTCTTCAAACAACAATGTAATGAATTGCTGGCTCTTATAGAGAAAAAATCTACCAATAAAGACGACCTTCAACTCGATAATATCCTTAAGGAAAAGTTACACTGGGGGCATAAACTCTACAAATACGTTTTCGAAAGGAGGGATGCTTTTCTATCTGAAAGAGCTTTCCTTTCAAAATTCAATATTGATATTATCGTTGACAAACTCAAAAACTCGCCTCCTGATGATTGGCAAGATTTCAGGCATTGCCTCAGTGCCGTTTATGGTTTTTCAAATCTAAGGGATTACTATTCCAATGATTTAAAAAATGCAATAGCTTTAAAGGAGAAATTGGATGTCCTTGTCCTCCCCACTAAAATTCTCAATAATTTGCACAAAAAATGGTTGATTGCGGATCTCCAAGAAATAATCAACAAACTTACTCCCCAGAGTCCCAACAATAAAGAAACGGCAAATAATGGGGGTTCAGATACTACCAATTCTCAACATGTATAACACCCGATTTTTTCAACGTGCACTTTCCCTTCTGGTTTTTCTCAGAATTTTCCGTTTAGGTTGCGGTACTTTTTCCGGCAGACACGGATGGCTAATATTGCGGTAGTCCATGTTGAAGAAGATACCTCGCAGCTTGCCCGAGAAGTGGTTTGCCTTGGCGATCTTTTCCGGTGTTCCACGGCTCTCGATGTAATCGTTGGGGCCGCCATACAGGCGGGTCACCATCTCATTCTTTTCCGGGTCATAGGACATAAAGCGCAGATCAAAGCACACCGTCGACAGCTGCATCCCCACAAAGGACGCGAAGTGCTGTTGACGGTTTTCTTGCTCCGTCAGCGGAGGATGTGCTTCTGCCGAAGGCTGCAGCTGGAGCGTGGTAGTACAGACGTTGGTCCAGAACTCCACCGACAGATCAGCCGACAGGTTCAGGTTGGTGTGGTCGGGGACATAGGCCATATAGTAGCGCTCGGCGTCCGGCTCTTTCCCCACCAGAATGCCGTCTTTGCTGATTTCGCTCACCACCAGTAGGCAGTTCCAGGCTTTCTTCTTCACGTCAAATCCCATGTACCGTTGTTTGGCGCGGATGACGACGGGCGGTCTGCGAAAGTCATCATTCACAAACAACTGGTAGTCAGCATCACTGAGCACCAGCACCCGCTGTATGGAGAACTTTTGCGGCTTACTCATGAACGGCGAAATATTCTGAAGTTCAGTAACATCCAGTACACCGGATACAAAATTGGCGGTTTCCTGATATTTCTTTACCATTGATTTTTCACCTCCTTCCAGATTTCCCGGGAGATTTGAATCATTTTGTTAACACTCTCCTGACCGGCCACACCCGTACTGTTTGCCCGATGGGCCAACCATGGTTAAGCAATTTGATGTCGTTTTCTTCACCTGATATAATTATTTCAGCATCCTAGGTTATGGAAAAGGTCTAAAGACAGAAAAAGAATTCAGGATATAGGAGGTCAAAATCAAAATGCTTTTAAATGGAATGTTCGCTTTCAGAAAAACAATTGTACAAATAAAAAGGAATCCCGATACAAGCACGGAATCCATTGCAGACCAGCAACCTTCTACGTATCCTCAGCACTTATACAAATATGTTTCACTTACGACCGCTGTTCAAATTTCTCGTCTATTCGATATTCTTATGTCTCATAGACTGTATTTCCCTAGATATACTGAGCTAAATGATCCCTTGGAAGGAGCTGCAATTGATATTCCCGTAGGTGGATATGCGGGAAGTTCTATATACAAGCAAGAAGATAGAGAAGACCCCTTCATTGGAGGACTCAAGGCCCAGTATAGGATTCTTTCGCTTTCTGATGATCCATGCTCTCCCCAACTATGGGCGCATTATGCAGGGAATTATACCGGCGCATGCTTATGCTTTAGGACAGATGGGAAATTTAGTTCCGCAAAAAAGGTCCAGTATTTCCAAAGGAAACCCAAACCGAAAACCGAGACAATGGAAAATCAGCTTGAACCCTCAGTAGAAGATTGTAAGAAAATGGTGTATTCCAATTGGTTTTTAAAACAAAAAGGCTGGGAATATGAAAGAGAGTGGCGAATTGTAGAAGAATCAACATCAAATTATTTCGACTATAATCCTGGCGAGTTGGTTGGAATTATACTCGGAACCAATTTGGATTCTCATATCGGCGATGCTATTAAGCATTGTGTGCCTTCGTCTGTTCGGATACTCAAAGCTTGGCCTGGACAACGCACTTTTGAAATATTAATTACAGATGGTGAGTATCAGAAATTAGGCGATGGGTCTCCAATACCTAAAATCACAGATATAGATTCCTTTTTGTCCAGCAACGTATAAGTCATTTGGCCATTATATTTATATATCTTTTACCAATTTATCTTGACAGCATTGTAGACCTTTCGTGTTAGCTCTATCATTTTTTCCACGCTTTTTTGCTCTGCTCTTCCAGTAGAATTAGCCTGATGAGCAAGTTGGTTTGCATTATTACAAAGTCCGGACACTTTTCGCAGCAGGTCCTCATGATGGGTACAAGGACGCGGACGAATGGTTTCACCCATAATCAGCGCCCGCAGGAGTTTTTCACGAGATAACCCGCTTTGCGCTGCCAGCCGGTTCAGATGCTGCAGTTCCTTCTCGGTCAGCCGAAGGGAAATAACACGGCGGCGCTTCCGTCCGGTCACCGGACGGCATCCGGATGCCCGATGTGAATTTCCGGGTTGTGGCACGACTCAAGGGTCACCTGCTTCTTCGGCACCCCCGTAAGATCCAGAAGTGTCTTGTCCGGCAGATAGGCGCCGAATATCTGCGCGGCCACCCTGGTCAGGAGAATTGCTTCTTTTTCGGATACTGCAGTAACCAGAGAACAATGGAAGGCCCCGTACACCGTATCGTACCCTTCCTTGGGAATGTCGGTTTCAAAGGCATACCGCTGACCCAGGGCGCTGCAGAACTGCCGGTAGTCTTTGGGCGAGAGCTCCAGCAATTCTTCCGTAACGAAGGGGTACGGCACGCCTTCCGCAGCTTCTTCTTTCAGCCGTTCCAAGTCGGTCACCAGCGGGTAAAATTGTGCCCGCATTTCAAATCCACTCATGATTTCACCTGTTCCTTTCCAAATGTAACACGGCACTGTTCTCGTAGGCCGTCGGGGGTTTGGGGCATGCCCCAAGGATCTGCGTTTGGATATCCAAACGCTATGCTTGCAAAACACGTTCCCGCCCAAAGCATGGCAATCAAGTCGGATACACATACAAATTCGTATATGCTCCAGAGTGAATCAGTTCTGATTCATCCAAAAATCTTGACTCAAAAAGTGAATCAGCTTTGATTCACTCCCATGGATAGAGGTATATGCTTCTACCTGTCAAGTGTATACAAGGCGGATAAGCAGCACAATGATTTATTGAAAATTCGGAAAATAATCTGTATAATACTTATTAGATAAAGCCTATACCCATGAAAAACAAACGGTTTAACCGTCGGCACATAAACCCATTTGTTGCCCCCAAAAGGAGAACACATCGTGAACCACATCGCAGTAGTCGAGGACAGCGCGCAGGATCGGGCAGTGCTGGACTCGTATCTGGAAAAATACCAACAGGAGAAAAACTGCCATTTTCAAATCACACATTTTTCAGATGGTGACGAGATCGCGCTGGGCTATAAGGGCGGCTATGACCTGATCTTGATGGACATCGAGATGACCTTCATGGATGGTATGTCAGCAGCCGAGGAAATCCGCCGAGCCGACCCGGAGGTGCTTATCATCTTCATCACCAACTCGCCGCAGTATGCCATCAAGGGGTACGCGGTGCAGGCGCTGGACTATATCTTAAAGCCGCTGAGTTATTACGCTTTCTGCCAGCGGATGAACCATGTGCGGGAGCTGCTGGGACGCCGCCAGAAGCATTTCCTCACGGTACCCTGCGCGGGCGGTGTGCAGAAGCTCGACGCCTCCGACATTTATTATGTAGAAATTTGCGACCACGACCTGCTGTTCCACACCAAGCAGGGCGAGGTGCATTCCACCGGCTCCATGCGCGATGTGGAGCAGAAGCTGCCGCCGGAGAATTTCTTCCGCAGCAGCAAGGCGTACCTTGTCAATTTGGAGCACGTTGACGGCATCCAGGACGAGGACGCCATCGTCAACGGTGATCGGGTGCAGATCAGCCGCGCCAAGCGCAAGGCATTTTTGGCGGCGCTCAATCACTACATGGGGGAAAACATCTGATGCAAGCGGAAATTCTGGGCAACATTCCCCGCCTGTATACCGCGCTGGCGGACTGGCTTGCCTGCCTTTTGTATCTGTACTATCTGCCCAAGCGTACAGCAGGCTGGCGGCGGTATACGATCCACGCGGTGTTTTTGCTGCTGCTCGGCGTCTTTATGCAGGCAACGGGGCAGGTGCCGCAATTCTGGTTTCTGCCCTGCATTGCGGTATCCATCTTAATCATGTATCTGTACATCCGAATGCAGACCGACGTGCCCGCCCGGTGCGCGGGGTATTATTGTGTCCGCGCGTTTATTTTGGGGGAACTGGCCGCCTCGCTGGAATGGCAGCTCTACTACTATATGGTCGGGCAGCATGGCACGCCGGGCGCGGGTGTGCGTGTGTGCATTTTGGCAGTCGTCTATGCCGCAGTGTATGGTGTGGTGTTCGCGCAGGAACGCAATTATAACGATATAGCCTCGCCTCTGCACGTCCATAAAAAGGAATTTCTCAGCACGCTGTTCATCGGTGTGGCGGTCTATGCCACCAGCAACCTGAGCTATGTCAGCCCGGACACGCCGTTTTCCGGCAAGGTGACAGCGGAAATTTACAACATCCGCACGCTGGTAGACCTGGGCGGCATGGCCATTCTGTTTGCGCACCACATGCAGCTGGTGGAGTACCGCCGCAAAAAGGAGCGCGACGCTTTGCAGAACGTCTTGCAGGCGCAGTACGCACAGTACCGCTCGGCGCAGGACAGCATTGACCTTATCAATAAAAAATATCACAACCTCAAGCACCAGATTGCTGTGCTGCGCAGCGAGACCTCAGAGGAAAAAGCCCACTATCTCGACGCGATGGAGCAGGAGATCCGCAGCTATGAGGCGCAGAACAAGACCGGCAACGAGGTGCTGGACACGATCCTGACCAGCAAAAGCCTGTACTGCCAGCAGCACGGCATCACGCTGACCTGCGTGGCAGACGGTGCGGCGCTGGATTTTATGGATACGATGGACCTGTGCTCGCTGTTCGGCAATGCGCTGGACAACGCCATCGAGAGTGTAGAAAAGCTGCCCGACAGCGAGCAACGGCTCATCCATCTGGTGGTGACGCGGAAAAAGAACTTTGTGTGGATTCGGGTCGAAAACACCTACGACGGTGCTTTCCGCGCGGACGGCACGCTGCCCAAGACCACTAAGACCGACGCCCGCTACCACGGCTACGGATTAAAGAGCATCTACGACACCGCCGAAAAATACGGCGGCACGGCAGAGATCAGCACACAGGAAAAGCGCTTTACGCTGAAGGTGCTGCTGCCGGTGCAGCAAAAATAAGCCGCAGCCTGCCGGTTTGGCAGGCTGTTTTTGCGTTTTTGGCGACCTGCACAAAGACACCGGCAGATCGTTTGTCAATTATGACACACCCCAAAACCGTTCACGGTGCAAAAAGCACGGTTTACGAATGGAACACTCCTTCAAAACGAATCTTGTGCTACACTGAGAGCATCAAAGGGGAGATACCCCCCCCAAAAAAATAAGAAGGAGAAGAACATGAAGAAGCAAACGAAGAAAACTTTATGGCGCGGTCTGACCTCTACCTCGGCTGTGCTGATGGTTGTATCTCTGTTTGGTACGCAGTGCGCCATCACCTACACTGGTACGCTGAACTCGTACCTGGGCACAACGACCAGTCGTATCGTATCCACCGGGGACCCCTCGGCAGAGGATACAAACTACTACACCAGCGAGTTCGGTGACTATTCGGCGGAAAATCTCCAAAAGCTGATCCAAGCCACCTACGATGAATCTGTGCTGGAGCAGGAGGAAGGTTCTGTTCTGCTGCGTAATAACAACAGCGCCCTGCCGCTTTCCCCCAACAGCCATGTGACGCTGTTTGGTCACGCCGTTGTGCAGCCGGTGTATGCCCCCGGTGGTGCAAACAGCGGCGCAGCGTCCACCGGTACATATGTAATCGATCTGTATCAGGCGTTGAAGGATGTCGGTTTCTCTATCAATGATACGTTGTACGATGCCTATAAAAACAGCTCGACCTCTCGTGTGGCCAGCAACAACCTGACGATTTCGGGTGGTCCGAATTCTACCGGCGATTTCAATGCAGCGCCTGTATTGGGCGAAGAACCTAAGTCTTTCTACACTGCGCAGCTGCAGCAAAGCTGGGAGAACGACTACAACGATGTCGCTATCGTCATGCTGGCACGCGAGGGCGGTGAGGACTGTGAAATGATGATGGAAGACCCGGACGGTATCAGCGCCCTGGCTTTGCATCAGGACGAAAAAGATATGCTGGCAATGATCCGCGATTCCGGAAAATTCAGCAAGATCGTTGTGCTGCTGAACAGCGCCTACCCCATGGAATTAGGCTGGATGGACGAGTACAACGTGGACGCCTGTCTGTGGATCGGCGACCCCGGCCAGCGCGGCTTTGAGGGTGTCGCCAACCTGCTGACCGGCAAGGCAAATCCCTCCGGCCACCTGACCGACACCTACGCAGCTAACTCGCTGTCCTCCCCGGCTGCATACACCCAGAGCCAGAACGTTGCCGAGTGGAGCAACGTGGACGAGGTGCTGAACTCCGGTATTGTCACGGATTCCCCGCTGCATGTTTCCTATACGGCAACGCAGGCGGAGGGCATCTACGTTGGCTACAAGTACTACGAGACCCGTTATGAGGATTCTATCCTGAATCCCGCTTCCGGTGCCTCCGGCACGACAGGTTCGTCCTTTGGCGGCGGCTGGAATTATGCCGCTGAGGTCACCTACCCCTTTGGCTACGGTCTGTCCTATACAACCTTTGAGCAGACGCTGAACAGCGTGAGCTATGACGCTGATCAGGATATGTTCACTGCAACTGTCACGGTGAAAAACACCGGCAGCGTCAGCGGCAAATCGGTCGTGCAGTTGTATGTGCAGACCCCCTACGGCGACTACGAAAAGCAGAACGCCGTGGAAAAATCCGCCGTGCAGGTCATTGGCTACGGCAAGACCGACGAGCTGAAGCCCGGCCAGTCGGAGCAGGTCACGGTCACGATGGATCGCTACATGATGGCCAGCTATGACTACACCAACGCCAAGGGTTATATCCTGAGCGCAGGTGACTACTATCTGGCGCTGGGCGATAATGCCCATGACGCCCTGAACAACATTCTGGCGGCCAAGGGCGCATCCGGCATGGTCGATCAGGATGGCAATACCGTGGAGGGCAACGCCGCCAAGACCTACCGTTGGAGCTATGATACGCTGGATACCGAGAGCTACCGCTACTCTGTCACCGGCGAGGAAGTCACCAACCAGTTTGATGACTGTGACGCAAACTACTGGCAGGAGGGTTCTGTTACCTACCTGACCCGTCAGGACTGGAACGGCACATTCCCGACTAAAGCCCCCGCCATCACCTGCACCGAGGAAATGATGCAGATTTTGCAGGGCGAGCTCTACACCAAGCCGGAGGACTCCCCCTCTGTCAGCGATATTACGCAGGGGCAGAACAATGGTCTGACCTTTGTCTCGATGAAAGACGTCTCCTTTGACGATACAGAAACCTGGGATAAATACCTTGACCAGATGACGGTGGAGGAACTGGCAAGCCAAATCTCCGATATGTTCGGCACGCCGGAGGTTTCCTCCGTGGCAAAGCCCGCTTTCAGTGAGGGCGACGGAACGGCCAGTGTCGGCGCAAACACCTTCCCCGAAGAATACGGCGACACCCGCGATGTCTGCCTGTATCCCTGTTCTGTTGTGGCGGCCTGCATGTGGAACAGCGACCGCCTGACCCGCCGTGGCGAACTGATGGCGGAGGAAGCGCTGTACTGCAAGTTGCCCCTCTTCTGGACAGGCGGCGGCAATCTGCATCGCACACCGTTCGGCGGCCGCAACGGCGAATATTTCTCAGAGGATGCCATTCTGACCAACCTGTACACCACCACCGAACTGACCGCTGTGCAGAGCCGTGGCGTCACCCCCGGCATCAAGCACGTAGCTGGCAACGATCAGGAATTCCACCGCGAAGGTCTTGCCGTGTTCTTCAACGAGCAGGCTTTCCGTGAGCAGACCCTGCGCGCCTTTGAGGGTGCGCTTTCCAACGAAAACACGATGGCCTTGATGCAGTCCTTTAACCGACTCGGCCTCGTTTGGTCTTCCTCCAGCAAGGCGCTCTGCACGCAGGTGCTGCGCAAGGAATGGGGCTTCAACGGCCAGCAGGAGACCGACGGCGTGGCTGGCGGTGCGTACAAGAGCCACTTTGCCACCTCTCTGAGCGCCGGTACCACGACCTACTGCATCGATCCCACCGGCTCTGCGGCATCCGCCATTGTGGAGGAAATTCGCGGCAATGACGACGGCAATATGCTGTTGAACCTGCGTGATGCCGTCAAGCGCTACCACTATATGCTCTCTCGCACGAATTTGATTAACGGTCTGAGCATGGATGCTACGGTCGAGTCAATCATGCCGTGGTGGCAGATCGCACTGTATGCCATTGATGTCGTGTTTGTACTGCTGATGGCGGGCAGCTTGTTCATGATGTTCCGCGCCAAGCGCCGCAGCGAAGAAAAAGCCTGAGATAGGAGGACACGAAAATGAAGAACCTGTTTCAAAACAGAGCCGTAGGCTTCTGGTTGGATCTTGCCGGGACCGTTCTGGCGCTGGTCGGTATTATCCTGTATGCCTTGTATGCTGCCGACACCGGCAGCAGCAACGTCTGGGTATACATTGGACTTGTGGCGGCCGTGGCGGCCGGTGCAGCCGGGCTGGTAACGGACAATGACCTGCTGGCAATCGCAGCCCCGGCGCTCAGCGCGGTCTCCCTCTGCGCTTTTATTACGGATTCCGTTTATACCTTTGTCGGCTACTTCTTCGGCTTGGCAATGTTCGGTGACGTCAGCAAAATCGGCGCGATCATGCGTATCTGCGTGGTGGTCGCCATCAGTATGCTGGCACTTCTCATCAGTTCTTTCGTGCGCAAAGATAAAGCCATGTAAAGTGATAAAGGTCTCGGAGGCTGTGCAGCGTCCGAGGCCTTTTGGAATCTCAGGAAAGGTATACCACTATGAAACCAACCCCACTTCTCACCGGCTGGACCTGCCGCCATTTGGGCGATACCGCACCCGGCAAACCGGTGACCCTGCCCCATGATGCCATGCTGGCTGAACCCCGCACCGCCCTGAGCGCGGGCGGCACCAATACCGGCTGGTACGAGGGACATGACTACGAGTACCGGCGCACCCTGACCGTGCCGGAAAACGAGCTGGCAGACACCCACATTCTGGAGTTTGAGGGCGTCTACCATAATGCCGAGGTCTGGCTCAACGGTCAAAAGGCTGCGTTCCGCCCCTACGGCTACACCAACTTTTATGTTGATTGTGCGCCGTATCTGCACGCAGGCGAGAACGAGCTGCGTGTCATTGCCCGCAACGCCGACCAGCCCAACAGCCGATGGTATTCCGGTGCGGGCATCTACCGCCCGGTGCAGCTTTGGACGGCAAGGGGCGCGCATATCGCACTGAACGGCGTTAAAATCCGCACCCTGTCGCTTGACCCCGCCGTCGTGGAGGTGCGCGTAAAGACCACCGCCCCCGGCACGGTACGCCTGACGGTGGACGACCTGCCCGCCATGCAGCAGGAGAGCGACGGCGAGGCCGTATTTACCCTGACCCTTGATAACGCCCGCCTTTGGACACCCGAAACGCCCAACCTGTACACCTGCCGCGTCCACTTTGCCGATGATGTGGTAACCGAGACGTTCGGTGTTCGCAAGGTCGAGTGGGGTACGGACGGCTTCCTGCTCAACGGCAAGCGGTACATCATCCAGGGCGCGTGCATCCACCACGATAATGGTTTGTTGGGCGCAGTTTGTGACCCCGACGCCGTGGCGCGCAAGGTACGCCTGCTGAAAGCGAACGGCTACAACGCCATTCGCTCAGCGCACAACCCCTGCTCCAAGGCGCTGCTGACCGAGTGCGACCGCCAGGGTATGCTTGTCATGGACGAGTACATCGACCATTGGTACATCCACAAAACCGAGTATGACTACGTGGATCATTTCAACGACTGGTGGCATCAGGATCTGACCGACATGGTGGAAAAAGACTACAACCACCCCTGCGTCGTGCTCTACTCTACCGGCAACGAGGTCAGCGAGACTGCCCAAAAGCGCGGCATCGCCCTGACCAAAGAGATGACTGACTTCCTGCACGGGCTGGACGATTCCCGCCCGGTGACCTGCGGTGTGAACATCTTCTTCAACTTTTTAAGTTCCATCGGCTTCGGCGTGTACAGCGACGAAAAGGCAAAAAAAGAAGCCGAGCGTGCCGAAAAAGCCAAACAGCGCGGCGAGAAGACCTCCAAGAAAAAGGCGGTCGGCAGTCAGTTCTTCAACAATCTGGCGGGGCTGCTGGGCGATGAGTTCATGAAGCGCGGCGCGACCCTGCACGGCTGCGACGTCAAGACCCGTGACGCCTTTGCCAACATGGACATTGCGGGCTACAATTACGGCATCTACCGCTATAAGCGCGATCTAAAAAAGTACCCGCAGCGGTTGATTTTGGGCAGCGAGACCTTCTGCAACGATGCTTATAAATTCCGCGAGCTGGCCAAACAGGAGCCACGCTTAGTGGGCGACTTTGTCTGGGCGGGCATGGACTACCTTGGAGAAGTCATGGTCGGCTCATGGGAGTACGCCGACTACGCCGAAACGTTCGATGGCGGTCCGGGCTGGGTGTCGGCGGGTTCGGGACGCATCGACCTGACCGGCAAACCGCTGGGCGAAGCCCTTTATACCCGCGTGGCGCTGGAGGCCGACAACGGCCCCTATATCGCCGTCTGCCCGGTCAACCATACCGGAGACCGCCACAGCCCCAGTGCGTGGAAGATGACGAATGCCATGCCCAGCTGGAGCTGGACCGGATGCGAGGGGCGCAAGGCCAACGTGGAGGTCTACGCCCGCGCCGCCCGTGTAGAGTTGGTGCTGAACGGCCGCACCGTGGGCAGTAAAACGCTGAAAAATGATTGCCTTGCGAGGTTCAGCATTCCCTACGAGAGTGGCACGCTGGAAGCCGTCAGCTATGACGCAGCCGATCACGAAATGGGTCGCTGCAAGCTGCAGAGTGCCGGCGGCACGACCCGCCTGACGCTGGATGCAGAAGAACCCGCCGCCAAGCCAGGGCACCTGTGCTACGTCCGTCTGCGCTACACCGATGAAAACGGCATCACCAAGCCGCTGGCGCGCGGCAATATTCAGGTACAGGTGCGCGGCGGCACATTGGTGGGGCTGGGCAGTGCCTGCCCTTTCAACAAGCACAGCTATCTGGACAGAGAAACCGATACCTACTACGGCGAGGCTCTTGCCATAGTCCGCATGGGGGACGACGACGCCATGACGATTGCTGCTTCCGACGGCGAATACAGCGCGGAGCTGACCGTGCCTGCGCAAGCATGAGGTGAGCTATGGAAACGATAAAAAATTGGTGGACAAACTTCTCCCAAAAGCATAAGCTCGTGGCACAGTTTGTGAAATTCTACGCCTTTTCGCTGTTTGTCACGGTGCTGCAATATCTGCTGCTGACTTTTTTGCCGGGGCTGTTCTACAACCTGACCGACTGGTGCAGCATCCCCTGCCAGCTGATTCATCTGAACCTTGGTCCGGTGGATACCTATGTATTCAACTACCCAGTCACCGGCGACGCTACCGGCGGTATGGGCTATTTTGCGGCGTTTGCCATCACGCTGTTTCTGGCGCAGTGCGTTAATTTTCCGATGCAGCGTAATATCACGTTTAAGTCGAAGGGCAATGTGTGGTATCAGATCGCGTGGTACGTGGTGGCGTTCGTACTCATCACCATCGTGTGCAGCTTTTTGATGGGCATTTATGTGCCGCTGTGCAAGCAATTCTTCCCGCCCGCGCTGTACAACGTCCTCATCACCGTCATCAACGGCGGTGTGCAGATGGTGATTTATTTTCCAATCTATAAGATCATCTTCCCGGAGGGTGAGCAGAAGAAAAACTAAACTGCCCTTTGGAAAATAAAGCAGCAGGAAGCCTTAATCGGTTTCCTGCTGCTTTTTTATTGGTTTTCAACTTTCCAATGCCCGCTGAAGCCGCGGCCGATGTAGCGGACATTTCCCATCGCCTTGATATGGCGGCGGATGGTTTTGTAGCTGACGCCCAGCGCCATGCCGAGTTTTTCGGTGCTGATTTTGTTGTCTTTTTTGATTAAAGCCAGAATTTTGGCATCCAAATCATCTTGGGGGACATCTTGGGGGACACATTGGGGGACATCTTGAGGGACAACGTAATTCAAGTTCGGCATAACGACCGTAAACTGGTAGCGGTCAGAACGGAATGCGGGACGCTTATCTTCGGTGTAGTTGATTTGCGCTTTGTAGCCGTTCAGAATTTTACCGAAGCCGCTGCCCTTGCGCTCCATGTAGCCAAGGCGGTTGAACACATCGGCCAACGATCTGCCCGTCATCCGCCATGCCGAAAATCAGCGCGCCGCCCAGCGTGTTCGCAAAAGCACTTACGCTCTTGCACCAGCTTTTGGGCTTTTTTACCTCAAGCGCCGCTTTCTTGTCGTATTCGGTTGTTTCACCGATCAGGTTCTCGATATCCATCTGTTCCGACCACCTTTTGCGCGAAATATCGGTGCTTTTATTATACAGCCTGGCGGGGGCAGTTTGCAATCGTAAGTTGTACTCTCTGGTGTTAAGTTGTACGCATCACGGCAAGACCAGAGTGGGAAAAATCCGACTCTTTGTGGTTTTACGGATGGGATACGATAGTATCTTAGTATTTTATTTATTTAGTTATTTATTTGTGCAGGATTTACCTGTACAGGGAAATCCCGTTCAGGTAAATGCCTTTGCGGTAAAATAAAAAATCCCCGGAAAACGGGGAATTTGGGGCAATATTTGGCTGGGAGGGCAACGCTCCGACGCGGTGTGAATGCGCCCCAAAAAGGGCGTTTCTCGCGGCGACAGGGGCGGTGTGCGGGAATGTTGCGGGTTGGGTTTGCATACAACTTCTTGCTAGGGAGTAAAACTTATATATTAGTTTGCTGGGCTTTTCACTTGCGTAAACCCTGTGATGTAAGTATCCACATTTCTCAATGGAACCAAAGCTGGGCATTTATTTGATTGGTGCGTATGAGAATCTGTCTTGCAGATTTGCCCCCAAAACTGCCCCCAAAAGGAGTTGGGACGGTTCATCACCGTATGGCATTCTTTTGTACACATGGGACAAAATCCATTTCGCTCCATGGTACGCAACACTACCAAACCCAACAAAACAGCACTGTAATGCACAAATCTTAGATTTCTCATAACCCGGAGGTCGCAGGTTCAAGTCCTGTCCCCGCAACCAACAAAAGCTCGTTGAAACGACAAGTTTCAACGAGCTTTTTTCTACATCATGGAAAAAGTGGTAACAAGCTGGTAACTTTGACCCCAAAATGACCCCAAAACGGAATAATGACTGCGCCCGGGCGGTTGAGATTTTCAACCGTCCGGGCGCTTTTTGTAGATAAATTTTGCGGAGTTGGCAGGTAAAAATAGGAACGGTCGGTGCGGTCAGCTTGCCTTGACGAGTACCAACACGCTGTTGTTTGGCACGACGATCTGTTCCTGTTTGGTGGGAATGGGCGGTTTTTTGTACTGGCGCAGGGCTTTTTGGATTTGCTGCTTGACTTCCAGCAGGGCAGCATCCAATGTAGGGGTCTCCACTTCAATTTTTGGGAAATCGGGAACATGGGTAGTGCAGCCGTCTGGGGATAAGGTGCAGAGTACAGGGTAGGGCTGGTTCTCTATGGAGATACTGTACTGCATCCCGAACATATCATCCATTTTGTCCATTTCGTGCCGCTTGTGTTCGTCCATGCTGTGGACGTATGTGTCCATTGTGAACGCCACCGAGTAGTGACCGAGGATGGCTGACAGGGTCTTGTAGTCCATACCGCGCTCCAGCGCACGGGTGGCGAAGGTGTGGCGCAGGGCGTGGAAGGTAAAGTGCCCGATGTCGGCATCCTTCAACAATCGGTTGTAGTAATCCTTGAAGGTTTTCTGCTCGAAGTAGTGACCAAACTCGTTGGTGACGATGAATCCCTCGCCGGTGTACTTATCCCCTGCCCGAATCTTATCCTGCGCTTGCTGTTGTTTCCAGCGGGCAAGCTCGTCTGCCATTGTGCGGGTCAGCGGAATCGTGCGGCGAGAGTTTTTCGTTTTGGGTGTGTCGAATACGATTTCGGTCTTGTTCTCGCCGTCGTGGGATTCGTACTTGACAAGGCGGTTGATTGTACGCCTAACATGAAGCTGCGCGGTACTGAAATCAATATCTTCCCATTTCAGTGCCAGCAATTCACCCATGCGTAATCCGGTACACAAGTCTAAGCGAATAAACACGCCGTAGCGGTGGCGGTAGCTGGCTTGCACCAGTGCCCGCTGTTGGTCGTTGGTAAATACGCTGATTTCGGGCTTTTCTCCGCTGGGTAGGGTCACGGCATCACAGGGATTGTACACTAATAAGCGCTCCTTTACGGCCTGTTGTAAGCACTTGTGTAATGCCATGTGGTAGTTGCGAAGCGTCTTGGGCGACAGCCCTTCCTCGCGGAATTTGTAGTTGTAAAATTCCTGCAAGGTGTGTGGCTCTAACTTTTTCAGCAGGATTTTTCCCAGTACACAAAAGTGCTTGTTGAGATAACTGCGGTAGCTGGCGTAAGTAGATTGCTTGACGGTGTCCTTCATATAGGTGTTCAGCCAGTATTCATACCATTCGCCCAATGTCACCGACATAGGATCGCGCCAGCCCTGTGTGCGGACTTCATGGGCTTGCTGCTGTAAAATGGAGATTGCCTCTTGTCTGGTGTTACAGCAGGTGGATGTACGCTTGGGCTTGCCGGTTTTGTAGTCGATTCCGGCTGACAGTCGAACCTCCCACCGCCCGTCTGCGCGCTGACGAATGTTGCCCTCGTTATGCCCACGGCGCAGGAATGTTTTAGATGTGTCTTTCACGCTGCATCGTCTCCTTTCGTGACACAAAGACTACCACAGGTACGACCACAAAGCTATTCATCAGACCCGACAATCTTCGGGTTCTCGTTTTGGGCTTTATTGACCTTTTGCCGTTCCAGCCAGTCCAGCAGTTCATCACGTCGCACCAGCAGTCGGTTTCCAATGTGGAATGCCGGGAAACTCGCGTCATGGAATATGCGGTAGGTGGTCGAGCGTGAGATGCCAAGGTAAAAACTTACACTTTTCAAAATAAAAGGCAAGCCGTTTTATTCTGCGACTTGCCTTTTTTATTGACGCAGAGCGACCTCAGGGGGTCTGGGGGTACACCCCAGAAATGTGCATGTGGATGACCACATGCTATGCTAGCAAAACACGTTCCCGCTCAAAGCGGGAGTAATCAAAGCGGATACGCATACAAATTCACATATACTCCAGAGTGAATCAGTTTAGATTCATCCAAAAATCTTGACTCGAAAAAGTGAATCAGTTCTGATTCACTTTCCAAAGTGCTGTTATTATTCCCCTTCCTCCACGCGCGTGGTCATCACGGCGATGCTCTTTTTTCCGGGAACGGGGTAACGCACCTTCTTAAATAACAAGAAAAAACAAGAATATAGTCATGGCGTTTTCAGAGAGCCGTGTTAAAATGATATTCATGATGAATTGGAAGGATATTTGGATGACACTGTTTGGCACAGTGGATTTGTTGGGACTCAACGAGGGCTTTTGGGTGTCCATGGCGGTGGTCGCGCTGATCGTGGTCGTGATGAATGCCGTTTTTGGGGGTATGAAGCCCCGGAAGAAAGCGACCAGCGAAGTCAAGCGCACCTGACGCAGAAATACAGTCGTAGGGATCTACAAGCTGCAGAGCAAGGAGGACTGAGCCATGAAACCGCAAAAAAAATATGTGGATCACAAGCTCCATCTGTACCGTGCAGTGGCGTATATCGTTATGTTCCTGCTGAGCTTTCTGTGCTTGTTTTTCTTCTATATTCTGATCGACAACGCAACCCACAACAACTTTGATATTCAAAAGGGCTTTCAGCTGCTGCCCGGCGGCAGTTTTCTGACCAACCTGAAGAATACCATGAATGATGCCAACGTGCCGGTTCTGAGCGGTCTGCGCAACAGCCTGATTGTGGCAGGATGTTCTGCAGCACTTTCCTGCTACTTCAGCGCGCTGACAGCATACGCAATCTACGCCTACGACTTCAAGTTCAAGAATGCAGCATTTACCATCATCCTGCTCATTATGACGATGCCTATGCAGGTATCGGCGCTGGGGTTCCTTCGCCTGATGGACAATATGCACCTGACCAATACGCTGTGGCCGCTGATTTTGCCCAGCATTGCGGCACCGACTGTGTTCTTTTTCATGAAGCAATACATGGATTCCAGCCTGCCGAAGGAACTGATTGAGGCAGCTCGCATTGATGGCTCCGGCGAGTTCCACACCTTCAATGTGATCATCCTGCCGATCCTGAAGCCCGCTGTCGCAGTGCAGGCCATCTTTTCCTTTGTGGGATCGTGGAACAACTATTTCACCCCGGCGCTGATTATCAGTGATGCCAAGTGGAAAACCGTTCCGATTCTGATTGTCCAGCTGCGCGGTGCGGACTTTCTGAAGTTTGATATGGGCAAGGTCTATATGATGATCGCACTTGCGATACTTCCGGTCATCATAGTCTATCTGATTCTTTCCAAATACATTGTCCGCGGTATTGCGCTCGGCAGCGTGAAAGGGTAAAATAACACTTACGGAGGTGCAGTGCGCTTGCGCTGCACCTTTTTTGGTGTTTATGCGAAAAAAAACGACAGAAAGAACGGAGGAATACACGATGTCATTTCCGGAAAATTTCGTCTGGGGCGCGGCAACCGCAGCCTATCAGATCGAGGGCGCAGTGCAGGAGGATGGCAGGGGACTGTCCATCTGGGATACCTTCAGCCATACGCCGGGCAAAACAAGGAACGGTGATACAGGGGACATCGCCTGCGACAGCTACCACCGCTGGGCAGAGGATATTGCACTGCTGAAAGAGATGCACCTGAAGGCGTACCGGTTCTCGATTGCCTGGCCGCGCATCTTCCCGCAGGGCACGGGACCAGTCAATCCGGCAGGTCTTGCCTGGTATGACCGGCTGGTCGATGCGCTGCTTGCGGCAGGGATCGAGCCTTATGTCACGCTCTACCACTGGGATCTGCCGCAAGCCCTGCAGGACAAGGGCGGCTGGCTGAATGATGATACGGCAAAAGCCTTCGCCGGGTATGCCGCCGCGGTGGCCGCGCACTTTAAGGGGCGGGTGCAGTACTATTTTACCCTCAATGAGCCGCAGTGCAGCGTGGGGCTGGGCTACAGCAGCGGTGTACACGCACCCGGTTTCCGTCTGGATGACGGCTCGGTGTTTACAGCGTGGCACAACACGATCTACGCCCACTGCCTTGCGGCCGATGCGATCCGCAGGGCTGACCCCGATGCCCGGGTCGGCATGGCCCCGACAGGGCGCATCTGCACCCCGGCAACAGACGACCCTGCCGATATTGCGGCGGCCCGCGAGGCAACCTTTGCGCTGGCGGACGGAGACTGGACCTTCACCTATGCCCCGGCACTTGATCCGCTGTGCGGGCGCGGCTGGCCTGTGATCGCGGGCGGTCAGGCCCAGCGTGTGGTGGATGCCATCCCGCAGGAGCAGCTGGACGCTTTGCCGCTGGGCAGGCTGGATTTCATCGGGATGAACATTTACAACTCCGTCATGGTGCGCGCCGGGGCAAACGGCAAGCCGGAATTCTGCCCCCGGGCCGCAGGACATCCGCGCACAGCCATCGGCTGGCCCATCACCCCGGAGTCGATGGAGTGGGGGACACGCTTTATCTGGGAACGGTACGGTCTGCCCATCTACATCACCGAGAACGGCCTTTCCTGCACCGACAGCATCCATCTGGACGGCAAGGTGCATGACCCTGCGCGCATTGACTTCACCCACCGCTATCTTCTGGCGCTGCGCCGCGCGATTGACAGTGGCGTGGATGTGCGCGGCTATTTCCACTGGTCACTGCTGGATAATTTTGAGTGGAGCGAGGGCTATAACGAGCGCTTTGGTCTGATCTATCTCGATTACGCAACCGGCAAACGAACCCCCAAAGATAGTGCTGCCTGGTACGCCAAGGTGGCCGAAACGAACGGAAAAAATCTGTGAAAAGGCACGGTATGGCCCCTCGCTATGTGTTTGTTTCCTCTAAGAGATGCCCTCTGCGCTGATGGTCGTGCTTGCGATCGATGCAGAGAAATGCTCGCGGAATAACCATACCTGACAGGCTGCACACAAAAAATACTCCCTTATTCTGCTGCGCGCGCAGCAGGATAAGGGAGTTTTCTGGTTCGTGAAGCAGCACGCCGGTGTATAAAGACCGTACAGAAAAAGCAGCAGCCCACTGCGGGCTGCTGCTTTGCGGTAAAAGGCGGGCGGTCAGCCCATGACGATCTTGACCTCTACGGTTGAGCCGGCGGGAACAGGGGAAAGGATGTTACCGCTTACAGGCTTGCCGTCCACGGTCATGGCTTTGACGCCCTTTTCCAGATGGTCAGGGTTCTCCACAACGATTTCATAGGTTGCCCCGCGCCAGACACGGCGCAGGGTAAAGCCGTCCATCTCGTGCGGGATGCAGGGATCGATCTTCAGCCCGGCCAGCGTGGGCTGGATGCCCAGGATATACTGGCTCACATCCACAAAGGTCCAGGCCGCCGTGCCGGTCAGCCAGCTGTTTTTTGCTTCGCCAAAGGTGGCGGCGTCGCGGCCAGCCACCATCTGGCTGTAGACATACGGCTCGGTGCGGTGGATCTCACTGATGTCCTCAATGAATGCCGGGCAGGTCTTTTTGTAGATCTCAAACGCGCGGTCACCATGGCCGACTACAGTCTCGGCACAGCTGACCCATGGGTTGTTGTGGCAGAAGATGCCTGCGTTCTCCTTGTATCCCGGGGGATAGCTGGAAATTTCGCCCAGTTCGAGATGGTACTTCGTGTAGGCGGGCTGCAGCAGCACAATGCCGTACTTTGTGTCGAGCTTGTCTTTCACGCTCTGCAAAGCGGTCACGGCCTCACCGGTGTCCACACCAATACCCGCCATGACGCACATGCCCTGCGGCTCGATGAAGATCTTGCCTTCCTCGCATTCCTCACCGCCGATCACATGGCCAAAGGCATCGTAGGCGCGGCGGAACCAGCTGCCGTCCCAACCGGCAGTCAGTACGGTATGTTCCATCTCTGCAACCTCGGCGCGCACGGCGGCAGCTTCGTCGGTGTGGCCGGTGCTGTCAAGAATTTCGGCAAACTGGTTGCCGTACTTGACATACATACCGGCGATGAACACGCTCTCGGCTACGGGACCCTCGCTCGGGCCGGTGGTCTGGAAGCTTTCGCCCGGCTCCTTGCTGAAGCAGTTCAGGTTCAGGCAGTCGTTCCAGTCAGCACGGCCAATCAGCGGCAGACCGTGCGGCCCCTTGTGGGTGCGCAGATAGCCGAAGCTGCGGCGCAGATGCTCAAGCAGCGGCTGTGCAAGGCTGTGGTCGTTGTTAAAGTCCACCGGTTCGTCCAGAATCGAGTAGTCGCCCGTCTCGCCCAGATAGGCGTACACGGCAGCAATCAGCCACAGCGGGTCATCGTTGAAGCCGGAGCCGATGTCCATGTTACCCTTTTTCGTCAGCGGCTGGTACTGGTGGTAGGCGCTGCCGTCGGGGAACTGGGTGGCGGCAATGTCCAGAATGCGCTCCCGCGCGCGGGCGGGGATCAGATGCACAAAGCCGAGCAGATCCTGACAGGAATCGCGGAAGCCCATGCCGCGGCCGGTGCCGCTCTCATAATAGCTGGCAGAGCGGCTCATGTTGAAGGTGACCATGCACTGGTACTGGTTCCAGGTATTGACCATGCGGTCGAGCTTTTCATCGCTGCTCTTGACCGAGTAGGTGGACAGCAGGTTGTTCCAGTGGTCGTGCAGCCTGGCAAGTGCCGCATCGACCTGCGCATCCGTGGCATAGCGGGCAGCCATCGCCTGGGCGCGGGTCTTATTGATGACGCCGGGCGCGGTCCACTTCTCGTCCTCCGGGTTTTCTATATAGCCCAAAACAAAAATCAGGCTGCGGCTTTCGCCGGGCTGCAGGGTGACATTGACTTGATGCACGCCAACGGGTGCCCAGCCGTGGGCAACAGAGTTGGTGCAACGGCCGTTTTCCACGACCTCGGGATTCGCATTGCTGCGCCATGCGCCTAAAAAGGCGTCCCGGCTCGTGTCAAAGCCGTCAATGCGCGTGTTGACGGTGAACAATGCGTAATGGTTGCGGCGCTCGCGGTACTCGGTCTTGTGGTAGATGGTGCTGCCCTCGACCTCGACTTCGCCGGTAGAGAAATTGCGCTGGAAGTTGGTGGAATCGTCCACAGCATTCCAGAGGCAGAACTCCAGATAGCTGAATACAGTAAACGATTTCGGTGCATCACTCTCGTTGGTCAGCACCAGACGGTCGATCTCGCAGTTGTCGCCTACCGGCACAAACAGCTCCAGCTTCGCGGTCAGACTGTTCTTTTTGCCGGTAATGATGCTGTATCCGAGGCCGTGGCGGCACTCATAGCTGTCCAGCTCGGTCTGGGTGGGCTGCCAGCCGGGATTCCAGACGGTATCGCCGTCCTTAATATAGTAATACCGGCCGTTAGAGTCCGCAGGTACATTATTGTAGCGGTAGCGAGTGATACGCCGCAGCTTGGCATCCTTGTAAAAGCTGTACCCACCGGCCGTGTGGGAAACAAGGCTGAAGAATGCCTCGCTGCCCAGATAGTTGATCCACGGCAGCGGCGTGCGCGGCGTGGTGATGACATATTCGCGTGCGCTATCGGAAAAATGACCGAACTTCATAGAGACCCTCTCCTTACTTATGGAAAGCAGATAAAATCGTAAGTTCAAGCCGAAAACGATTAAGTTATTACCCTTACAATACCGCGTTTTCCGGATAATTGCAAGGGCTGCAGCTGAAATTAACGATGATTTGGCAAGTTTCACAATTTTGAAAACCGAAAATTGGCACGAAAATCGAATGCCACCTATTTTATATAAGAGTGTTTTCCGGTTGTGGCACCATAAAGAGCAAATTTGGGTCTGCATCACCGGGCCGAAAAGTGTAAAAACGGCAAGCTGGGGCACAAATTATGTCTCTTTTTCAGCGAAACTCCAAACGAAATAGCCAAAACAGGTGTTTTGGCTTTTTGCAAATCGCCAAATCGAATCGAAATGCACAAAAAATGCAAAAAAGGCATTGATTTTATGGTTGACATATTGTATAGTGAAGATGCGAAAACGATTAAGCAAGATGCAAGGAGGCGATATCATGGCATCCATCAAAGACATCGCAAAGGCATGCGGGGTCTCGGTGGCTACCGTGAGCAAGGCTCTGAACGGTCACAACGATATCAGTCAGGCCACCAAAGAAAAAGTGCGTGAGGCTGCAAGGCAGATCGGCTACATGCCAAACTCCGCAGCGCGGGCCTTAAAAACGAACCGTACCTATAATCTGGGCGTCCTTTTTGTGGACGAGGCACAAAGCGGTCTGACGCATGAATTCTTCGCGGCTGTTCTGGACAGCTTCAAACGCCACGCCGAGGGCAGAGGCTATGATATCACCTTTATCAACCATAACATTGGCCACGGCCACTCCAGCTATTTAGAGCACTGCCGCTACAGAGGCGTTGACGGTGTGATCGCTGCCTGTATCAAGTTCGATGACCCGGAGGTCATTGAGTTGGCCTACAGCAACCTGCCGATCGTCACAGTCGACCATGTCTTTAACAACCGGGCTGCCGTACTTTCCGATAACACCGACGGCGTTCACAAGCTGGTGGATCAGCTTGCCGCCTTAGGGCATGAGCGGATCGCCTATATCCACGGAGAGAATCACAGCGCAGTCACCCAGAAGCGTCTGGTCGGTTTCTACCGCGCCTGCGCCGCCCATGGGATCACGGTGCCGGATACCTACATCGTGCCGAGCACCTACCGAGATGCGAAAAGCTGCGCCGCTGCGACCCGTCAGCTGCTGGCATTGCCGCAGCGCCCCACGGCGATCCTCTTCCCGGATGACTTCTCCGCCATCGGCGGCATCCAGACGATCCGGCAGGAAGGACTTCTGATTCCGCGGGATATTTCGGTGGCCGGCTATGATGGCAACCTGATCTCGCAGATCATGTCCCCGCAGCTGACCACCTACCGGCAGGACACCGAAGCGCTGGGCCGCGCCGCGGCAGAGCTGCTTATCGAGCAGATCGAATCCCCGCGCACGGCATTGCCGGAACAGAAACTGATCTCCGGCAGCCTGCTGAAAGGGCAGTCCGTCGATGTCCCCAATCCATAGGTTCAAACCCGCGAGGATGCGGGTCACAATATCTGATTCATACATGAGTTCTTTTTTAAAAGGAGGAAAAGACATTATGAAAAAGGCAATGAGTTTATTGACCGCCACTGCAATGGCAGCCACCTTGCTGGCAGGCTGCGGCGGAGGCGCCGCAAGCTCGTCCGCAGCCCCTGCCGCTGATTCGACCTCTACCGAAGCCAGCAGCACGGCCGCAGAGCCTGCTGCCGATGCAGCCGCAGAGGAGGGAAAGGTCCTGAACATCTGGTGCTGGAACGATGAATTCCAGTCCCGCTTCAACGACTATTACCCCGGCGTCAAGGAGATTGCCGCCGACAAGTCCACCACGACGCTGGATAACGGTGTCACCGTAAAGTGGACCATCAACCCCAACGATAACAACAACTACCAGAATAAGCTGGACGAGGCCCTGCTCAAGCAGGACAGCGCCGCTGCCGATGACAAGATCGACATCTTCCTGATCGAGGCGGACTACGCGCTGAAATATGTGGATTCCGAATATACGCTGGATGTCAAGAAGGATGTCGGCCTGACCGATGATGATCTCAAGGATCAGTACCAGTACACCAAGGACATCGTTACCGTGGATGGCGTGCAGAAGGGTACCACATGGCAGGCGACCCCGGGCCTGTTTGCCTACCGCCGCTCCATCGCCAAGGATGTGCTGGGCACCGATGACCCGACCGAGGTTCAGGCCGCGCTGAGCGATTGGGATAAGTTCAACGATGTGGCTGAGAAGGCCGCTGCCAAGGGCTACAAGATGCTCTCCGGCTACGATGATTCCTACCGCACCTTCTCCAACAATGTTTCCGCCGGTTGGGTGGACGGCACGACCGTCAAGGTCGACCCCAACATTATGAACTGGGTCGATCAGACCAAGACCTACACCGATAACGGCTACAACAACAAGACCAGCCTGTGGAGCGACCAGTGGGCCGCCGATCAGGGCCCTGCCGGCAAGGTTTTCGGCTTCTTCTACTCCACTTGGGGCATCAACTTCACCCTGCTGGGCAACTCTCTGGCCACGCCTGAGTCTGAGGGAGGCAAGCAGGAAGTCGGCAACGGTATCTTCGGCGATTATGCAGTCTGTCAGGGTCCTCAGCCGTATTACTGGGGCGGCACCTGGATCTGCGCAGCAACCGGCACCGACAACATCCCCACGATCAAGGATGTTATGTACTCTCTGACCTGCGATGCCGACATCATGACCAAGATCACCGAGGATACGCAGGACTACACCAACAGCAAGAGCGCTATGGATTCCATCGCAGCTGACCCGAACTTCGGCTCCGCATTCCTCGGCGGCCAGAACCACATTGCCCTCTTTGCAGAGGTTGCACCTACCATTGATATGTCCAACGCCGGTCCGTATGATCAGGGCTGCAACGAGACCTTCCAGAGCTGCTTCAAGGATTACTTTGACGGTACGGTTGACCTTGAGACCGCGAAGAAGAACTTTGAGGATCAGATCAAGGTCAAGTATCCTGAGCTGACAAGCGTCGAATGGCCCGCATAAATACCTGTGTGACCTTAAGGCAACACCGCACAATTCCCGCCTGACGGCTTAAGCACCGCTCCGGCGGCTGCGGCACCTCGCTCGCCGTATCGGCACTTAGAATTATGCGGTATTACCTTGAACAAAACGAACTGAACCGCAAACGCCATGCCAGGGGCGGGGAGAGACGCCCGCCCCTGGTTTTGTTTTTATCAGATTTTGAAAGGCTCTGCCCCCAGCAGGGCAATGCCCACACAGCTAAGGAGGGCGAGACCTATGAAAACAAAGAGAAAGGGCATGAGCTACGCCAAATGGGGCTATATATTTCTGGCGCCGTTCTTTATTACCTTTTTCATCTTCCAGTTCTGGCCGCTGGCAACGACCATCTACTATTCCTTCTTTGAGTATTTCCGCAGCGGTCTAAAGATCATCGGCCCTAACTTTGTAGGGCTGAAAAACTATGCTGCCATGATCCAAGAGGTGCCGAAGTATTTCAGCAATACCATGATCATGTGGCTGATGGGCTTTATCCCGCAGATTATTGTATCGTTGGTGCTGGCGGCGTGGTTTACTGATCTTCGGTTGAAGCTGCGGTTTCAGGGCTTCTTCAAGACCGTCATTTATATGCCCAACCTTATCATGGCATCGGCGTTCGCCATGCTGTTCTTTACCCTGTTTTCAAACGCGGAGACAGGGCCGATCAACTCGATCCTGCTCAAGCTCGGCATTGTGGCCGAGCCGGTGCGCTGGCTTTCCAATGTCTGGACAGCGCGCGGTCTGGTTGGGCTGATGAACTTCCTGATGTGGTTCGGCAATACGACCATCATTCTGATGGCTGCCATCATGGGTGTGGACCCCGGCCTGTATGAGGCCGCCCAGCTGGACGGTGCATCCTCGACCACAATGTTCTGGCGCATCACGATCCCGCTGATCCGCCCGCTGCTCGTCTACACGCTGATCACCAGCCTCATCGGCGGCCTGCAGATGTTTGATGTGCCGCAGGTTTTGACCAACGGCAAGGGCGACCCGAACGGCTCGACCAACACCATTATCATGTACCTGAACCAGCACCTGTACAGCAAAAACTACGGCACAGCCGGCGCTATCTCGGTGCTGATGTTCCTGCTTTGCGCGGTGCTTTGCGTCATCATCTACTTTACCCTCACGCAGGAGGATGACGGCCTGACCCGTGAGCAGCGCAAGGCTGAGAAAGCCCGCATCAAGGCAGCCAAAGCGGCCGCTAAGCATCACTAAGGAAGGAGCGTGAACGGTATGCCGAACGAGACCAAAACTGCAGCCACCACTACCGCAAAGGCAAGCAAAATTCACGACCCTATGCTGACACTGCAGCGTGCAGTGGCCTATATCGTGCTGTTTGTCCTCTGCTTTATCTGCCTGTTCTTCTTCTATGTGCTGATCGTCAACGCCACGCACAACAACTTTACCATCCAGCAGGGGTTTGACCCGCTGCCCCGCGGCAGCTTTGGCGTTAACTTCTTCAACACCACCCATGATGCCAATGTGCCGATCCTGACCGGTCTGCGCAACAGCCTGATCGTGTCGGCTGCCTGTGCGGCGCTGTCGGTCTATTTCAGCGCACTGACGGCCTACGCCATCTATGCGTATGACTTCAAGCTGCGCAAGCTGGCCTTTACCGTCATTCTGCTCATCATGACGATGCCCACACAGGTTTCGGCGCTCGGCTTTTTGAACCTGATGGACTCGATGAAGCTGACCAACACCCTCTGGCCGCTGATTCTGCCGAGCATCGCCGCACCGACAGTGTTCTTCTTCATGAAGCAGTATATGGATTCGAGCCTGCCGCGCGACATTATTGATGCGGCGCGCATTGACGGCTCGGGGGAGTTCCACACCTTCAACACGGTCATTCTGCCGATCCTGAAGCCCGCCATGGCGGTACAGGCAATATTCAGCTTTGTGGGCGCATGGAACAACTACTTTATCCCGGCGCTGATCATCAACGATGCCAAGTGGAAAACGGTGCCCATTCTCGTAGCACAGCTGCGCAGCGCGGACTTTTTGAAGTTCGATATGGGCAAGGTGTATATGATGATCACCATTGCAATCCTGCCTGTTATGATCGTCTATCTGCTCCTCTCAAAATATATTGTGCGGGGCGTTGCATTGGGCAGTGTGAAAGGCTAAAAAAGTTTTATAGACCGTAAAAAGCGGGCGAACAGAAATGTTCGCCCGCTTCAGTTTGTCGAAAAAGCCCTTTTTCGGGTAGAAATGTAGAGCGCGTGTCTATCTCCGCGCTAAGAGCCGCCGCTGTGCGGCGGTTGCGCTCCGAAACGCGCCTGCGGGCGCAGTGACCGCGCCGCACCGCTGGCTGCGCGCAGCGCATAAAATCGCGCCGGACGGCGCGCGGTTTCACGGTATATCGTACTATTGGATAGGCTCCATGCGCGTCTTGATGATCTCGCTGATTTTCTCGGCGTCGCTGTCGGGTTCGGTCAGCCCAACGATCTGCCCGTCATCCGCCATGCCGAAAATAAGCGCGCCGCCCAGCGTGTTCGCAAAAGCGCTCATGCTCTTGCACCAGCTTTTGCGCGAACTATCGGTGCTTTAATTATACAACTTGGCAGGGTCGGTTTGCAATCGTAAGTTGTACTCTCCGGTGGTAAGTTGTACGCATGGCCGTAAGACCATAGCGGGATGAATCCAATTTTTTGTAGTTTTACGGATAGGATACGATAGTATATTAGTATTTTATTTATTTAATTATTTATTTGTGCAGAATTTACCTGTACAGGGAAATCCCGTTCAGGTAAATGCCTTTGCGGTAAAATAAAAAAATCCCCGGAAAGCGGGGATTTTGGGGCGGTATTTGGCTGGACGAGTACCACGCCGATGCACCGCGAATGCGCCCAAACAGGGGCATTTCTTGCGGCGACAGGGGCGGTGTGCGGGAATGCTGCGGAGTAGTGCTTGTGTACAACTTCTTGTTGGAGAATAAAACTTATATACGGATTCGTAGGGCTTTTCACTGGCAAGAACCCAGTGATGCTCGTATTCATGTTTCTCAATGAGACTAAAGCTGCACATTTATTTGAGAGTTGCGAGTCAGAATCCGTCTCACAGATTTGCCCCCAAAACTGCCCCCAAAAGGGTTTGGAACAGGTCAGCACGATGCAGCACTCCTTTGTACACATGGGACAAAATCTATTTCGAGCCTTGGTACGCAACACCACCAAACCCAACAAAACAGCACTGTAACGCACAAATTTTAGATTTCTCATAACCCGGAGGTCGCAGGTTCAAGTCCTGTCCCCGCAACCATATGAAGAGCGGTAGAACGTCAGGTTTTACCGCTCTTTTTCTTTTTTCGTGGTAACAAGTCAATTTTTTATTCAGTTTTTATTCAGCCGGTATTTCCGTGGCGGCAAAGCCAATGATGGAATTCATTGCGTTTGCTGCCTGTACCCTCCCATCATTGATAAGATGGGCATAGTAACGGTCAAGGGTTGCAGGGTCATCACCAACAAAGTCCGCCACGGAAATTTTATCAACCCCGTTATGCAACAGCAAAGAAACAACCGTATGCCGGAATTCACATCATGCAGAAGTAAACGAAAACCATAAAACCGGAGGCCGCCGCAAAGCCCCCGGTTTTATGCGTAAACAGCAGCGATTTTCGTTGCATTGCCTGCCCGGCTGCGGTACAATAACAGTGCTGCGGCAAGGAAGTACAACGATGAAAACAACAGCTATGACGGCGGAAGAGCGCGTGCGCTATATGACACAAGCACCGGTGCGCCGCCTGATTTTGGAAATGTCTGTGCCCACGGTTATCTCGATGTTCGCAAACTCGGCGCTTATTGGCTTTGGGCAGGGCTTCCAGCCAGTGTGCGGCACAAACTACGGCGCAGGCAAATGCACCCGCGTGCGGCAGGCGTTCTACTTCTGCATCCGCCTGGGCTGTGGCGCGGTGGCGGCGCTGTCGGTGCTGGCCTTCGCTTTCGCACCGCAGCTGATCCAGTTGTTCCGGGATGACGCCGACGTTGTGATTATCAGCACAGCGGTGCTGCGTGCGCAGTGCCTGACGCTGGTGCTGACGGTCTGGATTATCCTGTGTACGATGCTGCTGCAAACCATCGGTATGGCGTGGCAAGCGTCGCTGGTGGCCGCCGCGCGGCAGGGATTGTTTTTGATCCCGGTCGTCTTTATCCTGCCAAATCTTTTAGGGCAATACCGCATAATTCTAAGTGCCGATACGGCGAGCGAGGTGCGGCAGATGCCAAGCCAAAAGCGCAGATAATACTGGATGCTGCAAAGGTGAGCGCCGCCAGTGGCGGAAACAGCGAACCGAAGCAGGGGCAGCGGTCGCAGAGTGCGAGGGGCTTTTGCCCCCGAAGCACGATGCGGGTACCGTAACCCGACATTATCGAGCATTTTGGCAACGCAGATGCCGTGCCGCAGCTGCCGGAGCGGTGCTTAAGCCGCAAGGCGGGAATTGTGCGGTGTTGCCTTAGGGCTTGCAGGCGCGGAGTACGCCCAGCCCGCCGCGGATCTGCTGGCCTTTGCGCTGGCGCTGCCTATGGGGCTGTCCGTGCTGAAGACGTTTCGCAGTGATGCGCCGACACCGGCGCACACTTTACGCGAAGAATAGAAACATGGAGGAAAAGTATGTTAGTACCTGTTTTACTTTTTATCGTCGGTCTGCTGTTCCTGATTAAAGGCGGCGACTGGTTCGTCGACGGCGCATCTGCGCTGGCGCGGCGCTTCCACCTGCCGGAGCTGCTGATTGGCGCGACGGTCGTTTCCATCGGCACAACGCTGCCGGAGGTCATGGTTTCCACGATGTCGGCGGTTTCCGGCCACGGCGAGATTGCCTACGGCAATGCCATCGGCTCGGTCATCTGCAACTCGGCGCTGATCGCAGCCATCACGATTGCCGTGCGCCCTGGCAAGGTTGACCCCAAGACGCTGAAAACGCCGGTTATCTTCTTCTTTATCGCCGCCGCCATCTACTGCGTGGCTGCCTACGGCTTCGGTGAATTTACCCGCCCGATGGGCTTTATCATGCTGGCAATGTTCGTGGCCTACATGGTCGCCAACGTCCGGCAGATGAAGAACGCCCCCGCTGAGGAACACGCCGAAGAGGAAGAGCTGATCCCCTTGTCCAAGACGCTGATCCTGCTGGTCGCCGGTGCGGCAGTCATCGCCGTTGGCGCAAATCTGCTCGTTGATAATGGTACACTGATCGCCCAAGCGCTGGGCGTGCCCGAAAGCGTCATCGCCCTGACCTTTGTCGCGCTGGGTACTTCTTTGCCGGAGCTGGTCACGGCCATTACTTCGCTGATTAAAGGTCACAGTGATTTGTCCGTTGGCAACGTCGTCGGCGCAAACGTCTTCAACCTTGTGCTGGTCAGCGGTGTTTCCGTTACGCTGGCTCCGTTCACCATCCCGCAGAGCTCGACGCTGTTCGGAGTAAACTCCAGCCTGGTGTTAGACCTGCCGGTCATGCTGGCCGTCATGCTGATCATGACAGTACCTGCCCTTGTCAAAGGTAAGATGAACCGCGCACAGGGTATTATTTTGCTGGCCATTTACGCAGCTTTCTGTGCAATCCAGTTTACGATGTAAACGCTAATCACAATAATCACTGGGGCGCTGCCGGGAAACGGCAGTGCCTTTTTTTGTGGGGAGAGCCGTCTTGCGCGGTGCTGCCAGGTAGTTTGCCGGGCAAGCTGCTGGGTAAAGTCCTGCCCAAAACGCGGAAGGAACAGCTGCCCACGATGTTCTGGCTATGTTCCATCGGCGTCAACTCAGTCATCAATGCTCATGTGCGGTAAAGTAACAAACAAGAACTTGATAGCCAGCAGCTTACTATTCCGAATATGACAAAGGGAAAGAAGAACATAAAATAGTTTTTCTTTCCCTCATATTTTAGGCAAAAAGACCTTTTGCCCGTTCTCTTGCTTTTCGTAGATTGTCGGGAACATCATCTTCCTGCATTGTTTCATGTACTTTACATGAGCCTGCTTTTTCCGCAGTTTCATAATACCATTTTTTGTAGTCCAGCATGGAAAGAGTTTCTTTGAGCTGTTGAATTTGAAATAGAACAACCTGTCGCTGCTTTTCAATCAATTCTTTTCGTTTACTAATTGTTGTATCTCCCTCTATGCACCAGTCTATAAAGACTTTAATTTCTTTGATAGGCATACCTGTCTTTTTTAGACATTCAATAATGGAAAGCCATTCAAAATCAGTGTCTTTAAACATTCGTATGCCGCCATCGGAACGTTCTATAAACGGAAGCAACCCCTCTTTATCGTAATAACGCAATGTGGAAGGGGCTACACCTAATCGTTTTGCCATTTCACTAACGGTATATAACATAAATTGAACCTCTCATTTTCTGAAAATTTATGTGTATTTGGCATTGACTTAAACCTGACTTTAAGTTGTATCATTTAAACGAGCTTACAGGAGGATTATACTTGTTTGTACTAAATGCGTCAATAGGAGGAAAACATGAAACAGAAGAATACTTTATCAGAAACATACACACTTATGAATGGAATTAACATTCCCAAGATAGGATTAGGTACATGGTTCATTCCAGATGATGAGGCGGCAACAGCAGTTTGTAAAGCGGTAGAAATAGGCTATCGTCATATTGATACTGCACAGGCTTACGAGAATGAGCGTGGTATCGGTAAAGGTGTCCGGGATTGTGGAATAAACCGCCAAGAGCTTTTTATTACAACGAAATTAGCCGCAGAATTAAAAACTTACGAGGAAGCTGTTCAGGCAATTACAGGCTCCCTTGAAAAAATGGGACTTGATTATATTGATTTAATGCTCATTCACAGTCCGCAGCCATGGACGGATTTTCGTGGCGGAGATTATGCAGCGGGGAACCGAGAAGCATGGAGAGCATTAGAGGACGCCTATAAAGCCGGAAAAATTCGTGCAATCGGTATATCTAATTTTCAAGAACATGATATTGAAAATATTCTTTCTTCCTGTACGATAAAGCCTATGGTAAATCAGCTGTTGGCACATATCGGGAATACTCCGGCAAATCTGATTGAATACTGCCGGGAAAACGGTATTTTAGTAGAAGCCTATTCGCCCGTAGCACATGGGGAAATTTTAAAGAGTGAGGAAGTTCAGGCAATCGCCGAAAAATATCAAGTAACTGTACCGCAGCTTTGTATTCGATATGATTTACAGCTTGGAACTCTCCCACTCCCTAAAACAGCAAACCCTGCACACATGCTTGAAAATGCAAAAGTCGATTTTGAAATTTCCGAGCAGGATATGGAGATTTTGAAATCTATAAAACCGCTGAAAGATTATGGCGAGTACAGTTCATTTCCTGTGTTCAGCGGAAAATAAAGGCAATACCGCATAATTCTAAGTGCCGATACGGCGAGCGAGGTGCGGCAGATGCTAAGCCAAAAGCGCAGATAATACTGGATGTCTTATCGAGCATTTTGGCAACGCAGATGCCGTGCCGCAGCCGCCGAAGCGGTGCTTAAGCCGCTAGGCGGGAATTGTGCGGTGTTGCCTAAAATATTCGAGGAGAGAAAAAATGAATAGACCTTATATTTTTTGTCATATGATGACTTCCCTTGACGGGAAAATTATGGGTTCTTATATGAACACCAAAGAGGGAGAAAACGCTGGAAATGTATTTTATAACATATCCTTTGGAGAAAATCCTTATTACAAACATCAAGGCTGGCTTTCCGGCAGAGTAACGACTGATGACAATTTTACTTTTTATGAAAAACCTGCATTAGACGAAAATGCCCCTGTCGTGCCGGAGGGGGATTTTGTTGCAAACGGAAACGCAGGTATGTACTATGTTTCTGTTGACCCTGCTGGAAAGCTGGGTTGGAAAAGCGGCAAGCTTACCTATGTTGATACCCACGCTCATGTGATTGAAGTATTGACAGAAAAAGCCAGCAATTCCTATAAAGCCTTTTTGCGAAAGTTAGGAATTTCCTACATCGTTGCCGGAGTGGAAACCTTAGATTATGAAATGGCTATGGAAAAGCTGAAAAAGCTGTTCGGTATTGAAACGCTTATGCTGGGCGGCGGCGGTGTTTTGAACTGGTCTTTTATTCAGGCTGGTATGTGCGATGAAGTAAGCGTTGTAATTGCACCTGTTGCAGACGGTTCTTCCAAAACTCCCGCCCTTTTCAATGCAAAAGATGAATGGGCTTCTGACACGCCTGTTGCTTTTGAACTTCAAAGTGCAGAGATAAAAGACGGCGGAAGTGTATGGCTTCGGTATTTAGTAAAACGATAAGGAGGGGCTTTATGAAACCGGAAAATATCAGCGTTTTTCCTATGGGAGAAAAGAATGAAGCATTTGCACAATATTTCGTTGGGCAAAGTTACTTGAATATGCTTTCCACAGAACGGGTAACAATCGGAAATGTGACTTTTGAGCCGGGTTGCCGTAATAACTGGCACATTCACCATAAAGGCGGTCAAATTCTGCTTTGTACCGCTGGACGGGGCTATTATCAGGAGTGGGGCAAAGAAGCACAAGAATTACACCCCGGTGATGTTGTGAACATTCCGCCGGAAGTAAAGCACTGGCATGGTGCGGCAAAAGACAGCTGGTTTGCACATCTTGCCGTAGAAGTACCCGCAGAGGGTGCTTCCAATGAATGGCTGGAAGTCGTAAACGAAGAAGATTATGAAAAGTTAAAGTAAGGACAGAAAGGGGAAAACTTTATGGTTAAGCAGACAGCAGGACATGACGCACTGGGAACCTTTGCGCCGAAATTTGCAGAATTGAACGATGATGTTTTATTTGGGGAGGTATGGAGCAGAGAGAAACAGCTCTCTTTGCGTGACCGCAGCATAGTGACCGTCACAGCGTTAATGGCGCAGGGCTTGACAGATAGCTCTTTCAAATACCATCTGGAAACGGCAAAAAAGAATGGCGTTACTGGCGAGGAAATGGCGGAAATTTTAACTCATGCTGCATTTTATGCAGGGTGGCCAAAAGCATGGGCTGCGTTTAGAATGGCAAAGGAAGTTTATGCTGAATGAGTGCAGCTATGACGAGAACAAGACCCGCAGACAGGACATTGAGATTTATTATTCTTTCGTTGGCAAGGTGGACTTGCCCGAATAACCGCCCGACCTATCCGACACAAGAGCTAAGTGCCGGATAGGAACGGCAAAATTTTTTACACTTCTATTACTTCTTTATCACACATCAGTAAAGGCGTCGGGCATGACGGCGGTTGTGCTGGCACTTTTGGTTGGCTTATATTTTTTGATATCTGGTCTGCAACACAAGTCGGCGACAATACATTGTCAAAAGATTGTACAAACGCCCCCGCCCAAACAAGACTCTGTTGGGCGGGGGCGCTCATTTTACTCTTTTATTTATGGCAACACCGCACAATTCCCGCCTAGCGGCTTAAGCACCGCTTCGGCGGCTGCGGCACTTAGAATTATGCGGTATTGCCTTATCTCTTGCCCAATCGGTACTTGAAATCTTCGTAGCCGAAGGACACGATGCTGCGGGTGGTGCCGCTGGCGGCGCGGGCAAAGATAGCGGGCAGAGGCATGCCGTTGAAGGTATTATTTTTGCAGGTGGTATAGATTGCCATATCGCCGAACACCAGCAGATCTCCCACGTTGGGAACGGCGTCCACGCCGTAATCCCCGATGACATCCCCGGCCAGGCAGGTCGGCCCGGCAAGGCGCACGGTGCAGGGCTTTTCTCCCGGTTCGGCTGCGGCAAACAGCGGCGGACGGTAGGGCATTTCGATCACATCCGGCATATGGCAGGCGGCGCTGGCATCCAGAATGGCGATGGTTGTATCGCCGTTCTGCACCACATCCAGCACGCGGCTGAGCAGGAAGCCCGCGTTCAGGGCGCAGGCTTCGCCAGGTTCCAGATAGACCGTCACGCCCCAGTCCTGCTGGGCGCGGGTGATGCAGCGTTCCAGCATGGCGATATCGTAACCGGGGCGGGTGATATGGTGCCCACCGCCAAAGTTGAGCCACTGCATCCGAGGCAGCAGGTCACCGAATTTTTGGGCCACAGCGTCCAGCGTCGTGGCCAGCGCATCGGAGTCCTGCTCGCACAGGGTGTGGAAGTGCAGGCCATCCAGCAAATTGGGCAGCGCGGGGTTCGCCGCTACTGCGGCGTTCCACTGGGCGCGGGTGGTGCCAAGGCGGCTGCCGGGGGCGCAGGGGTCATAAATAGCGTGGCCGTCCTGGGTGGAGCATTCCGGGTTGATGCGCAGCCCCACGCTTTTGCCTGCCGCTTTTGCGGCAGGGCCGAACTTTGCCAGCTGGGCGGGGGAGTTAAAGACGATATGGTCCGCGTATTGCACCAGTTCATCCATTTCGTCCGCACGGTAGGCCGCGCAGAACACATGGACTTCCTTGCCGGGCATCTCTTCCGCACCCAGGCGGGCTTCAAACAGGCCGCTGGCTTCGGTACCGGCCAGGTGTGGCGCCAGCAGGGGGTAGCAGTCATAATTGCTGAACGCCTTTTGGGCCAGCAGCACCTTGCAGCCGGTACGCTGGGCCAGGCCGCCCAGAATTTCCGCGTTGCGGGTCAGGGCGTCTTCATCCAGCAGGTAGCAGGGGGTAGGCAGTTTTTCCAGTTCCGGCGGGATGGTTCCGCCGAGTGCCGCAAAAGGCGGCCGCATATCCCGCTGGTTCATCAATCCACCAGCACGGGGTTATGGTTTTCGCTGCGGGGCAGACCGTACTTGTCCAGCGCATCCAGGAACGGATCGGGGTTGAACTCCTCAACGGTATATACGCCGGGCTTGGTCCATTCGCCGGTCAGCATCATCAAGGCGCCGCACATGGCAGGCACACCGGTGGTGTAGCTGATGGCCTGACTGCCGACTTCGCGGTAGCATTCCTGATGGTCGCAGACGTTATAGATATAGTAGGTTTTATCCTTGCCGTCCTTTTTGCCGGTAAAGATGCAGCCGATGTTGGTTTTGCCCTTGGTGCGGGGGCCCAGGCTGGCGGGGTCCGGTAACAGGGCTTTGAGGAACTGGATGGGTACGATTTCCTGACCGTTAAAATTGATGGGGGTGGTGGAGAGCATTCCCACATCCTCCAGGCAACGCATATGGTCCAGGTAGCTCTGGCCAAAGGTCATAAAAAAGCGGATGCGCTTGACGTCTGGCAGGTTCTTGCCCAAAGATTCAATTTCCTCGTGGTGCAGCAGGTACATATCCTTCTGACCGACCTGGTCAAAGTTATATTCCCGCTTGATGCTCATGGCCGGGATCTCGACCCACTTGCCGTTTTCCATATAGCTGCCGGGGGCAGAAACTTCGCGCAGGTTGATTTCGGGGTTAAAGTTGGTGGCGAAGGCATAGCCATGGTCGCCGCCGTTGCAGTCCAGGATATCGATGGTGTCGATGGTGTCAAACTCATGCTTGGCGGCGTAAGCGCAGTAAGCCTGGGTAACGCCCGGGTCAAAGCCGCAGCCCAGCAGGGCAGTCAGGCCGGCATCCTCAAACTTTTTCTTATAGGCCCACTGCCAGCTGTAATCAAAGTAGGCGGAGAAGCCTGCTTCCTTGCAGCGCTTTTCATAGATAGCGCGCCATTCCGGGTCATCGGTATTTTCCGGCTCATAGTTGGCGGTGTCCATATAGTTGACGCCGCAGGCCAGGCAGGCATCCATGATGGTCAGATCCTGATAGGGCAGGGCAATGTTCATGACCAGATCGGGCTTGTAGCTGTTGATAAGATCGCACAGCTGCTGCACATCATCGGCATCCACCTGGGCGGTGGTGATTTTTGTTTTGGTGTTGGGGGCCAGCTTTGCCGCCAGGGCATCGCACTTGGACTTGGTGCGGCTGGCAATGCACAGCTCGGTAAAAACATCGCTGACCTGGCAGCACTTGGAGATGGCTACACTGGCCACGCCGCCGCAGCCGATAACAAGAACTTTGCTCATGATGGTACTCCTTTATGTTTTATTTGAGGCAACACCGCACAATTCCCGCCTTACGGCTTAAGCACCGCTCCGGCGGCTGCGGCACGGCATCTGCGTTGCCAAAATGCTCGATAATGTCGGGTTGCGGTACCCGCATCGTGCTTCGGGGGCAAAAGCCCCTCGCACTCTGCGACCGCTGCCCCTGCTTCGGTTCGCTGTTTCCGCCACTGGCGGCGCTCACCTTTGCAGCATCCAGTATTATCTGCGCTTTTGGCTTAGCATCTGCCGCACCTCGCTCGCTGTATCGGTACTTAGAATTATGCGGTATTGCCTTGAATGTAGGGTGTACAGATCTTCGATCAGTCCAGCGCCAGCAGCAGCTCACGCAGCACTTTGCAGGCAGTTGCGGTGGAAACGCCGCTCTGGTCCAGCATGGGGGCCAGCTCGTTCACATCCGCGCCGATGATGTTTGCTTTGGTTACGGTGCGGATGGCTCCCAGCAGCTGCAAGAAGCTGACTCCGCCCGCTTCGGGGGTTCCGGTTCCGGGGAATGCCGATGGATCCAGGCAGTCAAGGTCAATTGTCAGGTAAACCGGCACATTTGCCTGGCACAGCCAATCGGTCAATTCCTGCAGACCGGTGAAATCGAACTTGTGAATATCGGTATGGCGGGCGGCAAACTGGAATTCTTCCCGATCGCCGCTGCGGATACAGAACTGGTGGATGCGGCCATCGCCCAAAAGGTCATGGCAGCGGCGCAGCACACAGGCATGGCTGAGCTGTGCGCCGAGATAGTCATCCCGCAGGTCGGCGTGAGCGTCAAAATGGACGATGTGCAGGTCGGGGTATTTTTTCACGGCAGCCCGCACGGCCCCCAGCGTGACGAGATGTTCACCGCCCAGAAGCAGGGGCAGCTTGCCATCCCGCAGGATCTCTGCCGCGCGGGATTCAATATCCACCAGAGCGCTTTCGCTGGAGCCGAAGCAGAGCTCCAGATCTCCGCTGTCAAACACGTTGCAGTCGGTCAGGTCTTTATCCTGATAGGGGCTGTAGGTTTCCAGGCCATAGCTTTCGTGGCGGATGGCGGCAGGGCCAAAACGTGCGCCGGGGCGGTAGCTGGTGGTGGAATCGAACGGCGCGCCGTACAGCACAATGCCGGCGGTACGGTAGCTGCTGTCACAGCCGATAAAGTTTTCTACATTGCGGTGCAGCATCAACAGTCCTCCACTTCGCGCAGCATCTCTTCCAAAAATGCCGGCAGGTAAAACGCCCCGACATGCAGCCGGGTGGTGTAATAACGGGTGCGCATGTTCAGCGCATTCCAGGCGTCACTGTCCATATCATTGATGGGGTGGTATTTTTTGCTGGCAAAGCCGAAGAGCCAGTAGCCCGCAGCAAAGGTGGGGATGTGCGCCTGATACACCTTGCTGATGGGGAAGGTGCTGGCAATGCGCTTGTGGCTGCGCTGCATGGCGGTGGCATCCTCGGCATAGAAAGGGCTGCCCTGCTGGTTTACCATAATGCCGTCATCACGCAGGGCGTTATAGCAGTTGCCGTAAAATTCGCGGGTGAAAAGCCCCTCCGACGGGCCGAACGGGTCGGAGGAGTCCACAATGATAAGGTCATATTCATCCTCACACTTGCGGATGAACTTGAGTGCGTTTTCGTAATAGATATGCACGCGGCGGTCATCCATACGGCAGGCGTTGCCGGGCAGGTAGGCGCGGCAAGCTTCAATAACCTGGGGGTCCATTTCCACCAGGTCAATGCGCTCCACACGGTCATAGCGGGTCAGTTCCCGCACAACGCCGCCATCGCCCGCGCCGATGACGAGGATGTCCTTTGCGCTTCTGTGCACCGACATCGGCACATGGGTGATCATTTCATCGTAAATGAACTCATCACGCTCCGTCAGCATGACATTGCCGTCCAGCGTAAGCACCCGGCCAAATTCCGGCGTTTCAAAAATATCAATGCGCTGGTAGTCGCTCTGTTTGGAATAGAGCTGGCGGTTGACCCGGATGCTGTGCTTTACATCGGGGGTATGAAATTCCGAAAACCACATTTCCATTGTACAAACCTCCTTCTTAATGTGTATCTGAAAACAAAGAAAATGACGGATATTTCGCAAACACAAGCAGGATTTAAGGCAAAGAGCCGCGGGAATCCTTTGTGGATTCCAAGGCTTTTTAAGGCAACACCGCACAATTCCCGCCTTGCGGCTTAAGCACCGCTCCGGCAGCTGCGGCACGGCATCTGCGTTGCCAAAATGCTCGATAAGACATCCAGTATTATCTGCGCTTTTGGCTTGGCATCTGCCGCACCTCGCTCGCCGTATCGGCACTTAGAATTATGCGGTATTGCCTTAACGCATAATCCGGCTGTGTTTGTAGTAATAGACTGAATTTTCGGCTTTTCAGATACACCCTAGGCCAGAACGTTCAGGCGCAGAATGTCAGGATCTTCCGGTCCGGTCATGCTGCAGCCTTTGGCTTTGGCGTATTCGATATAATCCAGGATCTCAGCAGTGATGCGCTCGCCCGGCGCCAGGATGGGGATACCCGGCGGATAACACATGACGAACTCACTGCAAACCATGCCTTCCGTTTCGCGCAGGGGCAGGCTCTTTTTGGGGGCATAGAATGCTTCCTGCGGGCTGGTGGCAACTTCGGGGTCAATGTATTCCTGGCTCAACAGGCCCGCGCCGTCGGTATGGTAGCGACGTTTGATTTCGGCCAGGGCACTGACAAGACGTTCCACCTCCTGCGGGCGGTCACCGATGGAAAGATAGGCCAGGATGTTGCCGATATCACCAAATTCGATCTGGATATCATATTCATCGCGCAGAATATCATAGACTTCGATCCCTGCAAGGCCAATATCCAGCGTGTGGACGCTGAGTTTTGTTGTATCAAAATCAAACACGGAGTTGCCGTTGCAGAGCTCTTTGCCAAAGGCGTAATAGCCGCCCACGGCGTTGATTTCCTCCCGCGCATACTCGGCCATATCTGCCACCTGGTGGAACACCTGGCGGCCGCGCAGGGCCAGGTTGCGGCGGGAGATATCCAGGCTGGACATCAGCAGATAGCTGCCGGAGGTCGTCTGTGTCAGGTTGATGATCTGCCGCACATAGCCAGCGTGGACGTTGGGGCCGGTCAGCAGCAGGCTGGACTGGGTCAGGCTGCCGCCGCTTTTGTGCATGGAAACCGACGCCATATCCGCCCCGGCTGCCATGGCGGAAACCGGCAGGCCGCCGCCGAAGTAAAAGTGGGTGCCGTGGGCTTCATCAGCCAGGCACAGCATCCCGGCATCGTGGGCCATCCGCACAATGGCGCGCAGGTCGCTGCAGATGCCGTAATAGGTGGGGTTGTTGACCAGAACCGCCACCGCGTTGGGGTGCTCGGCAATGGCTTTGGCCACCTGTTCCCGCTTCATGCCCAGGCTGATGCCGAGCCGCTGGTCCACTTCGGGGTTGACATACACCGGCACAGCGCCGCAGAGCACCAGTGCGTTCAGCACGCTGCGGTGCACGTTGCGGGGCAGGATGATCTCATCCCCGCGCTTGCAGGCGGTCAGCACCATGCTTTGCACCGAGCTGGTGGTGCCGCCCACCATCAAAAACGCGTGGGCAGCGCCGAACGCATCGGCGGCCAGTTCCTCCGCTTCGCGGATGACGGATACCGGATGGCAGAGATTATCCAGCGGCTTCATGCTGTTCACATCCACCCCAACGCACTGCTGGCCCAAAAAGGCGGTCAGTTCCGGGTTGCCGCGTCCCCGCTTATGACCGGGCACATCAAAGGGAACCACGCGCATCTGGCGGAAATTTTCCAGCGCTTCGTGGATGGGGGCGCGGCGCTGGTCCAACCGGGCGCGTTTTTTCTCACCGTTCATGTTTACCTCCGTTCGCGGTTCCTTTGGGAAGTGCCGTTTGGCAAAACAAAAAACGCAAGTCTTACACGGGTGTGCAGACTTGCGTTTGAAACCAGCTTTTTAAATTTTGCCACAGGCCAAATCCCCCCGGCATGTTTACCGGGAGAGCGAATGCGGCATGATTCAAAAAGGTTAAGCGTGTCAGAGTCTATATAGCAATCTTACTTTTACTACTCTTTATTGACCGTTTCACAAGTCTGCGCAGCTGACTGCGCAATTTCATGGTTGTAAAGGAACCAACTTATAAAATTTGAGCTTTTAACTCAATCAATAAGGCAACTAAAGTTGCCGATCGGCAGTGGACCCGGCTGTCCGTATGGCCATGGGTCGGAACACTAACATTTCCGGCTTCGCCTGAAACGCCACATCAGCGGCTGCAAAGTGCAATCTGTGTTGAAAAAATGCTCGGTCATACAATCCGTATGACGCTGCGCTTTTCTCTTAGCAGCTTACACTTTTCGCTCGCCGCTGCGGCATTCAAATGTCAGTATTCCGGCCCGCCCCTGTTGGGCGGTCCGTAGGTAAATTGCTTTGAAAAACTCTTGCAAACACGATTCGTCTTTCAAAATCGAAAAAAGTGTATCATATATTATTTGCGCTGTCAACAAAAATTGCAAAAAAGTGCAGTTTTATTTGTTTTTCCATACATTTTGGTGGTAAGAATTCTGTTCCGCCTTTATTTGGGGGCCTGCCCCAGCAGACAAACAGCCTTATATTCGTTGAAAGTTTCAACAGGTACAGGGTTGTTTTGTGGATAACTTGTTTTTGTTTTCCATACTGGCGGCAGATCAAGCCATACCGCAGGGCATTACCATGCAAAACTAGGGCAATACCGCATAATTCTAAGTGCCGATACGGCGAGCGAGGTGCGGCAGATGCCAAGCCAAAAGCGCAGATAATACTGGATGTCTTATCGAGCATTTTGGCAACGCAGATGCCGTGCCGCAGCTGCCGGAGCGGTGCTTAAGCCGCAAGGCGGGAATTGTGCGGTGTTGCCCTAGCATGGTTTTAATGAAATAATACTATTTTACATATAAGTCTTTCTGCTGTATGATAGCCATAGTGCCGCGCGGGGGTGGGCTTTGCGCGGCAGGCAAAAGTTTTGAACAATTCACACAGCAAAAGGTGGAAAATAAAATGAATCAGCATAACCGCGCGGCAAGGCTTTGCCGGTTATTTTTCAGCACACTTTACATCAGCAGCTTTACCTTTGGCGGCGGGTTTGTGATTGTGACACTGATGAAAAAGAAATTTGTGGACGAGCTGCACTGGATCACCGAGGAGGAAATGCTGGATATGACCGCGCTGGCGGAAAGCGCCCCCGGTGCCATCGCTGTCAATGCGGCTATCCTGGTAGGGTGGCAGGTGGAAGGGCTGCTGGGCATGATTACTGCCGTTGTGGGCACCATTCTGCCGCCCATGGTTATCCTGTCCATCATCTCTTATTTTTACAATGTGTTTGCCGCCAACGTGTATGTGGCGCTGGTGCTGAAAGGGATGCAGGCCGGGGTTGCGGCGGTCATCTTAGACGTTGTGTGCAGTATGGGCGGCAAGGTCATTGCCTCGCATTCGGCGGTATCCCTGTTTTTGATGGTAGCAGCGTTTGCGGCCAACTACATTTTTGGCGTCAATGTGGTGCTTATCATTCTGGCCGCAGCGTTGTTTGGGGTTGTGCGCGCTGCGCTGGCCCGCAAAAGGACGGTGTGAGGATGATTTACTTACAGTTATATCTCAGCTTTTTGCAGGTGGGGCTGTTCAGCGTGGGCGGCGGTTACGCTGCCATGCCGCTGATTCGCAGCCAGGTTGTGGAGCTGCACCCCTGGATGACCTTGCAGGAATTCACCAATCTGATTACCATTGCCGAAATGACGCCCGGCCCGATTGCGGTCAACTGCGCCACCTTTGTGGGGCTGCGCATTGCCCAGCTGCCGGGGGCGGTGATCGCCACGCTGGGGTGCATTACCCCCGCGCTGGTGCTGGTCTCGCTGCTGGCGTGGTGTTACCGGCGCTGGCGGGATCTTTCGGTTTTGCAGAGCGTGCTGGCCTGTCTGCGACCGGCGGTGGTTGCCTTGATTCTGGGGGCAGGGCTTTCGATTTTGGGGATCGTGGTGTTCCCCAACGGAATCTTGGGGCTGGGCAGCATTGACTGGATCGGCACGGGCAGCTTTTTTGCCGCGTTTATCCTGCTGCGCAAATATAAGTGGAACCCCATTTTGACGATGTGCCTGTGCGGCGCGGCGGGGCTTGGGTTGCATTTGTTGGCGGGAACGGTAGGGTAATAATTAAGGCAATACCGCATAATTCTAAGTGCCGATACGGCGAGCGAGGTGCGGCAGATGCCAAGCCAAAAGCGCAGATAATACTGGATGCTGCAAAGGTGAGCGCCGCCAGTGGCGGAAACAGCGAACCGAAGCAGGGGCAGCGGTCGCAGAGTGCGAGGGGCTTTTGCCCCCGAAGCACGATGCGGGTACCGCAACCCGACATTATCGAGCATTTTGGCAACGCAGATGCCGTGCCGCAGCCGCCGAAGCGGTGCTTAAGCCGTCAGGTGGGAATTGTGCGGTGTTGCCTTAGGTGTATCTGTTCAGCGCTTCACGTTGAAAGCAGCCATACCGGGGTAAACGGCAGAATCGCCCAGCTCTTCCTCAATGCGGAGCAGCTGGTTGTACTTGGCCACACGCTCGGTACGGCTAGGCGCACCGGTCTTGATCTGGCATGTGTTCAGGGCAACGGCCAGGTCGGCAATGGTGGTATCCTCGGTTTCGCCGGAGCGGTGAGAAGAAATGGCGGTGTAACCAGCCTTGTGGGCCATCTTGATGGCTTCCAGGGTTTCGGAAACGGAGCCGATCTGGTTCAGCTTGATCAGGATTGCGTTGCCGCAGCCCAGCTGAATGCCCTTGGACAGGCGCTCGGTGTTAGTAACAAACAGGTCATCACCAACCAGCTGGACCTTGCCGCCCAGCTCGCGGGTCAGCTCCTGCCAGCCTTCCCAGTCCTCCTCATCCAGGGCATCCTCAATGGAGATGATGGGGTACTTTTCAACCAAGCTCTTCCAGTGGGCGATCAGTTCACTGCTGGTGTAATGGGTGCCGGCTTTGGGCAGGATATATTCGCCCTTCTTGGTGCCCTTCCATTCGCTGGAAGCAGCGTCCATAGCCAGCATGAAGTCTTTGCCCGGCTCATAGCCTGCATTGCGGATGGCTTCCAGAATGGTCTCGATGGTCTCTTCATCGCTGGACAGGTTGGGGGCAAAGCCGCCCTCATCGCCCACAGAGGTGGCCAGGCCGCGACTCTTGAGCAGAGCTGCCAGGGCATGGAACACCTCAGCGCACCAGCGCAGGGCTTCCTTGAAGGAAGGTGCGCCGACAGGCATGATCATGAACTCCTGGGTATCGACGGTGTTGGTTGCGTGGGCACCGCCGTTCAGGATGTTCATCATGGGAACCGGCAGACGGTTGCCGGAAATACCGCCCAGGAAGCGGTAGAGAGGAATATCCAGAGAAAGGGCTGCTGCGCGGGCAGAAGCGATAGAAACAGCCAGGATAGCGTTTGCACCCAGGTTGGATTTATCCTTGGTACCGTCTGCCTTGATCATGGCAGCATCGACAGCGTAAATATCGGAAGCATCCATGCCGGTCAGAACATCATTGATGGTGGTGTTGATGTTCTCCACAGCCTTCTGCACACCCTTGCCGCCGTAACGGGCTTTGTCGCCATCGCGCAGCTCCAGGGCTTCAAATTCGCCCGTAGATGCGCCGGAAGGTGCCATGCCGCGGCCAACGGTGCCGTCAGCCAGCCAGACCTCAGCTTCAACGGTGGGGTTTCCGCGGGAGTCCAGAATTTCGCGGCCTACAACTTTTTCAATTTCCAGGTATGCCATTATCGATCGATCCTTTCTTTGGGAAACTATTTAATCAGCAGTGAGCACTGCCCCAATGATTAGCATTAACTAACCATTAACACCGTCATTCTATCACAGGTTGTTACAAAATGCAAGGTACTTTTTGTGTTTGGCGGCTGCGGCAGAGTATTCTTATTTTTGCCGAGAAAGCGTTTATTTAATCTAACTTTTTGAATATTTTGAAACTTTTTTATTTTGATTTGCTCCGGGGCTTGACAAAATCCTGGCGGCGTGGTATTGTTTGTTCATGGTTAGTTTGCGCTAATCTCGCAGGCAGCGACCCTCACAGCATGTAGGGAACAGCCCTCCCTTACATGGGTTGCTGCTTTGCCCCCCTTACATCAATAGGACCCTCGCCTTTTTTCTCTCTTTTGCAGGCGGGGGTCTTATTGTATTATTTTGCCTGCGCGGGGCCGGGGGAACAGACCCATACAAACAAAACCGGCACCCATGTGGCTCATTCCATGGGTGCCGGCCTTGCTTTGATTCGGTATGCCCTTGCAGGCGATAATGGCATTTTTGCGCGGCATGCTTGCGTGCCCGGTGGGCACTGCCGCAAATGAAACGGATGCAATAAGGAGATTTGTGGGGATATGATGCAGCCGGAACGGAGGTCAATCAGCTGGCTGCGCGCCAGTTAGTGTTATCTAATCAGCAAAGATATAGTAGCATACTCCGGCGGGGGTTGTCAAGCAAAAGCAGGGAATTTGTTCAAAAAGTTTTGGAGGGGATGCAACACGATAAAAAAGGCACGCTACCTGTTTGTGCGGGCAGCGTGCTGGATTTGCTTTAGTGCTGTTCCTGGTTTTCCGCTTGCAGCTGTTTGCGGAAAATAGCGCGGAAGATAAACCGGCTGAGCGGGCCGCAGTAGAACATCTGCCAGCAGAGCGCCATAGGGAAGTTGCAGCCCCAGGTATGCACCCATGTGCCAAAGCTGGGCTCCTTGAACAGCAGGGTAGCCACAAGGCTCATAACTGGGCACATGATGCAGACGATCATCAGGGAGATAGCATAGGTAATGAACTGCGGGCGGTCCGTGGGGCGCATAAAGGTGAACGCCAGGGCGGTGGCCAGCTTTTCGACCACAAAGAATTCCAGCACAAAGGCCACGGGCACCATAATGGGCATTTCGTGCAGAGCCATGCCAAAGGTAGCGTTGGTAACGCCGCCGGTGTTCAAGGCAACGTTATAAACGATCATGCCATACACCATGATGGTGGCCATGACGATGGTAAATACGATTCTTTGCGGCAGTGTTTTGGGCATAGGAAAGTGCTCCTTTCTGAAATCAAGACCGCAGACAAAAAAGAAAGACAGCGAAACTTTCGTCTCGCTGTCTTTCCGTGCTGCGACTACCATTTATTGTGGCTATCATAGTACGTTTTGAAATTTTGTGTAATAGGGAAATTACAGATTCTCCGCCTTGCGCAGATTAAACAGATTTGATTGGATGCATTTGTGCAGGATGCGTATGGGGCAAACCGGAAGGGTTGGATGTTTTCAACAGGTGCGGGAGAAATTGTGGAAAAAGGAAGCGTTTTTTCAGTTGTGGCCGATTATTTAGGTTTCTCCACGGCGGGATGAGGGCATCCCGCCCTACAGCATGGTTGTGAGCAAATAAACAATCATTTTTTCACATCGTCCTATACAAATATTTTACGGCGCGGGGCATTTGGTTGGCAATTTTCAGGCTCGTCCGGGACATTGAGGACGCCGTTCCCTACCGACAGCTTAAAAAGCTCGGCTCCAATTGCTAATGGCTAATGGCTAATGGCTAATTTGGTCTTACTTTTTTGCGGCACGTAAAAAAGTGCCCGGCTGCTAGGCAGCCGGGCGTTACGCTTATTGCAGGGAGTTAATGTACTCGTTCAGGGCCTCTTTCCAGGGGCGGGGCTGGGGCAGGTTGTCCAGGCGGAGCATTAGGTTATCCAGCACGGTGTAGCTAGGGGTGCTGCCAGCGTCCGCTGCGCGGATGGGGTGCAGCTCCAGTTTATCTTCCATATGGGCAGCTTTCAGGATGGCTTTGGCGAAGTCATAGCGGCTGCAGCGGCCCTGGCACACGATATGGTAAATGCCCAGGGTATCATGGTCGATCAACTGCTCCACCGCGGCGGTCAGGTCATCGGCCGAGGTAGGGGAGGCAAAGCGATCCGTGGGAACGGCCAACCAGGGGCAGGTGGGGTCTGCGGCGGCGTTCAGCACGGTGGAAACAAAATCCCGCCCGATGCCGTACACCCAGGCGCTGCGCACGATCAGGTAGCGGTGGCACAGCGTGCGCACAAACTCTTCGCCCGCAAGCTTGCTTTTACCATACAGGCTTTCAGGGGCGGGGGCATCGAACTCATTATAGGGGTGGTGGCTCGCCTTGGCAAACACATCATCGGTGGAGAACTGCACCATCTTGGCCCCCAGCGCATCGGCGGCAAGGGCCAGGTTGCGGGGGGCCAGGGCGTTGACGCGGTAAGCGCGGTCGGGGTCCGTCTCGCAGCCGTCCTCATCATTAAAGCCGGTGCAGTTGATGATGACATCCGGGCGGTTGGCATCCGCAAAGGCGCGGACTTCGGCGGGGACAGTCACGTCCACTTCCGCCACATCAGTGGCGATCAGCTGGTATTTTTCGCGGTCAAGCCGTGTACACAGCGCCTGACCAAGATGGCCGTTGGCACCGCTGATCCAAACTTTGAGCATTGCTGTTTTCCTCCATCTGGAACGGGGCAGTAGAGCACCCCGGAATTCTTCTCATACGCGGTTTTATTATAGCCCTGCTGGCTGAGAAGTGCAATGCGTTTTGCCGGATTTGGCGAAAAAAAGCGGCGGGATCAGCCTACATCCGTTACGGCAACATTGCTTACCAGGTTGTAGCTGGTTTTGGTGTTCCAGTCGCGGCGGATGACGGCTTCGGCGGTCAGGGCGGTGTTATCGTACAGGATGCTCCACTGGGTATTGCTGGTCACATCCTGCGGGTTGGGGGCCTGAGAGGCCGCCTGCAGGGCCTGCCAGGCAATTTCCCGGTCAATACTGCCTGCATTGGCATCCAGGATTTCCTCGATGGCATCATAGCGCTCCCGGCCATGGCCGTAAACGCCGTTGCGCTGGTTGGGCAGAACGTTATCCTTGTACATGACAAAGAAGTTGGTTACGCTGCGGCTGGGGGTAACGGTCAGGGGGCGGGCGGGGTCATTGCAGTCGTATTCCAGCACGCGGCCATCACCGGAAGCATCGGTGATATAGAAGTGGTAATCCCGCCCGCTGGAAGCGAACATATCATATTTGCTCAGCAGCTCTACAGCTTCGGCTGTGGTGGCGGCGCGGTCCAGCACCAGGCGGATGGCAAGGGTGGTAGCGATCATCGGCTTGCCGGTCTGCTGGTAGGTGGGGTCACTGTCCAGCGTGAGAACGGCGATAGAAACGCCTTTTTCATTCATGCCGTCCAGGCAGATGAACGGCGCGGTGAGGGTTGCCAGCTTTTTGGCCATGCTCGCGTCCGGCGTGTTGGCGTTGATGTTATCCAGTGCGGCAAAGGCGACCGAGGCGTAACCGTCCTTGGGGGTGCAGTAGACCAGCATGGCGGAGGTATCGTTCTTGAAATCATAGTTGCGGCCCATCAGGGTGTGGCCGTCCGTGCCCTGGGTGCAGAACGCGCTGCAGCCAAAGTTTGGGGCTTTCATATGGATGGGCAGGTAGGGCAGGGCTTCGGCCAGGATGGCATTGATCATGCTCTGGTTATCGGTAATGCCGCGGTCGATCAGGCGGTCGAGATCATACGCATAGTCAATATCCATGCGGTAGAGGTTATAGTCTTCGTAATCGGTCAGTTTGCGGATGCTGTGGATGCTTTTGAGCCGGGTAAAGTACACCCCGCCGCCAACGGCGGCGGCGATGATGACCACGGCAACCAGAGCGGAAATGATCCATTGAATCGCTTTCATCTTTTTCTCCTGTTCATGACGGGTTGGCGGACAAACGGGGGCGGTGCTGGCTGATTATGCTTTTACGGAATCCGGCAGCGGGAAGGAAAAACGCATGGCAAGCGCTTTGAACAGCTCCTGCATGACCTGCACGGCAATGGCGCGGATATCCAGCTTGGCGATAAAATCCAGCACCTGCTTTTGCTCTGCGGCGGGCACCGCGTAAGCGTTTAAACTCATGGAAAGGAAGCGGGCCAACTTTTTTTCCAGCGTAAAGTATTTATCGCACGGGCGGGACATATAGCCCCGCATTATACCCGCAGAGCCGATCTCCAGTTCATAGAAGTCGCTTTCGGTATAGCTGGGCAGGTAGGGGCCGAAAATGCGGTACAGTTCGCTGGAGGTGTGCTGGTAGATATACTCGGACGCGTCGGTGTGGCTGTAGGCTTCCAGGTAGATATCCCGCAGGTTCTCGTTCAGCTCGGTCAAAGCCAGCTGGATGCTGGTCTCCACCGCGTACACATAGACGGGCGGCAGCTTTTGGCCTGCGATCTGGCCCGCCATATCAAACTGACTGCCGAACATGAATTTGACCAGCTCCACCAGAACGCCATCCTTGGTGCGGAACACGTTCTGGAAGGTACTGATGCTGACATCGGCTTCCTTGACAATTTCGGCAACAGTGGTGCGGGTATAGCCTTTTTCCAGAAAGAACCGAACACAGGCCGTTAAAATGCGGCGCTTGGCGTCGGCGCTGTCATATCGTCTGGGCATTAGAATCACGCTTTCTGTATTGGTTTATATGCCAATTATAGCATTTGGATGCAGCGGGAACAAGTGGCCGGGATGGAGAAGATTTGGGCGGATATTTGGTGATATTGGATATCGGTTTTGATTGGGGTAACGTAACCAAAGGAGCCGCCGCAGATGCGGCAGCTCCTTTGGATTATGTAGACATTTCTTTTAGATATAATAGGATTTATTGCAGGCCCTTGTCCGGTACAATCCCAAAGGGCCGCCATCTCTTTTCCGGTTGGCGGGCGCACGATGTGCGCCCCCTACGGGGAGCGCGCCAGATTACGGCTGATTTTTACGGCAAAACAAAAAGCCCGCACCCATACGGGTGCGGGCCAGAAAAGCTGAAAAGGTCAGAAATTACTTATTCTTCTCTTCATCCAGGCGGTCGAGCAAATCCCAGACACCGAGCATATACTGGATGCCGAGGGCACGGTCATACTTGCCGTAGCCGGGGCGGCAGTTGCCGGGGCCTTCCTCCCACAGCTGACGGCCGTGGTCGGGGCGGATATAGCCCTCAAAGCCGTTGTCGTGGTAAGCGCGCAGGATCTCGATGATGCCGGTCTCACCGCAGCAATCGCGGTGGGCAGCCTCAGAGAAGTCACCGTTATCAAAGTGATGGATGTTGCGGATGTGAGCGAAAGCGATGCGGTCGCAGTGCTTGCGGACGATCTCGGCAACATTGTTGTTGGGGTTGGCGTTCAGGCTGCCGGAGCACAGAGTCAGGCAGTTGTACGGATCATCCACCATGGACAGGAAGCGGTCGATGCTCTCGGCGTCCACCAGCAGGCGGGGCAAGCCGAAGATATCCCATGGGGGATCGTCCATATGGATGGCCATCTTGATGTCGCACTCGCGGCAGGTGGGCATGAGGGCTTCCAGGAAGTACTTCAGATTCTCCCACAGCTTCTCCTTGGTGACAGGGGCATAGGCCTTAAACAGCTCGTCCAGCTTAGCCATACGCTCCGGCTCCCAGCCGGGGAAGGTCATGTGGTACTTCTCGGTGAAGTCCAGGATATACTTGGCCATAGCCTTGTAATCGTCCTTGATCATATCCTTCTGATAGAACAGGGCGGTGGAGCCATCACCGACAGGGTGGAACAGGTCAGTGCGGGTCCAGTCAAAGATAGGCATGAAGTTATAGCAGATAACCTTAACGCCAAACTTGGACAGGTTGCGGATGCACTGCTTGTAGTTTTCGATATACTGGTCGCGGGTAGGCAGGCCGATCTTGATATCGTCATGGACGTTCACAGATTCAACAACGTCGCCGTTGAAGCCGTAAGCGTGGATCTGATCCATGACTTCCTTGATTTCGCTCTCTTCCCAGATCTCACCGGGCATTTTGTGGTGCAGAGCCCAGACGATGGTGCTGACACCGGGGATCTGCTTGATGTCGTTCAGTGTGATGGGGTCGTTGCCCTCACCATACCAACGCCAACCCATTTGCATAGGCATAAGTGTTTCCTCCTTGGTTGTTGTTTATATCGCAATCATCGGATTGAGAATCAATAAAGCAATCAGGCGTTGACAGCGTCATGCAGGGTCTTGCGGACAGCGCCGGGGCCTGCGATCTCAGCCTTGAAGTAAGCCTTGACCTTGTCGGCCAGAACGGTCTTGGTCAGGTCAGAGCCAAAGATGGAAGCATTGCTCAGGATGCTGTCCAGCTGGTCGGTGCAGCTGTCGGGAGCACCGAACTTGATGGTAGCCAGCTTAGCCTGCAGGTCATCCTTCAGGGGGTCTGCAGAAACTTCAAATGCGTTGCCGTTGTCATCAACAGCCAGCAGGTAACGCAGCCAGCCAGCAATGGCCAGCGGGATGGACACCAGGGTGTTCAGGTCGCGGCCTTCAGCAACATAGCTCTTGATGGTCTCGCCAAAGCGGATGCCGACCTTCTGGGAAGTATCGGTAGCGATACGCTGCGGGGCGTCCGGCATGAACGGGTTGGGCAGGCGCTGCTCAACAACTTCATCGATGAATGCCTTGGGCTCCAGGATGCCGGGGTTGACCACAACGGGCAGGCCTTCAACATAGCCCAGGCGCTTGATGAGGGCAACGATATCTGCATCCTTCATCTCGTCGCAGATCAGGGTGTAGCCCAGCATGCAGCCGTAAACGCTCATGGCGGTGTGCAGCGGGTTCAGGCAGGTGGTGACCTTCATGCGCTCGGTCTTGTTGACGGTGTCGCGGTCGGTCATATAGACGCCGGCCTTTTCCAGCGGGGGACGGCCATTGGGGAACTTGTCCTCAACAACCAGGTACTGCGGGCGCTCTGCGTTGACAAAGGCAGCAATGAAAGTGTTCTTGCTGGTAACGATGGGCTCCATATCCTCGATGTTATCCTTGACCAGCTGCGCTTCCACGATCTTGTGGGGGCGCGGGGTGATCTTGTCGATCATGGACCAGGGGAATGCGATCTTGCTCTCGTCTTCCAGGTAAGCGATGAAGTCCTGGCCGACATAGCCCTTTTCAGCCCATGCCTTGGCAACGGTCATCACGCTGGACTGCAGCTTTTCGCCGTTGTGGGAGCAGTTGTCCATGCTGACAACAGCCAGTGGGGCGGCACCAGCCTGGAAACGCTCGAACAGCAGGGCAGCGACCATGCTCATGGCGTGGCGTGCGTGTGCCGGACCTTCGTCGATATCAGCCTGCACAACGGGCATCAGGCTGCCATCGGGACGGTACAAGGCATAGCCCTTCTCGGTGATGGTGAAGGAGATCATCTGCAGGCCGGGATCGGTGAAGATCTCCTTGAAGCGTGCCATCATGGCAGCGTCAGAAGAATCAGCGCGCAGGCCCTCGGCAACAGAACCGATGATCTCGCGGCTGGTGGAGCCATCCGGGTTCAGGGTGACCATCATGGTCAGATTGTCGAACGGGGTGTAGATCTTATCAATGATGTCATAGTCAAAGGTATCGGCTGCAATGATGCCGCGGTCCTGCAGACCTTCGTTCAGCAGGCGCTGCTGGAGAGCTGCGATAAAGCCGCGGAAGATGTTGCCTGCGCCAAAGTGGACCCAAACCGGATGCTCCTTGGTTTTGGCAGTCATAGCGTCATGGTCAAAGGCGGGCAGCTTAACGCCCAGAGCTTCCCATTCAGCCTTCTGGTTCTTGATGGATGCAGCGTTCATTTTCATGGCGAAACACTCCTTCAGATTTTGTTTTGTGATATCTTCGGTGGCCTTGCTTTGCAGCACGGCCGGTGTTGTTCATTCAAACTGTGGATAAGTATAACCCTTATTTTTTGCAAATCAAATTGGCGTAATTGCTTGAAAGATTGCAAAAATTGCGGTACTATGAAAGTAGAAAGAGAGATGACAGGATTATGGCAGAAAACAGCTTTCAACCCTTTACACGGCGGCAGACCATGATCCGCCGGGATTTTGAAATTTACCGCTACCGCTACATGGATGAAGTGGAGCTGCACCACCACGATTTTTATGAAATCTACATGCTTTTGCGCGGCAGTGTATCTTATACAGTCGAAAACCGCATCTTCCACATGCGCGCGGGGGATCTGATGCTGATCAGCCCGCTGGAGCTGCACCAAGCGCGGGTTGACAGCAATGATGAACCTTACGAGCGCATTGTGCTGTGGGTGGACCGCGGGTATCTGGAATCCCTTTCCAGCCCGCACACCAGCCTGACCCGTTGCTTTGACACCACGGTGCCCGGCCATACCAATCTGCTGCGCCTGCCCGGCCCCCGCAGCGCCGAGATGCGCCGTGAGCTGGACAAGCTGCGCAGCCTGCACATGCAGGAAAGTTATGGCAGCGACCTGCTGGCCGTTTGCAGCCTGGTGGAGCTGATGGTTGCCATCAATCAGAGCGCGGCGGACCGCAGCATGCAGAGCGCGCTTTCGGCCGATATGGCGTCTGACCGGGTGGTGGACGGGGTATTGAGCTACATCAACGAGCACTACAGCGAAGCCCTGACGCTGGATGCGCTGGCAGAGCGCTTTTTTATCAGCAAGTACCATTTGCTGCGCAAGTTTGAAGCGCAGGTGGGCACCACGGTGCACCGGTATATCCTGCAAAAGCGGCTGCTGAACGCCAAGCAGCTTTTGGCCGGCGGGCTTGCCCCCAGTGAAGTCTGCACCTACTGCGGGTTTGGGGATTACGCCAACTTTTACCGCGCGTTCCGCGCGGAATACGGCACCACGCCCCGGCAGTATGTACAGAGTTTGCGTGGGTAAAGTTCAAAAAACTGTCGTTATTGGTATTATAGCATACCCTGCCAATGGCTACAATAGGCGATTTTTCGAAAATTTTGGCAGGCAGTGCAGCAGCCGTGCTGCACCGCTGCACGCAAGGTCAAGTTTTCACTTTCCTTTTGCGACAAAATAGCGTACAATGGGGGCAGCTGTTTTTGGGGGTATCAGATACACCTTAACAGCTAAGGCAATACCGCATAATTCCCGCCTTACGGCTTAAGCACCGCTCCGACGGCTGCGGCACGGCATCTGCGTTGCCAAAATGCTCGATAAGACATCCAGTATTATCTGCGCTTTTGGCCTAGCAGCTGCCGCACCTCGCTCGCCGTATCGGCACTTAGACTTATGCGGTGTTGCCCTAAGTCGGGAGGTGGGCAGATGAACCAGCCAGACCCACAGCGCCGCATTGCGGGCGGGGTCGAATATGAATTGACGCGCCGCCGGGTGCGCAACCTGAACATACGGGTCCGCACGGATGGCAGTGTAGCCGTCAGCGCGCCGCGCCGGGTACCCTTGAGCAGTGTGGACGCTTTTGTGGCGGCGCATGCCGGATGGGTTGCCGCGGCGCAGGGCCGGATGGCGGTCCACATGGCAAACCGTGCCGCCGAACCGCCGCTGCCGAGCAAAGCCATCGCCCTGCACCAGATGCAGGCACTATGTGCGCAGTATTACCCGCTGTTTGCCGCCACCTGCCCGCGCGGAGAAATGCCCCGCATAGCGGTGCGGGACATGAGCACCCGGTGGGGGAGCTGCTCCCTAAAAACAGGAACGCTGTGTTTTGCCCTGCGGCTGTGTGTGATGCCGCTGCCCGCGCAGGAGTATGTGGTGGTACACGAGTTTTGCCACTTTGCCCACCCCAACCACAGCCCGGCTTTCTGGGCCGCCGTGGCCAGGGTGATGCCGGACTATAAGGCACGGCAGGCGCTGCTGAAAGGGAGATAGTACCATTATTTGGTTTCCATTCCCCATATATTGGCTGGCTGCCGTGATTGAAGAGTTCTATCGAACAGGTTCTAATTATTGAGTGCTTCTACTCTTTACCCACAGCATGTGGCGCATATCCCACCTGATATTTTTGAGCCGCGCCACACGCGGCGATCCACCAACATTATTCTTTTTTCTTTATTCTTTTTTAATTCAAATTTAATATCGAGGAGGCGCTCTGCACTTTGTCAGATTCCAAACGCTACTCCACGCTGGTGAACAACACCATCCTGTTTGCCATTTCCAACTTTGGCTCCAAAATCATCAGCCTGATTATTCAGCCATACCTGAGTTACGCGCTGGCCAGCCCGGATGTGATGGGTGTGACCAGCCTGATGCAGTCGGTGGCCAACCTGCTGATTCCGGTGGTCAGCCTGGGCGTCAGCTTTGCGGTGATCCGGTTTGGCCTGGACCGCAAGGTGGATAAATCCAGCGTATTCATGAACGGCCTTGCCACCATCCTGCTGGGCTTTGCCTTAATGGCGGTCTGCTGGCCGCTGGTGCGGCTGATCCCCAATGCGGCGGATTATCTGGTTCTGATTTACGCCTGTGTATTGATGAGCTGCCTGCGCACGCTCTGCACCCAGTTCATCCGTTCCCGCATGCTGAACCGTCTGGTTGCGGTGGATGGCGTTTTGACTTCCGCCACGCTGCTTGGGTTCTATTATCTGTTCCTGGATGTGCTGGATTTGGGCGCGAACGGCTACCTGCTTGCCATGGCCTGTTCGGATGCGCTTTCGGCAATCTTTGTTTTTATTGCCGGGCACTGCCATCAGTATTTCAGTTTCAAAAAGTTCAACAAAGCCCTTTGGAAGGACATGCTGCGTTATTGCATCCCCATGATCCCGGCTTCCATCAGCTTTTGGATCATCAACGCTTCGGACCTGTTCTATGTACAGGGCATGTGTGACGGCATTGACGGCAAAAGCAGCACCTGGTGGGTGGGCCTGCTGAAAGCCGGGTATTATCTGCCGCAGATCATTACCATTGTGGGGCAGATTTTTTATGAGGCATGGCAGCTTTCGGCTGTGACAGAGGAATCCGAGCGTTCGGCGTTCTTCAGCAAGGTGTTCCGGGTATATGCGGCGGTCATGTTCTGCTGTGTGGCGGGCGTCATCTGGCTGTGCCAGCCCATGATGCACGTTTTCCGCGAGGATTACTTCCTTGGCTGGCAGTTTGTGCCGTTCCTGACACTGGCTTCCATGTGCACCTGCCTGAACAACTTCCTGAACAGCGTGTATGTGGTATACAAGCGGTCCACCAGTTCGTTCTACACCATGTTGGTAGGTGCCGTGGTTAATCTGGTTCTGAACTTTTTGTTCATCCGCTGGTTTGGGCCGTGGGGCGTTACGGTGGCAAGTTTCATCTCCCTGCTGATTGTTTTCCTGCTGCGTGCTTACTCCACCCATGGGCTGCTGGAGATCGACTTTCACCCCGCCTGGATGCTGCTGAACCTGGGGCTGATCTTTGTGGAGATTGCCATGCTGTTCAAGCTGGAGCACTGGGTGCTGCCGGTCACGGTGCTGACCTTTGCCATCTGCCTGCTGAACTTCCGCGAGGTGTTTGCCATGGTGGAAAAGCTGCTGGGCATGGTTCTGCACCGCCGCAAAAAATCAAATTAAGTTTTAAACAAGTTTTGTTTTTCTTGTTGAAAGATTGCCCGTGCGTTGTGCACGGGCTTTTTTCTTTTCCGTTTTGTGGGCGGGTTCTATTATATCGTGCCGCACTATGATATAATACGGGTGATAATTATTTTGGGGCTTTGGCCCGTGGCAGCCTAAAACGGCACCGTTATATTTTTAGGTAGACAGGCGCACGATGTGCGCCCCCACGGTCTCTACAGGGTAAAAATAGCATTTTTGATTTACAAAATCATTATATTTTGATAAAAGCAGGAGGGAAACCAACTATGCCGCAGATCACGATCGGCAAAGGGCTTGCTTTTTATGAGGAAGCACAGGCCCTGCCCGGTGTAAAACGGGTTGCCGGAATGGTAAAGCAGGATATTGAACTGGTGACGGGCGTTTCGCCCGCCGGAATCACCTCCGGGCAGGGAAGTGGCTGTGCCGTGCTGTACGGTACCATCGGGCACAGCCCCATGCTGGATGCGCTGGAAGCCGCAGGCAAACTTGACCTGAATGCCATCCGGGGCAAATGGGAATGCTACAGCTTCCAGGTCATTGAGACCCCCCTGGCGGGCATTGGCGCCGCGCTGGTGATTGCGGGGAACGACAAGCGCGGCACCATTTACGGGCTGTTCCATCTTTCGGAGCTGATCGGCGTTTCCCCGCTGGTCAACTGGAACCATGTCCTGCCGCGGCACCAGGACACTGTGGTATTGGATGATCGGGTGAACATGGTATCCAGGGTGCCGTCCGTCAAGTACCGCGGCTTTTTTATCAACGATGAATGGCCCGCCTTTGGCAACTGGGCCAAGACCCATTTTGGCAGCATGAACGCCGCCTGCTATGCGCCGGTATTTGAGCTGCTGCTGCGCATGAAAGGCAACTACCTGTGGCCTGCCATGTGGAATTCCAATTTCAGCCTAGACGGCCCTGGGCTGGAAAACGCCGTACTGGCGGACGAACTGGGTGTGGTGATGAGCACCTCCCACCACGAACCCTGTATGCGCAGCGGGCAGGAATACAGCATGGTGCGGGGCAGTGGTTCCATTTACGGCGATGCCTGGGATTACATTGCCAACCCAGAAGGCATTACCCGCTTTTGGCGCGACGGCCTGACCCGCAACAAAGATTTTGAGAACGTCATCACTCTTGGCATGCGCGGCGAAAATGACACTGCCATTATGCAGCACGCCACGCTGGAAGAGAACATTCAACTGATCCGCAATGTGCTGAAAACCCAGAACCAGCTGATCCGGGAGATTATTAACCCGGATATCAGGCAGGTGCCGCGGCAGATCGTTTTCTTCTCAGAAACCGAAGAGTTCTTTTACGGCAGCAAGGAAACGCCAGGCCTAATCGGTGATCCGGAACTGGACGGCGTGACCCTGATGCTGAGCGACAACAACCACGGCTCCACCCGCACGCTGCCAAGCCCGGAAATGCGCAGCCACCCCGGCGGGTACGGCATGTACTACCACATGGACATGCACGGCGGGCCCCACTCATTTGAATGGGTGGGTGCCACCTACCTGCCCAAAGTGTGGGAGGAGATGACCTCCGCTTACGAATACGGCGTGCGGGAGATCTGGGTAACGAACATCGGTGATATTGGCACGCAGGAGTTCGGGCTTTCCTACTTCCTGGACCTGGCTTATGATATTGACGTCTGGGGCGGGCAGGATGCTGCCATTACCACCCAGTACACCGCACAGTGGGTGCGCCGCAACTTTGGCGCGGCTTTTGCACCGGCGGACCTGCCCCGCATTGAGGGCATCATCACCGACTACACCCGCCTGCTGGCCCGCAGAAAGCACGAGAAGATGGGGGAGAACACCTACCACCCGACCCATTACGGCGAGGCGGAGGAAGTGCTGCAAATTTCTGAGCATATCCTTACCGAATGTGATGCGCTGAAAACCGCCTGCCCGCAGGAGAACCTGAGCGCTTTTATCTCGCTGATCTACTTCCCGGCGTGCGGCACGGCCAATTTGATGAAGATGTGGATCCTGACCGGGCGCAACCATCTGTACGCCAAACAGAACCGCGTTGCCGCCAACCGGCTGGCCGATGAAGTGCAGGCCTGCATTGAAGCAGACGAAGCGCTGGTGAACGAATACCACACCGTGGACGGCGGCAAGTATTACGGGTTCGGGTTATCGGAGCACATCGGCTTTGTGTACTGGAACGACGAGGACAACAAGCTGCCCATCCGGATGTACATCACCCCGGCCAACCGGCCGCGGATGATCGTATCCCGCGTGGAAGATACCGAGTACGCCACCGGCTTTTGGTGGAATGGCCGCAAGCCGCAGGTATGGCAGGACTTTTTGCGGCCGGATGTCAGCCAGGTTGCGTTTGACGTTGCCTGCGGCAGCAAGTGCCCCATCAGCTGGCACATTGAGACCGACTGCCCCTGGATGCAGTTCAGCTGCACCGGCGGCACCGTGGCCGAAAATCAGCACGTGACCCTGACGATTGACCGCAGCCAGATCACCGGCAAAGCGGCTGGACAGTTCGCTGTGGTGAATGAGCATATCCAGGAGGGGACCGGTGCGGCCAACATCATTGTGGAAGTGGACAATACGCCAGTCAGTTACCCCAAAGGAACTTTTGTGGAAGCTAACGGTTGCATTGCCATGGAAGCACAGCACTACACTGCCAAGCGGGATGTTCCCGGCGGCGGCTTTGCGCTGCTCAAGCCGTATGGCCGCCTGGGCACCGCGCTGAAAGTGTTCCCGGCTACCGCCAACTTTGAAAACAGCGAAGAGCGCCCCTATCTGGAATATACGTTTGCTGCGGCAAAAGACGGAAACTATCATGTACAGTTCCATATGTCCGCCACCACACCGGTCACCTTTGAGCCAAAGCAGTATATCGGCTATTCGGTCAATGGCGGAGCGGTGCAGGTTGTAAACACCGTGCACGAGGAGAACCGACCGTTCTTTGGCAGCGAACAGTGGTACGCCGAGGGCTTTGCCAATGTAAAGCTGACCGAGGCCGTCATCCTGTGCCATGCGGGGGTCAACACACTGCGCTTTTATGCGGTCAGCCCGGCCATCATTCTGGAAAAGATCGTGCTTTGGCCGGACGGCACCACCCTGCCGGAATCCTACCTTGGCCCGCGGGAGAGTTACCGCTGCTGACGCAGCCAAGGCCAGCATAAAGCCAACAACAGATAAGTTCGAGGTATTGATATGAGTTCTACTATTTGCGCCCTTGCCACCCCACCGGGGGCAGGCGGCATTGCGGTCGTTCGGGTATCCGGACCGGAAGCGTATGCGGTGGTGGGGGAGATCTTCACCCCGCGCAACCCGGCAAAGCGGATTGCGGAAGCCAAAGGCTACACCGCCATGCTGGGGCATTACCATCTGCGGGGTGAGGAGATGGATGAGACCATCGCCCTGTTTTTCCGCGCGCCGCACAGCTACACTGGTGAGGATGTGATCGAGCTTTCAGTCCACGGCGGCAACGCCATGGCCCAGGGCCTGCTGGAAGCGCTGTACCTGGCCGGTGCTGCGCCCGCCGGCCCCGGCGAGTTTACCCGCCGCGCACTGGAAAACGGCCGCATGAGCCTGACCCAGGCCGAAGCCGTGATGGAGATCATCTCCGCCGAAGGGCGGCAAGGGGCAGCGCTGGCAAAGTCCGCTTTGGACGGTGCGCTGGCACGGCGCATTGCGGGCATCCAGGCCGCTTTGCAAACACTGGCTGCCCACCTGACCGCCTGGATCGACTACCCGGAGGAGGATGTGCCGGAGGTATCGCAGGCAGAGCTGATCGCCACACTGAGCGAGCAGAGGGACACGCTGGACCAGCTGATTGCCGGGTACGGGGCCGGGGCGGTTTTGCGCCGCGGGGTGGACTGTGTGCTGCTGGGCCGCCCCAATGTGGGCAAAAGCACCCTGCTGAACCTGCTGGCCGGGTTTGACCGCGCCATTGTGACCCCCATTGCGGGCACCACCCGCGATGTGCTGGAGCAGGCCGTGATGCTGGGGGATACCGGCATCCGGCTGAACCTGTTTGACACCGCCGGTGTGCGGGATGTGGGGGAACACGGCGATGCTGTGGAAGCCGAGGGCATCCGCCGCAGCTGGAAAAAGCTGGAGGAAGCCGGGCTGGTGCTGGCCGTGTTCGACCTGGCCGCCCCGCTGAATGAGGAAGACCTGGAAATTGCACGCCGCTGCCAGGGCCGCCCTGCGCTGGCCATCCTGAACAAGCAGGATCTGGCCGGGCAGGGGGAAGCATTCACTGCCGCACAGCAGCAGTTAGCGCCTTACTTCAAGGCCATCATTCCTCTGACCGCGCGGGACGCCGCCAGCCTGCAGCCTTTGTGTCAGGCGGTCGCCCAACTGCTGGGCACCGCCAACCTGGACCCCAACGCTGCCGCGCTGTGCAGCGCCCGCCAGCTGAGCGCCGCCAAGGAAGCCCGCGATGCCCTGGCCGAAGCCCTGAACAGCCAGGAGGACGGCTTTGGGCTGGATGCTGCCGGGGTGTGCATCAGCGATGCGCAGCGTGCCCTTGCCCGCCTGACCGGTGAGGATGCCACCGAAGCTACCATTGACGAAGTGTTTTCTACCTTCTGTGTGGGCAAATAACCCACCTGTTCTTCTGCGTTCCAAGAGCGCCTGTTTACCCGCTATTTTCTGCGGGGGCAGGCGCTCTTTTATTGTGTTCCGGGCGCGGCTGTGATACAATGAAGTGACGAAAATTTCTTCCATCAAAGAGTTTTGATTTGAGGCATAGAGATTATGGATTTTTTGGGAAATTATGATGTGGTCGTGGTGGGTGCCGGACACGCCGGAATTGAAGCTGCCCATGCGGCAGCCATGCTTGGCGCCAAGACGGCGATCTTTACGTTGACATTGGATTTTATCGGCAACATGCCCTGCAACCCGTCCATTGGCGGCACAGCCAAGGGGCATCTGGTGCGGGAGATCGATGCGCTGGGCGGTCTGATGGGCATTGCGGCGGACGCCACCTTTTTGCAGAGCCGGATGCTGAACCGCGGCAAAGGCCCCGCGGTACACAGCCTGCGCGTGCAGACTGACCGCAAGCGCTACCACATGTGGATGAAGCATGCGCTGGAGCTGACCCCCAACCTGGAAATTCACCAGGCAGAGATCGTGCGGCTGGATGTGCAGGACGGCCATGTGTGCGGGGTGGTAACGGCGCTGGGCGGCTATTACAGCTGCAAGTGCGTGGTGATTGCCACCGGCACAGCGCTGGGCGGGCGCATTTTTGTGGGCGAAGCCCACTATGACGGCGGCCCGGATGGTACCCATGCGGCCACCGCGCTGACCAAGGATCTGACGGCCCACGGTGTGCCGCTGCGCCGCTTCAAAACCGGCACCCCGGCCCGCGTACACCGCCGCAGCATTGACTTCAGCAAGCTGGACTGCCAGCCCGGCGACCCGGACGAGCTGCTGCAGCCGTTCAGCTTTATGACCCACAAGCCGATGCACAACAAGGTGGACTGCTACATTGCTTACACCAACCCGGAGACCCACAAGGTCATCCTGGACAATCTGAGCCGCTCGCCGCTGTACGGCGGGGACATTCAGGGTGTCGGCCCGCGGTACTGCCCTTCGATTGAAGATAAGGTGGTGCGCTTTAAGGGCAAGGAACGCCACCCGGTGTTTGTGGAGCCCTGCGGCGAGGACACCGAGGAGATGTACCTGCAGGGGATGAGTTCCTCCCTGCCGGAAGCCGTGCAGAATGCCATGTACCGCACCATCAAGGGGTTTGAGAACCTGGAGATCATGCGCCCGGCTTATGCCATCGAGTATGACTGTGTGGACCCCACCAGCATGCTGCCCACGCTGGAAAGCAAAGTGATCGGCGGCATGTACGGGGCAGGGCAGTTCAACGGAACTTCCGGCTATGAGGAAGCCGCCGCGCAGGGCCTGCTGGCCGGCCTGAACGCCGCCCGCCAGGCTCTGGGCAAGAGCGAGCTGGTGCTGGCACGGCATACTTCCTATCTTGGCACGCTGGTGGACGACCTAGTAACCAAGGGCGTGATGGACCCCTACCGCATGATGACCAGCCGCAGCGAGTACCGCCTGAGCCTGCGGCAGGACAACGCCGATGAGCGCCTGACCCCCATTGGCCGGGAATACGGCCTTGTGGACGACACCCGCTGGGCGGCGTTCACCCACGACATGGAAGTGAAAAAGGCCGAGCTGCACCGGCTGGAAACCACCAAAGTACCGCTGGCGGAGCTGCGCACCGTTGCCCCGCCGGAAGTGCTGGAAACGCTGGGTGAATCCGGCGGCACGGCGGCGGAGCTGCTCAAGCGGCCCGGCGTACACTATGAGCTGCTGGCCAAGGTGATTGGCCGCGGGCAGGATGTGAGTGCTGCCATGGCCTTGCGCATTGAAACCGAGATCCGCTATGCCGGTTATATTGCCCGTGAGCAGCGCGCTATCCACGAGGTACAGCGCCACGAAAATGTGGTGATCCCCGATGACTTTGATTACGCCCCGCTGGAAACCGTGACGCTGGAAGCCCGCGAAAAGCTGGCGAAGATTCGCCCCCGCACGCTGGCACAGGCCGGACGCATTCCTGGTGTAAGCCCCAGCGACCTGGCCCAGCTGAGCATTGCCCTGATGAAAGCAGGGAAGACTGCGGCAGAATAAGGGGCGGGATACTCATTTTAAATTAAAAAAGAATAGAGAATAATGAATAATTGTTGTGTGATGCCCACGGCATCACATTTTAATTAAGTCAGCTGTTCCGGAAAAAATCATGGTCGCTCCATCGCAGCCAACCTATTTTATTTGCGCCGCAGCGGGCGGCGCACCGACATTGTTCTTTATTCATTATTATTTATTATTTTTATAAAGGAGCTTATATGATCGATAAAGAACGCCTTGCACAAAAATGTTCCACGTGGAACATTGTGCTGAGCGGTGCCCAGCTGGACCTGCTGGACCGCTATGCGGAAATTCTGGTGGATTACAACCAGAAGGTGAACCTGACGGCCATCACCAGCCCGGAGGGCATTGAGGACCGCCACTTTGCGGACAGCCTGCTGTTTGCCGCCCAGCCGGAAGTAACCGGCAAACTGGTGGACGTTGGCACCGGGGCAGGGTTCCCCGGTGTGGTGGCAAAAATTTTCAAGCCGGATTTGCAGCTGACCCTGATGGAGCCCACCGGCAAGCGGGTGGACTTTTTGAAGTACCTGTGCGGGGAACTTGGCCTGACGGGGGTAGAGTTCGCCAAGGAGCGCGCAGAGGAAGCCGCCCGCAAAATCTGGCGTGAACAGTTTGATGTCGCCAGCGCCCGTGCGGTAGCCGCCCTGCCGGTGCTGTGCGAATACTGCCTGCCGCTTGTGCGGGTTGGCGGGGTGTTCATTGCAATGAAAGGCCCTGATGCGGATGCTGAGTTGGGCGGTTCCGCTGCCGCCCTGAAAAAGCTGGGCGGTGCCTACGGCGATACCCGCGCGTTCACCCTGCCGGACGGCAGCGAGCGGCGGCTGGTAGTTTGCAAAAAGATTTCGCAAACGCCGACAGCTTACCCCCGCAACGGCGGAAAAATTGCAAAAAAGCCTCTTTAATTTAACAAAACTCCGGGTTTTACCTCGAATTGCGGCGAACGAATTTTCTTTCTAACCGGTTTGGCCTGTGCTATGCTTTTGATAAAAGGCAAGCACAGGCTTTTTTATTGCCTGTGCGGGGGAGGGAGAAGCCATATGTCCAAACCGGATAAAAAAGCCGCCAATCAGAAACCCGGCAAAATTGTTTTACTGCCGGTGGAGCAGATCGAGCCATCGCCGTTCCAGGCGCGCACCGCCTTTGATGAAACCGAGATTGCGGCGCTGGCTGTCAGCATTTTACAGAACGGGCTGCTGCAGCCCATCAGCGTGCGCAAGACAGGCTACCACAAGTACCAGCTTGTGGCAGGGGAGCGGCGGCTGCGGGCCTGCCGCCTGGCGAAGCTGGAACGCATCCCGGCCATCATTCAGGACTTTGACGACAGCGAAACCGCTGCGCTGGGGCTGCTGGAAAATTTACAGCGCGCCCAACTGGATGCCTTTGATGCGGCAAGGGGCATCCGGGAGGTGATCCGGCTTTGGAACTGCACCCAGGCCGAAGCTGCACGCCGCCTGGGGTTAAGCCAGCCCGCGCTGGCCAACAAGCTGCGCTTACTTACCCTGACCACCGCCCAGCAGCAGCTCTGCACCGCTGCCGGTCTGACCGAGCGCCACGCCCGCGCTGTACTGCGCCTGCCGGAAAGCCGCCGCACCGCCGCGCTGGAAAAGATCGCACGGGACAAGCTGAGTGTGCGGGAAGCCGACCGTCTGGTGGACGCCATGCTGGCTGCCCCCAAAGACACCCCCGGCCCCTGCCGCAGCACGGTGCCGATGGTGGGGGATGTGCGGCTGTTTGTAAACACCTTACAGCACGCGGTTGACCTGATGACCCAGCGGGGCATTCCCGCCGTGACCAGCTGTGAGCAAGCGGATGGATTTTTGGAATACACGGTACGCATCCCCACCGCTACCCCTGCACCGCTGCCCGTGCCCAACACGCTGCCGGCGTGCCATGAGCCAGAGATGCCGAGCGGGGAAGGAAGCAGCCTTGGGGAAGTGGATGAGTTAGTTAGGAGTTAGGAGGGAGGAGTTTGGGCGAATGCGAAATTAGGAATTAGAAATGAGGAATTGGAGGTAGGGTGGGGGCACTTGACCCCGCCGGTACTATGGCTTACCTCGCCTGCAAATTTTGTGCCAACCTTTTCCCTGATTTTTGTAGTTGACGGCGTCCTCGACGTCCCGCGGACGGGCGTATATATCATTCGACGTTTGCGGACAATTACGCGGTAGGGCGGCCATCTCCGGCCTAAGAGCCGTGGCGTTGCCCCGGTTGGCCTCCGAAACGCGCCTGCGGGCGCAGAGCCCTCTGGCCGCCGGTGGGGGATTTGCACCATGAATTTTGGGGCACTACCTGTGGAACCACCCCTCAGGCCTCTCCGCGTCCAGCTCCCCTCTAGGGGAGCCATCATTTATTGAAACTTTGCGGCTAATTTAGTAATGGCATATATCGCAAGGCCTCGGAACGGTCGAGACCGTTCTCTACAGTGCATTTTATAATAGGCAATCAACATTTTACCATGCATCCCACCCGTAGGGGCGCACATTGTGCGCCCGCCGTCTCATACCATATAGCAGAATGAAATATTACACAAAGCCCGCCATGCGGGACGATGCAAGCATCGTCCCCTACAAACTGTTTTTATGCACAATCAATCTTACCGACAAAATAGATTTAGCTGAGGTTTGAGGTTCCCATACAAGAAGCGTTAAAATAGAAAAAGACTGGCTGTTCCGATGTGAACAGTCAGTCTTTTTTGGTATCTGGTATATATTCGATTACATCCCAAATTTCACAATCCAATATCCGGCACAAATCATCCAGTGTATTCGTTGTTACATTTCGTGTCTGTTTCAGTCTGTCTAATGTGCCCCGGCTGAACCCATACTGCGAAATTAAGGCATATGTTGAAACACCACGCTGCTTCATTGTCCGCCACAGCGGTGCGTAAGATATCATGGCTACATTTTCCTTTACTTGGTGCAATCCACTTTTATCTTTTATTATATTATGGAATTGATTCTTGACTATTCCCCATATACGGGGTATAATCCAGATATCAAGACGTTCAGCTTTTATAAAGGAGGTAATCATGAAAAAAGCAACTGCGATTCTTTTATCATCCGTAATTTTTGCATCCCTGTTGTGCAGCTGCGGCAAATCGGCGGATTCCTCTGCGGTTTCTTCTGCCGTCTCAACCAAAACTACTTCCCCCACAGCGGCACCGACCGAAGCACCCACGCCAGAACCCACCCAACAACCAGCCGGGCAGCCCGCCAGCCAGTTGTTCAGCAAAGTAACCGGTTTCAGCAGGGAATGGCAGGATGGAAAGCACGTTATCAACGGGCTTGATACTTCCGGTAACAAAATTTGCGGCATTATCGATGGCGGCGGCAACACCGTTTTAATGGATGGGTACACCGCGCTATATCCTTTGGCCGATGGGCACCTGATTGCTGCAACAGACGAAAATGTTTCCGGCGAATGCGTCTACACCGGGCGAACCATGGAGCTTTCCACCGCCGGTTTTGCCGGGGTTATTCTTGATGAAAACGGCAATGTGATTTATCAGCCGGATGAATCTCTGGGGTATGAACGGCTGTATCCGATCAATTCTCATCTCATTCTGTCCATCCGTGCCAAAACGGGTTTTGACGGGAAATCAGCATCCATGTGCGTATTGGACCAGGATGGTCAGTTTTTGTATGACTGCACCGATAGTTCCCACAATCTTGCTGATTTCATGGACTTTGATGACGATGGCATCGTATGGACTTTCTCCGGCGGTTTAATGTGGAAAATATCTTTTGGTCCTGATGATGATCTTGGTGAGAATCGTGTTCTCAAGATGGTCTTTAACTACGGTATTAACGGTATCACCTGCAACTTTTTTGAACATGATACTTACACTAGTAATTATATGTCCTTTTCTGAGTTTCCTTATCTACAAAACTATGGTACTTACTTTTCTTGTCTTGACCCCTATAATTCTTCCTGCTTTATTGTTGGAGGAAGAGCTTTTAATCCTGCAAGTGAGAGCACCTATCTTCTTCCTTGGAGTGCCTTTCCTTCTGACGCACTTGACTGTACCGCCATCAACACCTGGCAAGATACTCTCGCAAATGAAGTATCGAATAGTAAAATTTCATTTTTAGGTTCTGATTCTTCCGGTCTTGGCTACTTCTGCCGCACCATTTACCCTGATATGATGCTCCGCGATTCAACGAAAACTTACTTTACTGCGGCTGGAGATGAAATTGACATTCCTCAAAACTATATGGATGCTCTTGAATCTGTAAACCTTTTGGATAATAAATTTTTGCTTACCCTAAAGGGTGCCGATGGGAAAACTTATTTCACCCTGTTGGATCTTGCCGATGGCAGTACATTCGCTCCTGTCCTTATTCCGGATTCTCCACAAGTTGTCGCACAAAACGGTTCTGTACTTGCAATCTGTTCTCCCGGCAAATCTTTCCGGATTTACAGCGTTGAAAACGGAACGGAACTGGATACATTTGATATCTCTGAATCGGACGGCTACAGAGTTGATGACATTTTCTTTAGTGGTAACTATCTTATCATTTGCTGCTATGATGACAGCAATGAGGATTTTCTCTATCATGTATACTCTTTGAATGACGGCGCACTTATTATTTAAGCAACGCCACAAAAACAGGGTAACCATTTTTTCCTTTATCCATCCCATTCACATAAACCGCACAAAAATGAATCGTTCCCGGTAATTTTCCCCCGGGAATGTTCCACGTGGAACATTCCCGGGGGGATTTTTTGTGTTTTTGGGGGTTAGGACTTCCACAAAAGGGGCTGCTGTGTTATAATAAATAAGTTCTTAGCGGTTCCAAACGATACATGGAGGGTAAAATGGCAAAAGTAATTGCAATCGCAAACCAAAAGGGCGGCGTTGGCAAAACGACCACCTGCGTCAACCTTTCTTCCTGCGTGGCTGCGCTGGGCAAAAAGGTTCTCGTGGTTGACCTTGACCCGCAGGGCAATACCACCTCGGGTTACGGCGTTGCAAAAAAAGGCCAGCAATCCAACATTTACACCTGCCTGATCAACGATGATGACGTTCGGCAGGCCATCGTTCACACTAAGTTCAACGCAGACCTGATTGCTTCCAACACGCAGCTGGCCGGTGCTGTGGTGGAGCTGGTGGAGCTGCCCCGGCGCGAAAACCGCCTGCGCAGCATCCTGGCACCGCTGATTCCTTTGTACGATTATGTGTTCATTGACTGCCCGCCCTCGCTGGATCTGCTGACCGTCAACGGTCTTTGCGCCTGCGATACGGTGCTGATCCCCATTCAGTGCGAGTATTATGCGCTGGAGGGGCTTTCGGAGCTGATGAATACCTTAAAGATCGTGCGCAAAAAATACAACCATTACCTGGACATTGAGGGCGTGGTGTTCACCATGTACTCCGGCCGGTTCAACCTGACCATGCAGGTGGTTGCACAGGTCAAAAAGTACTATGGCAACAAGGTTTACAAAACCGTTGTGCCACGCACCGTGCGCCTTTCGGAAGCGCCCAGTTTTGGTATGCCCATCAATTTTTACGAGCCGAACGGCAAGGGCAGCGAAGCCTATATGGCCATGGCGCGTGAATTTTTGGAAAATAACGAGCGGGAATGACCCTGGTTTTCCTGTTTGGGAAAGGGAAGTGTGTGAATGGCAAAACGCAAATTGGGCGGCCTTGGCAAAGGGCTGGACAGCCTGTTTGAAGACCTGCCCATGACCGAAGATGCTAGCCCGGATCTGACCCGCCTGCCTGTGCGGGAGATTGAGCCGGACCCCGACCAGCCGCGCAAGAACTTTGACGAGGACGCCATGGCGGCCCTGGCAGAGAGCATTGGCGAAAACGGCCTGCTGCAGCCCATTGCGGTGCGCGCCAAAAAGACCGGGCCGGGCTATGTGATCATTGCGGGTGAGCGCCGCTGGCGTGCCGCGCGCATGGCCGGGCTGGATGAAGTTCCGGTTTTGATCAAAGAAGTTACCGATGAACAGGCCGCTGCGCTGGCCCTGATCGAGAACTTACAGCGTGAGGATCTGGACCCCATTGAAGTGGCTGAGGGCTGCAAAAAGCTGATTGAGCGCTATGGTTTAACGCAGGAAGAAGCCGCCAAGCGGCTGGGCAAAAGCCGCAGCGCCATTACCAACGCCATGCGCCTGCTGAACCTGCCGGAGTATGTGCGGGATCAGGTGCGGACAGGGGACATCAGTGCGGGCCATGCCAAAGCGCTGTTAAGCCTTAACTCACCGGAGCAGATGTCCGCCGCGGCGGACCAAATCATTGCCAAGGACATGAGCGTGCGCCAGGCCGAAGCTTTGTGCCGCAAAATGTCCAAGCCGCCGAAGCCCGCCAAGGAAGAGGATGCCTTTACCCGCCCGGTGCTTGCCGTGGAGGTGGAGGGTGCCCTGAAAGAGACCACCGGCAGTGAAGTGCATGTGGACTACAAGGGCGGCAAGGGCGTGCTGCACATTGCATTTTATTCTGATGCGCAGCTGCAGCAGTTCGCCGGGCTGCTGGGACAGTATGACCCTGAGCAGGCCGCCGAGGCGGCTGATCCGTCCGGTGAGGACGAGGCATAACTCTTTCATTTTATCACTTTAGATTTCAGGCATTTGCAAAATTACAAATAGAGGAAAGGATTTTGAATCATGTTGGATATTCGTTTTGTGCGTGAGCACCCCGACGAGGTCAAGGAGAACATTAAAAAGAAGTTTCAGGATGCCAAGCTGCCGCTGGTAGACGAGGTCATCAATCTGGATGCTGAGTACCGCGCCGCCATTGGCGAGGGTGACACCCTGCGCGCCAACCGCAACAAGCTTTCCAAGCAGATTGGCATGCTGATGGGCCAGGCTAAAAAGGACCCCAGCAAGGCCGCCGAAGCCGAGGAAATCAAGAAGCAGGTGACCGCACAGGCTGACCGCCTGAAAGAGCTGGAAACCAAGGAAGCCGAGCTGCAGGACAAGATCCGCGACATCATGTACACCATCCCGCAGATGATCGACCCCAGTGTGCCCATCGGCCCGGACGACAGCTGCAATGTGGAAGTACAGCGCTTTGGCGATCCTGTTGTGCCGGATTATCCCATCCCGTACCATGTTGACATCATGGAAAGCTTTGACGGCATTGACCTGGATGCTGCAGGCCGCGTTTCCGGCAACGGCTTCTACTATCTGCTGGGCGACATTGCCCGCCTGCACGAAGCTGTTCTGGCTTACGCCCGCGATTTTATGATCGACAAGGGCTTCACCTATGTCATCCCCCCGTTCATGATGCACGGCGATGTGGTGAAGGGCGTTATGTCCTTCCCCGAAATGGATGCCATGATGTACAAGATCGAGGGTGAGGACCTGTACCTGATCGGCACTTCTGAGCACACCATGATCGGCCGTTTCATTGACCAGACCCTGGACGGCGCCAAGCTGCCCCTGACCCTGACCAGCTACAGCCCCTGCTTCCGCAAGGAGAAGGGTGCCCACGGCATTGAGGAGCGAGGCATTTACCGCATCCACCAGTTCGAGAAGCAGGAAATGATCGTCGTCTGCAAGCCGGAGGACAGCATGAGCTGGTACGACAAGCTGTGGCACAACTCTGTTGAGCTGTTCCGCTCTATGGAGATTCCCGTTCGCCAGCTGGAGTGCTGCTCCGGCGACCTGGCTGACCTTAAGGTGAAGAGCTGCGACATTGAGGCTTGGAGCCCGCGTCAGCAGAAGTACTTTGAGGTTTGCAGCTGCTCCAACCTGGGCGATGCCCAGGCACGCCGTCTGCGCATCCGCTACAAGGATGAGAATGGCAAGACCCAGCTGGCCCATACCCTGAACAACACCTGCGTTGCCCCGCCGCGCATGCTGATTGCTTTCCTGGAGAATCACCTGCAGGCTGACGGCACCGTGACCATTCCGGCTGTTCTGCAGCCGTACATGGGCGGCAAGACCGTGCTGGTACCGAAGAAGAAGTAATTTTCTTTTTAGAGTTATTTTCCAGCCTTTTTTGAAAAAAGGCTGGGCGAAAAACTTTAATCAGACCAAATATAAAAAGCCCCGTGTGAAGGGAAAGGGAACAGGCGCAGGTCTGTTGAGCTTTCCCCTGCACGGGGCTTTTGGGGGTCAGCCTTTTTCAAAAAGCTGGGCCGCCGAAACAAAACGAAAATTGCAAAACAAAAATCTCAGCCGTGCGGTATCCTACCTGCACAACTGAGATTTTGTTTTGTGTCTGTTTTTATTGCGGTTACTCTTCCTCTTTCCAGTGCTTCAGCCGGGAAAGGTAAGTATCAAACTGGGCGCGGCAAACGGCGGCGGGGGCGTTATCCGGGTTGGGCATATGTGCCATCAGATAATCCAGCAGGGAAGCTTTGGTGGGATAGGCGAACTGGCCATCGGCATAGCACCACTTACAATAATCCTCGTTAAAGGCACCATCCGGCCCTTTGCTCAAGGTGGAATCATCCAGCGGCATGCCGCAGCACTGGCAGACCATGGTGCGCGGGCTGCCCAACAGGGTGTTGATGGAGACATCAAACAGCTGGGACAGCAGTTTCAGAGTTTCGGTGTTGGGCACGGTTTCGCCCGTCTCCCTTAATTAAAGATATTGTTGGGTAAAAAAGAAAGGTCAGTCGATTTTGCCGATGAAGCGGTAGTAGATTTCTACTTCCTGCTCACGGCTTCCGTCCTCGCCCTTGACAGCTTCGTGGACGGTTATTTTTTCAATTAGAGTGTTCAGAAGTTCGGCGGTCAGCTCCACAGGGTTGACATACTGTTTCATCAGGGCAATCCACTTTTCAGCATCCGCTGCGGTCTGTACGGCGGCTTCCATCGTTTCGTGAAGCTGTCTTATTTTTGTTTCAAGCTCCTTTTGCTCGTTCTGGTACTTCTCGGACAGCATATTGAAGTTATACTCGGTTATGCGTCCGGCAGACCAGTCCTCATACATTTTAGCAAACAGCCCGTCAACCTCGGCTTTACGCTTCTCTGCCTTTTTCAGCTCCGCAGCCTGCTTTTTCTTCGCAGAGTTTCTTTCCCTGTCGCTGGCATTGAGCAGGCGTTTCAGCAGATTGTCCTCGTCTTTCTGTGCCAGCATAGACCAGTATTGCAGTCTTGCAAGCACATAGGCATACAGTACATCATAGCGGATATAGTGCATGGAACACTGGCGTAATCCCTGCCCGTTCTTGCTGCAATGGTAGTACCCGTATGGGTTCTTATTCTGCTTGTTTTCCCCATAGGCTAAAGACCATCCGCAGTCTGCACATTTTATCAATCCTGCGAAAATCTGTGTCGTACCGTTTCTGCGTTTCCTGCGTCTGCTTGCAATCAGCTCCTGAACTTTTTGGAACACTTCTTCAGAAATGATGGCTTCGTGGGTATTTTCCACACGATACCATTCTTCCTGCGGCTTCCGCACCTTTTTCTTGTTCTTGAATGAAATGTTGCTCTGCTTGTTGTGAATGCTGTGACCGATGTAGGTTTCCTCTTTCAAAATGCTCTTGACCTGTGCTATCGTCCACGCATAGGCTTTTTCTGCGGGCGCACCGGCGTAGATATTGGCGAAAGTCCCGTATCTTTCATAGTTCAGCCAGCCGGGGGTAGGTACTTTTTCCTCCACCAGAATCCGTGTAATGCTGGCGGCTCCACGCCCGTGTACAGCAAGGTCAAAAATCTTCTCTACAATCCAGCGTGTTTCCGGGTCGATCAGAAGATGACCTTTTTTGTCCGGGTCTTTTACATAGCCCAGCGGTGCATAGGCTCCATAGTGTGCGCCATTGGCAAATCTTGTGTGCATGGCAGCCTTGACCTTTTTGCTGGTCTGTCGGGCGTGCATTTCATTCAGGATGTTTAAGAACGGTGCAAGCTCGCTTTCTCCGTTGATGGTGTCCACATTGTCATTGATGGCAATGTAGCGTACTCCCTTGCTGGGGAAATAGATTTCCGTGTACTGACCGGTCAGGATATAGTTTCTTCCCAGACGGGATAAGTCCTTTGTGACAACGCAGTTGATTTTCCCGTCTTCGATGTCATCAATCATCCTTTGGAAACTTGGACGCTCGAAATTTGTCCCACTCCATCCGTCGTCAATGTACTCGTCTACAACGGTCAGCCCATGCTCTGCGGCATACTGTCTAAGCATCATGCGCTGGGTCTGGATACTGCCGCTTTCCCCCTGTAATTCATCGTCACGGCTCAATCTCAAATATAGTGCAGTGTTATAAATCGTTGTATTGTATGGTTGTTTCACGGTTAAAAATCCTCCTTCTAAAAGAAACAACCCACGCTTATACAATACTCGCTGGTACAAGTATATCATAAGCGTGGGCTGATTGACAGTCGTTATTCCGTATTTTTTCAGGAAGCGGCGGCAGCGTGCTGGATCACATCTTCCAGCAGGCTGTCAAGCGGCTTCCCATCCTGTGCGAAATGCTCCGATACCTTGATACGGACTTTCCCCATGACAAAATACTGGGTGCCGTCTTTTTCGGTAAGCAGGGTGCCGCTGTTTTTGTTATTGCTCTCGTTTTTGCTTTTTGCCATAGGCAGTTACCTCCATAAATGAAATATGCCCGACAAGGGAATGTCAGACAGGTGTACAGCCGCAGACTGTCTCCGTGTCAACCAAACCGTGTCAACCGGCAGAAAAGACTTTGAAAACAATCCATAGGCGCTCTATTATTACTTTTTACTTTTTCTTTGATTTCTTGGTTGACATGGTTGACAAAGGAGAGAAATGCCCCAAATATCAGGCTTTTCCCCGTCAACCGGCTGTCAACCAAAGCGTCAACCAAACTGTCAACCGGTGGCTTTTCAGAATGGAAGTTCCATTTGCCGGGCTTCTTCTTCCGTGATTTCCTGAAAACCGTCCCCCTCCGGCGGAGCTTGGTTGACACGCTCCCAGCCTTTTTGAGAACCGTATTTCTTATACCGCTTCGGGCTTTTGTAGGCTACCCAGCCCTGTATGATGCCGCCCGCAATGCCGGTATTCATAATCTCGCAGATTGCCCGTGTCTCCCAGTCTGCCGGGGAATTTAAGTTCCCCAGCGCTTCCTCATAAAGCTGCTTGGAACATACCCTGTCGCCGGTGTAGTCCTCCAAATAGGCGTAGATCATGCCGGCCTGTGTGTCTTCCTGCATAAAGTCCTGCTGGTGGGCGTTCAGGTATCGGTTCATTTCCATGCTGAATGACAGCTTATACTTCCCACTGCGATAAACCGTCATGGCTTCCGCCCACATCTGTTCGATATACGCCCTCGCCGCCGCTTCATCGTCCAGTATGTGAACCTCCGCCCGTTCCGGGTACACCGTCACGGGGAGAAAGCGCCGGTTGCCGGTGCGGTCACGGGGCAAAAAGTCCTGCCGGTTGGTCGTCCCTCCAAATACACATTGCCGCAGCCGGTCTGCCGGATGTGTCTCATACGGCACTTTGTAGGTTTCTTTCTGGCGGCTTAAGAATGACTTGATTTCCTCAATACTCTTGGCGTTGGCTGTGGCAATCATCTCCGACATCTCGATAATCCAATGCCCTTGCAGCTTGCGGTACACATTTTCATCGTCCAGCTTTTTCAAATCGTCTGAAAACCATTCGTCCCTGCCTGCCAGCAGCCGGAAAAAGGTAGATTTCCCGGCTCCCTGACCACCAACCAGACAGAGCATGACCTCAAACTTGCTCCCCGGTCTGAATACCCGCCGGATGGCTCCCATCAGGAACAGTTTCAAGGCTTCATAGGTGTATTCGTCCGTATCGGCTCCCAGAAAGTGATGCAGGGCGTAACGGATGCGCTCTGTGCCGTCCCATTGCAGGCTGTTCAGGTAATCCCTGACTGGATGGTAGCGGTTTTCATTGGCAACAATCTTGATGGCGCTCTGCACCTTTTTCTCGCTGGTAAGCCCGTAATTTTCTTCCAGATACAAAAGCAGGTAGTTCATGTCCATGTCGGTCAGCGTGGTACTGGTGCGCTCCCAGCCCAGCGGCTTCACAATGTCAATCTGCTCCGTCAAAAGGTTCAGGCGCAGCGCCCCGCGAAACAGAGGGTCACGCTGGAACACCGTCAGGCAGTTTCGGATGCTGTTCTTCACGCCGCCTTTCTGCGTCCCCTCTAATGTTTCCCGGATTTCTGCCGGTGTCTGCGCCGGTTCCATTGTGTCCATCGTCCTTTTGACCGCTTCCTGCGTTTCCGGCGGCAAGCTCTGAAATTCGCTGTTCAAGCCGCAACACCTCCTTTCCCTGTGCGGCGATCAATGCCGCTTTTTCTTCTATTTCTCCGTATAACAAAATATCCAAAAGGTATTCTGTGTAGCTTATCCTCTGCAACGCTTCCACAAAAAGAGGATGCCAGATGGCATCCTGCGGCTGTGGGGCGTGTGCTGTTTTCCAATGCTCCAGCAGGCGCAGATAATCGCATAGCACCCGGAAACAATACCGTTCCGTTTCCTGAAATCTCTGCTCCGCTGATTTTTGTCGGGGCTGTGACCTGTTGTGACGCTTCCTATCTGGCGGCGCATTGCCGGATTTCTCATAGGAAACGCCGAAGTCCTCCGCAAGCCTGACCGCAGCTTCCCGTTTCCCCAATCCATGCAGCAAAGCGGCAAAGTCGATCACATCCCCGGAAGCCCCGCAGCCGAAGCAGTAAAAGCGGCTGTCCACTTTCATGCTGGGCGTGCGGTCATTGTGGAATGGACAGCAGACCATGCCGTTTCTCCCCACCCGGATTCCATAGAATGAAGCAGCCTGCCGGGTGGTAACAGACTGTTTCACCGCTTCAAATACATTCAAATGCTCCCTCCATAAAAATACTGGTAGCGGTAAAGCTGCCGGTTATATCATAGCTCCATCTCATGTTTCTTTCTCTGTACTGCCTGTGGCTGCTCCCTCCGGCGCAGTGCGGTATCTACGGCGTTCTGCACCTGCCGTAGCCGTATGACTTCCTCCCGGAGTGGCTTGTGCTGCGGAGACAGTTCGGCATACTCTGTTTTTAACTGTGCGTATTCCTGTTTCCATGCTTTCAGGGCAATGGGTTTTCCGTCCAGTTTTTCTTTCAAAATACGGCGGGCGGCATAAAACAGCCGTAACTCCGCATCGTGGGATGTTTCAAATTTCTCCCTCTGTTTCTTAAACTTGATATTGTTCAATTCCGTATGAACAGGTTTTAGCCGCTGGTAATTCTCGCCCTCCCGTATCAATTCCTGCAATTCCTTTATCCGGGCAGATTTCTTTTTCATGGAGTCGCTTAACGCTTCAAATTCTTCGTTGACAGAGGAAAGACGCTCCTGCAAATCCTCTAATGTGAGCAGCTTGTTTTCCGTCAGATAATTGACGGCTTCGGCAAACTGCTTTAAGTTTCCGGTTCTGGCTTTATTGCTCCATGCCCCTGCGTTGCGCTGGTTGTAATAAGCGATCAACAGGTCGGCAAGGCTCGGTGTCTGCGGTTTGGAAAGTTCTTCTTTTACCTCTGCCATCCAGACAAACAGGGCTTTGATCTTCTTCCTCACATCCTGCATGAGCCGGTTGGTGGCTTTAATCCAGCGGTTCAGTTCCCCTTTCTCGGTGCGGATGCCCTTTGCTTCCATCTGCCGGACATTAGCTCCCTCGTGGACAGTAGGTATCAGGTCAAGCCCCTGCCGCACATAGGAACGGTGGTCGATACGCACATCCAGCCCTTTTTCCTCAAATTTTGTATTAACGGCAGCCGCCCACTGCTCCCGCCAGTGTTCCAGCGTTTCCGGCTCATGCCAGTCTGTTGTATGGACAGCGTTAAACATATAATCGCCGTTTTTATCCCGGATTCGGTTTCCATCTTCATCAAGAAGATATTCCCGACGCTGTTTTTGTCCCCATGTGCCATCCGGGTTCAAAGGGCGCATGGTTGTCATCACATGAAAATGCGGGTTAGGGATGCCGCCGTCCTCTTTCTCCGGGCTGTGAAAAGCAAGGTCGGCAATCATGCCTTTTGTCACAAACTGCTCCTGTACGAACTTCCTCGCCAGCTCCATGTTTTCTTCCAGCGTCAATTCATTCTGCATGGCAATATCAAAGGAATAGGCAAGCTGTGCTTTTGGATGTTTCTCGCAGTTCTCCACAGCATTCCAGAGGGTCGCCCGGTCAAGATATATTTCCGGCGCATGGGGCGGCAGCATGATTTCCGAAGCGATCACGCCGCCCTTTTTGGTGTAGTCGCTGACTTCTCCATAGTAGCTGCTGTAAAGACGCTCCCCGGCTCGATAGGCTGCGCTGGCAATGGCGCTCTGACCGGCGCTGCGCTTGATCTGTGCGATTGAAAAATGATAAAGTGCTATCCTTAGTCACCGCCTTTCTCCTGCCCGGAAATACGGGCGTGGTTCTCTGTGGCAGACCGGATGAAATGCTCCGCCTGCGGCAGATTCAAAATGCTTTCCATGAGGGAATAAAATTCCGCTTCGGATAGCTCCTTTGTCTGTGGTGCAATGCTCTCAATAGCTGCCCCACGGGTAATCAGCCGGTGCGTCCTCTGTTTCCGGGAACCGCTTTCCAGATACGCCTGCCGGTTTTTCAAACGCTGCATTTTCCGTTTTTCCTGTTCCAGCAGGACAGTGGTTTTTTCATATTCCTGCTTCAACTGTTCCAAAGATTTTTCCATGTTCTCACATCCTTTGCTGATAAGATAAAGAAAGACCATCCGCAGACAGTCCGTGTGTCAGTGCTTCTATAAAACCCGATGAAAAGGGAAAACCGCAGAGCGGATTTCTCTTTGCGGCGGGTACACAGGGGATAGCCGCTTTAGCGGCGCAAGGGGGTGTAGCCACCTTGTCGGAGCGAAGCGAACGCAGACCTCGGATTGCTGATTTTATCAGCGGCAGAGGTAAGCTCCGCAGGACGCACGATACATGGTCTTTAGACTATGTATAGAAGTGCGCCCTATCCCAGAACTCGGATAGGGCGCATTATC